>DAISWG010000122.1:0-1613 GCA_036826475.1 Miltoncostaeaceae bacterium | reverse complement strand
TGCACGACATGCGCATCGCCTGCAAGCGGCTGCGCTACCTGCTGGAGATCTTCGGGATCGCGTTCGCGGCCGACCTCGACCCGTTCCTGGATGAGGTGAAGGGCCTCCAGGACCTGCTGGGCGACATCCACGACTGCGATGTGCAGATCCCGATGCTCGAGGCGCATCTGCGGTGGCTGGACGACCGCGAGGGCGGCGCCGCCCGCCGCCTGGTGGCCCAGACGACGGCGTCCCGTCCCCGGCGCCGCACCTCGGCGGCGCCGAAGCCGGCGCCGGAGGCGGCGTTCCGGGCGTTCGAGCGTCAACTGGAGACCGGGCGCAGGGGCGACGAGCGCATCGGCGTGCACGCCCTGATCGCCCGGCGCCGCAGGGAGCGGGACGAGCTGTACGACCGGTTCCTCGACACGTGGCGGCGGCTGAAGGCGGAGCGGTTCCGGCCGCGCCTGCACGCCGCCCTGGGGATCGCCGGCGATGCCTGACCGCCTGGCCCTGATGGGCGACGTGCACGCCAACCTGCCGGCCCTGCGGGCGGTGCTCGACGCGATCGCCGGCGCCGGCATGACCCGGGGCGTCTGCACCGGCGACCTGGTGATGCGCGGGCCCGACCCGGAGGGCGTGGTGGAGGCGGTCCGCCGCCTCGGCTGGCCGTGCGTGGTGGGCAACACCGACAAGAAGGTGGCGCAGCGCGTCGCCCGGCCGAAGGACCACCCGAAGGCGCAGCGGGTCGGCTCGCGCGCCTGGACCACCAACCAGCTGAGCAAGGGCAGCCTGGCGTATCTGGCGGGGTTGCCGATGGTGTGGCGGCTGACGCTGAAGGAGTGGAGGGTCGCGATCGTCCACGGCGCCCCGGACGACCCCCGCCAGGCGGTGGAGGAGCACACCCCGAAGGCCGATATCCGCCGTCTCATCGCGTCCCTCGGCGGCCCTGACTGCATCGTCTACGGCCACACCCACCGTCCCTCGGTGCGCGAGGTGGACGGCTGCCTGCTGGTCAACCCCGGCAGCGTCGGCGAGGCCCTGGAGGGCGACCTGCGCCCGCGCTGGGCGTGGCTGGAGGCGCGCCGCAACGGCCTGCGCGCGCATCTGGAGGCGGTCGACGCCCCGCTCGCCCTGGTGCGCGGGGCCTGACGCCGCGGCCGGCGCGGGCGGGGGCGGTCAGCCCCCGGTCGTGACCGTCGCGCGGACGGTGGCAGTCGCCGCGTCCTCCCCGGTGCGGGCGCTGACCCGCGCGCCCTGCTCCTGGAGCGCCCTGGTGGCGTCGTCCACCTGGTCGGCGGGCACCTGCGCCACGACGGTCGCGGCCGTCCCGCCCGCCGCCTCCCGGGTCTGCACGCCGGTGGCGCCGGCGTCCTCCAGGGCCGTCCGCGCCCGGTCCACGGCCCGGTCGAGCTCGGCGGCCTTCGCCGACGCGCCGGCGGCGTCCGCCTGGGGCTCGCCGGCCCGCAGGGCGTCGGTGGCGGTGGCCGTCGCGCTGGATGCCGCGTCGGGCGCGGCGGGCACCGCGGCGCGCGGTGCCGACGCCTCCGGGGCTGCGGCGTCCGCCCCGGAGCCGGCGCCCGGGGCGGCGGACGCGGGCGCGTCGGCCGCGGGGGGCGGGGCGGGGCCGCCCCGCG
>DAISWG010000121.1:0-1801 GCA_036826475.1 Miltoncostaeaceae bacterium | reverse complement strand
ACATCATCGACACCCCCGGCCACGTCGACTTCACCATCGAGGTGGAGCGCAGCCTCCGCGTGCTCGACGGCGCCGTCGCCGTGTTCGACTCGGTCGCCGGCGTCGAGCCCCAGAGTGAGACGGTGTGGCGCCAGGCCGACCGCTACGGCGTTCCGCGCATCGCCTACGTCAACAAGATGGACCGCATCGGCGCGAACTACGCCGCCGCCGTGCAGACGATGAAGGAGCGCCTCGGGGCGAACGCGATCCCGATCCAGCTCCCCATCGGCGAGGAGGCGGACTTCCGCGGCATCGTCGACCTGATCGGCATGAAGGCGATCATCTACACCGACGACCTCGGCACCGAGTTCGAGATCGCCGACATCCCCGACGAGATCGCCGCCGAGGCCGAGGCCGCCCGCGAGACGCTCATCGAGGCGCTCGCCGACCACGACGACGAGCTGGCCGAGGCGTACCTGGAGGGCGAGGAGCTCGACAAGGACCGCGTCGTCGCCGCCATCCGCACCGCGGTCCTCGCCATCGCGATCACCCCGGTGCTCTGCGGCTCGTCCTTCAAGAACAAGGGCGTCCAGCCGCTGCTGGACGCCGTCGTCGACCTGCTCCCCTCGCCGCTGGACGTGCAGCCCGCCGCGGGCACCGTCCCCGGCACGGACGAGGAGATCACGCGCGAGCCCGACCCCAACGGCCCCTTCGCGGCGCTGGCGTTCAAGGTGATGAGCGACCCGTACGTCGGCCGCCTCACCTACATGCGCGTCTACTCGGGGTCGATGAAGAGCGGCTCGGCGATCATCAACGCCACCAAGGACCGCAAGGAGCGGGCCGGCCGGCTGCTGATGATGCACGCGAACCACCGGGAGGACGTCGACGAGGTCTCGGCCGGGGACATCGTCGCCGCCGTCGGCCTGAAGTCGACGACCACGGGCGACACCCTCACCGACGCGGCCGACCCGGTGATCCTGGAGCGGATGACGTTCCCGGAGCCGGTCATCGACCTCGCGATCGAGCCGAAGACGAAGCAGGACCAGGAGAAGCTGACCACCGCCCTCCAGCGGCTCTCCGACGAGGATCCGACGTTCCGCGTCCGCACCGACGAGGAGACGGGCCAGACCGTCATCGCCGGCATGGGCGAGCTGCACCTCGAGATCATCGTGGACCGCCTCATGCGCGAGTTCAGCGTCGACGCCAACGTCGGCCAGCCGCAGGTGGCCTACCGCGAGACCATCCGCAAGCGCGTCGAGAAGGTGGAGGGCCGCTTCGTCCGCCAGACCGGTGGCCGCGGCCAGTTCGGCCACGTCTACCTGTCGGTGGAGCCGAACGAGCCGGGTGCCGGCTACGTCTTCGAGAGCAAGATCGTGGGCGGCTCGATCCCCCGGGAGTACATCCCGGCCGTGGACCAGGGCATCCAGGAGGCGCTGGAGGGCGGCGTCGTCGCCGGGTTCCCGATGGTCGACGTCAAGGTCGAGCTGATCGACGGCAGCTACCACGAGGTGGACTCCTCGGAGATCGCGTTCAAGATCGCCGGCTCGATGGCGCTGAAGGAGGCCGTCAAGCGGGCCAGCCCGGCCCTGCTGGAGCCGGTCATGGCCGTCGAGGTCGTGGTGCCCAAGGACTTCGTCGGCACCGTCGTCGGCGACCTCACGTCGCGGCGCGGCCGCATCGGCGGCATGGAGGCGCGCGGCGCGATCGCCGAGGTGGTCAACGCCCAGGTGCCGCTCTCGCAGATGTTCGGCTACGCCACCTCGGTCCGCTCGGCCACCCAGGGCCGCGCGACCTTCACGATGCAGTTCCACTCCTACCAGGA
>DAISWG010000120.1:0-1945 GCA_036826475.1 Miltoncostaeaceae bacterium | reverse complement strand
GGCGCCATCGAGCAGGACGCCGACCTGGTGCTCATGATCTACCGCGACGACTACTACAACCCCGACTCCGAGGAGAAGGGCGTCGCCGAGGTGCTCGTGGCCAAGAACCGCCACGGGCCCACCGACCGCGTGAAGCTGACCTTCCGCGGCAGCTACGCGAAGTTCGACAACCTCGCCCGCGACAACTAGACCGAAGGACCGGGATCGGATGCCGTCGACGGTGGTGATCGGCGCCCAGTGGGGCGACGAGGGGAAGGGCAAGGTCGTGGACCTGCTGGCCGAGCGCAGCGACGTGGTCGCGCGCTACCAGGGGGGCAACAACGCCGGCCACACGATCGTGGCCGACGAGCAGGTGTACAAGCTGCACCTGGTGCCCTCGGGGATCCTCTACCCGGGCACGACCTGCGTGATCGGCAACGGGACGGTCGTCGATCCCGGGGCCCTCGTCGCGGAGATCGACGGGCTGGAGGAGCGCGGGGTCTCGCTCGACGGGCTGAAGCTGTCGGGCAACGCGCACCTGATCATGCCGTACCACGTGATGCTGGACGGGGCCGCGGAGATGCGCCTGGGGCGCTTCTCGATCGGGACCACCCGCCGCGGCATCGGGCCCTGCTACGAGGACAAGGCCGCCCGCGTCGGGATCCGGGCGCAGGACCTGCTGGACCCGAAGATCCTGGTGCGCAAGCTCGAGGTGGCCCTCGACGCGAAGAACGAGATCCTCGAGAAGCTGTGGGGCATGCCCCGCCTGGAGCCGGAGCGCGTGGCCGAGGACCAGCTGCGTTACGCCGAGCGCCTGCGGCCGTTCATCGACGACACCGCGCTCATCATCGACGAGGCCCTCCGCGCCGGCCGGCGCGTGCTGTTCGAGGGCGCGCAGGGGACGATGCTCGACATCGACCACGGCACGTATCCGTTCGTGACGTCGTCCAACCCCACCGCCGGCGCCGCCTGCACCGGCACCGGGATCGGCCCCACGCGGATCGACAGCGTGCTGGGGGTGACCAAGGCGTACGTCACGCGGGTCGGCGAGGGGCCCTTCCCCACCGAGCTCGCCGACGACGACGGGCAGCGCATGCTGGAGCGCGGCAACGAGTTCGGCACCACCACCGGCCGCCAGCGCCGCTGCGGGTGGCTCGACCTGGTGGCCCTCCGCTACGCGGCGCGGCTGTCGGGGATGACCGGGCTGGCGCTCACCAAGCTCGACGTGCTCTCCGGCTTCGAGCGGGTGAAGCTGTGCGTGGCCTACCGCGACCGCGACGGCGGCCGGCTCACCACGTTCCCGTACCACCAGACGGTGTTCCACGGCTGCACGCCGGAGTACGAGGAGCTGCCGGGCTGGCACGAGGACCTCTCCGACTGCCGCGAGCTGGAGGACCTGCCGCCGCGGGCGCGCGCCTACGTCGAGCGGATCTCGGAGGCCGTCGAGGTGCCGATCACGCTGATCGGCACGGGGCAGGGACGCCACCAGGTCATCGACGTGGTGGACGTCACGGGCTAACCGGTGGCCGCCGCCGGCGCGTCGGTGGCGGAGGGCGCGGGCGCCAGCTCGGGCGCGCCGGGCTCCGGCGCCGGGGTCTCCTCCGGCGGCGCGACCTCGCCCGGCGGCGTCGGCGCCGGGACGGGCGCCGTCGGCGCGGGCGGGACGGGAGCCGGGCGGTCGGGCTTCCGGCTCGGAGGTGGCGCCGCCTCCTCGGGCGGGGCGACGGCCAGCGCGGACGGCTCGCCGGTGGCCGGGTCGATCGCCACCACCGGGTCCGCCGGCGGCGGCGGCTGCACCGGCGAGGCCGCCGGGGGCGGCGCCGGCACCGGCGCGGGCGCGCCCTGGACGGTGACGACCTCGGGGTCGGGCGCGAGGGGGGGCGCGAGCTGGGGCGCGGGCGGCGGGACGGCGGCGGGGGCCGCCGCGGCGCCCGCGCGACCCGCCGGCGCGGGAGCCGGGGCCGCC
>DAISWG010000119.1:0-2465 GCA_036826475.1 Miltoncostaeaceae bacterium | reverse complement strand
AGCAGCGACAGGCGGATGGCGCGCATCGCCTGGTCGATGTCGGACTCGGTCAGCTTCCCCCGGCCCTTCAGGCCGGAGAAGATCCCCTGGAGCTTGTCGGTGAGCGCGTCGAACATGCCGACCGACCATCCTAGAGCAGCGGGGGCCGCTCCGTCGGACGGGTCGTCAGTCCGGGGCGAAGATCGCCCGAGCGAAGGCCTGGGCGTCGAAGGGCTGGAGGTCCTCGAGCTTCTCGCCCGAGCCGACGAGCTTCACGGGGACGCCGAGCTCGCGGCGGATGGCCAGCGCGATGCCGCCCTTCGCGGTTCCGTCGACCTTCGTCAGGACCACGCCGGACAGGTCGGCCGCCTGGTCGAACAGGCGCGCCTGGCTCAGGCCGTTCTGGCCGGTGGTCGCGTCCAGGACCAGCAGGACCTCGTGGGGCGCGCTCTCGTCGACCTTCCTCACCACGGCGGCGACCTTCCGGAGCTCCTCCATCAGGTTGTGCTGGGTCTGGAGCCGGCCGGCGGTGTCGATGAGGGCGACGTCGGCGCCGCGGGCCTTCGCGGAGGCCACGGTGTCGAACGCGACGGCGCCCGGGTCGGCGCCCTGGCTCTGCCGCACGAAGTGCGCGCCGGAGCGCTCCGCCCACACCGCCAGCTGGTCGATGGCGGCGGCGCGGAAGGTGTCGGCCGCGCCGATGACCACGCTCTGGCCGAGCTGGCTGAGACGGTAGGCGAGCTTGCCGACGGTGGTCGTCTTTCCGCTGCCGTTGACGCCCACCACCAGGATGACGGTGGGCGTGTGCTCGAGGCTGATCCGGGCGGGCTCCGGCGCCATGTGCTGGGCCACGGCGCGCCAGAGGGCGCCGGAGACGTCGGCGCCGCTGGTGATGCGGCCCTGGGCCGCCTCCTCCCGCAGCTCCTCGACGAGCTGCAGCGTGGCGTCCATGCCGCAGTCGGCGGTGATGAGGGCCTCCTCCAGGTCGTCCCACGTCTCGGCGGTGACGAGCTTCCCCTGGTAGATGCCCGCCAGCTGCGGCGAGATGGTCTGCCGCGGGCCGGCGCTCAGGTTGTCGCGGAGGCGCCGGAAGAGCCCGCGCCGGCGCGGCGCGTCGTCCTCCTCCGGCTCGGGCGGCGTCAGGCCGAACAGCTCCGCCCACGCCTCGCGGTCGGCGGCGTCCCCCCCATCGGCGCTCACCCTCACCCGGAGAGGCCGCCCGGGATCGCGTGGAGCGCGCGCCGGACGTACGGCCGCGCCGGACCCTCCACGTCGCGCTTCAGCCGGCGGGCGACGATCTGCGACACGCCCTCGGCGCCCATCGTGACGCCGAAGATGGTGTCGGCGATCTCGACCGTGGGCTGCTGGTGCGTGATCAGGACGAACTGGGTGCGCTCCGCCAGGCGCTTCACCACGCCCAGGAAGCGCCGCAGGTTGACGTCGTCGAGGGCCGCCTCGACCTCGTCGAGCAGGTAGAACGGCGCGGGGCGCGCCATCGCGAGCGCCATGCAGAAGGCGAGGGCGACCAGGGAGCGCTCGCCGCCGGACATGAGCGACAGGGAGCGCGGACGCTTCCCGGCGGGGACCACCTCGACCTCGATGCCGGCCTCGCCGTCGTCGCCGAGCACCGCGCGCAGGCGGCCCTCGCCGCCGGGGAACAGCAGCCCGCAGACCTCGGTGAAGCGATCGCGGAACGCGTCGAACAGGCTGTCGAAACCCTCGGCGACGGCGGCGTCGAGCTCGGCGAGGTGGGTGCGCAGACGCTCCCCCGCCTCCTCGAGATCGGTGATCTGGGCGGCCATGTCGGCCTCCCGCTCGCTCAGCTCGTCGCGTTCGGCCGCGGCCAGCGGGTTGACCGCGCCGATGACCTCGCGCCGGCGCTCCAGCTCGCCCAGCTCGACTGCGGCGGCCTCGGGGTCGGGCAGGTCCTCGTCGTCGTCCGGGGGCGGCCCGGCCTCGGCCGCGCGCTCGCCCGCCACCGCGGCCTCCACGTCGGCAGCATGGGCGGCCGACGCGCTCCGGGCGGCGACGCGCTCGGCGTCCTCGACGGCGCGGTCGGCGGCGGCGACGGCCCCCTCGACGCCGCGCGCGGCCTCCACGGCCTGCCCCAGCTCGGCGCCGGCCCGCTCGGCGGCGGGAAGGAGCGCCGAGGCCGCCGTAGCGAGGGCCCGGGCGACGCGACGGTGGGGCGCAAGGTCTGGCGCGGCGCCGGCCTCCTCGGCGACGCGGGCGGCGGCCTGGGCCGCTTCGGCGGCGTCGCGAGCGCCACCGGCGAGCGCGACGGCGGCGCGGGCCTCGGACTCGGCGGCGGCGACGGCGGGCGCGCCCTGTGCCTGCGCCGCCTCGGCGGCCAGGCGCTCGTCCTCGGCGCGCTCGGCCTCGGCGCGGGCCTCGACGGCCCGGGCGGCGCGGGCGGCGGCCTGGGCGCGGGCCCGGGCGAGCGCCTCCGAGGCGCGGGTCGCCGCCCGCTCGGCCGCGCGCCGCCG
>DAISWG010000118.1:0-2624 GCA_036826475.1 Miltoncostaeaceae bacterium | reverse complement strand
CGAGATCAAGGACAAGCAGAAGGACCCGGCCTGGTACCCGCCGGCCTCCCCGTGGGCCGCCGAGCTCGACACCATCCCGCCCGGCCCGGGCAACCCCCTGGGCACGCGGTGGATCGGCACCACCGCGCCGGCCATCGGCATCCACGGCACGTACGCCGACTCCTCGATCGGCTACGCGGCCAGCCACGGCTGCATGCGCATGCACATCCCGGATGTCGAGGCGCTGTACGAGCTGGTCACGGTCGGCATGAAGATCTCGATCCGCCCGTGAGCGCGGGCGGGCCCCTGGTCCCCGTGACGGGCGCGGAATGGGACGAGCGCGTCCTCGGCGCCGGCGAGCCGGTGCTGGTGGACTTCTGGGCGCCGTGGTGCGTGCCGTGCAAGAAGCTGGAGCCCGCCCTCGAGGACCTGGCCGGGCGCCACCGCGGGCGGCTGACCGTCGCCACCCTGAACGTGGACGAGGAGCCCGCCTGCGCGGGCCGCTACGACGTGCTCTCCCTCCCCACCCTCGTGCTGTTCGCCGGCGGCGAGCCGGTCGCCCGGCTCACCGGCGCCGTCAAGCCGAAGAAGATCGAGGCCGCCCTGGCCGCCCACCTCCCCGCCAACGACTGAGAAGGACCGCCGTGGCCGCCATCTACTTCTCGCTGGGCAACGTCCAGCCGTTCGCCGACATGAAGGCCGACCGCCCCGAGGAGGGCGTCACGATCGTGACCGGCGACGGCAAGGTCGTGGGCCTGCGCCTCGACGATCCGCGCCAGGTGCTGGACCTGCCGGGGATCATCGAGCGCCACGGCCTGGACGGCGACCGCATCTGGAGCCGCCTCCGCGCCGACGACGACGTGATGCTCGGCGCGCGCGCCGCCACCTGGGGCGGCGGCGGGGCCTAGATCGCGCCGGGCGGCACCACCGACCCGGTGCGCCGCACGTGACGTCCCGGCGGTCCGATGCGGGCGGAGCCGCAAGCCCCGCTCAAGAGGGCTTGCTGACCGCCGGGATCAGGGGCTTCGGTCGATCCTGATCGCGAGGGGCTCCCCGTCGATGACGTGCTCCTCGTGGTGGATCCCGGCGAACGGGGCGCCGTGGGAGACGCTGACCTGCGTCGCGAGGGTCTCGGCCGCGATGTCGGCGCGGTGCCCCTCGACGGCCTCGCGGATGAGCCCCGACCCGTCCAGGTGCAGCAGGATCCGCTCCTCCACCCGCAGCCCGGCGGCGCGGCGCGCCGACTGGACGGCGTGGACGACCTCGCGCGCCAGTCCCTCCAGGCGCAGGTCGGGCGTGATCTCCGTGGCCAGGCCGACCGCCAGGCGGGCATCCTGGCCGACCGCGTACCCCTCGGTGGGCCGCGCCTCGCGCAGCAGGTCGTCGGCCTCCAGGTGCTCCCGCGCCCCGTCCACCTCGATGGTGACCGCCTCCCCCGCGTCGATCGCCCGCGCCGCCTCGGCGGGCGCCAGCGCCGCGACGGCCTGGGCCACCTGCGGCATCCGCTTGCCGAACCGGGGGCCGAGGCGGCGGTAGTTCGGCTTCAGCGTCACGTCCACCAGCTCGCCGGGGTCGGTGACGAAGCGCACGCGGCGCACGTTGAGCTCCTCGGCGACCAGGTCCACCAGGCTGCCGACCTCCTCGGCCGTGGCGGGCGGACACGCCCCCACCGCCTCGGCGAGCGGCTGGCGCACCTTCAGCTTGGCCTCGGCGCGGGCGCCGCGTCCCACCGTGACCGCCTCGCGCGAGCTGGCCATCGCCGCCTCCAGCGACGGGGAGTGGCGTCCCTTCGACGTCGGCCAGTTCGCCAGGTGGACGCTCTCCGGCGCGCCGGCGTCGTGACCGGCGACGAGGGTGCCCCACATCTCCTCCGCCACGAACGGGCAGAACGGCGCGACCAGCAGGGCGATGGTGGACAGGCACTCGTGCAGGGTGTGGAACGCCGCGACGCCGTCCGCCCGCCCGGCGTCGGCCCCGGCGCCGTTCTCGCCGCCCCGGCCGCCCCAGAACCGGCGCCGCCCCGTGCGGACGTACCAGTTGCTGAGATCGTCGACGAGCTCCTCCAGCAGGCGGCCGGCGCCGGTGGCGTCGAAGGCCTCCAGCCGCTCGGTGACGCCGTCGACCGTCCCGTCGAGCCGCGACAGGATCCAGCGGTCGATGGGCCGCAGGTCGGCCGGGTCGGGGGGCGCTCCGCCCGGGGCCCACCCGTCGGGGAGCGCGGCGTAGGTGACCAGGAACGTGTGCGTGTTCCACAGCGTCAGCAGGAAGCGCCGCATCGCCTCGTCGACCGCCTCCAGGCTGAAGCGGAACGAGTCCCACGGGCTCTGGGCGGTGAGCAGGTACCAGCGGAACGCGTCGGCACCCTGGCGGTCCAGGACGGTCCAGGGCTCGATGACGTTGCCCTTGCTCTTGCTCATCTTCTGGCCCTCGCCGTCCAGGATGAGCCCCAGGCACACCACGTTGCGGTACGCCGGCCCGTCGAACAGGAGGGTGCTCTCGGCGAGCAGCGAGTAGAACCAGCCGCGCGTCTGGTCGAGGGCCTCGCAGATGAAGTCGGCCGGGACCTTCCCGGTCAGGTCGCCGCCCGTCGCGAACGGGTGGTGGTCCTGCGCGAACGGCATCGCGCCGCTGTCGTACCAGACGTC
>DAISWG010000117.1:0-2865 GCA_036826475.1 Miltoncostaeaceae bacterium | reverse complement strand
CGGCGCAGCTCGCGTTCTTCGTCGGCCCCGACCAGTTCAACCCGCCGGTGTCCACTCTGGCCGCGGCGTCCGTGATGGTCACCATCCCGGTGATCGTCCTGGTGCTGTTGTTCCAGCGGAAGATCGTCGCGGGCCTCACGGCCGGCGCGGTGAAGGGGTAGGAGCGCTCATGGCTGAGATCCAGATGAAGAACATCGTCAAGCGCTACGGCGACGGCTTCCCCGCCGTCAACGACGTGAGCATCGACGTCGACGACGGGGAGTTCCTGATCCTGGTCGGCCCGTCGGGCTGCGGGAAGTCGACGCTGCTGCGGATGATCGTGGGCCTGGAGGACATCACCTCCGGGGACATGATCATCGGCGGCGACCGCGTGAACGACATGGCGCCGCGCGACCGCAACCTGGCGATGGTGTTCCAGAACTACGCGCTCTATCCGCACCTCACCGTCTACGAGAACATCGCCTTCCCCCTGCGCCTGTCCAAGAAGTTCAGCGACGAGGAGATCGACCGCAAGGTCCGGGAGGCCTCGAAGACGCTGGAGCTGGACGAGCACCTGGAGCGCAAGCCCGGCAACCTCTCCGGCGGCCAGCGGCAGCGGGTGGCCATGGGGCGGGCGATCGTGCGCGACGCGCAGGCGTTCCTGTTCGACGAGCCTCTGTCGAACCTCGACGCGAAGCTGCGCGGCCAGATGCGCACGGAGATCTCCCGCCTGCAGAAGCGGATGGGGATCACGACGGTGTACGTCACCCACGACCAGACCGAGGCGATGACCCTCGGCGACCGGGTGGCGGTGCTGAAGCGGGGCATCCTCCAGCAGCTGGCATCGCCCCGCGAGCTGTACGAGCAGCCGGTGAACCTGTTCGTGGCGGGCTTCATCGGGTCGCCGCCGATGAACTTCATGCCGGCGACGGTGAAGGGCGACAAGGTGGAGCTGCCGTTCGTGACGGTCGACCTGCCGGAGCACGCCCGCGACGGGCGCATCCCGGAGGACACGCTGCTCATCGCCGGCATCCGGCCGGAGTACTTCGAGGACGCCAGCGTCGTCGACGGAAAGGGCGACGGGGCGACGTTCCGGGCCAAGATCGACGTGGTCGAATGGCTCGGCAACGAGGCCTTCGGCTACATCCCGTACGAGGCGCCGCCCGAGGTGGAGTCGCAGCTGGAGGAGCTGGCGCGGGAGCTCGACTCGGAGGCGCTGCGGACGCAGATCATCGTGGCCCTCGACTCCGCCAGCCGCATCCAGGACGGCGACGAGGCCGAGCTGCACGTCGACTCCCGGCGGATGCACCTGTTCGAGCCCGGGTCGGGCGAGAACCTGACGCTGCGGACGGTCAGCGACGACGAGAAGGCCGCCGTGGCCTAGGCGGTCCCCGGTCCCGTCGCCTCCCCGGCGTCCCCGTCGACCAGCAGACGCTCGTCGGGGAGGCCGGGGAGGACCGCGGCGACGTACGAGTCCATCGCCGCCTCGTTGCCCACGTTGCCGCCCGCCTCCTCCGAGAGCCGGTCGCGGTGGCGCAGCATCTCGTGGAACAGCTCGGGGGGCTCGCGGCGGGACCGGAGCCCCTCCGGCACGCGTGCGATCGCGGGCTCGTAGATCTCCCGCAGCCACCGGTAGTCGACGACGGCCTCGGGGATGGCGCCGCCCTCCTCGTGCTCGAGCCAGGCGCCGTAGGCGGCGATGTCGTTGAGCAGCCGGCGCGCCTGGTTCTCCTGCACGCGCAGGCCCGTGCGGCTCTCGAGGGCCCGTGCATGGTGGCCCTCCTCCACGAGGGTCGGGCGGATCCGCAGGTGCTGGCCGTCGGACGAGCGCACGAGGGCGAGCTCCTGCACGTCGAACCCGAGGTCGTTGAGGCGCTCCATGCGCCGGTCGATCTGCCACGGCTCGTCGGCGCCCACCTCGTCCTCGCGGGTCAGCTCGCTCCAGAGGGCGCGGTAGCGCTCGGCGAAGCCCTCCGCCGCGGCGAACGGGTCGAGCCCCTCCTCGATGCGGCCGGCCGCCTGCAGGTCGACGAGCCCGCCGGCGATGTTCTCGACCGCCAGGTCGACGTCGTTGCCGCGGAGGCCGTCGGAGAGCGTGGGGCGCTGCTCGGCCGTCTCGGCGTCGACCAGGTACACGACGAAGGCGCCGGCGTCGCGGCGGAAGAGGGCGTTGGAGAGCGAGAAGTCGCCCCAGTAGAACCCCTCCAGGTGCAGGCGGCACATCAGGACGGCGCCCCCGTCGAGCAGCCGGTCGAGCAGCCCCGGCCGGCCGCGGCGGGCGAGGAGATAGTGGTACGGCAGCGAGTAGTCGAGGTAGCGGGTGATGAGGGTGGCGCGCTCCTCCCCGTCCCCCGCGCCGCGCCAGCGGGCGGTCCCGACAGGCTCGACGCACGGCAGCTTCTCCTCCCGGAGCCCCAGCAGCATCTGGTACTCCCGCCACGCGGAGGTGGCGTCGGTCTCCTTGAGGGCGTACACCCGGTCGTCGTAGGCGACGAAGCGGACGACGTGGCGGGACACGCCGCGGGCCATCCGGACGACGCGGTCCGACCTCCAGGCCTCCAGCGGCTCCGACCAGGGGAGGTCGAGGAAGTCCGGATGGCCCGCGCGGACCACCACCTCCAGCTCGCCCGGCATCGACCGAGGTTACGCCCCCGCGGGCGCCAGGTTGAGGGCTCCGGATCGTTTGGTACCCTTCGCGGGCGTCCGGTTGATGGGGGATCGTCTAGCGGTAGGACGCCGGGTTCTGGCCCCGGTAGCGGGGGTTCGAATCCTCCTCCCCCAGCTTCACCCGGTTCGCGAACAGCGGTTCCACGGCGCATTCGTCTAGGGGCCTAGGACGCCGCCCTCTCACGGCGGTAACACGGGTTCAAATCCCGTATGCGCTAC
>DAISWG010000116.1:0-2883 GCA_036826475.1 Miltoncostaeaceae bacterium | reverse complement strand
CACGCTCGTCGTCCCGCCCGTCCTGTTCCTCGCCGCGTACATGCTGCGCTTCCACCGCCCGGCCCAGTGGGTCAAGCGGCTCGTCGGCATGAACATCACGTTCGCGCACGTCGCGGTCGGTCTCGCGGCTGTCGCGGCCGTCGCCATCGTGGTGCTCAGGCGCGGCAACGACCCCGTCATCGGCGTCAGCCAGTTCGAACTGACCCTCCGGTCGTTCCTCGGCGAGTTCGTGGCGCGACCACGCTTCAAGGAGCTGATCGGGCATCCGGCCGCCCTCGTGGCCCTGGCGCTCCCCGGTTGGCCGGCGTGGCTGCGCGGTCCGCTCCTGACCGCCGGCGTGGTGGCGCAAGCGAGCATCCTCAACTCCTTCAGCCACTACCACACCCCCCTGCTCATCTCGCTGGAGCGCACGGGCGTCGCCCTCCTCGTCGGGCTCGCCATCGGCGCCGTGCTCGTGCCGGTGGCCGCGCTCCTCACCAGGCTCGGCAGGCGCTGGTTGGCAGCGGCGGACGACGCGTGAGGCGCGCTTGGCGCACGCCCCCACGCGCCTCGTGAACTCCGAGTAGTTCGTGCGCGTACTCGTGAGCGGGTACTACGGGGCGGGCAACCTGGGTGACGAGGCGCTCCTGGCCGGCCTCCTCACAGGCTTGACGGCCCGAGGACACGAGCCCGTCGTGCTCTCGGCGGACCCGCGCTCCACGCGCGCGCTGCATGGCGTCGCGGCGGTCGATCGTTACTCCGGCCTGCTGCCCGCGCTCTGGAAGGCCGACGCGCTGGTCTCCGGCGGCGGCGGACTGCTGCAGGACGCGACGAGCGGCCGTAGCCTCTCCTATTACCTCGGCACCGTGCGCCTCGCCAAGGCACTGAGCAAACGGGTCGTCGTCTACGGCCAGTCGCTCGGACCGCTCACCCCGCACGGCTTCCCGCGCGCGCGGCGGCGGGCTCCGGGGGGCCGCCCCCCGCCCCGTGGGACGTCCGCCGGCGAACCGCCCGAAGGGCGGTCGAGTTGACCGCAAGAGGCCTCGCCGACGGCGGATTCGGAGCGCACCCCCGCCTCCAGCTCATGGACTGGAAGCGGCGGGTCTCCGCCATGTTCGACGCCGTGCGCGCGGCCGGGGACGATCCGGCCGCGGGCGCGGCGGCGTGCACAGCCTGGCGCGCGGCGCGCGACGAGTTGTTCGCCGGCCACCCCCAGTCGCCGCTCACGCCAGACGCCCGGGCGGGCTTCGCGGGCGTCCCGTACTTCCCCCACGATCCGGCGCTGCGGATCGCCGCCGAGCTGGAGCCCGACCGCGACGGGCCGTCGCTGATCCTGCCGATGAGCGAGGGGGTGTCGCCGCGCTTCACCCGCATCGGCTTCGTGACGGTTGCGCTCCCGGAGACGACCGCGCGGCTCGCCGTGTTCTGGCTCGACGGCTACGGCGGCGGCCTGTTCCTGCCGTTCCGCGACGCGTCGCCGGACACGTACGGCGCCGGGCGCTACCTGCTGGACACGGTGAAGGGGGCCGACCTGGGGACCGACGGCGACGGCCGCCTGATCCTGGACTTCAACTACGCCTACAACCCGTCGTGCTCGTACGACCCGCAGTGGAGCTGCCCGCTGGCGCCGCCCCAGAACCGCCTGGACGTGGCCGTCGAGGCCGGCGAGCGCACCGCCCCCTGGTACTAGGGGGTCGTCGCCGTCGTCGCGGCGCCCGCCCCGTCGTACACCGCGGAGATGTCGAAGACCGTCATCGACTCCTCGGTCGCCGGGTACTCGCGGAACCCCGTGACCACGTAGCGCTGGGCCGGGACCGCCGCCGACCCGACCCCGTCGGCGGCCAGCCGCACCGCCGGGATGCGGAGCTCCACCGGACGGTCCGTCCCCTGGTCCCGGAGGAAGCGCACGGTCGCGCCGGCGGGGGCGATCGTCCCCTCGCCCTCGCCGACCAGGAACGGCCTGGCGGGACCCGTGAACGCCTCGAGCGTGCGCCCGTCGCGGCGGGTGGTGCCGGCGGGTCGCATCTCGCCGCGCGCCACGCGCTCCTCCGCGATGGTGAACGGCTCGGCGACGGGCGCAGTCCCCGCGGGACTCGTCGCCACCGCCCCCGCCTCGCGGGTGTAGAGCGAGACGAAGCCCTCGTGCAGCGCGATGTCGGAGGTCACGCCCCCGTCGTCGCGGAGCCGGCTCCGCGACGCGGCGTCGGCGCCGCCGCGCAGCGTCCACGTGTCGGCGTCGAGCGCCCGCGTGCCGGACGTGTAGGCGATCGTCAGCTGCCGGATCGTCCCCTCGGCGTCGGCGTCCGCGTCGTCCCCGCCGCCGCAGCCGGCGGCCAGGGCGGCGGCCGCGGCGGCCGCGACCAGGATCAGGGGCGGGCGGCGCAGCTCAGGACCTCCGCTTCGTGGGCTTGGCGCGCCCGCCCGCGGCGCGCGGCACCGACCCGCCGGGGGACCTCGGCGCGGAGAGCGTCCGCCCGGTGGGCTTCGGGTAGGGCTCGCTGCCCGGGGGCCAGCGGCGAAGCGACCACAGCAGGGCGCCGACGGCGATCAGCAGCACGACCAGCGCCACCCAGAAGTTGAGCCGCTGGCCCAGGAACTGGTGGGCCGGATCCACGCGCAGGAGCTCCCACCAGATGCGGCCGGCGCAGTAGACGATCACGTACAGGCAGAAGACCGCCGGGGGGCGGAGCCTGAAGCGCTTGCCGAGCCAGATGATCAGGATCGCCCCGCCGAAGTTCCAGAGCATCTCGTAGAGGAACGTCGGGTGGTACACGCCGGCGTCGAGCGTGTCGTCGGGCCGGTACGACGGGTCGACGTCGAGCCCCCACGGCAGGTCGGTGGGACCGCCGTAGAGCTCCTGGTTGAAGTAGTTGCCGAGGCGCCCGATGCCCTGGGCCACGAGGA
>DAISWG010000115.1:0-2919 GCA_036826475.1 Miltoncostaeaceae bacterium | reverse complement strand
TACGACGTCCACACCGACGTCGGCCACCGCTGCGTGGGCGCCAAGGTCAACGGCCGCATCGTGCCCCTGACCTACACGCTCCAGTCCGGCGACTTCGTCGAGATCCTCACCTCCAAGGCGCCGCGCGCGCCGTCGCGCGACTGGCTCCAGCTGGTCACCACCACCAAGGCGCGCTCCAAGATCAGCCAGTTCTTCCGCCGCGAGCGCCGTGAGGACGCCGAGCACCGCGGCCGCGAGCTGCTGCAGGACAGCCTGCGCAAGGCGGGCCTCCCCAGCCAGCGCGTCGCCGGGTCGCCGCTGCTGCTCGAGGTCATCCAGGAGATGGGCTTCAAGAAGGCCGACGAGTTCTACATCTCGCTCGGCCTCCAGAAGACCTCCGTCCAGGTGGTCGTCAACAAGATCCTCCATCGGCTGAAGACCGGCCAGTCCGTGGCCGAGGAGGCGCCCCCCGGGCCCACCTCCCGCGGCCGCAAGACCTCGTCGGCCACCGCCTCCAGCGACCTGGGCATCGAGATCGACGGACTCGCGGACGTGCTCGTGCGCCTCGCCAAGTGCTGCAAGCCGGTGCCGGGCGACCCGATCCTGGGCTACATCTCCCTCGGCCGCGGCATCACCATCCACCGCGAGGACTGCCCCAACGCGAAGGCCCTGATGAAGAACCCCGAGCGGTTCACGCCGGTGTCCTGGAGCGGGGCCAACCAGCAGAGCTTTCGCGTCGAGATCGCCATCGACGCCTGGGACCGTGTCCGGCTCCTCGAGGACCTCTCCCGGGCCTTCGCCGAGGCGGGGGTGAACATCATCTCGGCCAACTGCACGATGGAGGACGGGATGGTCCACGACCGCTTCACCGTGGACGTCGGCGACGTCGAGACGCTCAAGTCCTGCATCGGCAGCCTGCGGCAGGTGGAGTCGGTGTTCGACGCGTACCGGGTGACGCCCGGCGGCTGACACGCCGTCCGTCCTGCCCTGATGACCGGGTGCCCTCCGGGGCAACTGCTACCGTCCCGCGCCGATGGAATGGCTCGATCTCGTGGTGCCCTCGGCGGCCATCCTGGCCCTCTTCGGCGTGGTCGCACTCGTCTACGTGGCGATCCGCCAGGGGCGCACCATCCACCGTCTGGAGCAGCGGCTCGCCGACCGCGGTGAGGCCTCCATCGAGGCGCCGCTCCAGCGGATCGCGGAGCTGCAGGCGCGCGAGCAGGTGTCGTCGGGGCGCCCGGCGTACACCTCCCAGCTGCGCACCGCCGGCGTCGTCGGCCTGGCGGCGCTGGCGCTGGTGCTGGCCATCGGCGGCGTCTGGTACCTGTTCGTCCGCGACGGCGGCGGCGACGGCACGGCCGACGCCCCGGCCGCCTCGACCACCGTCAGCCGCACCACCGCCAACCCGCCGAAGCCCGTCGATCAGACGATCGTCCCCGCCGACGTGCCGGCCATCCCCGACAAGTCGATCTACACCGTCCAGGTGTTCAACGCGAGCGGCGTGTCGGGCGCGGCGGGCGACGTCATCGCCCCGAAGCTCCAGGGGGAGGGGTGGAACGTCCCGCCGGCGGCCAACGAGCCGAACGGCGAGACGGGCCGCAAGGAGTCGGTGGTCATGTTCACGCGCGGCAAGCGCAACGTCGCGTGGAACGTGGCGAAGGACCTGGGCATCACGCGGGCGCCGCCGGTCGATGGCTACACGGCCGACCAGTACGGCGACGCCGACGTGGTCGTGCTCGTCGGCACCGACCTGGCCAACGGCGGGACGGCGCCGACCCCCTAGGGTCGCGGCGGCGCCCCGTGGCCTCCGCCGCCGGGGGGCTCGATGCCCAGCACGTCGCCGGCGCGCAGCCTGCCGCGCCACTTCGCCGGCAGCGGCTCGCCGTTGAGGGGCGTCCGGCCCGGCGCGCCGTCGCCGCCGCCATCGCGACCCGCCGGCCCGTGGGCGCGCCGCTCCGCGATGACCGACGCCTCGGCATCCACCAGCACGCGCACCGACCGCTCCACCCCGTCGCCGCCGCGCCGGGCGCCGGCGCCCCCCGAGCCGCGGCGCAGCCGGTACGCCTCGACCCGCAGGGGATAGGCGGTCTCCAGCGCCTCAACCGGGGTGTTCAGGGTGTTGCTCATCGCCACGTGGACGCCCGACGGGCCGTCGGCGCCCGGCGAGGCCCCCTGGCCGCCGCCGAGCGTCTCGTAGTAGGTGAAGCCCGCCCCGCCGATGGTGAGGTTGTTCATGGTGCCCTGGCCCTGCGCCGGCACGGGGATCGCCCGGCCGAGGGCCGAGAACACGGCGTCGACGATGCGGCTCGACGTCTCCACGTTGCCGCCCGCGACGGCCGCGGGAGGCGTCGCGTTCACCAGCGTGCCCTCCGGCGCGACCACCGTCACCGGGGCGAACGCCCCCGTCGAGGCGGGGATGTCGGGGTCGGTCACGCACCGCACCACGAAGAACACGGCCGAGCGCGTCACCGCCGGCGGGCAGTTGCAGTTGCCGGGGCCGGTGGGGTCGGTCCCGGTGAAGTCGACCGTCATCCGCTCGCCCGAGATCGTCACCGCCACCCGGATCCACAGCGGGTCGGTGGTCACCCCGTCCCCCTCCAGCGCCTCCTCCGCCCGGAAGGTGCCGTCGGGCATCGCGGCGATGGCCGCCCGGGTGCGGCGCTCGGCGTACGAGAGCAGGTCGGCGAACGCCTCCCGCACCCGCCCGGCCCCATGGCGCTCGGCCACCTCGCCGAGCCGCCGCTCCGCCAGCCGGTGGGCGGCGAGCTGGGCCCGCAGGTCGCCCTCGCGCTCCCCCGGGGTGCGGGTGTTGGCGAGGAGCAGGTCGAGCACGTCGCGCGGCGGCCCGCCGTCGCGCACGAGCCGTACCGGCGCGTCCTGGGGCCCCCCCCGAAGCACCTCGCTCGGCCCGGCGTGGGGGGGGCCCCGCGGCCCGCCCCC
>DAISWG010000114.1:0-3022 GCA_036826475.1 Miltoncostaeaceae bacterium | reverse complement strand
ACAGCATGCGGATGATCTCGTTGCGGATCTTCTCCGAGTCGGCGTCGAAGTCGGCCAGGATGCGGGCGGCCACGCCCTCGTTCTCGCGCACGAGGCCGAGCAGGATGTGCTCCGTGCCGATGTAGTTGTGGCCGAGGGAGAGCGCCTCGCGCAGCGCCAGCTCCAGCACCTTCTTGGCCCGCGGGGTGAACGGGATCTGACCGGAGGTGACCTCCTCGCCCGACCCGACGATGCGGATCACCTGGGCGCGGACCTCCTCGACGGTGATCTCGAGGCCCTCGAGCACCCGTGCGGCCAAGCCCTCCTCCTCGCGGAGGAGCCCCAGGAGGATGTGCTCCGTCCCGATGTAGTTGTGCTTGAGGGTGCGCGCCTCTTCCTGGGCGAGCACCACGACCTGCCGCGCGCGCTCGGTGAATCGTTCGAACATCGGGATTCCCCTTCCTGCTCACCCGGACCCGGAGACGCGACATCTGCGCCGGCGGTGGGCCACGGGCGTTGGAGAGTGCGGGACGTCGAGGGCCAGGAACCGCCGGCGACGCCCTTCCAGGGCCTGCCGACGGGGAGAACGAGTGGATGCGCCGGTCACCCGGCGTCCCCGGATGCTAGCACGGGGGTGGCTTCCGGCCCCCGCCTCCGACGGGTGGCCGGGGGTCCAGGAAACCGCGTCCGATCTCCCCGTCCGACGGGGTTGAAGTCGCGGCGTCGCGGCCCTCATCCCCCCTGATCATGGACACCCCGCCGGACGCCCGCCCGGCGGGCCGGTTGACATACGCTCGCCCACGACGCGAACCCGACCGGAAGGCGGACGATGCTCAGCAGGGAGAAGCTGCTCCACCCGGCCACGCTCATCGCGATGCTCGCGCTGTTCGTGGCCCTCAGCGGTGTCGGCTACGCCGCGACGCAGATCGGCACGAGCCAGATCAAGAACAGCGCCGTCACGACCCCGAAGATCAAGACGGGCGCCGTGACGAACGGCAAGATCAAGGCCAACGCGGTCACGACGGGCAAGATCGCGACCGGAGGGGTCACCTCCTCCGACATCGCGGGCGGTGCCGTGGGCACCAAGGCCCTGGCCAACGGGGCGGTCAACGCCTCGAAGATCGCCGCCGGCGCCGTGGGCTCCAACGCCCTGGCGAACGGCGGGGTCGTGGGCGGGAAGCTCGGCAACGGCGCCGTGACGAACGAGAAGCTCGGCCCCAACTCCGTGACCTCCGCGAAGATCGCGGGCAGCACGATCACCGCGGCGAACATCGCGCCCGGTCAGGTCGTGACGGGCAAGGGCTCGCTCGTGAGCGCCCGCTCCCTGCTCGGCCCGGCCGTCACCGCGGCCACGCCGGTGCTGACGGTCCCGGGCATCGCCACGCTCTCGTTCGACTGCGCCGTGACGACGGGCGCGGCCACGACCGTCACGAACATCTCGGGGGCGCCGCTCACCGTGTCCGCCGCCGCGCTCAACGACGGCGCGGCGCCGGTCGCCCAGAGCCAGGTGCTGGCCGCGGGCGGGAGCGCCTCGCTGGCCAACACCGGCACCGGGGGCGTCCAGGGGACGACCTGGCAGCTGGGTGCCGGGGAGGCCGCAACGGCACGCGTCGCCACGGTGACCGTCTCGGTCGCCGGCGCGGCGACGCCGGGCACCGGCTGCGCGGTCACGGCCCAGGCCCTGACCACCGGTTGACCTGAGTGGCCGCCCGGCCCGCGGAGACGCGGGCCGGGCGCGCCGCTCGGACCTAGTGGCGGACCTTCCGGTCCTGGTCCGGGTAGATGAGCAGGCCCATGGTGCGGGCGCGCTTCACGGCCTTGGCGACGAGCGACTGCTGGCGGCGGGAGAGGCCGGTGATGCGGCGCGACCGGATCTTGCCCCGCTCGCTGACGAAGCGCCGCAGCGACGGGTAGTTCTTCCAGTCGATCTCCTCGGCCGAGAGCTGGGGACGCCGCTTGCGCTGGGCGGGTGCCCCGCCCTTGCGTCCCTTCGTCTTCGATCGCGCTCGGCCCCTGGGCTTCGCCATGCTCTCCTCGTCGTGTCGGCCCTACGGAACGACGGAGGACAGTAGCAGAGGCGGGCGCGCCGCCGGCCCCGCCCGGACGGCTACATCGGGAGCGAGGACCGCGCGCCGCGCGCGCGCCGCCGGAGGTAGCGCTTGCCGATGCGCCAGGTGACCATGCCAAGCGCCGCGTAGAGGGTCTTGCGCAACGTTCCGTCCTCCCCTGCCGTTGTCCCGGACGTGGGAGAGCGTGCCCGCGCCCGCCGGGCGCGAAACGGCGCGTGTCGCCGGCCCGGGCGGCGGGTCTAGGTGCGCATCGCCGGGAAGAGGACGACCTCGCGGATGCTGTGCCGGTCGGTCAGCAGCATCACCAGGCGATCGATCCCCATCCCGAGGCCACCGGTCGGCGGCATCCCGTGCTCCAGCGCGGCGAGGAAGTCCTCGTCCATGGGCTGCGCCTCGTCGTCGCCGGCCTCCATGTCCGCCGCGGCCATGCGGAAGCGCTCGCGCTGGTCGTCCGGGTCGTTGAGCTCCGTGAAGGCGTTGGCGATCTCCATGCCGCCGGCGAAGGCCTCGAAGCGCTCCACGATGGCCGGATCGTCCGGATGGCGCTTCGCGAAGGGGGACAGCTCGAGCGGGTAGTCGTGGAGGATCGTCGGCTGGATCAGCGTCGGCTCGAGGGTCTGGCTCAGCAGCCCGTCGACGAGCTTGGCCCAGGGCTGGCCGTCGGGGGCGTCGAGGCCCGCCGCGCGCATCGCCGTCCGCAGCGACGCCTCGTCGGCGTGGACGCGCACGTCGACGCCGCTCGCCTCCTTCAGGCCGTCGCGGAAGTCGAGCCGCCGCCACGGCGGGGCGAAGTCGATTGTGCCGCCCTTCCACGGGACCGTCGTGGAGCCCGTGGCCTCGACCGCGACGGCGCCGACCATCTGCTCCAGCATGTCCATGACGTCGCGGTAGTCGGCGTAGGCCTCGTAGGTCTCGACCATCGTGAACTCGGGGTTGTGCTTGTGGCTGACGCCCTCGTTGCGGAAGTCCTTGCC
>DAISWG010000113.1:0-3081 GCA_036826475.1 Miltoncostaeaceae bacterium | reverse complement strand
GAGGACCCCGACAAGGACATCTCGCTCTACATCAACTCGCCCGGCGGGTCGGTGTACGCGGGGATGGCGATCTACGACACGATGCAGTTCATCAAGCCCGACGTCGCCACGATCTGCGTCGGGATCGCGATGAGCATGGGCGCGCTGCTGCTCGCGGCCGGCGCCCACGGCAAGCGCTTCGCCCTACCGAACGCGAAGGTGATGATCCACCAGCTCTCCGGCGGCTTCAGCGGCCAGTCGAGCGACATCGAGATCCACGCCCGCGAGGCGCTTGCCATGCGGCGGCGGCTCGACGAGATCATCGCCAAGCACACGGGGCAGCCGCTGGAGAAGGTCAGCGCCGACACCGAGCGCGACTATTTCCTGAGCAGCGAGCAGGCGGCCGAGTACGGCATCGTCGACAAGGTGATCTCCTCCCACTGACAGCGGGTGGCAGGGTCGGCGCGACGGGTTGACGGGCCTCGGGCGCGGTGCAAGGGTGGCCCTTAAGGAATGGGTGTCGATCCGTTTCGGACCGGTCACCGTTCCCGTTGTCAGCGTCGGACCGAGCCGTGGACCGAATGCACCGCCACCAGACATCGGTGAGCACCGCACCAACCGTCGCGACGGTCGGCCCCGAGGGGCCCCGATCCGGCATTCCGGCGCCGCTGCGCCGAGGGCGGTCGCCCCGCGTGGAGTGGAGCGGTCATCGCATCCGCGGAGCGCGTCCCGTCGTCCCCCGCGCAGCCGGGGAGCGCGTGGGCTCTCCTGCGGACCGCGGTGGACGAGGACCACGAACGAGCGGCCGAACGACGTCCGTCGGCACGGACGGACGGGCCGCAGGGAGGTGACGCCTCTGGATGCCGCGATGAAGGGCGGTCCACCCGGCTGATCCCCGGTGGGGGCCGTCCGACACCACCGCACATCGCGATATCCCCTGGTGTCCCACACGGCATGACGTGGGGGACCTCAGGGGCCGGCGGAATCGGAGGGCCGCCGTCGCATGCACCACCCGGCGACGGCGGCCCTGGTGCGTCCGGGTTCAGGCCGGGTGCTCGGCCGCCTGGTGGCGGAGCCGCTCGCGCAGCTCGGCGAAGCGGATCGTCTCCCACGCGATCAGGGCGACGAGCACGGCGGTCGCGATGCCCAGGGTGGCCAGCGCCGGCACCTGCACCGCGACGGGGATCAGCGCGACGAGCACGGCGGCGGCCACCACCCGCTGCGTGCTGAACCGGTGGACGTTGCGCCACCGGAAGGCGACGTGCGCCAGGAGATACAGCGCGATGCCGCCCAGGAGCGCGGTCGCCGGCTCCACGTGGAGGGGGTCGCCCACGTGCTCCAGCGACTTCTTCAGCCCCAGGGCCAGCAGCACGATGCCGGCGACCATCGGGAAGTGCAGGTACGAGTAGGAGTCGCGGGCGATCTCGTTGCGCTCCTTGCCGGGCGGCGCGCTGTGCAGGCGCCGCTCCGCGACCAGGGCGACCACGTCGAAGTAGAGCCACCACAGCGCGGCGGAGATCGCGATGCCCAGCACCGCCGCCACCACGACGCCGGCGTCGACCCCGTGCTCGGCGCCGATCCCGATCGCGACGATCGACTCGCCCAGGGCGATGATCACGAACAGGCCGTGCCGCTCGGCGAAGTGCCCGGGCTCGAGGCGCCACCCCTCGCTCCCGAACACGTAGGGCTCCCCGACGTCGAGGGCCAGGGCCGTCGCCCACAGGAGCCCCTGCGTGAGCCCGTCGGTGAACGAGGCGGCCACCAGCAGCGAGAAGCCGACCGCCGTACCGATCGCCAGGCCGGTGGTGGATCGCAGGAACGCCGGGTCGTCCCGGCCGATGATCACGAACAGCGCGATGTGGGCGATGCGCACGAACGCGTATGCGCAGGCGAACAGCAGGGCCAGGTCGCCGAACGCCTCCGGCACGGCGAGGGCCACGATCAGCAGCGCCCCCATCGCCGCGAACATGGTGGAGCGCACGAGCGGCTCCTCGGGGTCGACCACGCTCGTCAGCCAGGCGTACCCCACCCACGCCCACCAGAGGACGCCGAGCACCAGCAGGCCCTTCGTCAGCCCCTGCCAGGTCGGCTCCCGGGCCATCAGCGCCGTGCACTGCGTCAGCGCGAGCACGAACACCAGGTCGAAGAACAGCTCGAGGGGCATCACCCGCGAGTCCCTGCGGATCGGCGGCGCGATGCGGTGGCCCTGGGTCCCCGTGGTCATGGCCGGGAAGGCTAGTGGTCGTGGCTCAGGGGAGCTGGCGGACCTCGACCGTCACGACCATCGCCTCGGTCGCCGGCCCGAGATAGCTGCCGCGCAGCGGCGGCACGTCGGCGTAGTCGCGTCCGATGGCGATCCGGACGTAGTGCTCGTGCGCCGGCGACGGGTGCGTCGGGTCGAACTCCATCCATCCGCGCCCGGGGATCGCGAGCTCCACCCAGGCGTGGCTCTCACCGGGCTCCTCACGGCCCGGCAGGTTGAGCCACCCGCTCACGTACCGGGCGCCGACGCCGCGTCGGCGGGCGACGGCGAGCATCAGGTGGGCCATGTCCTGGCAGACGCCGCGGCCCACCCGCACGACCTCCTCGACGGGCGTGTCGACGCGGGTGGCGCCCGGCATGTACTCGATCGCACGGTTGATCTCGGCCTCGAGGGCGACGGCCCATGCGAGCACCCCGTCGCCCTCCTCCAGCGGCAGGCCCCGGGCGAACAGGTCGACCGGCTCGGTCCAGCGGATGCGGTCGGACGTCGCGAGGAACTCGGCGTAGCGGTCGCGGTACGCGGGGTCCTCGATGCCGGCGAACCCGTCGTCGCCGTTTCCGGCGGCGCGGGTCCCCGGCCGGGTGGTCACGATCGCCTCGGCCTCCACCACCAGGGTCTCGTGCGGCTCGGTGAGCTGGAACCAGCGCACCTCGTTGCCGTAGGCGTCGCGGTGGCCCATGAGCTCGGCGCCCGGCTGCACGCGCACGTGGCTCCACTCCACCTGCTGGCGCCCGTTGTCGGACGGCACCAGGCGGATCTCGTTGACGCTCTCGCCGACGGCGCCGGCGTAGCGGATCTCAGTTCTGTGCTTGGCGTGAAGCCTGGGCATGCTGTCCGAT
>DAISWG010000112.1:0-3331 GCA_036826475.1 Miltoncostaeaceae bacterium | reverse complement strand
GTCGCCTACATCGACATCGACGTCCACCACGGCGACGGCACCCAGTGGATCTTCTTCGAGGAGCCGCGCGTGCTCACGTGCTCCGTCCACGAGACGGGCCGCTACCTGTTCCCCGGAACGGGCGGGATGGCCGAACGCGGGATCGGCGCGGCGGAGGGTACCTCCATCAACATCCCGTTGCCGCCCTATGCGGGCGACCGGCCCTACCTGCGGGCCATCGAGGACGTCATCGCGCCGGCGGTCCTGGATTTCGCGCCGGACGTCATCGTGACCCAGGACGGCGCCGACCCCCACCACGCCGATCCGCTCGCGCATCTCCAGGTCACCATGGCGGCGTTCCCGCGCGCCTACCGCGCCCTTCACGAGCTGGCGCGGGCCGCGAGCGGCGGGCGGTGGGTCGCCCTCGGCGGGGGCGGCTACACGTTCCAGGTGGTCCCGCGCGCGTGGACGCTGCTGTTCGCCGAGATGCTGGGCGTGGAGCTGCCGGACGCCATCCCCGAGTCGTGGTGGTCCGCGGGCGAGCAGATGCTGGGCGTCCCGCTGCCGCGGCACATGTCGGACGACCCCGAGCCCGAGGTGGCCATCGACGAGCGCACCCGGGCCGACGCCGACGGCGACCGGGTGGTCGACGAGGCGATGGCCCTCTTCCGCCCCTGAGCCCGGCTCCGGCGGTCGCGCTGGCCGGGGTCGGGCTGTGGCGTGCCCGGCCGGGCGGCGGGCACATCCGGATCCTGCGCGGCATCGACTGGCGGGTCGAGGTTGGGGAGCGGTGGGCGCTGATCGGCCCGAACGGCGCCGGCAAGACCACGCTGATGGGCATCGCCGGCGCCGAGACGTTCCCCAGCGAGGGGGCCGCCTCCGTCCTGGGCCACCGCCTGGGCACCACCGACCTACGCGAGCTGCGCGCCCGCATCGGCCACGTCGACGCCGCCATGGCCGCCCGGTTCCGGTCCCGGGCGACGGGGGCCGACGTCGTGCGCTCGGGCGTGACCGGGACCATCCTCGTGCGCTCGGGGCACCTCACCGCCGATGACCGCCGGCGCGCGTCGGACCTGCTGGAGGAGCTGGGATGCGCGCACCTGGCCGACCGCACCTTCGCGCGCTTCTCCCGAGGCGAGCAGCAACGGGTGCTGCTGGCGCGGGCCCTGGCGGCTCAGCCCGACCTGCTGCTGCTGGACGAGCCCACCGCCGGGCTGGACCTCCCGGGCCGGGAGGCCTTCCTCGCGGGGCTCGACGAGCTCGCGCGCACCCACCCGTCGCTGACGACGGTGCACGTGAGCCACCACGTCGAGGAGCTGCCGGCGTCGCTGACGCACGCGCTGCTGCTGCGCGACGGCGCCGTGGTGACGGCGGCCCCCGCCGGGAAGGCGCTGACGTCCGAGGCGCTCTCGGCGTGCTTCGCCGCACCGGTGCGCGTGGTGGCCGCCGGCCGGCGCCGGCTGGCCGTCATCGAGCCCGGCTAGGGCCCCGCGACCGGTTGCGGCCCGCCTGCTTGGCCGCGTAGAGGGCCTCGTCCGCCAGGGCGAAGAGCGCCCCCGCGTCGTGCTCGCCGCGCGTCGAGGCCACGCCCAGGCTCACGGTGATCTGCTCGGCCGCCCCCGCGGCCGCGACGCCCTCGCGGATGCGCTCGGCCACCGCCAGCGCGGCCGCCTCGTCGGCGCCCGGCAGCAGCACCGCGAACTCCTCGCCGCCGACGCGGCAGGCGCGGTCCTCGACGCGCGCAACCCCGCTGAGCACGCCTGCGACCGCCACCAGCACGTCGTCCCCCTCCTGGTGGCCGTGGCGGTCGTTGAAGTGCTTGAAGTGGTCAACGTCGAGCACCACGAGCCCCAGGGGCGCGGCGGTGCGCCGAGCGCGCGCCAGTTCCTCGGCCAGTGCCTCGTCGAACGCCCGCCGGTTCCCCAGCTCGGTCAGCGGGTCGGAGAGCGACAGGTGCTCCAGCCGCTGCACCAGCTCGGCGTGGGTGAGGGCGGTGGTCAGGGCCAGCGCGAGCGCCTGGAGCGCCGGGAGGGTGTGCCGGGCGCTGATCCGGACGCTCCCCGTCCGCGGTGCGTGGCGGCGGGCGCGGAGGGCGCCGAGCACGCGGACGTCGCGGTCGCGCTCGCGCACCACCAGGGGGACGTCCACCCGGGCCCACGAGCCGTCGCGCCACTGCCGCTCGACCCCCGAGCGCTCGTCGAGGTCGGCGGTGGTCTCCCACCCGGACGGCAGCAGCCGCTGCGCGGCCGCCTCGGCGATCCGCCGCAGCTCGGCGGGGTCGTCGACCCCCACGAACCGCTGCGACGCGTTGAAGAGGACCTTCTGTCGCTTCTCGGCGGCGGCGAGATCGCGCTCGTTGACGCGGATCAGGCCGCCGGCGACGACCACGACGATGGCCGCCATGATCAGCGGGCCGGCCGTGCGCTCGGCGCTTCCCGCCGCGTCGGTCCACTGCACGGCGCCGACGACGATCGCCGCCAGGACCAGGGCCTTCACCCCGGTCGACAGGCCGTGCGCCACCGTCGCGGCCAGCGCCATCACCGGCAGCGCCCACAGCGCGAGGCTCTCGCAGCCGTTGGACACCACCGCCAGGCCGAAGATGAGCAGGCCATCGACGATCAGGGCGCCGTTGACGCCGTCCAGCAGGCGCTTGGGCCACCAGATCGGGGCGAGCCACAGCATGGTCTGCACGGCGGCGGCCGCGAGGCACATCACCACGGCCAGCTCGCGGTCGGCCGTGGACATCCCCTCGGGGACGCCGGCGGCGGCGATCGCGGCGATGATCAGGTAGGCGGCGAGGCGCCCGCGCAGGAGCGCCGCGTGGCGGTCCTCCAGGGTCCACTTGAGCCGTCTGCGCTGGGTCGCGGCGGCGTTCTGGGGTGCGGACATCGCCCTCGGCATCGGGGTTCCGGCCCTGCACGTTAGCCGGTTCCGAAGAAATTCCGGCAGGGGGCTCAAGGTTTGGGCCCCTTCTGCCGAAGAGGGCATCGCCATGGGGTCCCCGCCGCCTTCCTCCACGCGTCCCGTCCGCCGCCGCCGCACCCGGGGCCTCGCCGTGCTCGCCACCGCCGTGGCGATCGCCGCCTCGCCGGGCGTCGCGAGCGCCGCGGAGCCGGTCCCCGCGTACCCGGTGGAGGCGGCGCCGGCCGAGACGCTGCCGGCCGAGGCCACGGCGCCGGCCGAGGCCACGGCGCCCGCCCCGCCGCCCACCCTCACCCGGGACGAGCAGGAGGCCACGCCGACGCCGGCCCCCGAGCCGTCCGGCGAGGCCGCCCCCCCGGAGCCGCCGTCGCCCGATCCCGCCACCCCCCCCCCCCCCCCCCGGGCCCGGGCCCCCCCCGCCCTCCCCCCC
>DAISWG010000111.1:0-3371 GCA_036826475.1 Miltoncostaeaceae bacterium | reverse complement strand
AGGCTGCACTCATACGTCCCGCTCAGCAGCCGCCGTTGCATTTCCCCACGCTACCCCACATCTCCCCACATGGCAACGCGAACCCCCCACACGGCGACCGGGTTCCCCCCAGGACCCCCCATTCGGACGCCGACGCCCCACCGACGCCCCCGGAACGCGCGTTGCACCGACTCGCAACACCGAACGCTTGTTCGCGTCCGAGGGGCGAACTAGTGTTCCTCCCATGCACGCAACCGCCCGCTCCCACATCGCCCGGCCGGTCCCCCTCGCGCCCGCGCGGCCGCAGCTGCGCGCCGTGGCGCCCCGGCCCCGCCGCCGCCGCGTCCCGCGGGCGGCCACGGTCGCGCTCTACGCGTTCGGCCTCGTCATCGGCTTCCTGCTCGCCGCCCTCGCATCCGCCCCCGGCGGGGCCGGCGTGGTGACCGGCGAGCTCCGCCTCGCCGGCGCGGCCGCGCTGGTGGGCGCGGCCGCCCTGCTGCGCGCCCGCGCCGTCGCCCGCCGGCGGCCGCGGATCCGCCGGAACCCCCTGTAACAACTCTTCACAGTTCGGGCTCCGGGGCCGGGCGGCAGTACGATGTCGCACCGTGAACCGGACGCGCAGGTGACAGGCGACGCCCCCGTCGCCGCGATCGACGTCGGGACCAACACCACCCGGCTCCTCGTGGCGCGCGCGATCGGCGGACGCATCCAGCCGCTCGCGAGCGGCAGCGCGATGACCGCGCTCGGCGCCGGGCTCACCCCGGGCGGCGACATCGGGCGCGAGGGCCTCGATCTGGTGTCGGCGACGGTCCGGCAGATGGCCGAGGAGGCACGGCGCCTGGGGGCGGAGCGGCTGGTGGTCGCCACGACGGCGCCGGGCCGCACGGCCCGCAACGCGGCGGTGCTGCTGGCCCACCTGGAGGCGGCCGCCGGTGTGCCCGCCCGTATCCTCACCGGCACGGAGGAGGCGGCGCTGACGTTCCGCGGCATGGTGGCGTCGGGCGCCCCCGACCCGCTGCTGGCCGTCGATCTGGGCGGCGGCAGCCTGGAGCTGATGGGCGGCGAGGGCGGCGTGCTGCGGTGGGCGACGTCCATCCCGATCGGCGTGCGGGCGCTGAGCGAGCGCTTCGCCCCGCCCGACCCTCCCCCCCTGGACCTGCTGGAGCCGATGGTCAGCGCCGTCCGCGAGCTGCTCGACGCCGTGGACGTGCCGGTGCGCGGGACCGAGGCGCTCGCAGCGGGGGGCTCGGCCGAGGCGCTCGGGACGCTCGCCGGCTCGGAGCGGCTCGACCGCGACGGCCTGCTGCGGGCGGTTGAGCGCCTGGCGGCGACCCCGGCGACCGACCTGGCCGAGGAGACGGGGATCGACCCGAAGCGCCTGCGGCTGTGCATGGCGGGCGCGGCGGCGTTCGAGGCGGTGCGGCGCAGCTTCCGCATCGAGGTCCTGCACGTGAGCCACGCGGGGATCCGCGAGGGGCTCGTCCTGGAGGCGGCGGCATGACGACCGACAGCGGCTACCTGGCGCACTGGGGCCTCGCGGAGGCCCCGTTCCTGCTGGAGCCGGACCCCCGGTTCGCGTACGAGCGCGCCGACCACCGGGAGGGCCTCGCCCGGATCCTGTTCGGCATCACCCAGCTGGGGGGCCTCGTGGTGATCACGGGGGAGATCGGGGCGGGCAAGACGCTGCTCTCCCAGACGCTGCGGGGGACGCTCGACGGCGAGGGCTTCCAGGTGGCGGAGGTCGCGAACCCGCCGCGCACGGCGGCGGCGCTGCTGTCGTCGACCCTGCTCGCCGCGGGCGGCCCGCGGGCGGGCGGCTCGGCGGCCCGCATCGCCGCGCTGCTCCGGGCCCGGCTCGCGGAGCTGTCGGCCGAGGGGCGCCGCGCGGTGGTGTGCCTGGACGAGGCCCAGCGGCTCGACCCGCGCGCGCTGGACGAGGTGCGCCTGCTCACCAATCCGGGCCCCGACGGACCGGGCGTGCCGGTGGTGCTGCTCGGGCAGCCGGAGCTGTCGGGCCACGTGGCGCGGTTGCCGCAGGTGGCCCAGCGCGTGGTGGTCCGATACCACCTGGGTCCGATGGGCGCCGACGAGGTGGACGCCTACACCCTCCATCGCACCCGCGTGGCCGGCGCGCAGCGGCGCATCGTGTCGAAGCGGGCGACGAGGGCCGTCCACCGGGAGACCGGCGGGGTCCCCCGGCTGGTGAACCTGCTGCTGGCGAACGCCCTGTTCGTGGCGGCCGAGCGGGACGAGGCGCAGATCGGCGAGGACACCATCCGCGACCTGGCCGAGGACCGCCGCATGGACCTCGCCGCCGCGTCGCCCGACATGGAGGCCGGGACATGAGGCGGGTGTCGTCCCAGGGGATGCTGGGCCCGGCCGGCGGCCCCGCCGGCGGGAGCCCGGCCGGCGTCTACGTCCGCCTGGGCGAGGACTCGATCGGCACGCGACGCAAGGACGCGCGCGTGAAGGTGCGGTTCGAGATCTCGACGGCGCAGGCCCGGTGGCTGAAGGACGCGGTGGAGATGTCCGGCCCCGGCATCGACGAGGGGCAGGTCCTGCGCGCCCTGGTCGACCTGGGCATGGAGCTCGACGTCGACTGGGCCGTGATCGTCCGCGGCGCGACCCTGCGCTCCGCCGTCCGCGAGTCGGTGATGGTCCGCCGCCCGGACCGCACATAGGTGGCGAAGGCGTGGGACGTCCCCGGCCTCCGGGGGGACGCCCGGTTCCGCGACGCGGCCGGCCGGGTGATCCTGACGCGGTGGGCCGAGATGATGAGCTACCGCGACGGCACCCTGCTGGGCGAGGACATCGAGGAGCTGCACGCGATGCGGGTGTCGTCGCGCCGGTTGCGCGCGGCGATGGACGCGTTCGAGGGCGCCTTCCCCCCCAAGTCCTTCCGGGGCTATCTACGGCAGGTGAAGGAGATCACCGACGTGCTGGGCGACGCCCGCGACCTGGATGTCGCCATCGAGCGCCTCACGGGCCTGCTCGACGGGATGCGCCGCGACGAGCGTCCCGGCATCGAGGGCCTGGTCGCGCGCTACCGGCAGGAGCGGGCGGCCGAGGATCCGGTCATCGCCGCGCTGTTCGACCGCATCGATGAGACCGATTTCGGTGCGCGGCTGGCCCGCTACGTGGAGCGGCACACCGGCGTGCGGATGGCGAAGTTGAAGCCCGTGGCGCCGGAGGACTGAGGTGGCGAAGCCGCGTCCCGTCACCGGGCTCGATCCGGACCGCCGCCTGCGCCCCAACGCCCGCCGCATCCTGCAGGTGCGCATCGACGAGGTCTACGCGTATGACGGGCTGGTGGCCGATCCGGCGAACGTCACAGAGCTGCACGACATGCGCATCGCCTGCAAGCGGCTGCGCTACCTGCTGGAGATCTTCGG
>DAISWG010000110.1:0-3457 GCA_036826475.1 Miltoncostaeaceae bacterium | reverse complement strand
GCGTTCGGGGGCGTCTCGAAGGAGCCCTCGAGCTCACCGCGCTCGATCTTCGCGAAGATGTTGTCGAGGTTGGTGTTGACGCCGATGTCGAACTCGTCCGGGTACGACTGACGGATGTTCGTGTCGTCCGTGGACGGGTCGTAGTTCGGGTTGCGCACGAGCTTGATGCCGGTGTTCGGGTTGAAGCCGGAGATCGGCTTCTGGGAGCCGCAGCTCGAGATGTCGAGCTTGTCGGCGCCCTCCGTCATGTACGGGCCGGTCGAGATGACGTAGCGGCCGTACTCGCCGCGCTGGGTGTGGCACTTGGCCACCTCCTGCGGGATCGGCGCCGTCGCCGGCATCGCCAGCCGGTAGGCGAAGTCACCGGTCGGGGCCTTCAGCTTGAAGACGATGGTCTGGTCGTCCGGCGTCGTGATGCCGCTGGCCGTGTTGGCCGTGCCGGCCTCCATGTCCTCGATGCCGATGATCGGCCGGTAGTAGTTCGCGTACGAGCCGAGGGCGCCCTTGTTGATCGCCGTGCGCTCGATCGCGTACTTGATGTCCTTCGAGGTGATGGCGCGGTTCACCGGAGGACCGAAGGTGATGCCGTCCTTCAGCTTGAAGGTCCAGGTCGTGCCGCCGTCCGTCGGCTCCGGGATCTCGGTCGCGATGTCGGGGACCAGGTCGTTGCCACCTTCCTCAGCGGAGGAGAAGTTGTAGGAGACGAGGGTCCGCAGCATCAGGTTGGAGTAGATCGTCCAGTCGCTGCCGAAGTACTCGCCCGTCGGATCGAACGCGTCGAACAGGGCGAAGTCCGTGTTCTCGATACGGAACGTGCCGCCCTTCTCGGGCGTGCCGAAGTCCTTCGCGCCGCCGAGGGCGGCGACCACCGCCGCCACGTCGTCCGCCGCGGCGCCGCCGCCGCCGGTCGATGTGTCCGCGGAGTCGTCGTCGCCGCCGCACGCGGCGACGGCGAGGGCCGCCGCACAGCCGAGCGCGAGAAGCGCCGACCGGGTGAGCCATCGTCGTCTCATGTGGTCCTCCGAAGTCGGGGGTTGTCGGGCACCGCCCTCACCGGTTGGCGCGTGGGTCGAGCGCGTCGCGCAGTCCGTCGCCGAGAAGGTTGAAAGCCAGCACCGTGAACAGCAGGAAGAGGCCCGGGAAGAACCAGAGCCACCAGGTGGTGTCGAAGCTGGAGAGGGAGTCGCTGATCAGGCTCCCCCACGAGGGCTGGTCGTCGGGCACACCGAGCCCCAGGAACGACAGGTACGCCTCGAACAGGATGTTCGCGGGGACGAGCAGGGAGGCGTAGACGATCAGCGGCGAGAGCAGGTTGGGCAGGATCTGACGGAACATGATCCGCGTGTTGCTCGCCCCCACCGAGCGGCTCGCCTCCACGAACTCCCGCTCGCGCAGCGACAACGTGTTCCCGCGTACGAGCCGGGCCACGTACGGCCACGTGAACAGGGAGATGATGAGGATCACGAGCTCCAGCCCCGGCTTGAGGGTCCCGTTCAGGCAGCCCTGCTTGGAGGTGGAGCACGCGGCGACGATCCCGATCGCGAAGAGCAGGAGCGGGATCGACAGGATGATGTCGGTAGTGCGGGACACGAGCGTGTCGAGCCAGCCTCCGAAGAAGCCGGCAAGGACGCCGAGCACCACACCGATCAGCACCGAGATACCGGTCGCGACCACGCCGACCACGAGCGAGACCCGGATGCCGTAGATCGTCCGGATGAACACGTCCCGTCCGCTGTTGTCAGCGCCGAACCAGAAGCCGCTCTGCGGCCCCTCCGGGATCCCGAAGATGTCCGTCGTCTCGCGTTGGTAGAGGTCGTTCGGGCCGTGCCCGACCAGGGCGGCGATCGCCGGGGCGAACAGCGCCAGGAGCACGAGCAGCAGCACGAAGGCCGCCCCCGCCAACGCGAACTTGTCCTGCTTGAACCGCGACCAGAAGAGCTGCCGGGGCGAGCGTCCGGCGATGACGTCGCCGCCCTCGGGGGGCGGGGCGCCTGCCGGTCCGACGGTCTCACCGACGGCCGTGGTCACGGCGTCATCGGCGCCCTATCGGGCGTCATCGGGGGTGTCCGGAGGGTCTGGAATCGCGCGACCATACTCCCGCATGTGACGGAATGCACGAGTGACGTGTCCGATTCCGTGGGTTTCAGAAACGCGACAAACTCCCCGCGTTTCGAAGGAATCTGCGCGGCCGGGCGTTACCGGCGGGGACGCCGATGCCGCGTGATCCCCCACACGAGGAGGATCAGCACCCCGATTCCGACCGCCGCGCCCCAGCGCACGGAGGACGGCCGCTCGTCGCTCAGCAGGGTCAGCGCGGCGACGACGGCGAGGAGGATGGCCGTCGCGGCCTGGATGCGCCGGAGCGGCCGCGGGTCGGGGAAGGGGTCGGGGCCCTCCGGCGGCTCCCGCGGGGCGCGGTCGGAGTCCGGGTCCACGGGCGCAGCGTAGCGGGACCCGGCGGGGCGGCCCCCTGCTCAAGGCGGGTTCGGGCCGACCGATGGAACCAGTGCCTTCCCCGCACCCAGGCGTCCCGTCCAAGGAGGACCCCGACCGCCATGCGCCTCTCCGCCGGATCATCGAACAAGGCCCTCGTCCTCGCCGAGGTCGAGAAGCGGCTCGACAGCCTCAACGACCACTGCGCCGCGGACCTGGCCGCCGCCCTCCAGGCGATGGCGGAGGGCGACACGACCAGGGTCGTCATACCCGTGACCACGCTCATCGAGCAGCGGTCGGGCGATGCGGTGGTGGACGCCCTCGCGGAGAAGATGAACGCCCTCGCCGTCAAGATCCAGGGCTGCGTCGCGGCCTACAACGGCTTCCGCGAGGAGTTCGCGAAGGTCGTGGGCGACCATTCCAGCCTCCAGGCCGTCCAGACGCGGCTCGACTCGCTCACCGACAACTGCCTCACCGGCCTGACGGTGGGCCTCGGCAAGCTGGCGGAGGGCGACCTGACCCACGACGTCGTGCCCGTCACCACGCCGGTGACCACCGAGCCGGGCTGCGAGCTGGGCTCGCTCGCCACCACCTTCAACACGACGCTCGACAAGATGCAGAGCTCGATCGTCGACTACAACCGGATGCGCGGCGAGCTGGGCGGCGTGATGGACGAGATCCGCGGGATGGCCGGCAGCCTGGCGGCGGCGTCGCAGGAGATGTCCGCGACCGCCGAGGAGACGGGGTCCTCCGTGGACGGCATCGCGCAGCTCATGGTGGGCGTCGCCGAGGGCGCCGGCCGTCAGGACGAGATGATCGACAACGCGTCGAAGGTGGGCGACGAGGCCGTCAACCTCGCCACCGAGGCCCGCGGCGTCGCCGAGCGGGGCGTCCAGCTGACCGTCGAGATCGCGTCGATCGCCGACCAGACCAACCTCCTCGCCCTGAACGCCGCCATCGAGGCCGCCCGCGCCGGCGAGCAGGGCCGCGGCTTCGCGGTCGTGGCCGACGAGGTGCGCAAGCT
>DAISWG010000109.1:2808-3605 GCA_036826475.1 Miltoncostaeaceae bacterium | reverse complement strand
GGGACGATTTCCATCAGCTCTTCGGCGGTGATCGCGCCGTTGTCGATATAGGCGAGGCAGGCGCGGATCACTTCGCCCCGATTTGGCGGCGGGGTGTTGGGCGCCATGGCGACCGCGATGCCGCCCCGGGCGGCCACGCGCGCCGCGACGGCCCGCAGCTGCGCCACCGGTCCGGCGACGATGCAGGCCAGCGCCCGGTCGGCGTCCGCGCACCCGGCCGCCGCCTCCCCGGCCGCCCGGTCGGCATCCCGCCGCGCGGCCTCGGCCGCGTCGGCCTCGGCGATGGCCGCCCGCAGCGCCGCGCCGGCGTCGTCCGCCCGCGCCCACGCGCCGAGCGCCTCGCGGGCCGCGTCCAGCTCCGTCGTGTCACGCGCGATGGACGACGCCTCCGCCGCCAGCTCGGATCCCTCCGCCGCGACGGCCCGCACCTCGGCCTCCACGCCCGCCCGCGCCGCGGCGATCGCCGGCCCGAGCCCGCCGGCGCGCGCCGCCAGCGCCTCCGCGCGCTCCGCCGCCTCCTCGGGAGCGAGGCCCGCGGACGCCAGGCCGCGGCCCGCTGCGTCCCGCGCCCCCCGCGCCGCGGCGGCCGCCGCGGTCGCCGCCCGCAGCCGCTCGCCGGCCTCGGCCTGCGATCGCGCCGCGTCCATCGCCGCCCGCCGCGCCGCCGAGAGCGCCGCCTCGCCCTCGTGGACGTCGCCGGCCGCGACGTCGTGCGCGCCCACCTCCGCGCCGCAGACCGGGCAGGGGTCGCCCTCGTCCAGGTCGGCCCGGATGGTCGCGGCGAGGGCGGCCCGCCG
>DAISWG010000109.1:0-2796 GCA_036826475.1 Miltoncostaeaceae bacterium | reverse complement strand
TCGGCGGCAACAACGACGCTGCGCCGCCGCCGCCGCCTCCGCCGCCGCCGCCGCATCCCGCGCCGCGTCCTCCTCGGCGGCGACCGCCGCCGCGACCGCGTCCTCCGCCGCCGTCCACGCGGCCACCGCGGCGGCCTGGGCCATCGCCGTGTCGCGCTCGGCCTCGGAGGCGGCGAGGGTGGCGCGGAGCTCGTCGAGGACCCCGGTCCGTGCCGCGAGCGCCGCCTGCCGGCCCGCGAGCGCCTCCCGCCGTCCCGGCAGGGCCGTCGCCAGGGCCTGGGCGCCCTCGGCCCGCACGGCGAGCGCCCCGAGCGCTGCCCCGTCGCCGCCGTGCCGCTCCCGCAGCGCGTCGACCGCCGCCGCCGCCGCGGCGGCCCGCCGGTCGGCCGCCCGCCGGGCCGTCGCCGCGGACGCGACCGCGGCGCCGCAGGCGTCGAGCCGCCCCAGCAGCGCGCCGCCGGCGTCCGCGTCGGGCAGCTCCGCGGCCGCGGCCCGCGCCGACGCCGCCCGGGCGCGCGCCTCCGCCGCCGCCTCCGCGTGTCCCTCCGCCGCCCGCGCCAGCGGAACGAGCCGGCGTGCCGCGGCGTGTCGCGCGGCCGCCTCGCGGACCGACCGGGCCGCCGCCGACCGCTCGCCGGGCCCGTGCGGAGCCAGCCGGCCGGCGCCGCGCTCGTACGCCTCGGCCTCGCCCTCGGCGGACGCCTGCGCCCGGCCCGCCGCCAGGCGCGCGCCCTCCAGCGACGCGACGTTGAACAGCTCCCGCAGGATCGCGTCGCGGTCGCGCGGCTGGGCGCCGAGGAACTCGGCGAACCGCCCCTGGGCCAGGAGCACGGCGCTGGTGAACGCGCGGAAGCTCATGCCGACGATCCTCGCGAGGGCCGCCCCCACCGCCTCCTCGCCCCCCGTCGTCTCCAGGGCGGGGCCGCCGTCGCCGTCGAGCCGCTCCAGCACGTGCGACGGCTCCGGCGCATCGGGGCCGTAGCGCCGCGCCACCCGCCACACCTCGCCCCGCGCCGCGAAGGTGAGGCGCACCTCGCCGTGCGTGCGCCCCAGCGTCAGCAGGTCGGCGGGCCGCGCCTTCTCGGGGGTCTGACCGAACAGGGCGAACGCGATCGCGTCGAGCAGCGACGTCTTGCCGGATCCGGTGTCGCCGGAGATGACCACCAGCTCGTGGGGGCGCAGGTCGACCGTCGCCCGGTCGTACGAGCGGAAGGCCGTCAGGTCCAGCTCGAGGGGCCTCACGCCCCGGCCTCCTCGGCGCCGTCCGCGAGCGCGTGCGCGAACGCCCGCGCCTGCGCCGTCCCCAGCTCGCGCCCCTGGCGGGCGGTCCACTCGGCGTACAGGGCGGGGAGGTCGCGCGCCGGGTCGTCCCCGGCGGCCCCGCCCGCCTCGGGGGGCACGTCGACGGGGGCGGCGTACACCGGCTCCACCCGCAGCGCGCCCGGCACCGCCTCGCGCACCTGCCGCACCAGGTCGGTCACGGGCGCGTCCAGCAGCACCTCGCAGGCGAACCACGCGCCCGGGTGGGCGGCCGCGAGGCCCGCCAGGTCGTCGAGCCGCCCCCGGAGGCGCACCAGCGCCCGCGCCGCCGCGAGCGGCACCTCGCGGGTCCGCGTGGTGTCGCCCTCGATGTCGGCCACCACCACGCACTTGGCGTGGTTGTCCTCGCTGAAGTCGAGGGCCATCGGGCTCCCGCAGTAGCGCCCGGGGGCGGCGACGCCGGGCAGCGTCTGCGGCCGGTGGACGTGGCCCAGGGCGACGTAGTCGAGGTCGGCCGGCACCGACGCCGGCGAGACGGCGTACGAGATCCCCATCGTGAGCTCGCGCTCGCCCCCGCCGGCCAGGGCGCGCTCGATCATGAGGTGCCCCACCAGCACCGCGGCGCCGCCGCCCTCGCGCCGCCGCCGCGCCGCCTCGGCGCCGTAGTCGAGCATGAGCGCCCCGACCCGGTCGGCCCACCGGATCCGGGCGTCCTGCACGCTCGCGCCCGCGTCCAGCTTCATCTGGGCGGGGTCGGGCCACGGCAGCATCGCCGCGTGCAGCGGGCCGGCCGCCGTGTCGAGCGTCAGCACGGCGTCGGCGACCGGGCGCACCTTCCCGGCCACGTGGATCCGCCGGGTCGCGAGGTAGGGGGCGAGGTGGCTCCAGAGGGCGGGGTCGTCGTGGTTGCCCGCCACCGCGATGACGGGGGCGACGGCCGCGAGCCGCTCCAGCGCGGCCAGGCAGTCGCCGAGCGCCGCCGAGTCGACGAGGCGCCGGTCGAGCAGGTCGCCCGCGACCAGGACGGCGTCGACCTCCTCGCGGGCCGCGACCTCCGCCACCTCCTCCAGCGCCGCCCGCGCCTCGGCGTCCCGGTCGGCGCCGTAGAGGCGCTTGCCCAGGTGCCAGTCGCCGGTGTGGAGCAGCCTCACCCGAACTCGTCGATCGCGGCCCGGGTGAGCTCCGCGCGCGACACCTCGCCCGCCGTGGTCGCCCACGGCGGGAACGGCACCTCCACGGCGATCGGCGCGGGCACGCTCGGCTGGCTCACCAGCACCCGCCCCTGCATGAGCAGCCGCGCCCGCGCACGTGCCGCCGGTCCCAGCCACCCGTACTCGCTGCGCTCGGCCTCCGCCGCGTCCAGGCGCCCGGCGATCCGGATCGCCGCGTTCTGGGTGACCTCCGGCGCCACCAGGGACGCCTGCTGCTGGGCGCCCACCAGGATCACGCCGAGCGACCGCCCGCGCTGGGCGATGTCGACGAGCGTGTCCTTGATCGGCGAGTCGCCCTCGCGGGGCGCGTACTTGTTGAGCTCGT
>DAISWG010000108.1:0-3890 GCA_036826475.1 Miltoncostaeaceae bacterium | reverse complement strand
ACTTCCAGGAGTACGAGGACCACCGCCGGCGCACCCTCGGCGAGGAGGCGGCCCGCCCGAAGCGCATCACGTACCGGAGGCTCACGGCCCCCGGCTGACGCCGCGCGCGCCCGTCCCGAGCGGGCGAAACTTGCGGACGGTACGAAAACACCCCCCGAAACGGGGGGCGAAACCCTCAACGAGTGGCGGTTCCGAACCCATCCGTCGTCCATTGGTGACGTCTGGTGGACGGATCAGGCTGCGGAGCAGCCCAGCACGCTCTCGAGGAGCGCGCGGGCCCGGACTCCGAGGAACCGCCCGATGAGCCCCTCCCGCTCGTCCCTCCGTCACCGGACCCTGGCGATCGTCGTCCTGCTGGCCGCAGCCGCCCTGGCACCGCTCCCCGCGGCGCTGGCCTGGCCGGCGGGCACGTGCGCACCCGCCAAGGACCGGAACTGCGTCGTCGACGTGTCCATCGCGAAGACGAGCGACCGCGACACGTACACGCCCGGCGACGTCGTGACCTACACGATCACCGTCACCAACACGGGCAACACCGCCGTCCTGCGCGAGCGCATCCGGGTGAGCGACCCGTCGCTCGCGAACCTCGCGCCCGACGGCCCCCCAACCACCGGCTGGCTGAAGCCCGGCGAGACCGTCACCTGGACCGGCACGCGCGCCGTCACCGCCGCCGAGTGCGGCCAGCTGCCGAACACCGCCACCGTCAGCCTGGTGCCGGCGCAGGGCGACCTGCCGGACTCCAACCCCGGCAACGACACCGCCACCCGCACCGTCGTGGTGGCGGGCCAGGCGTGCACCCCGCCCGTCGCGGTGGTGCCGGTCGCACAGGCGCCCTCGGTCGCGCCGCCCGTCAGGGCCACCCAGGTGCCGGCGTGCCCGCGGCCGACGCTCGCCGCCGTGGTGCGCGGCCCGAAGAACCCGAAGGCCGGCAGCACCACCAAGTACCACGTCACCGTCCGGACCACGGGCGTGACCGCCACCCGGGTCACGGTCCGGCTCACCCTGCCGGCCGGCTTCTCGCTGCCGGGCACCGGCGTCGCCACGCTCCGCGACGGCCAGATGGTGGTCGGCGTCGGAACACTGGTGCGCGGGAGGGCGAGGACCATCCCGGTGGTGCTGAAGCTCGACCGCTCCACGCGCGGACCCAGGACGATGAGGGTCACCGTCGGCGCGAACTGCGGCGGCACGGTCACCGCGATCCGCACCGTCCAGGCCGTCGCCGTCGCCCCGGCGCGGGTGCAGCCCGCCGTCACCGGCTAGGTCCGGCCACCGCCGGCGTCCCGCCCAGGTGGGGACGGGACGCCGGCCGAGGCCGTTGTGCGTGAGACCCCGGCGCCCGGAGGCGTCCGGACGTCGCGCGGCGGACGTGTGCGCCGTCGATCGCCCGGGCCGTCAGGAAAGCCCTGGACCGGTAAGCTCGGTGGTCGGACATCCGACCTCCCGAGGAGACCGCACGTGAGCGCAGCGCCCGACCCCTTCTCCGCACGAGACAGCCTGGAGGCGGGCGGCCGCTCGCACGTGATCTACCGCCTCGACGCGGTGCGGGACGGCCTCGACCGCACGCCCTACACCATCAAGGTCCTGCTCGAGACCGTGCTGCGCAACTGCGGCCGCGGATTCGTGACCGAGGAGGACGTACGGTACCTGGCCGGCTGGACGCCCCGGTCCGGGCTCACCGGCGAGGTGCCCTTCCTGCCCGCGCGCGTCGTGATGCAGGACTTCACCGGGGTCCCGTGCGTCGTCGACCTCGCCGCAATGCGCGACGCGATGAGCTCGCTGGGCGGCGACCCGTCCCTGATCAACCCGCTCGTGCCCGCCGACCTGGTGATCGACCACTCCGTGCAGGTCGACCGCTTCGGGGACCACGCGGCGTTCGCCGCCAACGTCGAGCGCGAGTACGAGCGCAACCAGGAGCGCTACATGCTCCTGCGGTGGGCGCAGCAGGCGTTCCGCGACTTCCGCGCCGTGCCGCCCGGCACCGGGATCGTCCACCAGGTCAACCTCGAGTACCTCTCGCCCGTCGTGCAGACGCGCGAGATCGACGGCGAGCTGGTCGCGTTCCCCGACACCCTGGTCGGCACCGACTCGCACACCACCATGATCAACGGCGTCGGCGTCCTCGGGTTCGGCGTCGGCGGCATCGAGGCGGAGGCCGTGCTCCTGGGCCAGCCGCTCTCGCAGCCCACCCCGACCGTCATCGGCCTGAAGCTCAGCGGCCGCCTCGGCGCCGGCACCACCGCCACCGACCTGGTGCTCACGGTCACGGAGATGCTCCGCACCCACGGCGTCGTCGGCAAGTTCGTGGAGCTCTACGGCGCCGGCCTCTCCGGCCTGTCGCTCGCCGACCGCGCGACCATCTCGAACATGTCGCCCGAGTTCGGCGCGACGGCGACGATGTTCCCGATCGACGACGAGACCCTCCGCTACATGGAGGTCACGGGCCGCCCCGCCGAGGTCATCGCGCTCACCGAGGCCTACGCCAAGGCGCAGGGCCTGTTCCGCACCGACGGCGACCCCGACCCCGAGTTCGACGAGACGCTCGAGCTGGACCTCGGCACCGTGGTCCCGAGCCTCGCCGGTCCGCGGCGCCCGCAGGACCGGGTGGAGCTCGGCGCGGTCGCCGGCGAGTTCAGGGACAACTTCGCCGAGGGCCTCGTCGCCAACGGCGCCGGCCCCCACTACGAGCCGGTGGACGTGACGGTCGACGGCGTCACCTTCCCGCTCCAGACCGGCTCAGTGGCGATCGCCGCCATCACGAGCTGCACGAACACGTCCAACCCGTCGGTGATGGTCGGCGCCGGCCTGCTCGCCAAGAAGGCGGTGGAGAAGGGCCTGACCACGCCGCCGTGGGTCAAGACGAGCCTCGCCCCCGGCAGCCGCGCCGTGACCGGCTACCTGGACCGCGCCGGGCTCACGCCGTTCCTGGACGAGCTCCGCTTCGACCTGGTCGGCTACGGCTGCACCACCTGCATCGGCAACTCCGGGCCCCTGGCGGGGCCGATCGACCAGGCCATCGAGGAGAACGGCCTCGTCGCGGCGGCGGTGCTGTCGGGCAACCGGAACTTCGAGGGCCGCATCCACCCCAACGTCCGCGCCAGCTACCTGGCGTCGCCGCCGCTGGTCGTCGCGTACGCCCTCGCCGGCCGGGTGGACATCGACCTCACCAGCGAGCCGCTCGGCGAGGGCGCCGACGGCCCCGTGTACCTGAAGGACATCTGGCCGACGCAGGAGGAGGTCGCCGCGACCCTTGGCACGGCCGTGGACCGCGCCCTGTTCGAGGAGAGCTACAGCACGGTCTTCGAGGGCGACGACCGCTGGCGGGCGCTGCCGGTCCCCGACGGGCAGACCTACGCCTGGGACGGCGACTCGACCTACGTGCAGCTCCCGCCGTTCTTCTCGTCCATCACGCCGGAGCCGGCGCCGGTCACCGACATCGTCGGGGCCCGCGCGCTCGCGGTGCTCGGCGACTCGATCACCACCGACCACATCTCCCCCGCGGGCTCCATCCCGGCCAGCTCGCCCGCCGGGCGGTACCTGATCGAGCACGGCGTCGAGCCGCGCGACTTCAACTCGTACGGCTCGCGGCGCGGCAACCACGAGGTGATGATGCGCGGCACCTTCGCGAACATCCGCCTGCGCAACGCCCTGGCCGGGGGCAAGGAGGGCGGCTGGACCGAGTACCTCCCCACGGGCGAGATCACGTCGATCTACGAGGCCTCGATGGAGTACCAGGCCTCCGGCACCCCGCTGATCGTCATGGCGGGCGCCCTCTACGGCAACGGCTCCAGCCGCGACTGGGCCGCCAAGGGCACCCTGCTGCTCGGCGTCCGCGCGGTCATCGCCAAGTCGTTCGAGCGCATCCACCGCGGCAACCTGGTGGGCATGGGCGT
>DAISWG010000107.1:0-4208 GCA_036826475.1 Miltoncostaeaceae bacterium | reverse complement strand
GGCGTAGCGGATCTCAGTTCTGTGCTTGGCGTGAAGCCTGGGCATGCTGTCCGATGGGTGTCCGCTCGTAGGCGGCGATGAAGCACGAGTCGCCGAGGGCCGTGTCGATGGAGGTGCACCGCGCCAGCAGGCGCTCCAGCAGGTCGCCCACCTCCGGCCCGCCCCAGGGCCGGCGGGCGGCGCCGTCGACCATGTCCCGGGCGGTGCGGGCCAGGACGAGGGGGGCGGGGTTCGGCGCCATCGCGTCGACGGAGATGAGATCGAGGATGGCGTCCTCCACCTCCCCCAGGCAGAACGCGACCGACCGGGGGAAGCGGGCGTCGAGCATCAGGAACCGGGCGATCGATTCGGGCGACAGCGCCGCCGCGTCCACCTGGAGGTAGGCCTCGTGCGCGGCCGCGTCGCCCAGCAGGGCGCGCCAGCTGTGCAGGTCGAGCACGCCCTCGTCGCTCGCGACGTGGCGGGCCTGCACCAGACGGACCGAGCGCTCCGCCCGCTCCAGGTATCGCCCGAGGCGCATGAACTGCCACGCCTCGTCACGGCGCATCGTCTGCACGATCAGCCCGTGGATGAGGTACGTCGAGCGGCGGATGCCCTGGCAGAACGGGTAGACGCCGTCGCGGGTGATCCGCTCCGGGGGCCACTCGACGAGCTCCAGCCACGCGTCGTTCACCCCCTCCCACACCTCGGTGGGCAGCCGGTCGCGCACCGACCGCGCGTTCTCGCGGGCGCGGTTGATGCAGGCGATCACGCTGTCCGGGTTGTCGCGGCCGAAGGTCATGAACCAGGGCACGCTGCGGGCGTCGGCACGCCGGTGGGTGGCGAGGAAGGCGTCGTAGTCCCCGGTGATCCGCACGAGGGGCTCCCACACCATCCGCTCGCCGGCGCCGTTTGCCGAGCTGCCCTCCAGGGCCGCCGCCTGGCCGAGCTCCAGCAGGCGGGCGACGCTCTCCGCGCGCTCCAGGTCGCGGGCGATCGCGTAGAGCGTCTGCGCGACGCGCGCCAGCACTACGAGCCCCCGTTCACCGGGAGAGGACCCAGGTGTCCTTCGACCCGCCGCCCTGCGACGAGTTGACCACGAGGGAGCCGTCGCGGAGCGCGACGCGGGTGAGGCCGCCGGGCACCACCACGGGACGCTCGCCGTAGAGGATGAACGGGCGCAGGTCGACGTGGCGGGCCTGGAACCGGTCGCCCACCAGCACGGGCGCGCGCGACAGGCGGATCGTCTCCTGGGCGACGTAGCCGCGCGGGTTGTCACGCACGCGGCGCGCGAACGCTTGGCGCTCGCCGGGGGTGGCGTGGGGTCCGATGAGCATCCCGTAGCCCCCCGCCCCGTCGACCGCCTTCACCACGAGCTTGTCGAGGTTGCCGAGCACGTGCTCGCGCTCCTCCTCGCGCTCGAGGAGGTACGTCGGCACCTGCGCGAGGATCGGCTCCTCGTCGAGGTAGTAGCGGATCAGGTCGGGCACGTAGGCGTAGACCGCCTTGTCGTCGGCCACGCCGGTGCCGATCGCGTTGCACACCGTGACCCGGTTGTCGCGGACGGACTGCATCAGGCCGGCGACGCCCAGCAGCGAGTCCGAGCGGAGGCTGGCGGGGTCGAGGAAGCCGTCGTCGATACGCCGGTAGATCACGTCGACGCGCTCGCGCCCGGCGGTGGTGCGCACGTAGACGCGGCGGTCGCGGACCACCAGGTCGCGGCCCTCCACCAGCGGCACGCCCATCTGCTGGGCCAGGAACGCGTGCTCGTAGTAGGCGGCGTTCGCGGGACCCGGGGTGAGGACCACCACGCGGGGCGAGTCGGTCCCCTCCGGCGCGGAGGCCATCAGGGCCGACAGGAGCAGGAACGGGGCGTGCCCGACGGGCTCGACGTGGTGGTCGGCGAACGCCTCGGGGAACGCCCGGCGCATGAACGCGCGGTTCTGGACGACGTACGACATGCCCGACGGGCAGCGCAGGTTGTCCTCGAGCACCCGCCAGATGCCGTGGTCGTCGCGCACCAGGTCGATGCCCGCGACGTGCACGTACCGCCCCAGCGGCGGCCGGACGCCGACCATCTGGCGGACGTAGCCCTCGCAGGTGGAGACGAGCGCGTTGGGGACGATCCCGTCCGCCACCGCGCGACGCTCGCCGTAGATGTCGCCGATGAACCGGTCGAGGGCGACGACCCGCTGCGAGAGGCCCGTCTCGAGGTGCTCCCACTCGTCGCTCGGGATGAGCCGGGGCAGCAGGTCGAACGGGAACGGCTGCTCGCGACCGCCGTGGGCGAACGTGATGCCCTGGGTGAGGTAGGCCTTGTCCACCATCGCGCTGCGCTCGGCGAAGGTGCTGGGCCGCAGCGTCTTCAGCCCGCTGAAGAGGCGCTCGTACGACCTGCGCGGCCGGTCCGGCTCCTCGAACATCTCGTCGAAGTAGCCGTCCGTCTCGTAATCGGTGAACAGGGGGACCACCGGGCGGCACCTCTCGCTCGTTCCGCCGCCGACGGTATCAGCGCGGCCCGCCCTTTCCCTTTGGCCCTCGGGCCAAAGCCCCGCCGGCGACGTGGTCGCGCGGGAGGGTGCGCGCGATCCAGGCCGTGGCGATCAGGCAGAGCACCGCCGCCAGGATGACGGTGGCCCCGTAGGAGAGCACCGCGCTGGAGCCCGCGCCGAGGAGGGGCCCCAGCACGTAGCCGGCGGAGAACACGGCGGTGAGCATGGCCCCGCTCAGCCCGTAGCGGCCGGCCATCCCCGCCTGGTCGACCGCCTCGACCATCAGCGCGCCGCTCGACGCCCCGAGCGCGGCGAGGCCCGCGCCGACGCCCACGAACGCCAGCGCCACGAACCAGGCCGGGCCGATCGCCGTGAACGGCAGGAACGCGGCGACCATCACCCCGCCCAGCACGGTGGGCAGCCGCCGGCCCCGGCGGTCCGACCAGCGGCCCGCGGGCGCGATGCTGGCGAGGTATGCGAGGTCGCCGACGGCGAAGACGATGCCGATCTGCAGGGGCGACAGGCCCAGGCGCTCGTCCAGGTCGAGCGGCAGCAGCGGCTCGAGCAGCGCGAGCACCGCCGCCAGCGCCACCAGCGCGACGATGGCCACCCGGGCCCGCGGCAGGCCCGACACGCGCCGCAGCGCCGCGACCACCCCGATCCGCTCCTGCGCGGGGTCCCGGGGGCGGCGGGTCTCGGGGACGGCGAGCATCGGCAGGACCGCGAGCAGCGGCAGGACGGCGGCGACGGTGAAGGCGGTCGTCGTGCCGAAGGCGTCGACCATCGCCCCGCCCGCGAGCGGGCCGGCCAGGCCGATGGCGCCGCCCACCGTTTCGGCCAGACCGAGGCGGAAGCCGAGCTGGTCGGAGGGGTAGACATCCGAGATGGCCGCCAGGGCGGCGGTCCACGTCACGCCCGCCGCCGCGCCCTGGGCGAAGCGGGCCAGGGCCAGCATCGCCGGGTCGCCGGCGAGGGCGAAGGCGAGGGTGGCGAGCGCCAGGCCGCAGGGGGCGGCGATCAGCAGCGGCCGCCGGCCGAGCCGCTCGACGAGCCCGGCCGACGCGAGGCCGGTGGCGAGCTGGGCGATGGGGTAGGCCGCAAAGATCAGCGCGGCCACGGTGTCCCCGAAGCCCTCGCGCTCGGCGAAGACGGGCAGCGCGGGGGCCACCATCGTGAACAGCAGCGTGTCGAGGCCGATGAGCCCCGTCGCGGTCCAGAAGACCACGGCCCGCCGCCTGCCCGTCACCGCTCCGCTCATCCGCTCCCCCAAACAACGGGGGGCCCCGTGTGGGGCCCCCCTGGTCCTGCCGTGATCGCGAGCCTATTCCCGCCGGCCCTACCGCGCGAAGCGCGGTCGCAGCACCCGTGTAGAGAGGTGCTGCATGGCCGGCGGGATCGTCCGCCCGCCGGCCCTACCGCGCGAAGCGCGGTCGCAGCACCCGGGGAGAGAGGTGCTGCAAGGCCGGGGGGTGATTCCCGCCGGCCCTACCGCGCGAAGCGCGGTCGCAGCGCCCGTGGAGAGAGGTGCTGCAAGGCCGGCGGGATTCGCAATTCCCGCCGGCCCTACCGAGCGAAGCGAGGTCGCAGCGCCCGGGTAGAGAGGTGCTGCAAGGCCGGCGGGATTGTCCGCGCTACATCATTCCGCCCATTCCGCCCATGTCGGGCATGCCGCCACCGGCGCCGCCCTCTTCGGGCTTGTCGGCGACGACGGCCTCGGTGGTGATGATGTTCTTGGCG
>DAISWG010000106.1:0-4478 GCA_036826475.1 Miltoncostaeaceae bacterium | reverse complement strand
GGCGGTCCTCGATCCCCGCCGCCGCCGCCGCCCCGACCCCGGCGATCGCCGGGCCCGGTCCCCCCCCCGCCGCCGACACCGCCCGGGTGTGGGGCGCATCCCGCACCGCCGCGAGCACGCGCACCCCCAGGCCCTCCAGCACCTCGCCCGCCCGCCGGCCCACCCAGTCGCCGCCGAGGGCGGTGTAGAAGAGGCACTCGGCGCCCAGCTTCGCCACCTGCACGGCGCTCACGCCGCCCCCGCCCGCCGGCTCGTCGATCGGGTCGGTGAGGTAGGTGATCTCACCGGGCAGCGGCATGCGCCCCCGTCCGTGGGTGAGCCACTCGACGTGCCCCACCACCGCGACGCGCGGCCGGGGCGCCGGGGTCATCGCGGGCGGATCTCCGCGGGCGCGCCGTGCGCCACGAGCGCGGCGGGCATCGCCACCGAGCCGTCCTCGCGCTGGTGGTTCTCGAGCACCGCGATGATCGTGCGCCCCACCGCCACCGCCGTGCCGTTGAGCGTGTGCACCGGCTGCGTCCCGCCCTCGCGGCGCACCCGGGTGCGCAGGCGGCGCGCCTGGTAGTCGGTGCAGTTGGAGCAGGAGGTCACCTCGCGGTAGGCCCCCTGACCCGGCATCCACGCCTCGGTGTCGAACTTGCGCGCCGCGGACGCGCCCAGGTCGCCCGCCGCGATGTCGATGACGCGGTACGGCACCTCGATCGCCTGGAGGATGGCCTCCTGCACCGCCAGGATCCGCAGGTGCTCCGCCGGCGACTCCTCCGGCAGCACGAACGAGAACATCTCGACCTTGTCGAACTGGTGGACGCGGAAGATCCCGCGGGTGTCGCGGCCCGCCGCACCCGCCTCCCGCCGGAAGCAGGTGGAGATCCCGCCGTAGCGCAGCGGCAGCGCCTCCTCGGCCACGATCTCCTCGCCGTGGAGCCCCGCCAGCGGCACCTCCGACGTGCCCACCAGGTACAGGTCGTCCTGGGCCGTCTCGTAGATCGACGCCCGGTCGGTGGGGAAGAACCCCGTGCCGTACATCGCCTCCTCGCGCACGAGCACCGGGGGGACGACCGGCGTGAAGCCCGCGGCCTCCAGGTGGTCCAGCGCCAGACCGACCAACGCGAACTGGAGCCGCACCAGCGGCCCCATGAGGTAGGCGAAGCGGGCGCCGGAGACACGCGCCGCGGCCTCCATGTCCAGCGCCCCGGCGGCCGTCGCCAGCTCGACGTGGTCGCGCACCTCGAACGGGAAGTCCGGCGGTTCGCCCACCCTCCGCAGTTCGACAGCGTCGTCCTCGCCCCCGTCGGGGGCGGCGTCCTCGGCCAGGTTCGGCAACGCCGCCAGCAGCGCGTCGCGGGCCTCCTCGGCCGCGCGCAGCTCGCCCTCCAGCGCGGCGAGCGCCTGGCCCAGGCGGGCCGCCTCGGCCTGCTCGGCGCTCGCGTCGCGCCCCTCCTTGCGCGCCGCGCCGACCGCCTTCGAGATCCGCGTGCGCTCCGCCCGCGCCTCCTCCACCCGCACGCGCAGGGCCCGGGACCGCTCGTCGGCCTCCACGAGCTCGGGCAGGGTGGCGTCGGCCCCGCGGCGCGCGAGGTTGGCCGCCACCCGCTCCCGCTCGGAGCGGATCACCTTGAGGTCGAGCAACCTAGCGGTCGTCCGCGTCCGGGGGGCCGCCGGGGCCCTCGGCGAGCGCCGCGAGCACGCCCGCCAGGTCGTCGCCGAAGACGAAGGCGCGGCGCAGGCCGGTGATCTCGAACACCCGCCGCAGACGGCGGTGCGGACAGATCAGGCCGAGCTGGCCGTCGCCGGTGCGCGCCCGGTTGAGCAGGCTCACCAGCGCGCCGAGGCCGGAGGAGTCGAGCAGCGTCACCTCGGTGAGGTCGATCACCAGCGGCCGCGCCGCGGGGTCGACCTCCTCCAGGTCGTGCCGGAAGCCGGCGACCGTGTAGATGTCCAGCTCGCCGCCGAGCGTGACCAGGGTCACCCCGTCGCGAGCCTCGGTCATGACCTCCAGGCTCATGGCAGGGGGATGCTACCCCGGGCCCGGGGGCCGCGCACCCGCGGCCCCCGGTCCGGAACTACTGGATGCTCAGGACGTAGGCGACGACGTTGTCCAGATCCGCGCCGCTGGCCAGGCCGCCGGGCATCGCGCCGCCGCCGTTGACCACCTGGTCGTGGATCTTCTGCTCCGACAGGCCGAGGCCCTCGAGCTTGGGACCGACGCCGCCGTCCTCCAGGCCGTCGCCGAGGTGGCAGCCGGTGCAGCTGGTCTGGAAGACCATCAGGCCGGCATCGACGTCGCCCGCGGACGCCGCGCCACCACCGCCGGCGCCGCCGGTCTCGGTGCCGCCGCCGCCGGCCGGCGCCGTCTGGGCGGGCGCGGTGATCGTCTTGCCCTCCGAGTCCGTCTGCGCCGCGCTGTTCGCGACCGTGGACGCGCCGCTGGGCGTCTGCGCGGCCTCCTCCGAGCTGTCGACGCACCCCGCCACGCCGAGCGCGGCGACCACGAGGGCGATCAACGTCAGGGCCACCATCAGCCTTCTGCGCACCAGCTCACCCCCGGACTCGGAATCGACGTGCGGATCATATGCGCCGGGACCGCAGAAACAACGCGTGCCGCACGGTCAGGGACGAGTGCCACCGGCCCCGTGCCGCGCTACCCTGGGCAGAGGTGATCCGGACCCTGAACGGCGACGCGCCCGCGCTCGGCCCGGGGGCGTTCGTCCACGACGCCGCCGAGGTCATCGGCCGCGTCCGGCTGGGTGCACGGGCCTCCGTCTGGCCGGGGGCGGTCATCCGCGGCGACACGGAGGAGATCGCGGTGGGCGACGAGACCAACGTGCAGGACGGGGCCGTCCTCCACGCCGACCCCGGGCTGCCCTGCCGCCTGGGCGACCGGGTCACCGTGGGGCACCGCGCGTGCATCCACGGCTGCACCGTCGGCGACGGCGCCGTGGTGGGCATCGGCGCGATCGTGCTGAATGGGGCCGTCGTGGGCGCGGGCGCCGTGGTGGGGGCCGGCGCCGTGGTGCCCGAGGGCGCCGAGATCCCCGCGAACGCCCTGGCGCTGGGCATCCCCGCCAAGGTCGTGCGCGACACCACACCCGAGGAGCGCGCCCGCTTCGCCGAGGGCGTCGGCCATTACGTCGAGATGATCGCGGTGCACGGTGGCCAGCGGGGTTGAGCGCGGAACGCGCGGGTCGCTCGACCCGTCGCGCTGGTCGGCCCGCCTGGCGTCGGTCACGGCCCCGGAGCTGTCGGCGGCGCTCGACGAGATCGCGCAGCGCGTCCACGAGATGTTCCCGGTCGACGTCGTCGCGGTGCACGTCGCGGACGAGACCGACGGCGACGCGGTCACCCACGGCTACTGCGTCGGCCCGTCGCCGGGCGCCCAGGCGCTCGCCCCACTCCTGACGGCGGAGGGCCTCGACCCCATCGGCATCGGGGACGCCGCGCGCCGCGCCGGCAAGCCGGTGGTGTGGCCGCGGCTGGTGTCCGAGCCCGCCGAGATCGACCGCCTGGCGGCGCTCGCCGACCAGGGGGGGCCGGCGGGGGCGCTGCACCCGCTGATGCTCGACGCCAGCGGCGTCGCCGTGCCGATCGGGATGAGCCACGCACCGGCGCTCGGGGCGATCGCGCTGGTGAGCCTCTCCCGCGACAACCCGATCCACGACGACGCCGCCGCCGACCTGGCGGACCTGGGGCCGCAGATCGCGCTGAGCGCCCGCAACGCCCAGCTCGCCGCGCGGAGCCGGCGCAACCGCCAGACGCTGGAGGGGGTGATCGCCTCGAGCCGCCTCGGGGTGATCGTGAGCGACGCGCGCGGCCGCCTGTCGCTGGCCAACGCGGCGGTCGGCTCGCTGCTCGGCATCGACCTGGGCCCGATGGTCGGGCGCCCCATGCGGGTGGTCATCGACGAGGTGCTGAAGTGGCGCTTCACCAACCCGGAGGAGTTCGGGGCCCGCGCCAACCACGTGCACGCCGACCCGCGGGTGGAGGTGGTGGAGGACCGCGAGACGGTCGACGGCCGGGCCATCGAGTACTCGTCGTCGCCCGTCCGCGACGCGAGCGGGGCCATCGCGGGGCGGGTGGACATGCTCCACGACGTCACCCCCTCCCGGCTGGCGCTGGCCGACGCCCGGCGCCTCGCCGCCGAGCGGGCCCAGCTGCTGGAGCGGGAGGAGCGGCGCTCCCACGAGGAGATGGCGCTGACCCGCGCGGCGCACGCCATGGCGTCGGCCCTCACCCCGGGCGAGATCCACGAGATCCTGCTGGAGAACGCCCACGCCCTGGTCGCGACCTGCCACAAGAGCGCCGTGCTGGCGGCCGACCTCTCCCGGCGGCTTCCGGCCACCGCCCCCCCCGGGTTCGCCCTCCGCACCACGACCACCGCCGCCGTGGCCGCGATCTGTCGCCGCCTCGACGGACTAGCGCTCGCCGTCGAACTCGCCGCCGCGCGCAGCGCTATCCTGCCGCCCACCGCCCTGCTGGCG
>DAISWG010000105.1:0-4609 GCA_036826475.1 Miltoncostaeaceae bacterium | reverse complement strand
TTCGAAGATGTCGTCGATGTCAATCCGGCCTATGGGCGCCTGCGCCTCGTGAAATCGAAGGAAGAGATCGACTGGTATCGCATCGCTGCGCGCTTGAGCGATCTGCCGATCGAGGCGCTGCGCCGCGACATCCGCCCCGGCATCGACGAGCAGCCCACGTGGTCGCCGGACGGCACCCGCATCGCGTGGGTGTCCGACCAGTTCGGCAACAGCGACATCGTGTCGGCCAACCTGAACGGCAGCGACTTCCGCCAGCACACCTCGAACGGAGCCTTCGTCGACACGAACCCCGACTACTCGCCCGACGGCTCCCTCATCGCCTTCCGCAGCAACCGCTCCGGCAGCGGCGACATCTACGTGGTCAATGCGAACGGCGGGCCGGAGGCGGGCATCCGCCAGATCACGAACAACGCGTCGGCGGACGCCTCGCCCACCTGGTCGCCGGACGGATCGCGGATCGCGTTCACCAGCGGGCGGACCGGCAACGAGGACATCTGGTCGGTCGGCGCGGGCGGCCTGGAGCAGAGCCCGCAGCAGATCACGAACGACGCCGGCGCCGACCGCGAGCCCTCCTGGTCGCCCGACGGCGCGCGGATCGCCTTCACCAGCAGCCGCGGGGGTGGCACCTCCCACATCTGGACGACGGGCGCGGGCGGCACCGAGTCCGGCCCCGTCCAGCTCACCTCCACGGTCATCGCCGACCAGGGGCCCTCGTGGCAGACGGTGGCGCCGCTGCCGGCGCTCTCGTCGCTGTCGCCCGCCGGCATGGTGTCCGGGTCGCCGGACGTCGCCGTCATCGTCGAGGGCTCGGGCTTCGTCCGGCGCAGCCAGGTGCGGTGGAACGGGCAGCCGCGCTCGACGCAGTTCGTCTCCTCCACCCGGCTCACGTTCGTCGTCCCCGCCTCCGACCTCACGCAACCGGGGAGCGGGCGCGTGACCGTCGCGACGTCGCCGGTCGGCGGCGGCGAGTCGGCGACCCTCCCGTTCGCCGTCAACCCCGGCATCGTGCTGACGAAGGCCCTCCTCGAGCCGCGCTGGAAGGCCAGCACGCTGCGGGGGCGGCTCGACCTGCGCGGTGTCGTCGGGCGGCCCGCGGTGCTGGAGGCGCGCGTGTTCCGCGCGTCGGGCGGCGCGGCGCTCGTGACGCGGCGCTTCCAGGTGAACCAGGCGGGCGCGTTCGCGGAGCGGCTCGAGCTGCTGCCGAACCTGCTGCCCGGCCGCTACACGGTCCAGGTCAGCGAGGCCGCCGGCGCCGCGCTGCCCCTCCCGGCGGCGCAGCTCGCCGCCCCGCTCGCCGCCCCGCGTGAGGGCGTCGTCTCGCGCGCCTTCTTCAGCACAAAGATCGGAGGTCGCCAGATGGCGAGGATCACGGGACGGTCGATCATCTTCGCGCACTTCCGCTTCGCGGCCCGGCCCGCGCCGGGCAAGCGGCTCACGGTGCGCTGGTTCAGCCCCGGCGCGCGGCGCCCGGTGGCGATCGACCGCAAGCGGGTCGCCGGCCTCGTGATCGCCTTCATCAAGGGCTCCGGACCGTTGCCGAAGGGCGCGTGGCGCGCCGAGCTGCGGTGGGGCCGCACCCTCGTCGCGACCGCGAGGACCCGCGTTGGCTAGGCCGCGGCGGTTCCTGATCGGCGCGACCGCGCTGGCGATCAGCGGCGCCGTCGCCGGCCCCGCCGTCGCGGCGTTCCCGGGCCTCAACGGCAAGATCGCCTTCTCCCGGAACGGTCAGATCACCCTGAAGGACTTCGGCGACGCCACCGGCGGGACGCCGCTCACCAACACGGGCGACAACCAGGACCCCGCGTGGTCCGCGGACGGCCTGAGGATCGCGTTCACCAGCGACCGCGGCGGCAGCGTCCAGGTCTGGACGATGAACGCGAACGGCTCGAATCAGACCCAGTTCTCCTCCGAGGCGGGCGACACGTCGGGACCGGCGTGGAGCCCCGACGGCACCAAGATCGCCTACGCGGTGTCCAACGGCACCGACAACGACGTGGTGGTCCGGGACGTCACCGGCGGTTCCCGGCTGGTCGTGGCGGGGGGCGCCCAGAATCAGGACCTCCCGGTCTTCACGGCCGACGGGACCCGGGTGATCTTCGAGGACGATGCGATCGGCGGCCTCTCCATCGTCGGGGTCACCGGCGCCGGGCGGGCGCCGTTCCTGAGCGACGCCGCCCAGCCGGACGTCTCGCCCGACGGGTCGCGCATCGTCGTCCGGCGGACCGACCTCGAGCGCCTCCAGGTCGTCAACGCGGACGGCTCCGGCGGCACCCCGATCATCGACTACCCGGCGACACGGCCGGCGTGGTCCCCGGACGGCACCCGCGTCATCTTCCACCGGAGCGGGTTCGCCGGCCCGGCGTCCCACCTGTACACGCTCCCCTCGGGCGGCGCGCCCACGCCGACCCAGGAGACGACCCCCACCACACTCGACTTCTCGGCGGACTGGCAGCCGATCGGCGCGGCCCCGGTCATCACCGGCTTCCCGCAGGGGATCACGGCCGGCTCGCCGAGCGCCACGCTGGTCGTCGACGGGCGGGGCTTCGCCTTCCGGTCGGTCGTGCGCTGGAACGGCGCGGACCGCCCGACGAAGTGGGTTTCCCCCACCCGCGTGACCGCGACCCTGACGGCCGCGGACGTCTCGAAGCCCGGGAACGCGACGGTCAACGTCTTCACGTCGCCGAGCGGCGGCGGGCTGTCGTCGCCCGCGACGTTCACGATCCCGGCGCCGCCGCCCCCGCCGCCGCGGATCCTCCTGGGGACCACGAAGCTCAGCAAGGTGAAGTGGGTCGCCAGCCGGGCCAAGGGCTCGGTGCGCGTCGCCGGCACGCTCGAGGCGGCCGGCCGCGTCGAGGTCGTCCTGCTCCGTCAGCGACGCGTGCTCCAGCGGACCGTCTTCAATCTGCCCGCCGGCGCGTTCTCCCGCAGCGTCACGTTCGGCCCGCGCGTGGTCCCGGGCAAGCTGACGCTCCGCATGCAGGGCGTCGGAGCAGCCTCGACGTTCGTCGCCGCGACGAAGACGATCACCCTGCCCGCCCCGCCCGAGGGCGTCGCCGAGACGGCGTTCATCAGCGCCATCCAGGCGGGCCCGGCGGCGAGCACGCTCCGCAACAAGACGCGGATCTTCGCCAACTTCCGCCTCGCGGTCCTACCGAAGGGCAGCCGCCCGCTCACGACGCGGTGGATCCCGCCCGGCCGGTCGGCCCTGGCCCCAGACGGCAAGCCCCGGCGGAAGACGGTGACGTCGTTCATCTCGTCGTCCGGGCGCCTCCCGGCGGGCGTCTGGCGCTGCGAGCTGCGCGCCGGGGGCACGCTCGTCGCGGTCGCGAAGGTCCGGCTGCGCTAGCCCGTCTCGAACCCCGGGCCCGACGGCTGCGGGCTCGGGGTCGGCGTCGGCGTGGGCGTCGGCGAGGGCGTGGGGCTGGGGGACGGCGTGGGTGACCCGCCGCCGTTCGAGGGGGTCGGCGTGGTCGGCGCCGGCTCCGGCGCCGGCTTGGTCAGCACCACCTCGACCGCGGCGCCGTCGCGGGCGAGGCGCGCCACCATCGAGGTGAAGTCGCCCGAGCCGGCCGCCAGCGCGACCAGCAGCCGCCCGGCGCGCGGCGACACCGACACCCGCACGCCGGCGGCGCGCGCCTGGCGGACCTCGCTGCGGATGCCGCCCTGCCACAGCTCGATCGCGGCACGCCCGTCAGCGATCGACTTGTCGACGACCCGCAGCCCGTCCCGGGCGAGGGTCCCGCCGGCCAGGGCGAACGTGAGCGTCACGCGGCGGCCGGCTGCGGCGGACGACACCCGCCGCAGCCGGATGGGCGTGGTGGCGTCGCCGAACCCGGGGACCGGGGCCCCCGCGGCGGCGGTGCCGGCCGCGACGTCGATCGGCACCAGCGTCCCCTGCGTCGTGAGCGCCTCGATGCCGTCCGCGGTGGCGGCGAGGCTGGCCGGCGTGGCGCCCACCGCGATCAGGCTCGGCGCGGCCGCCGGCTTCGTCGTGTCCACCACCCCGACCTCGTCGGAGGCCGGCAGCGCCACGACCAGCAGCCCGTCGTCGCTCACCGCGAGGTCCGAGGGGGTCGTGGGCATCGCGAACGTCCCCACGGACGCGCCGGTCGCCAGGTCCAGGGCGCCGACCCCCCGCTCCACCGGCACGTAGAGCCGGCCCCGGTCCTCGACCATCCGCCCGTGGGGGCCCGTGCCGATCGGGATGGCGGTGCCCGGCGTGAGCGACCCGCCGGACCGGGCCAGCGGGACGACGGTGCCGCCGGCCCCGTCCGCCGCGAACACGGTGTCGCCCGATGCGCCGAGGCCCGTCGGCGCGAACGGCAGGTCGGCACAGGGCTCGAGGGCGTCGCCGTCGACCAGGCAGACGCGCCCGCGGCCGCCCCTCGCGCCCGCGGCGGCGACGTCCCCTCCGACGGACACCAGGCCGACGGCACCCGGGAAGGCCACCGCCGCCACCGGGCTCAGGTCGCCGGCGCTCGCGGTCGTCAGCGCCGAGCGGTTGGCCACCACCACCCGGTTGCCGGCGGTGACGACCGCCGGCGGGGCTGCGGGGGCCCTGAGCGAGGCCCCCCCCCGGCCGCCAACCAAGCGCAGCCCCCCCCCCGCC
>DAISWG010000104.1:0-4693 GCA_036826475.1 Miltoncostaeaceae bacterium | reverse complement strand
AGGAGGGTTCGTTGGACGTACTGGAACTGATCGACAAGCTCGACGACCTGATCCACAACGCGCGCGCCGTGCCGCTGACGGACCAGGTGCGCATCGACCGGGAGGCGATCTACGACCTCCTGGACCAGATGCGCTCGACGATCCCGGAGGAGGTCAAGCAGGCCCGCTGGATCGTCAAGGAGCGCCAGGAGATGCTGGCCGAGGCCAAGCGCGAGGCCGAGCGCCTCGTGGCCGACGCCCGCGACAAGGCGGCGCAGGAGGCCTCCGAGCAGGAGGTCGTCAAGCGCGCCGAGCGCGAGGCCGCCGACATCCTGGAGGAGGCCCGCCAGCGCGAGCGCGAGGTGCGGCTGGGGGCGGAGGACTACGCCGACGAGGTCCTCGGGACCCTGGAGGTCAACCTCGGCAAGTTCCTGGAGGCCGTGCGACGCGGGCGCGAGCGCCTGCAGGGCCGCGCCGACGAGGTGGGCGACCAGCTCCCCGAGCCTCCCGGCTGAGCCATGGCACGGGAGGTCGGGACCATTGACCTCCGCGCGCTCGAGCTCGCACCCGGCGCGGCCGTCCGGCTGCCCGTCCGGACGCCGCCGGTCGCGCTCGTCATCGGGGGGCAGGAGCACCGCACCGAGCCGGAGCGGCCGGAGCTCGAACTGGAGGTCGCCCGCTCGCTCTCCGGGCTCCACCTGCGGCTGGCCGGCTCCGCCGAGCTGGTCGGCCCCTGCGTGCGATGCCTGGAGGAGGCGCGCGCGCCCCTCCGGGTGGACACGTCCGAGTTCGTCGCCGACGGACGCCCGGACGACGCGCCGTTCGACGACGACCTGGACTCCCAGTACGTCGAGGAGGGGGTCCTCGACGTGGCGACCTGGGCGCGCGACGCCGTCGCCGAGGCCGTCCCCGCCACGCTGCTGTGCCGTCCCGACTGCGCCGGGCTGTGCCCCCACTGCGGCACGGACCTCAACGCGGGCTCGTGCGACTGCGAGGAGGACACCTCCGACCCGCGGTGGGACGCCCTCCGCGAGGTGGCCGAGCGCCTGCGCCGGGAGGGCGGACCCGGCTGAGGGCCTGCGCCGGGTGTGGGCCCTTCCTCACGGGCGCCCGGCCCGCTAACCTCCCGCGAGCCCTCCCGACCGGTGGTGATGACGCGTGGCCGTACCGAAGCGAAAGACCTCCAAGCAGCGCCGTGACACCCGGCGCGCGACGCACGCCATCGAGGCGACGCGCCTCGGGCGCTGTCCTCGGTGCCAGAGCCCCGTCCGTCCGCACCACGTGTGCGGCGTCTGCGGGTACTACCGGGGCCGGCCGGTCGTCGAGATCGAGGGGTAGGGTCACGCAGCACGCGGTCGCGCTCGACGGGATGGGCGGCGACCACGCTCCCCGGAATCCCGTTGCAGGAGCGGTCGCCGCCGCGGCCGAGGGGATCCACGTACTGCTCGTCGGCGACGAGCGGGAACTCCGCGAGGAGCTGACGCGCCAGGGCGCCTCCGACGCCGGCATCGAGTTCGTCCACGCCCCCGACGTGGTCGCGTCGGGCGAGGACGGCGCCCGCGCCGTCCGCGCCAAGCCGGAGTCGTCGATCGCGACCGCCTGCCGCCTGGTGGGGGAGGGCCGCGCCGGTGCCGCCGTCTCCGTGGGCAACACGGGGGCCATGCTCGCCGCCGCGACGCTCTACATGCGCCGCATCCCCGGCGTCATCCGCCCCGCCATCGCGGTGGTGCTGCCCGCCACCGGCGGCGGCAGCGTGCTGCTGCTCGACGCGGGCGCCAGCGCCGAGTCGCGGCCCGAGCACTTCCCCCAGCTGGCCCTGATGGGGCGCCTGTTCATGCGCGACGTGGTGGGCGTCGGCGAGCCGCGCGTCGGCCTCCTCTCGATCGGCGAGGAGGAGGGCAAGGGCAGCGCCGACGTGCTCGAGGCCTACGCGCTCCTGCGCGAGACGCCCGGCTTCGTGGGGAACGTGGAGGGGCGCGACATCCCGTCGGGCACCCTCGACGTCGTCGTGACCGACGGGTTCACCGGGAACGTCGTGCTCAAGACGATGGAGGGCACCGCCACCTTCCTGATGGGCGAGGTGCGGACGGCCGTCCGCCAGACCCTGGCCGGCCGCCTCGGCGGCCTGCTGGTGCGGCCGTCGCTGCGGCGCATGCGCCAGCGCATCGATCCCGAGGTCTACGGCGGCGCCGTCCTCCTCGGCGTCCGCGGCCTGGCCGTGATCGGTCACGGGAACTCCTCGGCCGAGGGTGTGGCCAACGCCGTGCGGGTCGCCGCCCGGGGCATCCGGGGGCGCCTGGTGGAGCAGTTCGGCACCGCCCTCGCATCCGAGGGCGCCGAACGGCCGTCGGCCGCGTAGGATCCCGGGGTCGCCGGCGCCGCCGGCGGTTCGTCCGAGAGCGCGTGTAGGTTGCCGGGCCAGTCGCCCTACGCGGCAGACGGCGCCGGCGCGGAGACCAGAGGGGGGACGTTTTGGACCGAGAGAAGGCTGTGGAGGAGATCCGCGCCATCCTGGTCGAGCAGCTGGGGGTCGATCCGGCCGAGGTGACCGTGGACTCGTCCTTCCAGGAGGACCTGAACGCGGACTCGCTCGACCTCGTCGAGCTCATCATGGAGATGGAGGACCGGTTCAAGGTCAAGATCCCGGACGAGGAGGCGGAGAAGATCTCGACCGTCGGTCAGGCGGTCGACTACGTGCTGGCCAACACCGGCTGAGCGGCACGGGCACCGGTGATCAGGGACTCGCGCGGCTCGTGACGGCGCTCGGGTCCCGCCGGCGGCGCCAGGTCTTCACGCACAGCTCCTGGGCATCGAGCCGGGAGCGCTCCTACGAGCGACTCGAGTTCCTGGGGGACAGCGTCCTCGAGGTGGTCGTCAGCGAGGAGCTCATGCGCCGTCACCCCGACGTGGCGGAGGGCGACCTGTCGTGGATGCGGCAGGCCGTCGTGGGCAGGGAGTCGTGCGCGGCCGCCGCCGACGCGAGCGGGCTGCCCCAGGCGTTCGTCGCCGCCGCCCCGCCGGGGCGGCGCGACGCCGCCCGCGAGCTCGCCGGCCGCACGACCGTCCGCGCCGCGCTCGCCGAGGCGGCCATCGGGGCGGGCTGGCTCGACCTGGGCGCCGACCCCGTCCGCGCGGCGGTGCTGGAGGCGTTCGGCCCGGCGATCGACGCGGCCGTGCCCGGCGAGCGCGACCCCAAGACGTCGCTCCAGGAGCGCGCCGCCCGTCATCGGCTGGCCGTGGCGTACGACCTGGTCGAGACGGCGGGCCCGCCGCAGCAGCGCGTGTTCACCAGCCGGGTGCGCGTGGGCGACGAGGTCCTGGGCACCGGCTCGGGCCCGTCCAAGCAGGCGTCGGAGCGCGCCGCCGCCGTCGAGGCCCTCGCGAAGCTGCCGGAGGCGCTCATCCAGGGGGCCGCGTGCTGAGCCGCCTCACGCTGCGGGGGTTCAAGTCGTTCGCCGACGGGACGACCCTCGACATGGGCCCCGGCATCAACGTGGTGGTGGGGCCCAACGGCTCCGGCAAGAGCAACCTCGCCGAGGCGGTCATCTGGGCCCTCGGCGAGCAGCGCGCGGGGCGCCTGCGCGCCGGCGGCATGGCGGACGTCCTCTACTCGGGCGGCGACCGCCGCCCCGCCGCGCAGTACGCCGAGGTGGGACTGCTCCTCTCCGACGACGAGGCCGGCGACCACGGGCCCGCCGAGGTCGAGTCGCGCCGCCGCCTCACCCGGGCGGGCGACGCCGACTACCGGCTCAACGGCGAGTCGTGCCGCCTGCTCGACGTGCAGGAGGCCCTCGCCCGCCGCGGCGTCGGTCCCGACGCGCTCGCGGTCATCCGCCAGGGGCAGGTGGAGGCGCTCTGCACCAGCACGCCGGTGGAGCGCCGCGCGATCGTCGACGCCGCCGCGGGGGTCGCCGTCGCCAAGCGCCGCCGCCGCCGCGCCGAGCAGAAGCTGGCCCGAGTGGCCGACAAGCTCGATCGCGCCCGCGACCTCGCCGGCGAGGTGCGTTCCCGCGCGCGCGCCCTCGAGCGGCAGGCCCGCGCCGCCGAACGGGCGCGGACGCTCGAGGACGACATCGCCCGCGCGCGGCGCGCCGTCGGGGCCGCCCGGGCCCGCGCCGCCGCCGCCGCGCACGCGGCCGCGCAGGCCGAGGCCCGGCGGCTCGCCGCCGTCGCCGCCGCCGACCAGACGGCCCTCGACGCCGCCCGGGCCGCGCGTGGCGCGGCCGCCGCCGCCCGCGCCGCCGCCGGCGCCGAGGAGGCGCGCGCCCGCGACCTGGCCACCGTGCTCCGGACGGCCGCCGACCGCACCGCGGGCCGGGCCGAGCTGGCGGCGGAGCGCGTCGCGGCCGCCGAGCGTCGTGCGGGGGAGGCCCAGGAGCGCCGCCGCGCCGCCGCGGAGCGCCTCGGCGCCCTCCAGGAGGCCGCCGACGCCGCGGGGGAGGCCGCGGAGGCCGCCACACGCCGTGCCGGGGAGGCCGACCGGGTCGCCGCGGAGGCCGAGGAGCGCGACCGCGCCGCCCGGGCCGAGCACCGCCGGCTGGAGGACGCGGCCCCCGCCGCGTCGGCCGCCCTGCTCGCCGCGCGCCGCGAGGCTGACGCCATGGGCCGCCGCGTCGAGGCCGCCCGCGCCGCCGCGACCGCCGCCGCCGCGCGACTGGCGCACGAGCCCGGCGCCGGCGACGTCCCCGACCTGGCGCGGGCCGAGCGCCGCGAG
>DAISWG010000103.1:4479-4931 GCA_036826475.1 Miltoncostaeaceae bacterium | reverse complement strand
CGCCGGCTCGGGCGCTCGGCGGTGCGATCAGCGAGGGTCCGGACACGTAGCGCTGCGTCCGCTGGCGCAGGCAGGAGATGACCGTCTCGATGCTCCGGGTGCGGCAGGGGGACGTCGCCGGCATGTAGAGGGCCCCACCCGTGCCGGGGGTCGCGACCGCGAAGCGGGGCGCCACGCCCGGCACCCGGTGGAGCCTGACGACCGTCGGGAACTCGGGGGGCCCCGGTGACGGCGGGAAGATGATCACGTCGTTGCAGGCCGGGACCACGCCCGGGCCCACCGGTCCGCCGACGACGCCGCCCTCCGGCATCACGCTCCCGAGGTACGGGACGCCCTGGTAGGTCACCGACGCGATGCAGACCGCTGAGGCGCCGTGCGGCGTCGCGAGGGCCACGACGGCCGCCGCGGCCATGGCCATCACGCACAGGCCGGGCCGCAGGAGACGGGGCTCC
>DAISWG010000103.1:0-4469 GCA_036826475.1 Miltoncostaeaceae bacterium | reverse complement strand
GTGCGTGCGTGCTGCCTGTCGGTCTCTCCTCACCTCGGCCGGGTTCGCACGATCATCTCCTCCGGTCGCGGCCGTCGCTTCCCCCGGCCGCATAGGGTCCCGCCCCCACGCGATGGGCTACCCTGATGCTTGTGTCATACAAGCATTCGCATACGGCTCCCCGGGGCGCGACGTGCCGGCACTCCGTCTCCGGGCGGAGCGGGTGAACGCCTCCGTCGCCGCGATGAGCGAGCGCCGCCGGATGGTGGCGATCCTCGGAAGCCTCATGCTGGTCATGCTGCTCGCCGCGCTCGACCAGACGATCGTGGCGACGGCGCTGCCGACGATCGTCGGCGATCTCGGCGGGCTGGAGCACCTGTCGTGGGTCGTCACCGCCTACCTGCTGGCGCAGACGGTGGTCACGCCCCTGTACGGCAAGCTCGGCGACCTGTTCGGCCGCAAGCGCGTGCTGCAGGCCGCGATCGTCGTGTTCCTGATCGGCTCGATCCTCTGCGGCCTGGCCCGGACGATGCCCGAGCTCATCGCCTTCCGCGCGGTGCAGGGCCTCGGCGGCGGCGGCCTGATGGTCGGCGCCCAGGCGGCGCTCGGCGACGTGGTGCCGCCGCGTGAGCGCGGCCGCTACACCGGCCTGTTCATCGCGATCTTCGGCGCCGCCAGCGTCGCCGGCCCCCTGCTCGGCGGGTTCATCACCGCCCACCTCTCGTGGGAGTGGATCTTCTACATCAACCTGCCGCTCGGCATCGCGGCCTTCGCGGTGCTGGCCGGGGCCTTCCCGACCGTGCGGTCGGACGCCCGCCCCAGTATCGACGTTGCCGGCAGCGCGCTGCTGGCGATCGGCCTCACCGCGGTCGTGCTGGTCACGACGCTCGGCGGCACCAGCGTCGGCTGGGCGTCGCCCGAGATCGCCGGGCTGGCGGCGGTCGGGGCGGCGGCCCTGGTGGCCTTCTTCCTGGTGGAGCGCCGGGCCGCCGAGCCGATCCTGCCCCCGCGGCTGTGGCGCAGCGCGACGTTCCGCATCACCAGCGCGGTCGGCCTGATCATCGGCTTCGCCCTGTTCGGCGCGGTCACGTTCCTGCCGCTGTTCCAGCAGGTGGTGCGCGGGGAGAGCCCCACGGCCTCCGGCCTGCAGCTGCTGCCGCTGATGGGGGGCGTGATGGTCTCGTCGGTCGCGTCGGGACGGATGATCGCGGCCACCGGCCACTACCGCCCCTACCCCATCGTGGGCACCGGCCTGACGGTGGTCGGGATGCTGCTGCTCTCCACCATGGGGCCCGGCACCGGCATCGCCACCGCCGCCGCGTTCATGGCGGTGCTGGGCTGCGGGCTGGGGATGGTGATGCAGGTGCTCATCCTGGCGGTGCAGAACGACGCGCCCTACGAGGACCTGGGCGTCGCGACCGCGGGCGCCACGCTGTTCCGGTCGATCGGGGGGTCGCTCGGCACCGCGGTGCTGGGCGCGGTGTTCACCAACCGCCTCGTCGCCGAGCTGGGCGACCGGCTGCCGGCGGGCGCGGGGGACGTCGCCCGCTCGGGCAACGTCGACCCGGCGTCCGTGGGCGCGCTCCCCGATCCGGTCCGGTCCGCCTACCTCGACGGCTTCTCGGCCGCGTTCACCACGGTGTTCCTGGCCGCCGCGGGCGTCGCGGCCGTGGCGTTCGCGCTGACGTGGCTCATCCGGGAGGTGCCGCTGCGCACGACGGTGCGTGGCGGCCCGCGGGAGGCGGCGGCCGCCCCCGCGGCCGGCGGGGACCCGATCCCCGGCTGATCCGGGGGCGCGCGGGTTCCCCGCGCGGCGCATCCGCGCCCGCCCCGATGGCCGCGGGGCGGGGGGACGCGACGCTCGTCGCGTGGCCACGCCCCCGGATCGCACCCGCAGCCGGCGCCCCGGGGTCGACCTGGGCGGGGCCGCCGTGGCCATCCTCATCGTCGTGCTCGCGGGGATCTGGATCGTCGCGATCGTGAACATCCGGAGCACGGCCCCGGCCCCGATGCAGCTCACCTACCAGGAGCTCCGCCGCCAGGTCGGGGAGGGCAACGTCGAGCGCGTCGTCGCCCGGGGCCAGGAGATCGACGGCACGTTCCGCACCGCGGTCGACGACCCGGCGGCCGACGGCGAGCCGCGCACCCGCTTCGCGTCGCGCCGTCCCGACTTCGCGCGCGACGACCTGCTCGCCTACCTCGAGGCCAACGGCGTCGACGTGACGGCCGAGGCGCCCTCCGGGGGCGGCACGTCCGCCCTGGACGTGGTCCGGACGATGCTGCCGTTCATCCTGATCATCGGCCTCTTCATGTTGATGATGCGCGGGCCGCGGGGCGTCTCGGGCGGCAGCTTCGGCCGCACGCGGGCGCGCCGCTACGAGCCGTCGCAGGACGACATCCGCTTCGCCGACGTCGCCGGCATCGAGGAGGCGAAGGGCGAGCTGCTGGAGGTGGTCGACTTCCTCCGCGACCCCGAGCCCTACCGGCGCCTCGGCGCGGCGATGCCGCGGGGGGTGCTGCTGTACGGGCCGCCCGGCACGGGCAAGACGCTGCTGGCCCGGGCGGTCGCCGGGGAGGCGGGCGTGCCGTTCTTCTCGCTGTCGGCGTCGGAGTTCGTCGAGATGTTCGTCGGCGTCGGCGCGAGCCGCGTCCGCGACCTGTTCACCCAGGCGAAGGAGGCCGCGCCCGCGATCGTGTTCATCGACGAGCTCGACGCGATCGGCCGAGTGCGCATGCGCGGCGCCAGCCCGGTCGCGAACGACGAGCGCGAGCAGACCCTCAACCAGATCCTGGCGGAGCTCGACGGGTTCACCGGCGCCGAGGGCGTCGTGGTGCTGGCCGCGACGAACCGCCCGGAGATCCTCGACCCCGCCCTCCTGCGGGCCGGCCGGTTCGACCGGCGCGTGAGCGTCAACCCGCCGGACCGGGCGGGGCGCGAGGCGATCCTGGCCGTCCACACGCGCGGCATCCCGCTCGACACCGACGTCGAGCTCGGGGCGATCGCCGCCACCACGCCGGGGATGGTGGGCGCCGACCTGCGGGCCCTGGTGAACGAGGCGGCCCTCACGGCGGCCCGCCGCCGGCACCTGCGGGTGGGCGCCGTCGACTTCTCGGACGCGCTGGAGCGGGTGCTCCTGGGCGCCGAGCGGCGCATCGTGATCACGCCGGAGGAGCGGGCCCGCACCGCCTACCACGAGGCGGGGCACGCGCTGCTCGCGACCCTCGTCCCGGGGGCCGCGGTGGTCCGCAAGGTGTCGATCGTGCCGCACGGGCAGGCGCTGGGCGTGACGCTCCAGAGCCCGGACGCGGACCGGCACGGCTACACCGAGGAGGAGCTCCGTGGACGGGTCGTGGCCGCCCTCGGCGGGCGCGCCGCGGAGGAGGTGGTCTTCGGGGAGATCAGCACGGGCGCGGAGGACGACCTGGAGCAGGTCGCGCGGATCGTCCGCCAGATGGTGGAGCGGTGGGGCATGTCGCGCGCCGTGGGACCGAACGCCGTGCTGCCGGCGCAGGACCCGGGCGTGCTGACGGCGGCGAGCGGGGCGGTGTCGGAGGAGACGCGCCGGCTGGTCGACGCGGAGGTCCGCCGGATCGTCGACGCCGCCCACGAGGAGGCGCTCACGCTGCTGCGCGCCAACCGCGAGCGCCTGGAGGCCCTGGCGGCCGAGCTCCTCGAGCGGGAGACTCTGGACGAGTCGGACGTCCGCCGGATCGCGGGGCCGCCGGCCCCCCGGGTCAGCGGCCCGGTCGCGACGCCTGGGCCCGCATCGGCCATGGGAGCGCCGCCGCACTGACGGCGGCGAGGAGGCCCCAGGCCCGGCGCGCCGGCCGGCGCGCCGGCGCGGGTCGCCGGTGCAGCCCCGCCGAGATCCGGGCCGCCCGGATGCGCAGTCCGGGCCAGTCGGCCCGATCGGCGAGCACCCGCAGCTCCGCGGTCCCCACGATCACCTCCGCGCGCTCGACCGCGTCGAACCCGGCCGCGGCGAGCTCGCGGTCGGCGCGGCGGGCGAGGCGCGCCGCCGCGTCGGCGTGCATGAGCGTCCCGACGCAGGCCAGGGTCGCGTCGGCCGTCGTCAAGGCCTGGAGCCGCCTGTCGAGACGCCTGAGGGCCGAGGCCATCCCCCACCTCCGTCCGCCGTGTGGGCCACAGCGTCGATCGGCGCGCGGACGCCGCCATCCGGGCGGCACCGGGCGCGCGCTTCGGACGTCCCGCAGCGGGGTGCGGGGAACGGCCCGATGCCGGAGGGGTCCGGCATCGGCGGGCGGCGGGGCTACGATCCAGCGGTGAGGAGATCCTGGTGAGGCGGGGGGTTCACCAAGTGGGGCTGCCCCCTGGGGGGGGGCGCGCGCCGGGCCTTGTGGGGCGGGGCCCCCCGGGGCCCCCTCCGTTTCATGTGCCAGCATGGGTCACCGGCATCCCCCAAGAAAACCCCACCCGCCGAGCCGCGACGTCGAGCAACAGCCGCCGGTGCACGAACGCGTACCCGCGC
>DAISWG010000102.1:0-5390 GCA_036826475.1 Miltoncostaeaceae bacterium | reverse complement strand
CCGACGCCGAGCTTGCGGTAGATGTTCGACAGGTGGAACTTCACCGTCTGCTCGGTGACGTACAGCTTGCTGGCGATGTCGAGGTTCGACAGGCCCTCGGCCACGAGGCGGAGGATCGACAGCTCGCGGTCCGTCAGCCCGCCCGGGTGGCCACCGCCGCCGGCGGTCGGCGCGGAGCCGCCCTCGCCGCCGCGGCCGCGGGGGTGGTAGACCGTGCCCTCCACGACCTGGCGGATCGTGGACGGGAGGTCGAGCGGGTTGATGGACTTGACGACGTAGCCCGATGCGCCCTGGTGCAGCGCCTGGTCGATGTGCTCGGAGTCCTCGAACATCGACAGGATGATGATCTTGAGGTCCGGGTAGTCCTTGCGCAGCGCGGCGAGGGTCGTGAGACCGTCGCCCTTCGGCATGCGCAGGTCGAGGATCACCACGTCCGGGCGCACCCGGGGCACGATGGTGAGCATCTCCTCGCCGCTCATCGCCTCGCCCACGACCTTGATGTCCGGCGCCGTCTCGAGCGCCCGCTTGATGCCGTCGAGCATCAGTCGGTGGTCGTCCGCGATGGCGACTCTGAGGGGCGTTGTGGTGGGGGAGGTCTCGGGCACGTGGCTCGTCGTCGTCACGACGCGTACATCGGCGCGGCCGGCGCGGTTCTTGAGATCAGGGTCTCCGGGCGCTGCGGCCACACTAACGCAGGGATCGGCGCCCACCAACCGGACCAACGCCTGCGGGAACGGCGCCCCCGAGCGGTCAGGCCGTGCCCGGAACCGGACCGTACCGCTTGATCGCGTCGACGATCTCGCGGGCGGGACCGCCCTTCACGAGGTACTCGGCCGCGCCGCCGGCGAGTCCGGCCGCGATCTCCTGCTCCTTGTCGCCGACGCTGAGCATCAGCACGGTGACGTCGGGGAGCTGCGCCTTCAGCGCGTACGTCGCCTCGAGGCCGTCCAGGCCCGGCATGGAGACGTCCATCAGGACGACGTCCGGGCGGACGTCCTCCGCAAGCTCGAGGGCCTCGGCCCCATCGCCGGCCTCGGCGACCACCACGATCTCGGGGTCGCGCTCCAGCAACCGCCGGAGCACCCCTCGGAACCTCGCGTTGTCGTCTGCCAGCAGGACACGGACCACCGGGCTCCACCCTCCCTCGTCCCGGTACATTGCGCGGATTCGGGCGTCCGCCGTGGGAAACCCTACGCCGCATCCCCGTGACGGTCGCCTAGACGCCTTGGTAGTTCGGAGTAACAGGAGGTATAGGCGATTGCATATCGCAACGCGAGCCCGGCCGCGGTCCCCCGCTAGAGTGCACTGAGATGTCCTCGGGCGGCGAGCAGATCACGGGTGCTGCCGTCGAGGCGCTGCTCGGCGTGGTCATGCTCGACGCCGATGCGTCCCAGGGCGACGACGCGGTGGCGCGGCTGGCGGAGGCCGTCCGGACCGCCGCTGACGCCCCGGGCGTGGCGGTCCGGATCCTCGACCACCGACTCGACCGGGGCCGGATCGTGGCGTCGGCGGGCGCCTCCGACGAGGCGTGGGAGGCGGTCGCCGCGGCCGTCGACGCGGCGCGCCCCGGAGCGCCCATGGAGGTCGGCCCGGGCGACGGCGCGCCGTCGGCGGCGCTCGCGGCGGCCGGTCTGCCGCACGCGCTGGTGCTCCCCGTGGCCGAGGCGTCGCGCGGCCTGGTGATCGTCGCGGGGGACGAGCCACTGGACGGCGACCCGGTGCGGCGGGCGGCCGTCGCCGCCGGCGCCGGCCGCATCGGAGCCGTGCTCGACGCGGCGCGCATGCGCGACAACCTCGAGCGGGCGATGGCGCAGATCCTGGCGACCGACGAGCGGATGCTCGGGCGGATGGGGCTCGACATCCACGACGGCCCCACCCAGCAGCTCTCGGTGGCGCTGCTCGAGGTGCAGCTGCTCGAGGCCGACATCGCCGACGCCGCCGACCAGGGCCTGCCGACCCCCGACTCCCTGCGGCCCGCGCTGGGGCGCATCTACGAGACGGTGGGCGGCGCGCTGCACGAGATGCGTGAGCTGATCGGCCACCTGCGGCCCGCACAGTTCGAGGACCGCACGCTGAAGGACATCCTGGGCGACGCCCTGGTGGCGTTCGAGGCCCGGGCCGACTGCGAGGTGCGGTCCGAGTTCGACGGGGAGTTCCCGGTCAACGGGGTGTCGATCACCCAGCGGATCACCTTCTACCGGATCCTCCAGGAGACCCTCAGCAACGCCCACCGCCACGGCCATGCGCAGCGCGTGCACGTACGGCTGAGCGAGGACGAGCGGGGCACCGCGCTCGAGGTACGCGACGACGGCAGGGGTTTCGACCCGGAGGCCGTCCAGCGTCGCAAGCCCGGCATGCCCCTCGCCCGGTTCGGGCTGCACGGCATGCGGGACCGGGCCCAGATCCTGGGCGGCACGTTCGAGGCCGTGAGCACCCCGGGCGAGGGCGCGACCATCCGGGTGTTCCTGCCGCGGTGGACGGGGCCCGCCCCGGAGGTGGCCGTCGATGCGGCCTGACGCGGGCGTCACGGTCAAGGTGTGCGGGCTGACGGTGCCGTCGGAGGCCGCCGAGTGCGCGCGCCTCGGGGTGTGGGGTATCGGCGTGGTGTTCGCCGCCGGCAGCCCCCGCCGCGTCGATGCCGCCCTGGCGGCCGCCGTCTGCGCCGCGGTCCCCGACGGGGTCGCGAAGGTGGGCGTGTTCGTGTCGACGGCGCCGGACGTGATGGCCGAGACCGCGCGCCGGGCCGGGCTCACGCACCTCCAGGTGCACGGCGACATCGACCCGGCGCAGGCGCGGGCCGCGAGCGGGCTGACGGTGATCCAGGGGATCCGCATGGACGGCCCCGGCGCGCTCGCCCGGGCGCGCGCCAGCGCCGCCGACGTGGTGCTGCTGGACGCCGCCGTCGCCGGCCGCGACGGCGGCACGGGCACCACGTTCGACTGGGGGCTGCTCGACGCCGAGCCGCTGGGCCGCCCGTTCGCCCTGGCCGGCGGCCTGCACCCGGGCAACGTGGCCGACGCCGTGCGCCGCACCCGCCCCGCGCTGGTGGACGTGTCGAGCGGGGTCGAGTCGTCGCCGGGGCGCAAGGACGCCGCGAAGGTGGCGGCCTTCATGGCGGCGGTCGTCGGCGCCGTGGGGGTTGCGGCGTGAGCGACCGCCTGTCGCCGGACGAGGCGCTCACCGCGCGGTACGGGCCCTTCGGGGGCCGGTACGTGCCCGAGACGGTGATCGCCGCGCTGGACGAGCTGACCGAGGCCTACCTGGCGCACCGCGACGACGTCGCGTTCCGGGCGGAGCTGGAGGGGCTCCTGTCCCGGTACGTGGGGCGGCCGACGCCGCTGTACCGGGCGCGGGGACTGGAGGAGGCGTACGGGGTCGAGCGCATCTACCTGAAGCGCGAGGACCTGTGCCACACCGGCGCGCACAAGATCAACAACGCGCTGGGGCAGGTGCTGCTGGCCCACAAGATGGGCAAGCGGCGGATCATCGCCGAGACCGGCGCCGGCCAGCACGGCGTGGCGACCGCCACCGCGGCGGCGCTGCTGGGCCTGGAGTGCGCCGTCTACATGGGCCGCGTCGACATGGCCCGCCAGCGGCTCAACGTGATCCGCATGCGGATGCTCGGCGCGGAGGTCGTCCCCGTCGACTCCGGCATCGGGACCCTGAAGGACGCCCTCAACGAGGCGATCCGCGACTGGGTGACCAACGTGCGGACCACCCACTACGTCATCGGCACGGCGGCGGGGCCGGCGCCGTACCCGGAGATCGTGGCGGAGCTGCAGAGCGTGATCGGGGCCGAGGCGCGCGAGCAGGTGCTGGCGGAGGAGGGGCGCCTGCCGGGCTCCGTGGTCGCCTGCGTCGGCGGCGGGTCCAACGCGATCGGCATCTTCCGCGCGTTCCTCGACGACGCCGGCGTGGCCCTGCACGGCGTGGAGGCGGGCGGCGAGGGCGTCGAGACGGGGCGTCACGGGGCGTCGCTGAGCCACGGCGCGCCGGGGGTGCTGCACGGCACCTACTCGTACCTGCTGCAGAGCGCCGACGGGCAGGTGACCGAGCCGCACTCGATCTCGGCGGGCCTCGACTACCCGGGCGTCGGCCCGGAGCACAGCTTCCTGCGCGACTCGGGTCGCGTGCGGTACGTGAGCGCCACCGACGCCGAGGCGCTCCGGGCGTTCGAGCAGTGCTGCCGGGCCGAGGGGATCATCCCGGCGCTCGAGAGCTCGCACGCGCTGGCGCTGATCGCGCGCGAGGGCGCCGCGCTCGGGGCGGGCGGGCCGGTGCTGGTGTGCCTGTCCGGCCGCGGCGACAAGGATGTGGACGCGGTGGGCGCCGCCCTGGGGCTGGATGGCTGAGGGGGCGCCCGAGGGCGCGCGCCGCCTCCGCGCCGCCTTCGCGGAGGCGGGCCGTCCGTTGTTCATGCCGTACCTGATGGGCGGCTTCCCGGACCTGGCCTCGAGCGCCGCGCAGCTGGAGGCCGCGGCCCGCCACAGCGACGTGATCGAGCTGGGCATCCCGTTCTCGGATCCGCTGGCCGACGGACCGGTGATCCAGGCGGCGGGGCAGCGGGCGCTCGAGCACGGCGTGCGCCCGGAGGACGTCATCGCGCTGGCCGAGGACCTGCGCGGCGGGCCGCCGGTGGTCCTGATGACGTACGTGAACATCGTGCTCGCGGCGGGGCCGCGGGCGTTCATGGAGCGCGCCGCGCGGGCGGGCGTCGCCGGGGTGATCCTGCCGGACCTCCCCATCGACGAGGGCGCCGACGTCCGGGAGCAGGCGCGGCGGGCCGGGGTGTGCATGGTCCCGCTGGCGGCCCCGACGACGGCCGGCGACCGCCTGGCCGCGATCGGCCGGGCGGCGGAGGGGTTCGTCTACTGCGTCGCCCTGACCGGGGTGACCGGACGCCAGGTGGAGGTGGGCGAGGAGCTGCGGGCGTTCCTGGACCACGCACGCGCGGCGACGGACGTGCCCCTGGGCGTGGGCTTCGGCATCCGCACGCCGGCGGACGTGGCGGCCGTGGGCGGCATCGCGGACGGCGTGATCGTGGGCAGCGAGCTCATCCGCCGCGTGGACGCGGCCCCCGACGCGGCCGGGGCGGCGGCCGCGGTGGCGGGGTTCTGCGAGGAGGCGGTCGCCGCCCTGCGCGCGCTGGAGGGCGCCTCGGCGTGATCGCGCACGCCGTCCCGCCGGGGGCGCCGGTGGTGTGGGTCCAGGCGGGCCACGAGGCGCCCCGCGAGCCCGGCTACACCGCCCAGACGGGCGCCGGCAGCGGCCCCTTCGGCTCGGAGGTGGGCTTCACGACCCGCATCGCGTCGCGCGTCACGGTGCTGCTGCGGCGGTACGGCGAGCCGATCCGTCACTTTATCGAGAAGAGGCTCGGGATGATCGCCGCG
>DAISWG010000101.1:0-5607 GCA_036826475.1 Miltoncostaeaceae bacterium | reverse complement strand
TCGATGAACGCGCACAGGCCGCCGCGCTTCTGGGCCTGGGCGATGAGGTGGTAGAGGAGCGTGGTCTTCCCGGAGCTCTCCGGGCCGTACACCTCGACGATGCGGCCCCGGGGGATGCCGCCGATCCCGAGGGCGATGTCCAGCGCGAGCGAGCCGGTGGGCACGGCCGCCACCTCGTTCATGGCCGTGTCGCCCATCCGCATGATGGAGCCCTTGCCGAACTGCCGCTCGATCTGTGCGACGGCCGAGCCGAGCGCCTCGTGCTTCTCCACGGAGGGCCTCCCCCTCGAATGTTCCGGACATGCCCCGGACCCCGGGTGGGACCCGTCAGGCGACTACCGGGATGATAGATCGAGGGTCGGCCGGAATGCGAACACGTGTTCCCGCCGATCGTGACGAGAGCGTGCCGCGCGCGTCACCGGTGGCCGTACACCGCCGTGCCCGCCAGGAGGGAGCGGCGCAGCAGGTGCAGCGCCCCGGCCACGGCGCGCTCGCGGATCACGGCCCGGTCGCCGCCCCGGTCGTGGCGGGTGTGCCCCAGGCTGTCCCCCGGCCCCGCGACCCCGATGTACACGAGGCCGACGGGCTTCTCCGCGGTGCCGCCGCCGGGTCCGGCGACGCCGGTGATCGCGACCCCCCAGTCGGCACGGAGCGCCCGCTGGACGCCGCGCGCCATCGCCTGGGCGCACTCCGCCGACACCGCCCCGTCGACCACCAGGATCCGCTCCGGCACCTCCAGGAGCGCGCGCTTCACGTCGTTGGCGTAGGCGATCACCCCGCCGCGAACGTACGCGGACGAGCCGGGCCGCTCCGTGAGCCGCGCGCCGAGCATGCCCCCCGTGCACGACTCCGCCACCGCCACCGTCTGGCCGGCGGCGAGCAGCCCCTCGGCCACGACGCCGTCGATGGTGCGCCCGTCGCGGCTGAACAGCTGCTCCGGGAGGCGCTCCGCGATCCTCTCCTCCAGGGCGTCGGCCGCCCACTCGTCGCCCCGGGCCGCCCGCACCGTGACCTCCAGCTCCGCCGCCCGGGCGCAGATCCCGACGCGCAGGCGCCCCCAGGCGCGCGGGTCGAAGCCGTCGATCTCGGCGATGAGCTGCGACTCCGGGACGGCCCACAGCCGCAGCACGCGCTCGTGGGGCGCCTCCGCGCGGGCGAGGAGCCCGGCGACCGGCTCGTGGGACAGCGCCTCCTCCCACATCATCGCCAGCTCCCACGGCGGGCCGGGCAGCACCACGATGACGGTCCCGTCGTGGACCAGGGCGCATCCCGGCGCGGTCCCCGGCGGCGGCAGCACCCGCGCGCCGTCGGGCAGCGTCGCCTGCTTCTCCTGGACGGCCGCCTGCACGTCGGGCCGGCGGGACAGGGCCAGGCTCCGGGCTTGCACCATCGCGAGCGCCTCGTCGCTGAGGCGCAGCCGGCGGCCGGTCACGCGCGCGACGGCCTCCATCGTGAGGTCGTCGTGCGTCGGCCCGAGGCCCCCGGTGATGCAGATCAGGTCGAACCCGGCCGCCAGGAGGCGCTGCAGCGCCCCGCCGATGGCGTCGAGCCCGTCGCCGACCATCTCGATCCGGTCGACCGCCACGCCGCGCGGGCCGAGGGACCGCGAGAGGATGCCCGCGTTGCGTTCCTGGATGGCGCCGCGGAGGATCTCGTCGCCGGTGACCAGGATCGCGGCGCGCACCGGGTCAGCTGACGCTCTTGACCTCCGTCGGCGTGATGATCCAGGTGCCGCTCTCGCTTCCGAGGTCCTTCTGCTTGCCGGCGACGGTCACCGTGAGCTCGGCGGGGTTGGCGGCGCGCAGGTAGATCCCGTTGAGGACCTTGAAGGTCTGCTGGGCGCCGGGGGCCAGTATGGCCTCGTACACCAGGCGGCCCTTCGCGTTCTTGGCGCGCACCTGCACCCAGCACCCGTTGGTGCCGGCGCCGGTCAGGACGATCGACGTCTTCTTGGCCCGCATCGGCGCCTCGGTGGACGCCGTGTCCGGCTCGCTGACCACCGGGGCCACCGGGGGGCTCGACGCCGACGAGGAGGACGACGAGGACGTGGGCGGGGGCTCGGGCAGCGGGCCCCCGGTGTCGCTCGACCCGACCCCCAGCCAGACGAGCAGGGCGACGGCCATGACGCCGCCGATCGCCAGCCACAGGAGCTGGACCTCGGTGCGTCGGCGCCGGCGGGGACGCCCGCTGCGCCGGGGCGGCTCGCGGTCGGGGCCGGCGGTGCCGCCGCGGGACGGCGTCCGGGCCGACGACCGGACGCTGCGGGCGGAGTCGGCGCCCGGCGCGTAGTCGCCGAACCGCGACTCGTACTCGTCGAGGACGAGCCGCCCGTCCAGGTCCAGGAAGTCGGCGTACGCGCGCAGGAAGCCGCGCACGTACGTGGGCGACGGCATGAGGTCGAACTGCTCCTCCTCCATCGCGCGCAGGTACTTCGCGCGGATCTTGGTCTCCGCCTCGCAGTCGAGGATGTCGAGGCCGCGGCGCAGGCGGGCCTCTCGGAGTGTGTTCCCGATCTCAAACATGGGCTGGTTGCAGGCGGAAACAATCCCCCTGCGGGCGGGAGGCTAGCCGAGCCGCGGTGACCCATGCAAGCGGGGCTACTCCAGATCGTCCTCCGGCTCCGGCGGCGTCCTCCGCAAGATGCGGTCGAGATCGCCCTCGCCGACCAGCACGGTGCGGGGCTTCGAGCCCTCGTGGCCGGACACGACGCCCATCTGCTCCATCGCGTCCACCAGACGCCCGGCGCGGGCGTATCCCACGCCCAGCCGGCGCTGCAGGAGCGACACCGACGCCGTCCCCTGCTGCACCACCATCTCGATGGCGCGGGCGATCATCTCGTCGGCGTCCTGGTCGAGCGGGTCCTCCGCCGGCTCCGGGCGCTCCATGAGCTCCTCGCGCATCTGCGGCTTGCCCTGGCCCCGCCAGTGGTCGGTGATGGCGAGGATCTCCTCCTCGCTGACGTAGGCGCCCTGGAGGCGCTGGAGGCGGGAGGTGCCGACGGGGCGGAACAGCATGTCGCCGTGGCCCAGCAGCGACTCGGCGCCGCCGGCGTCGAGCACCACGCGGGAGTCGACCTGCGAGGAGACGGCGAAGGCGATCCGCGACGGCACGTTGGCCTTGATCATCCCGGTGATGACGTCGGCCGACGGGCGCTGCGTGGCCAGGACCAGGTGGATCCCGACGGCGCGGCTCTTCTGCGCGAGCCGGATGATCGAGTCCTCCACCTCGGCCGGCGAGACCATCATCAGGTCGGCCAGCTCGTCGATGACCACCAGGATCGTGGGCATCGGCGGCTCGCCGGCGGCGGCCCGCGCCTCGTTCCAGTCGCGCAGGTTGCGGGCCCGCTTCATGCCCATCAGCTCGTAGCGGGACTCCATCTCGCGGACGATGTTGGAGAGCACCGCCGCCGCGTCCTTCATGTTGGTGACGACGGGCGTGAGCAGGTGCGGGATGCTCTCGTAGTGGTTGAGCTCGACCTTCTTCGGGTCGATCAGGATCATCCGCAGCTCGTCGGGCGACGACCGCAGCAGCAGCGACCCGAGCAGGGCGTTCAGGCACACGCTCTTGCCGGTGCCGGTGGAGCCGGCGATGAGCAGGTGCGGCATGCGCGCCAGGTCGATGTAGACGGGCTTGCCGCCCAGGTCGAGGCCGAGCCAGGCCATGAGGGGGCCGGCGTGCGGCGGGAACTCGCGGGTGATGTCGCCCAGCGTGACCAGGGAGGCCTCCGGGTTGGGGACCTCGACGCCCACCGCCTGCTTACCGGGGATCGGGGCGATGATCCGGAGCTCCTCGCGGGCGGCCAGCGCGTACGCCAGGTCGTCGCGGAGCGCCGTGATGCGGCCGACCTTGGTGCCCGGCGCGAGCTGGAGCTCGTACCGCGTCACCCGGGGGCCGGAGACCGTCTCGGTCACGGTCGCCTCGATCCCGAAGTGGCCGAGCGCCTCCTCCAGCAGCTTGCTGGTGCGCGCGACCATCTCCCGGGGCTGGGTCTGGGAGCCGGACGACTTCCGCAGCAGCGACATCGGCGGGCGCCTTTACCCCCCCCGGGGCGGGGGCGCCGTCGCCGACGCGCGCGGGGGGGACACGCGGGCCCCGCCCCGGGCCCCCCCCCCCCCAGCTGGCTGCGCTCCCCCAGCGGCTGGGGGGGGCGCGCGACCACCCCCGGGGGGGGGGTCGGGGGGCGGGCCGACCCCCGCAGCAGCGCCATCGGGGGGCCTTTGACCCCGCCGGTGCGCGGGCGCACGGTCGCCGACGCGCGCGGGGTGAACACGGGCTCCAGGCCGGGCGCCTCGTCCCCCAGATCGAGCTGCGCTCCCGGGGATGCGCCACTCGCTGTGTCCCCGTCGACGCCGATCGGCGCACCCCGCACCGGGGCGGGGCGCGCGGGCGCCGGGGGGGCGGGCCGGAGGGCGACGGCCGGGGAGGCCGGCGGTATGTCGTCGTCGAGCGGGTCCGTGACCAGGGCGTCCGAGGACAGCGCCGGGGACGGGGGCAGCTCGGAGGGCGATTCGAAGATGTCGGACCAGGCGTCGGCGCCGTCCAGGAGGGGCCGCGACTCGGTGGGCTTGGGGCGCCGGCGGCCGAGGAGGGTCGGCGGCTCCATGGCATCGATCCGCTCCCGCAGACGCTGGGAGCCGCGATAGGCGCTCACGGAGGCGGTCGCCACCCCGCGGCTCACGCTCTTGCTGGCCGCAACCGTGCCCTCGCCGCCGCGGCGGACGGCGTGACCCAGCGATGCGCCGGAGATGAGCACGACCGCGGCCACCAGGCCCACGATCACGATGAGGGCGGTGCCGATGCCGCCGACGGTGTTGCTGGTGCCGTAGTAGCCCAGCTCGCCGATGTACCCGCCGCGCTCGGACAGGCCCGCGTCGAACCACGAGTCGCGATCCGCCCCGCTGCCCAGGATCCCGGCGGCCAGGGCGATGAGCAGCGCGATTCCGCCGATCAGGAGGCCGGTGCGCATCGGGCGCGCGGCGAGCAGGGGGTGATCCAGGATCAGCGCGATCCCCAGCGCGATCAGCACCGCCGGGGCCAGCGCGACGGCGCTGCCGATCAGCAGCCGCAGGCCGTCCTCGAGCCAGCCCCCCACGGGGCCGGCGCCGAAGCCGATGAAGATCGTGACGCCCAGGAAGACGCCGACGGCGACGAACGCGAGGCCCGTCAGCTCCCGCGTCTGGCCGTCGAGCGCCTGGCGGCGGCGCCTCGCGCGGCCGGCCGGCTTGCGGCGGCGTGACCCTGCGACCTGCGTGCCGATCTCCCACCTCCCCATGCGCGGACGGCGCGGGCGGACGCCCACGCATCCCGAGTTGGCCGCGGGGGACCGGGTTCCTGCCCGGGTGGGTACCATCCGCGGGACCTACCGGAACGAAAACGCCAGCAGGAGGACTTCCGTGGCACACCAGCTCTCCCCCATGGAGAAGCCGGACAAGATCCTGAAGCTCGACGGGATATCGGCGGAGTCGGTCGAGGCCCACTGGGGGCTCTACGAGGGCTACGTCAAGAAGTACAACGAGATCATGGAGCGGCTCGACGGCGCGGACCGGTCGGCGGCCAACCAGATCTTCTCGGACTACCGCGCCTACCGCTCGGCGATCACCTTCGCCA
>DAISWG010000100.1:0-6063 GCA_036826475.1 Miltoncostaeaceae bacterium | reverse complement strand
GGACCACCCGGCGCCACCAACCGCGGCGCCGCGATCCGCGCCGTGGCGTCGTCGGTCTCGCCGAGCGCGATGGTGCCCTGCACCGGGCCCGCGCCCACGATCGGACCGGAGCGGTCCGGGCGGTGCGACGGGTCGAGCGAGATCAGGGTGGCCTGCAACGGGGCGGACGCCTCGGCGAACGCCGGGCCCTCCGCCGCCGTGAGCGCCGCCGCGATCGGGTCGGGGCGGGTGAGGCTCGGCGGACCGCCGAGGTCGAACGGCGTCACGAGGTTCGTGCCCTGGGTGCTGACGGTCGCCGTGGAGACCGTGGTCACGGGAACCGCCACCTTCGGCGGCTCGGTCGGCGCGACGGTGCCGAGGGACGGCGGCCGCGGCGCCTCGGGCGCGATCAGGACGGGCACCAGCTCGCCCACGCCGGGGATCGGCGCGGCCGTCTCGCCGGCGGGCACCGGCGGATCGCCGGGCAGCACCTCCGGGATGGCGGGCAGCGGCAGCTGGAGGTCCGGCAGGTCGATCACCGGGATCGGGATGTCGACGACGGTGGGCCCGCCGGAGGGCGCAGGCGCCGGCGCCGGCTCGCTCGCCGCGGGCGGGGCCTGCGGCTCCTGCGCGGCGGGCTGCTCGGCCGCCGGCTGGTCGGCCGGGGCGGGCTCCGACGTCGCCGGGGCGGGCTCCTCGGCGGCAGGCGGGGCCTGCTCCGTGGTCGCCGCCGGCTGGTCGGCCGTGGTGGCCGTCCCGTCCGTGGTGGCGGAGCCGTCCGTCGCGGCCGGCTGCTCGGCGGTCGTCGCGGTCCCCGCCGTCCCCTCGTCCGCCATGGCGATCGCCGGCACCGCCAGCGCCACCACGAGGGCGATCACGAGCACGCGCAGCCAGGCCGCGAGGCCGGCGGGGCGTGACGTCGTGATGGAGGAGATCACAGGCGAACCTTCTGACGCACGATGCAACGTCCGCGGAGAGGGTTTCCGCAGGACGGCACGATACACCGAACGGATGGCGCAAGCACGCGATTTCCGTTTGTCATCGTCACGACCCGTCCGTGGGCACGGCCAGCGGCAGGAGTTCGGGCAGCGCGGCGATGGTCGGACACGCCCATCCGGCCGGCGCAGTCGCCCGTTCGCCGTCCCGGTCGATGAGCACGGCGCGCACCCCGGCGGCGGCGGCACCGGCGCAGTCGTACTCCGGCAGATCGCCGCAGTGGAGGGCCGCGGCGGGGGCCACGCCCAGCGCGCCGAGGGCGTGGTGGAAGATCGCCGGGTCGGGCTTGCCGGCGCCGACGACGGCGCTCGTCGCGACCACGCCGAAGCGGTCGCCCACGCCGAGGCCGTCGAGCACGTCGCCCAGGCCGCAGTCCCAATTGCTGACGACGCCGAGGCGCAGCCCGGCATCGCGCATCGCGTCGAGCGCGGGCAGTGCGTCCGGGAGCAGGTCGAACCGGAGCGCGTCCACCAGGATCTCGGTCAGCCGCGGGAGCGGGGGCACGTCATCGCCGAGCCCCTCGGCAAGAACGGCCGCGCACCTGAGCCGCAGGGACGCCAGGCTCGGCGGGTCGTACCCCTCGTCGTGGTGGGCGCGGTAGTGGAGCACCTCCGCGCGGAGGGCCGCGGCGACGCGATCCGGCGGGTGGCGGTGGCCATCCGCGGCGAGCAGCCCGGCGAGCCGTCCCACCGGGTCGTCGAGCCGCACGAGGGTGCCATAGGCGTCGAGCAGCACCGCCTCCACGCGGACCCCGTCGTTCATGGGAATCCCGGGACCGGCGCTATGATCGCCTCCCTCATGCGGCGGGCACCGGCGGGGGGCGAGGGGTGACGCGCCGGAGGATCGTCATCGGCACCATCGTCGCGGTCCTCGCGTGCGTGGTGTGGGCGCCGGCGCTCATCGCCCAGCACTACGCGGACGGACCCGGGGGAGCGGATGTCGGTATTGCCAGGCTGGATCGCGGATGGGAGTTCGTCTATCACGCCGTGCGCCTGTCGCGCGGCGCGCGCCTCGGCACCGAGGACGCGGCGCTGACGCGTGCCCGTGACGTCTGGGCCAGCCGGCCGGGCGCCCAGTCGGTCGAGCTCGTCTACATGGACGGGAGCTTCCGCGTGCCGGTGCCCCCGGGCGGCGTCGCCCCGGCGGCCGGGCGCGCCGTCGCCACGCCCCTGTCGCCCCTCGGCTGGGTGGTGCGCGGCCGCGTCTGCGGCGGGCCGTCCCAGCCCATCGGCGTGCTCGACTACCCCACGGGCCGCGTCGCCTGGAACATCCGGCCGGTGACCTGCCCGTGAGCGACCTCCGCAGACGCCGGCGGGGCCGGGAGCGCAAGCGGCGGCGGCGGCGCTCCAACAGGTGGCTGATCCTCGGCGGGACCGTCGCCGCCCTGTTCGGCGGGGTGCTGCTGTTCTCGGCCCTGGCCGTCCACTCGGTCGCCGAGGAGCTGAACCTCCAGGAGGGGGACCTGAAGGAGATCCGCCTCGGCCAGAACACCCGGATCTACGACAAGAACGGCAAGCTCCTCGGGATCGTCGCCGGCGTGACCAACCGCACGGTCGTGCCCTCCCGCCGCATCCCACAGGTCCTGAAGGACGCGACGGTCGCGATCGAGGACAAGCGCTTCTACACGCACGACGGCGTGGACTACTACCGCCTGCTCGGCGCCGCGTGGCGCGACCTGGAGAGCGGCTCGGCGAGCCAGGGCGGAAGCACCATCACCATGCAGCTCATCAAGAACCTGTACGACCCGCAGGCCGGGCGGACGCTCTCCAAGAAGATCGAGGAGGCGTACCTCGCGTACCAGTACGAGGAGCGGTACTCGAAGGACGAGATCCTGGCGAAGTACCTGAACGGGGTCTTCTACGGCCAGAACGCCGTCGGCGTGCAGGCCGCGTCGCTCACCTACTTCGACAAGGACGTCTGGGCCATCAACCTCCAGCAGGCGGCGCTGCTCGCCGGCCTGCCGCAGGCGCCGAGCAGCTACAACCCGTTCGCCAATCCCGAGGAGGCGAAGGCCCGGCGCAACCTGGTGCTCGACGAGATGGCCGACCAGGGCTACATCAGCCCGGAGCTCGCGCAGCGGGCCAAGCGGTCGGGCCTGGACCTGAAGCGCGGCAACGCCTACAAGGCGAAGCGCGAGGAGTACTTCTTCGAGTACGTGCGCCAGCTGCTGATCGACCGCTACGGCGAGAAGCCGGTTCAGAAGGGCGGCTTCAAGGTCTACACCACGATCGACCCCGCCCTGCAGTCCGCGGCGCGGAAGGCGATCAAGGAGAACCTCTACTACGACGACGACCCCGCGTCGGCCGTCGTGATGGTCGACTCCCAGAAGGGCTACATCCGGGCGATGGCGTCGAGCGTGCGGTTCTCGGCGGAGAACCAGTTCAACTTCGCGACGCAGGCCGAGCGCCAGCCCGGATCGACGTTCAAGACCTTCGTGCTGACGGAGGCGATCCGGCAGGGGATCAACCCTTACACGACGCTGTACGCCTCGAAGAAGCTCGACTTCGTCGACCCGCAGTACGGCCCGATCGATGTCTCGACCTACTCGAACACCTACCGCGGGGCCATCCCGATCGCGTCGGCCACGCTGTCGTCCGACAACTCGGTGTACCAGCAGCTGACGCTGGACGTGGGCCCCGAGAAGGTGATCCAGACCGCCTACGACATGGGCGTGTCGAAGGCCCGCAAGCTGCCGGACGTGGCCTCCATCGGCCTCGGCGCGGGCGAGGTGACGCCGCTCGACATGGCCGATGCGTACGCGCCCCTGTCGAACGGGGGCTACCGCGTGACCCCCCTCGCGATCTCCAAGATCGTGAAGCCCAACGGCGACGTCGACGTGTTCAAGCCGGAGCGCAAGAAGATCTTCAGCGACGGCGTGGCCTACGAGGTCACGCGCATCCTCCAGAACAACGTGACCGGCGGCACCGGCACCGGCGCCCAGATCGGCGTCCCGGTGGCCGGCAAGACCGGCACCACCAGCGACTTCCGCGACGCGTGGTTCGTCGGCTACACCCCGAAGTACTCGACCGCCGTCTGGGTGGGCTACCCCAACGCGACCGGGGCCGCCCGGTTCATGACCAGCGTCCACGGCATCGCCGTGGCCGGCGGCTCGTTCCCCGCGTCGATCTGGGCGGACTTCATGCGCGTGGTCGTCGACCGCGACGGCGGCTCCGACCCCTTCGACCTGCCCGACGAGCCGATGACCTGGTCGCCGTTCAGCAGCAACTTCACGCGCTCGGCCATCGCCCTGGCGGCGAGCCAGGCGGCGGCGTCCTCGGCGGCCTCGACGGACACCACGGACACGCAGGGCACCACCACCTCCCAGCGCCCGCCGCCGAGCACCGTCCAGCAGCCCGCGCCGCCCGCGCCGCCGGTCTCGACCGTCTCGCCGGTGACGCCGCCCACCCCCAGCCCCCCGACGCCGCCGGCGCCCGCGACGCCGCCGCCGGCCCCCCCGACGACGCCCACGCCACCGCCTCCCACGACGCCGTAGGATCGCGGGTGACGGAAGGGGGGTACCCCCCGGGATGATGGCGCGGACGGCACGGGTGGCGCGGACGTGGGGCCGGCGGTCGGCGACCGCCGCCGCGACGCCGCTCGGAGCGGCCGTCGTGGCCGGGCTCATCACCGCGGCGCTGCTGCTGTTCGGCCCTGCCGGCGGCGACCAGGCGGCACACCTCTACCTGACCCAGGCCTGGCGGGACCACGGCTGGCAGCTCTGGGACAACTTCTGGTACTCGGGCCGCTACGCCCAGATCAACTACAGCCTGCTCTTCTACCCGTTCGCCGCGGTCGCCGGGACCACGTTCGCGGTGAGCGCGTCGTGCGCCGGGGCGGCCGCGGCCTTCGCCGCGCTGCTGCGGCGCCGCTGGCCCCAGATCGCGACCGGCCCCGCCGTGGCGTTCGCCCTGCTGGTGCCGCTCGGCGCCGCCGCCGGCACCTACCCGTTCCTCCTGGGCCTCGCGCTCGCGCTCGGGACGCTCCTGGCCCTGGAGCTCGGGTACCGGGCCTGCGTCCTCGCCGGCATCGTGCTGACGGCGCTGGCCCACCCGCTCGCGCTGGCGTTCCTGCTGGTGGTGCTGATGGCGGTGGGCGCCACCACCCGCGGCTGGTGGCGCCGTCCCGGCGACCTGGCGATCGCCGCCGGCGCCGCGGTGGTGGCCGCCTCCCAGTTGATCCTGCTGCGCGGATTCGCGGCCGACGGCGCCCGCTACCCCTTCGACCCCAAGGACGCCCTGGCCATCGCCGGGTTCTGCGCGGCGGGCCTGCTGCTGACGCGCGGGCTGCCGGACCAGCGCCCGCTGCGGGCGGTGTTCATCGGCTACGCGGCGCTGGGCGCGGCGGCGTTCGCGTTGTCGTCGCCCCTCGGCGGCAACGCGGTGCGGCTGATGCTGCTGATGGGCGTGCCGCTGCTGCTGCTGCCGCTGGCGGCCCGCGGGTTCCGCCCGCGCGGGATCGCCATCGCCTGCCTGGCGACCGCCTTCATGTGGCAGACGCTGCCGGCCGTCGCCGGGTGGCGCACGGCCACCGAGTCGCGCGCCCAGGACGAGACCTTCTGGTATCCGGTGATCGCCTGGCTCGACGAGCATCCCGACACCGACCACCGCGTGCAGGTGGTGGCCACGGCCGACAACTGGGAGGCCTTCTACCTGGCCAAGCGGGGCGTGCCGCTGGCCCGCGGCTGGTTCCGCCAGGACGACTTCCCGGCCAACGCGGTGCTCTACGGGAAGCTCAACGCCCGCAGCTACGACACCTGGCTCCGGCGCACCGGCGTGCGCTGGGTCTTCCTGCCCGACGACCCGCTCGACTACAGCGCCACCAACGAGGCGACCCTCCTGCGCTCGGGCTACTCGGGCCTGCGCAAGGTGGCGACCATCGGCGGCTGGACCGTCTTCGAACTGCCCGACCCGACGCCGATCGCCACGCCGGCGGACGGCATCTCGGTGCTCTCGCTCACCTCGAACGCCGTGACGCTGCGGGTGAAGGAGCCGGGGACCTACCGCCTGCGCCTGCGCTACACGCCGTACTGGAGCGTGGAGAAGGGCTCGGCGTGCGCCGAGTCGCGCGAGCCCTGGGGCACCGACCTGC
>DAISWG010000099.1:0-6398 GCA_036826475.1 Miltoncostaeaceae bacterium | reverse complement strand
GGCTGACAGCAGCTCCGGCCCCCCCCCCGCGCCGCGCCGTCGCGCCCTGACGGCGCTGGCGGGCGCGCTGTGCGCCCTGGGCGCCTTCGCGGGCACCGCGGCGGCCGACGTCGCCACGCCGGTCTTCGCGGACCCCAAGGGCGACAGCGGCGACGCGACCGACCTGCTCTCGAACCAGATCACCCACGTGGAGAACGACCCGGGCACGGCCGCCGACGACCAGCTGCTGCTCACGTCGCGCCTGTCGAAGGCCGACCAGGGCGCCCGCTTCACGTCCGACGACCGGGTGGTCTGGTACCTCAACACCGACAACGACCCCGCGACCGGCGGGCCGGGCACGCTGCCCGGTTTCTCGGCGATCGGAGCGGAGTACAGCATCGTGCTGTTCGGCCCGGCCTCCGGGCAGACGGTCCCCGACATCGAGCTGCGGAGCTGGAACGGCACCGACTTCCAGTTCGTGCGCGACCTGACCGCGTCCGAGGTCGTCATCTCCGAGGCGCTCGGGATCGTGGGGCTGCAGATCCCGCGCGCCGACGTGGGGGTGGCCCGCGGATCGACGCTCGCCCTGGTGCAGTTCTCGCGCACGGCGTCGGGCTCGGCGACGGACTTCGCCCCCGACAGCCCGCCGCGCTACACCCTGACCATCCCCGCGGCCCCGGTGCCGCCGGCCGTGGCGCCGGCGGTCTCGACCGTGGCCGCGGGCGAGAGCCGCCTGACCGTGGCCGCCACGGTCGACCCGCGCGGGCTGCCCACCACCTTCCGCTTCCAGTACGGCACCAGCACCGCTTACGGCTCCGAGACCTCCACCGGCGACGCCGGTGCGGGCACCGGGCCGGTGCCGGTGACCGGCACCGTGACCGGACTCACGCCCGGGACGACGTACCACTTCCGCATCGTCGCGGTGAACGCCGCCGGCACGAGCTACGGCCCCGATCAGGCGGCCACCACCACCGGGCCGGTGCCGACCGCCGAGACCGGCGACGCCCTGGTGACCGGCCCCCGCACCGCCGTGCTGACGGCCACCGTCGGCACCCGCGGGGTGGCCGGGACGGCCCGGTTCGCGTGGGGGACGTCCCCGCGCTCGCTCACCTCGCGCACCCGCTTCCGCACGGTGAGCGGCGACCGCATCACGCTCCGGGCGACCCTGACCGACCTGACCCCCAACCGCCGCTACCACTACCGGGTGATCGTCCAGAGCCCGGGTGGCCGCTCGGAGGGCCGCGTGCTGAGCTTCGTGGCACGGCAGACGCGCGTCCTCGCGGACGTCACGCCTCGGCGGGGGCCGGTGGCGGGCGGCCGCACCGCGCTCGCCGGGCTGACCACCCGGGTGCGCGTGGTGAGCGCCGCCACGGGCCGCACGGTACCGGCGCGGCGGGCCCTGCGCGGGGCGCGCCTCACGGTGACCTGCCTGAGCGGCTGCCGGCTGACCGAGCGGCTCCCGCTCGCCGGCCCCGTCGCCGCCGCCGGCCACGTCGGTGGTCCGCGCGCCGCCTTCTGGCGCGCCCCGCCGGCGCGTCCCCCGGCGAGGTGACCGTGCCGGTGCGCCGGTCCGGTCGCGGCGTGTCCCTCGATCTGGCGCCGCTGTTCAGCGACGGCGACGGGCACGCCTACATGTTCCCCCGGGGCGCGGCGATCCTGGTGCGCGCGTCCGGCCCCGGATTGATCCCGTCGGCGACGCGCGTGGCGATCGGCCCCGGCCTCGTCACCAGCCGCTGCGCGCTGTCCGGAGGCCGCGCGGTCGGGTGTCGCGTCCGGTGAGCACCTGCGTGGGCACGGCGGGGCGCCCCCCGGGCGGCCGGGGGGGCCCCCGGGCCCCGCCCCCCCGTGCCGGGGCGGGCCGGCCTCCCCCCGGGGCGCCCCCGCCGCCGCCGGGCCGGCCAGGCTGCCCCGGTGGGCGCACGCGCTGACAGGGGGAGGGCCGGGGAGCGGGCGGCGGAACGCCACATGGTGCGCCGCGGCTGGACCGTGCTGGCCCGGCGCTGGCGCGGAGCCGGCGGCGAGCTGGACCTGGTGCTGGCGCGCGGGCGCGTGGTGGCGATGTGCGAGGTCAAGACCCGCGCGGACCCGCGCGCGCTGGACGAACCCCTCACCGCGGCCCAGCGCGCCCGCATCGACCGCGCGGCGCGGGCCTACGTGGCGGCCCACCCGGAGCTCGCCGGGCGGCGGCTGCGGGTGGACCTGATCACGGTGCACGCCGGGCGCCTACGCGCCCGCGTGCGCCATCACGCGGGATACGCGGCCGACCTGAAGGAGCGGCGGTGAATGGGCGACATCCCCTCGGCGGCCAGCGCCGCGTGGTGGTCGGGGGTGGCGTACCCGAGGTGGCGGTCGAAGCCGAAGCCCGGGTAGGCGCGGGCCATGGGGCCGCGCATCAGGCGGTCGCGGGTCACCTTGGCGATGACCGCCGCCGCCGCGATGCAGGCGCTGGTGCGGTCTCCGCCCACCACCGCGCGGTGCGCAGGCGCGGCCTCACCCAGCCGGAAGCCGTCCACCAGGCACAGCGACGGGCACGGCTCGATCGCGGCGAGCGCCCGGGCCAGCAGCCGCAGGTTGGTGCGGTGCAGGCCGTCGCGGTCGATCGTGGCCGGCCCGGCGGACACCACGACCACCTGCTCGGCGTGGCGCAGGATGGCCGCGGCCACCCGCTCCCTGACCGCCGGCGTGAGCCGCTTGGAGTCGTCCAGGTCGCCCAGCGCGCGCCGGGCCCGGGGCGGCATGCGGCCGATGTCCAGGCACACGGCCGCCACCACCAGCGGCCCGGCCAGGCAGCCGCGTCCGGCCTCGTCCGCGCCCGCCAGGCGGTCCAGGCCCAGGGCGCGGTCGTGCGCGAACAGCCGCGCGGACGGCCGGTGCGCTCCCGGGCGTCGGCGCGTGCCCACCCCGCGGGAGGGGCTAGGAGCGCTGCTTCTCGCGGATGCGGGCCTTCTTGCCCACCTTGCCGCGGAGGTAGTACAGCTTGGCGCGGTTGACGTCGCCCTCCATCGTGCGCTCGATGCGCTCGATCTTCGGCGAGTGCACGGGGAACGTGCGCTCCACGCCGACGCCGAAGCTCTGCTTGCGGACCGTGAAGGTCTCGCGGTTCGTGGAGCCCTGGCGCTTGATGACCGTGCCTTCGAAGACCTGCACCCGCTGGCGGGAGCCCTCGATGACGCGGAAGTGGACCTTGACGGTGTCGCCCGCCTTGAACGCCGGGATGTCGTCGCGAAGCTGCTCGCGCTCCAGGCTCTCGATGACGCTCATCCGGGTGCTCCTCGCTGCTCGGCGTGCACGGGCCGGGGCCCGACAAAACGACGGGCAGCATAGCAAGCGGCTCCGGGCGCCCGAAGGCCGGGCGCCGGGACGGGCGTCACGCCTCCGGCAGCGGCGGGGCGGCCAGGTGCTCCTCGCGCCAGCGGGCGATCGCGCCGTGGTCGCCGGACAGGAGGACCGGGGGCACGTCGTGGCCCATGAACGACGCGGGCCGGGTGTACTGGGGGTGCTCCACGCGGCCGCCCAGCGCCTCGGAGAAGGACTCGGCCTGCAGGCTCTCGGCGTTGCCGAGCGCGCCCTCCAGCCGGCGGGCGACGGCGTCAATGACCGCCATCGCCGCCACCTCCCCGCCGGCGAGGACGAACGGGCCCAGCGAGACCTCGTCGTTGGCGAGGACCGTGTGGACGCGCTCGTCGAAGCCCTCGTAGCGGCCGCAGAGCAGCACGAGCTCGGGCTCGGCGGCCAGCTCCCGGGCCACGCGGTCGGTGAAGGGGCGGCCCCGGGGGGTCAGGACGATGACCCGCCGGGCGTCGCGCACGGCGGCGGCGGGGGTGCCGTACACCGCCTCCAGGGCGGCGGCCATCACGTCCACCCGCAGCACCATCCCGGGGCCGCCGCCGTAGGGGGAGTCGTCGACCTGCCCCTGACGCAACGGCGTGGAGTCGCGGGGGGAGAAGGCGCGCAGCTCGAGCCCGGCCGTGAGCGCCGCGTTCGCCAGGTGGCGCGGGCGGCGCATCCAGTCGAACCAGTCCGGGAAGAGCGTGAAGACGTCGATGCGCACGGCCGGGGCGGCTATCCGGCGCCGAGGAGATCCGGCCGCACCACGATGCGACGACCGGGGACGTCCAGCTCGAGCAGGGCGTCGGCCGTGAACGGGATGAGGACGGGCGCGCCGCCCGCGTCGCCGGGGCCGCCGGAGGGGACGACCTCCAGGACGTCGTTGGCGGGGGCGGCGATGACCTGGCGGACCTCGCCGAGCGGGCGTTCCCCGACGAGCACGTGGCAGCCGACGAGGTCGGTGACCAGGAACGTGTCGGGATCCTCGATCGGGGGGATGCGCTCGGCGGGGACGGCGATCTCGGCTCCGGTCAGCGCGGCGGCGTCCTCGCGGGAGGCGACGCCGTCGAAGGTCAGGATCGGCCCGTCGGGGGTGCCCGCGCGGGCCGCCAGGACGAGGGTCCGCGGCGGGCCGCCCGCGGGGCGCACCTGCAGGGACTCGCCGGGCCGGAGATCGGCGAGCGTCCGGCCGCTCGGACGGGCGCGCACCGAACCGCGGACGCCGTGGGGGCGTCCGATCCGGCCGATCACCACCGCCTCGCTCACCGGCTCACCGGCGGCGCCGCCCAGGGACCTAGTCGACGATCTCGAGGCTGGCGCGCTCGCCGCGGGACGTGGACGCGGCCCGCAGCACCACCCGGAGGGCGCGGGCGATGCGGCCGCCGCGGCCGATCACCTGGCCGAGGTCCTCCTCGGCCACGTACAGCGACAGGACCGTGGCGTCGCCGTCGGCCTCCTCGCGCACCTCCACCTGCTCGGGGTTGTCCACCAGGCCCCGGGCCAGGGTGCCCACCATGTGGGCGAGCGGGCTGTCCGTCTCGGGGCTCAGGCCTGCGCCGCCCGCGCGATCTTGATGAGCTTGCGGACCGCCGGGGTGGGCTGGGCGCCGTTGGCGATCCACGTGTCGGCCTTGTCCACGTCGATGTGGACCTCGGACGGGTCGGTCTGCGGGTTGTACCGGCCGATCGTCTCGATGTTGCGGCCGTCGCGCGGCGAGCGCGAGTCGGCCACCACGACGCGGTAGATGGCGTTCTTCTTGCCGCCCACTCGGGCGAGGCGGATCTTGACCACGGTGCTCCTCTGTCGCTTCGGTTCGGGGTGAGGCTACCGGCCCATCAGGCCGCCGAGGGCGGGCATGCGACCGCTCCCCATCTGCTTCATCAACTTTCGCATCTGCTTGAACTGTGACAGGAGCTGGTTGACCTCCTGCACGCTGGTCCCGCTGCCGGCGGCGATGCGGCGGCGGCGGCTCCCGTTGATCACATCCGGGTTGCGGCGCTCCTGGAGCGTCATGCTCCTGATGATCGCCTCCACCCGCTCCAACTGGCCGTCGTCGACCTGCAGGTCCTTCGCCTTCGCGACGTTCCGGAAGCCGGGGATCATCCCCAGCACCTGGGACATGGGGCCCATCTTGCGGACCTGCTGCATCTGGTCCAGGAAGTCCTCGAGGGTGAGGGATCCGCTGCGGACCTTCTCCTCCAGGCGCTTCGCGTCGCCGACGTCGACGTTCTCCTGGGCGCGCTCGATGAGGCTCATCACGTCGCCCATCCCCAGGATGCGCGACGCCATGCGGTCCGGGTGGAACGGCTCGAGGGCCTCCAGCTTCTCGCCGGTGCCGATGAACAGGATCGGCTTGCCGCTCACCGCGCGGACGGACAACGCGGCGCCGCCGCGCGCGTCGCCGTCGAGCTTGGTGAGCGCGACGCCGTCGAAATCGACCGCCTCGCCGAAGGCCTTGGCCACCTCGACGGCCGTCTGCCCGGTCATCGCGTCCACCACCAGGACGACGCTGGTCGGGGTGACGGCCTCCTTGATGCGGACGAGCTCGTCCATCATCTCCGCGTCGACCGTGAGCCGGCCGGCGGTGTCGACGATCACCAGGTCGCGGCCCGTGCGGCGGGCCTCCTCGATGCCGCGGCGCGCGATGCCGACCGCGTCCTTCGAGCCCTCCTCGCGGTGCACCGGCACGCCCACCTGCTGACCCAGGACGGCGAGCTGCTCGGCCGCGGCGGGGCGGTGGACGTCGCAGGCGACGAGCATCGGCGCGCGGCCCTGGTGGACGAAGTAGCGCGCCAGCTTGGCGGAGCACGTCGTCTTGCCGGAGCCCTGCAGGCCGGCCATCAGGACGATCGTGGGCGGCTTCGACGCCAGCGGGAGGGCGACGTTCGACTCGCCCATCAGGGTGGTCAGCTCGTCGCTCACGATCTTCACGACCTGCTGGTCGGGCGTGAGCGAGTCCATGACCTCCGAGCCCTTCGCCCGGGCCGCGATGTTGGAGGTCAGCTGCTTCACGACGGGCAGCGACACGTCGGCCTCGAGCAGCGACAGGCGGATGGCGCGCATCGCCTGGTCGATGTCGGACTCGGTCAGCT
>DAISWG010000098.1:0-6470 GCA_036826475.1 Miltoncostaeaceae bacterium | reverse complement strand
TCTACCACCTCATCGCCCAGGCCCAGAAGCGCGGCGGCCTGTGCGCGTTCATCGACGCCGAGCACGCGATGGACCCCGCCTACGCCAAGCGGATCGGGGTGGACGTCGACGAGCTGCTCGTCTCCCAGCCGGACCACGGGGAGCAGGCGCTCGAGATCGCCGACCTCCTCGTGCGCTCCGCCGCCCTCGACATCGTCGCGATCGACTCGGTGGCGGCGCTGGTGCCGAAGGCGGAGATCGAGGGCGAGATGGGCGACACCCACGTCGGCCTGCAGGCCCGCCTCATGTCGCAGGCGCTCCGGAAGCTCGCCGGCAACCTGAACCGCGCCGGCACCATCTGCATCTTCACGAACCAGCTGCGCGAGAAGATCGGCGTGATGTTCGGCTCCCCGGAGACCACGCCGGGCGGCCGGGCGCTCAAGTTCTACGCGTCCGTCCGGCTCGACATCCGCCGCATCGAGACCCTCAAGGAGGGCTCGGAGGCGGTCGGCAACCGCGCCCGCGTGAAGATCGTCAAGAACAAGGTGGCGCCGCCGTTCCGCCAGGCGGAGTTCGACATCATCTACGGCGAGGGGATCTCCCACGAGGGCAACCTGCTCGACCTCGGTGTGGAGCGCGGGATGGTCCAGAAGAGCGGCGCGTACTTCTCGTTCGGCGACGAGCGGCTCGGCCAGGGCCGCCACGCCGCCCGTGCGTTCCTGAAGGAGAACACGGACATCGCCGAGCGCCTGGAGGCCCAGATCCGCGCCGACGCGGGCGTCGGCGGCGGGCCCGCGGGCCAGGCCGGCGGCGGTCCGGCCTTCGACCCCGAGACGGGGGAGATCCTGGAGCCGGAGGAGGCTCCGGCCACGGCGCCGAAGCTCGCCGCGGCGAAGTAGTCCGGCGCGTGCGGGCCGGTCCCTCGGGGCCGGCCCGCCGCCGCCCGCCACCGCCGATCGCCGCGTGGCGGGGGGCGGCCCCGGGACCGCGCCGCCCCGCCCGGCGCGGGGCGCGGCGGACGTCCATCGCCCCGATCGGACGATGGACCGGCGGGTGCGGCGCGGGTAGCCTCGCCGCGTGACGGAGCCCCCGACTCCGCGCGTGCCCGCGCGCCGCCCGACCCCGGTCGTGTCCGGCTGATGCCGGCCGACGCCCTCGCGATCGTCGCGGCGTTCCTGTTCGCGCTCGCGGCGGTCCTCCAGCAGAAGGGCGCCGTGAAGAACGGCGAGGGCGGGATGAGCATCGGGTTCTTCCTCGGCCTCCTGCGCAGCCCGCCATGGCTGCTCGGATCGGTCGCCCTCCTCGGGGGGTACGCGGTCCAGGGCGCCGCTCTCGACAAGGGGCGGCTCGTCATCATCCAGCCGCTCCTGGTCACCACCATCGTGTTCGCGCTGCCCCTCGGGGTGCTGCTCACCCACCAGGTCGTCACGCGCCGGGACTGGGCCGCCGCGGCGGGGGTGGTGGCGGCGCTCGCGACGTTCATCGTGGTCGGCGCCCCCGCCGCCGGCGTCGACGACGCCCCCGACTGGGAGTGGGCGGTGAGCAGCATCATCGTGGTCGCCCTGGCCACCTGCGTCATGCTCTTCGGGCGGCGGGCCCGGCCGCCGCGCCGGGCGGCGGCGCTCGGGACGGTCGCCGGGATGCTCTTCGGCATGTCGGCGTCCCTCGCGAAGCCGGTGGTCGAGGAGCTCGACGAGGGCCTGTCCGTCGTGCTGGGCGACTGGCGCGCCTGGGCGCTGATGGCGATGGGGATCGCGGCGTTCCTCATCCAACAGGGGGCCCTCGCGACCGGCCAGCTCGCGCCGGCGGTGGCGACGACGTCGCTCGCCAACCCCGTCGTCGCGTCGATCGTGGGCATCGTGATCCTGGAGGAGCGCCTCGCGGGCGGCCTCGGGCGCAAGTCGCTCGCCGTCGCCGCCCTCGTTGTGGCCGCGCTCTGCGCGATCGCCCTCGCCGAGCACGAGCAGGAGCGCGGCGAGCAGGACGACGCTCCCCAGGGCGAGCCGGAACCGGGGGGTCAGCCGGAACCTGCGTGACCCCCCGCCTGCGCGGCGGTCAGGGCGTCAGGCGATACGGGTGGTCGGTGAGGGTCTCGGCGCCGCCCGGGGTGATGAGCAGCAGGTCCTCCACCCGCACGCCACCGATGCCCGGCAGGTTCTCGATGCCCGGCTCGATCGCGATGACGTCGCCCTCGACGAGCTCGTGCTCGTCGGAGAGCCCGAGGATCGGGGCCTCGTGGATCTCGAGGCCCACCCCGTGGCCGAGGGAGAAGTAGAACCCCTCGGTCAGGGTCTCCCCGGGCGCGCGGGTGCGCAGGGTGGGGTGGCCGGCCGCCTCGATGACCTCCGCCGCGGCGTCGTACAGCGCCCGGCAGCGCGTGCCCGGCCGCGCGGCCGCCCGGGCGGCGTCGGCGGCGCGGAGCACCACGTCGTGCAGGGCCGCCACCTCGCCGGTCACCTCGCCCACCACGAAGGTGCGGGTCATGTCCGCCCAGCATCCCGAGGCCTCGTCGCGCGGCCACAGGTCGATCTCGATCGGCAGGTCCGCCGGCAGCGGGCCGGTGCCCGGGTCGTGGCCGCCGCCGGACCATGCGCTGACCACCATGATGTCCGCGGGCGCGGGGGCGCCCATCGCGGCGCAGGCGTCGCGGATCGTCGCCCGCACCCGCTCCGCGGTGAGCGGGGCGCCGTCGAGCACCAGGCCCCCGCCGTCCCGGCGGGCCGCGCGCAGCAGCCCGGCCGCGGCCGCCATCCCCGCCTCGGCGGCCCGCTGCGCCCGCCGTATCCCGGCCAGCTCCGCCGCGCTCTTGCTGCGGCGCCGCCGGTCGAAGAACGGCTGGTCGACGTCCAGCCGCACCCCGTCCGCGCGCAGCCGGTCGGCCACCGCCACCGCGAAGGCGGCCGGCACGCGGGCGTGGGTCACGCCCACCTCTGCGACGGCCCGGGACACCACCTCCAGGTCGGCGTCGGCGCGCGACATGCCGCCCTCGACGAGGTCAAGCAGCCCCAGGTCGCTGGCGAGCATCAGCAGCACGTCGGGGACCGCCGCCGCGATGCGGTCCCGCTCCAGCGCGTTGGTCAGCACGACGGTGCGGCCGTCGTGCTCCATCACCAGGAACGGGTCGCCGATCTCGAGCGGGATCACATGCCGCATGTCCGCGGAGCGCGCGGTGTCGCCGTGCAGCAGGACGTCGGTCATGGGCGCCAAGGGTGTCATACCCTCCCCGCGTGACCGATCCCGCCGGTGGCGGGCGCCAGGTCGGCGAGATCGTCAGCGACCACCTGGGAGCCGTAGGACGAGCCGCTAGGATCGGCAGGTGAGGTACCACCTGACCACCTTCGGGTGCCAGATGAACGACCACGACTCCGAGCGGATGAAGGGCCTGCTCGAGTCGCACGGCTGGTCGGAGGCGGGGGTCCGCGACGACGCCGACCTGATCCTGTTCAACACCTGCACCATCCGCGGGAGCGCCGACGAGCGGTTCCTCGGCAACCTCGGCGACGCCAAGCGCGTGAAGCGCGAGCGCCCCGACGCGATCGTCGCGGTCGGCGGATGCTGGGCCCAGAGCCAGAAGGAGGCCGTGTTCCGCGACTTCCCGTTCGTCGACATCGCGTTCGGTCCGGGCGAGGTCTCCCGGCTCGGCGAGCTGGTCGCGCGGGAGCGGATCGAGGCGGTCGGCGCGTTCAGCTTCGACGGGGAGTTCAGCGGCAGCCTCCCGGCGAAGCGCGAGCGGCCCCACCAGGCCTGGGTGCAGATCTCGGTCGGCTGCAACTGCGTCTGCGCGTACTGCATCGTCCCGAGCGTCCGCGGCCGGGAGCGCAGCCGCGCCGTCGCCGACGTGGTGGGGGAGGTGACCGCGCTCGCCGCGACCGGGGTCCTGGAGGTCACCCTCCTCGGCCAGAACGTCAACTCCTACGGCCGCGACCTGCCGCGCGGGCAGCGGGCGACGTTCGCCGAGCTGCTGCGCGCCGTGGCGGCCGTCCCCGGCATCGCCCGGGTGCGGTACACCTCGCCGCACCCGAAGGACATGAAGGCCGACGTCGTCGCCGCCATGGCGGAGTGCCCCGAGGTGGTCGAGCACCTCCACCTGCCGGCCCAGTCCGGCAGCACCCGGGTCCTGAAGGCGATGCGGCGCACCTACAGCCGCGAGCGTTATCTCGACCTGGTCACGCGGCTGCGCGAGGCGATCCCCGATCTGTCGCTCACGACCGACCTGATCGTCGGGTTCCCGGGCGAGACCGACGAGGACTTCGCCGAGACGCTCAGCCTGGTGGAGGAGTGCCGCTACGACGGCGCCTACACGTTCCTCTACTCGCCGCGGCCGGGAACGGAGGCCGCGGAGCAGCTGCCCGACGACGTGGCCCCCGACGTCAAGCGTGAGCGCATCGCCCGCCTCGTGGAGGTGGTGCAGCGCACCGCCGCGGACCGCGCCGCCCGGTTCGTCGGCACGGACCGCGAGGTGCTGGTGGAGGGGCCGTCACGGACGGACGCGACGAAGCTGCGCGGCCGCCTGCGCCAGAACATCACGGTCAACTTCACCGGCGACGCCGCCCCGGGCGCGCTCGCGACGGTGCGCATCGACGGGGCGACCTCCACCACCCTGTCGGGAGTGCAGGTCGGCGCGGCGGCCCGGGCCGACCTCGTCCCCGCCTAGCCCGGGGCCCGCGCCCCGGGTCCTCGCCCTCGCCGGCCCGACGGCCTCCGGGAAGACCGCGCTCGCCCACGCCGCCGCCGTCGCCCTGGGGGGCGAGATCGTGCTGGCCGACCCGTTCGCCCGCTACCGGGGCCTCGAGATCGCGGCCGACAGCCCCCGGGCCGACGCGATGGCGGAGGTGCCGCACCACGCCGTCGGCGACCTCGACCTGACGCAGGCCTCGACCGCCGCCTCCTTCGCCGCCGTCGCCCACGCGTCGATCGACGCATCGCTGGCTGCGGGGCGGGTCCCCATCGTGACCGGCGGGACCGGGCTGTACCTGCGCGCAGCGCTCGCCGACCTGCGCTTCCCCGACCCCGGCCACCCCCTGCTGCGCAACTGGGCGGAGCGCCTGGCCCGCGAGGACCCCCAGGCGGCCCTCGCCGAGCTGCGCCGCCGCGATCCCGAGCGCGCCGGCCGCATCGACGCCGCCAACCCCCGGCGCGTGGCGCGCGCTCTTGAGATCGCCGCCGGCGGGGTCGCGGGGGCGGGCGACGACCTGTGGACGGCCCCCGACCGCCACCCCACCGTGGTGGTGGGGCTCACCCGGCCGCGCGAGGTCCTCGACCGCCTCATCGCGGAGCGGGTGCGACGCGAGCTGGACGAGGGCCTGGTGGCCGAGCTGGAGCGCGCGCTCGACACGCCGGGCGTGGCGCGGGAGCCGCTCCAGGTGATCGGGGCGAAGGAGGTCGCGGCGCTCCGGGCCGGCGACCTCGACCCGGCCGACCTGCCCGAGCGCCTCGCCGCCCGCACGCGACGGCTGGCGCGAAAGCAGCTCACGTGGCTGCGCCGCATGGCAGGCGTCACCTGGCTCGACGTCGGCGACGCGCCCGCCGAGACCGCCCTTCCGGCGCTGCGGGAGCTGTACGAGGGCCCAGCCGGGCATCCGATACCCTCAGGCCCATGAGGTTCGCGAAGTGGCAGGGGACGGGCAACCACCACCTGGTGGTGGAGCGCGACGCGTGGCCGCTGCGCATCACGGCCGAGCGCGCGCGCCGCATCCTGGACCCGGCGTTCGGGGTCGGCGGCGACGGGATCCTGGAGATCAGCGACGACGGCGGCACGCCGCGCATGACCGTGTGGAACCCGGACGGCAGCCAGGCCGAGAACTGCGGCAACGGCATCCGGATCGTGGCGCGCTATCTCGAGGCCGCGGGGCGGCTCCCGCAGGACGGCCGCATCCTCACCGACGGCGGCCCCGTGCGGGTGCGGACGCTGGGCGACGGCCGCGTGGCGGTCGACATGGGCATGGCGCGCTTCCCGTCCGGCGAGGGCCGCGAGGAGCTGCGGGTCAACGGCTCGTCCGTGGAGCTGGCGGAGGTGTCGATGGGCAACCCCCACGCGGTGATCGAGCACCCGGCCCCCGGCGACGTGGTCCGCACGCTCGGCCCCGAGATCGAGGTCGATCCCCGCTTCCCGAACCGGACCAACGTGGAGTTCGTGCGCGCCGAGGGTCCCTCGGAGCTGACGATGCGCGTGTGGGAGCGCGGCGTCGGGGAGACCCTCGCCTGCGGGACCGGCGCGTGCGCCGCCGCCGTGGCCGGCGTGCGGCTCGGGGGCCTCGCGAGCCCCGTGACGGTGCATCTCGCGGGCGGCGATCTGGAGATCGCCGTCGGCGACGACCTGGAGGTGACGATGACCGGTCCGGCCGAGGAGCTCTACCGGGGCGAGCTGTCCCCGGAGCTCGTCCACGCGCTGGAGGAGCTCTGAGCGCGCGCACCGTCGGGGCCGAGAGGCTCCGCCGGCTCCCCCCGTACCTCTTCGCCCAGATCGAGCAGAAGATCGCCGCCAAGAAGGC
>DAISWG010000097.1:0-6873 GCA_036826475.1 Miltoncostaeaceae bacterium | reverse complement strand
CAGCTCGTCGAGGACCTGGAGGTGGCCCTCAAGGACCTCGTGATGGAGTGGATCGAGCTCCCGCCCTCGAGCCCCCTCGTGGGCCTGACGGTCGCGACGTGCCGCATCCGCTCGACGACCGGCGCCACGATCGTGGCGATCCTGCGCGAGTCCGGCTCGCTGGCGACGCCGCACCCGGACGAGGTCCTCCGCGCCGACGACACGATGGTGGTGATCGGACGACCCGACAGCTTCGACGACATCCGCCGCCTGGTGGCGGAGGGTCCGCCCGACTGATCGGGCACGGCACGTCTCCCCGGACGGTGCGGCCGTGAGGCGGCGCGGCCCGGGATCGCTGCGCGGCACCCTCGCGGGCCTGGTGGTGGCCCTCGCCGTGGTGCTCTCCGTGCTCATCGTGGTGGCGATCCTGGGGATGATCACGACCGCCCGCGACTACCGCGACGGGGCCCAGAAGGCGCTGGCGCGGCAGGACGCCGCGAACGCGCTGCTCATCGACCTGCTGAGCGCCCAGAGCGCCAACCGGGCGTACATCCTGCTGGCGCAGGGGACCGACCTGCGCCAGTACACCAACGCCCGCGACCGCTACCCCAACGAGCTCGCGCGCCTGCGCCGCGTGCTCGGGGACTCCTCGGTGCTCGACCAGTCGGCGGGCGCGGTGGACCGCACCGCCAACCTCTGGTTCGCCGAGGCGGTGGAGCTCATCCGGCTGCGCCGCCAGGGCAACGCCGAGGAGGCGCGGCGGCGCATCAACCAGGGGCTGTCGGAGAACCGCTTCAACGCGTTCCGCGCCGAGCACTCCCGGCTCCTGGAGGAGATCGACGACGTCCGCGTCGCGTCACTCGCCGACAGCGACCGCCGCCGCCGCCTCACGTTCTACGCGATCGTGGCCGCCGCCCTGCTGACGCTGCTGATGGTGGTCATCACCAGCCGCCAGCTGTGGCGCCGGGTCGGGGGGCCGGTGGCGCTGCTCTCGCAGGGCGTCGGGCGCGTCACCCGGGGCCGCCTGACCGACCCCATCCCGCCGAGCGACGACGCCGTGCGCGAGCTGGCCGAGCTGATGGAGGGGTTCAACCTGATGCAGCGGGAGGTGCGCCAGGAGCGGGACGCCGTCGCGGCCGCCGCCCGCCGCGAGGCCGCCCAGCGCACCGAGCGCGACCTCTGGGAGACCGTCCAGCATGGGCTCCTGCCGTCGCGGCTGCCGTCGGTGCGGGGCCTGAAGCTCGCGGCCCGCTACCGCCCCGCCGAGCGCGCCCTGCTCGTCGGCGGCGACTTCTACGACGCCATGACGCTCCCCGACGGCCGCCTGGCGGTGATGGTGGGCGACATGGCGGGGCACGGCGCCTCCGCCGCCGCCCAGGCCGCCGGCCTGCGCTTCGGGTGGCGCACCCTCGTCGCCGTGAACCCCGACCCCGCGACGGTGCTCGCCGGGCTGAACGCCCAGATGGCCGACCCGGACGGGCGCGCGGAAGGGCTGTTCGCCTCGATCCTCTACATGCTGGTGGAGCCGGGCGGCGCGATCGCGTTCGCGCCCGCGGGGCACCCGCCGCCGATCCTGCTCACCGCCGACGAGTGCCAGCCGCTCGAGCCCATCGTCGGCGGCCCGCTGCTCGGGGTGTTCGACGAGGCCGAGTGGCCCGTCACCCACGCCGCGCTGCCGCCCGGGGGGACGCTGGTGCTCTACACCGACGGGCTCATCGAGGCCCGGCGGGGCGCCGACACGTTCGGCATCGAGCGCGCCTGCGAGGTGCTCGCCGCCGAGCGCCGCTCGGCGCTGGAGCTGCGCGTCGCCCGCGTGATCGCGGCGGCACGCCGCCACGAGGACCAGCGCCTGCGCGACGACGTCGTGATCGTGGCGGTGGAGCGGCCCGTGCCGCTACCCTGGGCACCGACGGCGCCCCCCGACGAGGGGGCGGAGGAGGACGGGGCGGTCGGATTGACGGCTCCGGCGATCGGGAACCCGCGGGCATGACCACGGAACACCAGGACGGACTGCCCCAGGAGGTCGCGGCGCTCGTCGGCGACGCCTCCGAGGGCGACTGCGTCAACCAGAGCCAGCTGGCCGAGGTGCTCGAGTCGATCGGCGCGGACGACGACGACGTCGCCCACGTCTACGGGCACCTCCGCGACCGCGGGATCGACGTGACCGACGACTGCGGCCGCGAGGAGGTCCCGCAGACCCGGGTGGCCAACGGCGACCTCGCCGACCAGACCACCGACGCGATGGCCCTCTACCTCCGCGAGCTGCGGCGGCACCCGCTGCTGACGGCGGACGAGGAGGTGGAGCTCGCGAAGCGCGTGGAGCTGGGCGACAAGGATGCGCGCGACCGCATGATCAACTCCAACCTGCGCCTCGTCGTGTCGATCGCGCGCCGCTACCAGGGCGGCTCCCTGAGCCTGCTGGACCTGATCCAGGAGGGGACCCTCGGCCTGATCCGCGCGGTCGAGAAGTTCGACTGGCGCCGCGGCTTCCGGTTCTCGACCTACGCGACGCTCTGGATCCAGCAGGCCATCCAGCGCGGCCTGGCCAACACGGAGCGCACCATCCGCCTCCCGGTGCACGTGGTGGAGCACCAGCAGCGGGTGTCCCGCGCCGAGCGCGAGCTGCTCGCCACGCTGGGCCGCGACCCCACCGACGCCGAGATCGCCGAGCGGAGCCGGCTCCCGGAGGACCGCGTCGCGACCGTGCGGGAGCTGCCGCGCACCATCACCAGCCTCGACCGGCCGGTCGGCGAGGAGGGGGACGCGACCCTGGGCGACCTGATGGCCGCCGACACCCCGGAGCCGACCGCCGACCTCGAGCTCAACCTGCGCCACGAGGCCCTCGAGCACGCCCTCGCGGACCTGCCGGAGCGCGAGGCCCTGGTGCTGCGCCGGCGCTTCGGCCTGGGCGACGACGAGCCGCGGACGCTCGCCCAGGTGGGCGACGAGATCGGCGTCACCCGCGAGCGGGTCCGCCAGATCGAGCGCGACGCCCTCCGTCACCTGGCCGAGCAGCGCGAGCTGTCGGCGGCGCTCGGCGAGGCCGCCTAGCCCGTCCCGGCGAGCCCACCCGTTCGACCGGGGCGGACGCCCCCCGTTTGACCACGCCTGGGCGGATCCCTTGAATCGGTGGCGTGCCGCTCTCCCGGTTCCTCGCGGCTGGGTCCGTCGCCGCAGCCGTCCTGGCGGCGCCCATCACCGCCCACGCCGCGACCATCACGGTCACCACGACGGCCGACGCCGTGCGCGCGGACGGCGTCTGCTCGCTGCGCGAGGCCGTCTCCGCGGCCAACGCCGACGCCGCGTCGCCGGGCGCCGGCGAGTGCGCCGCCGGGACGCCGTCGGCGACCGACCGGATCGTCCTGGGCCCCGGCCTCTACCGCCGGTCGGTCGCGGGCGTGGGGGAGGATGCGAACGCCTCGGGCGACCTGGACGTGACCGGCCCGCTCGAGATCCTGGGCGCCGGCTCGGCGGTGACGATCATCGACGCCGCGGGGATCGACCGCGTCCTCGACGTGCGCCCCGGCGGCTCGCTGCGACTCGCCGACGTCTCGCTGACGGGCGGCGCCGCGCCCGGCGGGGCGTCGGCCCCCCCGGCGATCGCACCCGCGAATCCGGGCGGGCCGGTCGTGGGCGGGGCGGGCGGCGCCGGTGAGGACGGTGGCGGCGTGCGCGCGGCCGGGCCGCTCACCATCGAGCGCGGGCGCGTCAGCGGCAACGCCGGCGGCGACGGCGGTGCCGGCGGCGATGCGACCGGCGTCACGCCGTCCCCCCTGGAGACGCCCGGCGGCCCCGGCAGGGGTGGCGGCGGCGGGCGCGGAGGGGCGGGCGCCATCTGGAGCTCCTCCGGCCTGACCCTGGTGTCGACCGTCGTGTCCGGCAACCGCGGCGGCGCAGGCGGTCCGGGCGGCACGGGCCGCGGGGGCACGGCCGTCGGCGGGCCGGGCGGACCCGCGAGCGGGGGGGCCGGCGCGGGTGGAGACGGCGGGGACGGCGGCGCGGGCGCGATCGCCGCCGTCGGGGTCGTCGCGATCCGCGACAGCGCCGTGCTCGGCAACCAGTCCGGCACCGGCGGCGCGGGCGGCGACGGCACCGGCGGCCCGGCGGCCGCGGGCGGCGGGCAGGGCGAGGACGGCGGTGACGGCACCGGCGGCGCCGGCGGCGGCGGCGGGCCGGGCGGCGGCGTCGACGTGGCCGGCCCGGTCACGATCGAGCGGTCGACCGTCGCGTCGAACACCACCGGCCGGGGCGGCGGGGGCGGCGACGGCCTGGGCGGCTTCGGCGCCACGCAGGACGGGAGGCCCGGCACGGGCCGCGGCGGCACGGGCGGCGCCGGCGGGGCCGGCGGCGGCCTGGTGGCGCGCACCAACTCGCTGGGCCTCGTCAACGTGACCCTGGCCGGGAACATCAGCGGCGCGGGCGGCGGCGGAGGCGGCGGCGGCTTCGGCAACCGCGCCGGCCCCGGCTCCGTCGGCGGCGCGGGCGGTCCCGGCGGCCCGGGCGGCGGGCTCGCCGTGACCGGCGGCACCGCAACCGGCAGCTTCGTGACGATCGCCGGCAACGGCTCCGGCGGCGCGGGCGACAAGGGCCTGTCGGGCGACTCGGGCAACCCGGGCGCAGGCGGCGCCGCGGGCGGCCCCGGGCTCGGCGACGGGCCGGGGATCGCGAGCGGCGCCTCCACCACGATCGTGGCGTCCGTGATCGCGGGCAACGGCTGCGCCGGCGCCACCCCGGTGATCGACGGCGGCGGGAACGTCGGCCAGGCGGCCCCCGGCTGTCCCGGCGCCGCCGGGGACGCGCGGCTCGGCTCCCTCGCCGCCAACGGCGGCGTGCCGCCCACCCTCCAGCCCGGGGCCGGAAGCGCGGTGATCGATCGCGTCCCCGGCTTCCTGGCCTGTCCCGCCACCGACGCGCGCGGCGCCACCCGGCCGGTGGGCGGCGCGTGCGACGCGGGCGCCTACGAGGTGGCGCCCCCCGCGGCCACCACCGGCGCGGCGACGGTGTCCGGTACGACGGCGCGGATCAGCGGGACGGTCGCCACCCGCGGGCTGGCGACCGGCGTGCGCGTCCAGATCGGCCGCACCGCGTCCTACGGCACCGACACCCCGCTCGTCACGGTGGCCGGCGACGCCGGCCCCACCGGCGTGGGCGTCACCGTCGGCGGCCTCGTGCCGCTCGCCACCTACCACTACCGCCTGGTGGCGTCGGGCCCGGACGGCACCAGCGTCGGCGCGGACCGCACGTTCACGGTCACGCCGCCGTCGGTCGCGGGGGCCGGCCGGCCACGGCTCACCGGCCTCCGGGTGACACCGAAGGCGTTCGCGCCCGTCCCGCGCGGCGGCGCGCGCGCCGCCGCGCGCAAGGGGCGGCCGGCGCTCGGCACGATCCTCGCGTTCCGGCTCTCCACGCGGGCGACGGTGGGCATCACCGTCACGCGGAGCCTGCGCGGCCGGGTGGAGCGGGCCGGCAAGCGCACGCGCTGCGTGCCGGTATCGGCCCGGGCGACGCTGAAGCGCGGCCGCGCATGCGTCCGCGTGCAGACGCTGGGCACGGTGCGCCGCGCCGGCACGGCGGGTCTCAACCGGTTCGTGATCACCGGCAACGTGGGCGCCAGGCCCCTCGCGCCGGGGACCTACCGCCTGGTGCTGGTGGCCACCGACGCGAGCGGGCGGCGCTCGGCGCCGGCCCGCGCGTCGATCAGGATCCTGCCCGCGCCTCCGCCGCCTCCGCGCCGATCGGCGACGGGGGGATGAAGGTCACCTCGTGCGCCCGGGCGTTCGCCCGGCGGGCCGCGTCCGCGCTGAGGGCCCCCAGCCGCACGAGCATCGCGAACTCCGCCCGCAGGCGCGTGCCGATCATCTCCGGGCCGTCCGTGGCGATGACGATCGGGATGCCGGCGGCGTCGAGGGCGAAGACGATCTCGGCCATCTGACCCTCGTCGCGCACCGCCCCGGTGCGCACGTTGGAGGTGGGGCAGATCTCGAGCACCACGCCGGCCTCGAGCGCGGCCTCCTGGAGCCCCGGGTCCATCGCGGTGATGATCCCGTGCCCGACGCGGTCAACGCCGAGGGCGAGCACCTGCCGCATCTCCTCGATGAACGGCCCGGGGTCGTGGGCGTTCACGCCCTCCTCGCCGGCGTGGAGCGTCACGCCCAGTCCCGCGTCCCGCGCCTGCGCCACCAGCGGGGCCAGGTCGGCGTAGGGGTACGGCGGGCCGCTCCCCCCCGGACGGGGGCCGCCGATGTCGATCGCCACCACCCCGCGATCCCGGAACCGGATGGCGCGCTCCACGATCTCGGCGTTCAGCTCGGGCGGGAAGCCGCGGTCCATCATCAGGGTCAGCCCCGCGCGGACCGGGTACTCGAGCATCGCCCGGTCGACGCCGTGGACGGCGGACATCACGATGGCGTCCAGGTCGCGCTCGCCGCCGCGGTTGCGCTTCGCCGGGTTAAAGCGGACCTCGTGGGTGGTGATCCGCTGGGCGCGGTAGCCGCCCGAGATCATCCCGTGCACCGCGCGGAACACGCCCTCCGGGCTGCTCTGGATGAGCTCCGTGAGGTGGTAGATCCGGTCGAGGCCGTCCAGGCCGTCGGTGCCCGCGCCGACGTTGGTGGCCGACGCGAACTCCCAGTAGTCGCGGTAGGGGAGCTTGATGCCCTGCTCTGCGGCCAGCTCCCACATGGTGGCGGCGTCGACCCCCCCGCCGAGGTGCGCGTGCAGCTCGGCGAGGGGCTCGTCGTCCGCGAAGACCCAGTTCACTGCGGCGTCCGTCCCGTCGGCCGCCGGAGGAGCACCCTAGGAGGCGGCGTTCGCCTCGGCGCCGACGAGCGGCTGGAGCTCGCCCTCCTGGAACATCTCGGTGACGATGTCGCAGCCGCCGACGAGCTTGCCGTC
>DAISWG010000096.1:0-7003 GCA_036826475.1 Miltoncostaeaceae bacterium | reverse complement strand
GGCTTCGACTACTACACGATGACCGTCTTCGAGTTCACCAGCGACCACCTGGGCGCCCAGAGCGCCGTGGGCGGCGGCGGCCGGTACGACGGGCTGGTGGAGGCGCTGGGCGGCCCGCCCACCCCCGGCATCGGCTTCGGCGCGGGCATCGAGCGCATCGTGCTGGCCATGGGCGAGGGGGCTGCGGAGGACGCCGCCCGGGGCCCCGACGTCTACCTGGCGGTGCCGGACGCGGGGCTGCGGGTGACGCTGCTGCCGCTGCTGGAGGCGCTGCGCGCCGCCGGTCTGCGGGTGGAGAGCAACCTGGGCGGCCGCAGCATGAAGAGCATGATGCGCCACGCCGCGTCCCTCGGGGCGCGCCGCGTGGTGATCGTGGGTCCGCGGGAGCACGAGGAGGGGATCGCGACGGTGCGGGACATGGAGAGCGGCGAGCAGCGGCCGGTGCCGCTGGGCGATCTGGTGGCCGGTCTGGCCGCCGAGGCCGGGGCGTGATCGGGTCGGGGCGCTACCGCAGCGCGACGTGCGCCGAGGCCGCCGGGGCGGCCGGGCGGACCATCCGCGTCGCCGGCTGGGTGCACCGCCGCCGCGACCACGGCGGCGTCGTGTTCATCGACCTCCGCGACCGCTCCGGCGTGCTCCAGCTGGTGTTCCACCCGGAGGCCGGGGCGGCGTACGCGGCCGCCGGCGCGCTGAGCCCCGAGGACGTGATCAGCGTGGAGGGTGAGGTGGTGGCGCGCTCGGAGGCGACGGTCAACCCGGCCCTGCCGACGGGGCGCGTGGAGCTGGCGGTCGCGTCCCTCGACATGCTCAGCGAGGCCGACCCGATGCCGTTCTCGGTGGAGGACGAGTCGCAGGAGGCGTCGGAGGAGCTGCGGCTCACGTACCGCTACCTCGACATCCGCAGGCCGCGGCGCCTGCGGGCGCTGGAGATGCGGGCGAAGGTGGCGTCGGCGATGCGGCGGGTGCTCGACGGCGAGGGGTTCCTGGAGGTCGAGACGCCGGTGCTGACGCGGTCCACCCCGGAGGGCGCCCGCGACTTCCTGGTGCCGAGCCGCCTGCAGCGCGGCTCGTGGTACGCGCTGCCGCAGAGCCCGCAGCTGTTCAAGCAGCTGCTGATGGTCGGCGGCCTGGAGCGGTACTACCAGATCGTCAAGTGCTTCCGGGACGAGGATCTGCGCGCCGACCGCCAGCCGGAGTTCACGCAGCTCGACATCGAGGCGTCGTTCGTGGAGCCCGCCGAGATCCAGGAGCTGGTGGAGCGGGTGCTGAAGGAGTCGTTCGCCGCGGCGGGCGTCGAGATCGCGATCCCGTTCCCCCGCATGGCGCACGCCGAGGCGGTGCGCCGCTTCGGCACCGACCGGCCCGACGTGCGCTTCGGCATGGAGATCCAGGACTGGACGCCACAGGCGGCGGAGTCGGGCTTCGGGGTGTTCCAGGGTGCGGTGGAGGGCGGCGGGGTGGTGCGCGGCCTGGTGGTCCCGGGGGCCGGGCCGGGCGTGAGCCGCAAGGTGGGCGACGAGCTGATGGAGGAGGCGCGCGGCCTGGGCGCCAAGGGTCTGGTGTGGGCGGCGGTGGAGGAGGACGGCTCCCTGCGCTCGCCGGTGGCGCGGTTCCTGGGGTCCCTGGCGGCCGACGTCGGCGCCGGGCCGGGCGACCTGATCGCGATGGTCGCCGACGCCGAGCCGGTGGCGCAGGCGGTGCTGGGGACCCTGCGCACCCGCTTCGCCGAGCGGCACGGCCTGGTGCCGGAGGGGGTGTGGGCGCCGCTGTGGGTGGTCGACTTCCCGCTGGTGGAGTGGAACGACGGCGAGTCGCGGTGGGACCCCACCCACCACCCGTTCACGGCGCCGCGGCCCGAGGACGTGGAGAAGCTCGAGTCCGACCCCGGATCGGTGCTGTCGCTGGCGTACGACGTGGTGCTGAACGGGCTGGAGATCGGCGGGGGCAGTATCCGCATCCACGATCGCGACGTGCAGCAGCGGGTGTTCGCGATGATCGGCCTGCCGGAGGAGGAGGCGGAGGCGCGGTTCGGCTTCCTGCTGAAGGCCCTGCGGCTGGGCGCCCCGCCGCACGGCGGCATCGCGTTCGGGCTGGACCGCATCGTGATGCTGCTTGCGGGCGAGCCGTCGATCCGGGACGTCATCGCGTTCCCGAAGACGGCGACGGGCGGGGACCCGCTCACGGGTGCCCCCGCGCCGGTGGACGACGCCCAGCTGCGGGAGCTGGGGGTGCGCGTGGTCGCGCCTCCGCCGGCGGCCTCGTAGGGCTCGCCCGAGAAGGGCCGGCGTCCCGCGTTCGTAAAGACTGCGCGGGACCCTTTACCAGCGTCGGGCTGAGGAATCCCGCTGTCCCACTTGGGTCGATCCGCGAGTCCCAGTTGGGACTCGCACGTGGGCGGACCGGATGTGTCGGCATCCCGGGGTCCCGTGGCGGAAACCCCTCAATGAAGGGGATACCGGCGGGTTCGACTTCCCACTTGGGACGATTCCCGAGTCCCACTTGGGACTCACGCGGGGGGCGGCGCGATCTCCGTTGTGGCTCTTCATGGGCGGTTTGGACGGCTGACGGTCCGGCGCCGGCCGACGGAGACCCGATGGGGCTGATCAACCCGACCGACGGGCTGCGGCGATTGCCGCTGCCGCGCCGACGCCTGAGGCGGCGCAAGCGGGACCACCGGGTCTCGATTGGGACGCGGAACGTCACGTCGGATACGGACCGGGACCGAGGTCCATTCATTGAAGGGGTGCCGAGGCGGAACGGGACCGACGGCGTCCGCTGCGGCGGGCCGGTGGCCGATCGAGGTCGCGTGGTCTCGATTGAGACTCGGCAGCTCCGCACGAATGCTCGAAGAGCCCCACTTGGGACCGTCCGCGTGTCCCACTTGGGACCGCTGGGTCTGGTTGGAACCGGCGACCGTCATCGGTGAGGGCGGTGCGTCGCGCCTCCGGTTCACCGCTCATTGACGGGGTGGTGGGAGGGAGCGTCGTGTCGGCCGGGCGGGAGGCTGCGGTGCAATGAACGTCCCCACTCGGGACTGTCCGCGAGTCCCACTTGGCGAGTCCCAACGGTCACCTGGTCGTGGGCTGACGGCAGGGCACGTCCTCCGACCGGCGGTAGGTTCCGGCGATGGCGCGACGAACGGTCCTCCGGACGGGCGTCGCCGCCGTCATCGCCGTCGTGACGATCGGTGCGGTGGGCTGGGCGGGGTGGTACCGCAGCAGCTTCCACCTGTGGCCCTGGCAGGACATCCCGCCGCGCATCCACTGGTGCGGGCGCGACTACGACCGCGGCCCGGGCCCGGCGGTCTCGGAGCGGGACGTGCGGGCCACACTCCGCACCGCGCCGAGGACGGTGGCCCGGGTCCCGCCCCTCCGTGGGCACGACCTGGTCGCGGCGGGCACTGAGGACGAGCTCCGGCGGCGCGACCCCACGGCGGCGGGCTGCGGCTCCCTGGTGTACCTGCGGGTCGGACCCGGCCGGTACCTCGTGTACGAGCTGCAGGGGAGCCTCTGAGCGGGCGCCCTGCGCCCCGGTCAGGTCCTCCCGAAGAGGCGGCGGGCGTCGGAGCGGAGCTCGCCCGACAGGGTCACGTGGGCCTCGGAGCCACCCGTCCCGGCGGGCCACGCGACGCGGACGAGGTGGCGGTCCTCCAGCTGCCCCAGGGCCGCCATCACGGCGAGGAGGCCCGCCCGGTCGGGCTCGAGACCCAGCTCGTTCGCGGCCGTCGGGACCGAGAGGGCGATCTCGCCCTCCTCATCCGCCCCCTCGTCGAGCCACTGCATCACCAGCAGCATCTCCAGGCGCGCGCCGACGTCGTCGCCGTCGTCCGTCACCCGCCAAGCCTAGCCCTCGCTAGGCCGCGACGACGTCCGGATGGTCGTCCACGCGCTCGAGCACCAGCATCGTCCCCGCGGACGTCACCAGCTCGATCACGTGGTGCGAGAGCGTGGTGCCGACGGCCGTCACCACGACGCCGTGGACCCGGCCCATCAGCCCGCCGAGGGCCGCCTCGAGGGCGTGCTGCTGACCGGGGCCCAGGTCCGGGAGGCCGGGGGCGAGGGTGTAGGTGGGGAGGGGGGGAGGGATCAGCACCGGGTCGGTCTCCGTGGATGCGTCGTCGTCGATCCACGTTCGCCCCTACGGATCCGGGCGGCAAGGACCGATAGAGGTGATGCCCACGCGCATCGCCCACGGCCCGCAGGTTCAAGAGGGGCCGCGCTGGTGCCGACCCCCCTTGGTACAGCGGCTAGACTCGGAGGTGCCCTGCAGTGTTCGCCACCGGCTCACATCTTGAGCCAACACGAGTGATGAGGGATTCGGTGTCGGGGCTCCGTCTCGGCGGTGGCCGCCCGTCTCCCACCTGCTTCCGCAGGTTCAAGTCACAAGCCGGAACGGCACCGCGGGGCATCATCGGGAGCCGGCCGTGACGCGCCACCGCGTCGTGGCCGCCGCCGTGGCCGCCTCCATCGCCCTCCTCGCCTCCGGGTGCATGGGCGGCGGCGACGACTCCGGCGACGCCGCGCCCCCCGCCGCGACCGCCCCCGCCTCCGTCGCGGCCCCCGTCGCGGTCGCCCCCGCCACCCTCGGCGGCGCGGTCCGCGCCGGCGCCGACACCCCCAAGGACGTGGTCGCCGCCCTCAAGGGCGACGGCGTCGTCGTGGTCGCGTTCCTGAACGCCAAGGCCGCCGACGACCAGAAGGTCGCGAAGGCCGTGCGCGACGCGCAGGCCGACACCGTCGTGAGCGACGGCACGCGGTTCTTCGTCTACACCCTCGGCAGGAAGCAGTTCGGCGACCTCGCCGACCTGCTCGGCGTGGAGGGCACCCCGTCGGTCGCCGTCATCGGCCGCGACCGGAACCTCGCCAACCTCTTCACCGGCCTGATCGACGGCGACATCCTGCGCCAGGCCATCTGGGACGCCGCCGACACCGCCGCCGCCAACCCCGGCGCGTCCGTGGCGAAGAAGGGCGGCGCCGCCACCCAGTAGGGCCCCGGGACCCCGGGAGGCACCGTGGTAGCGTTGCCCGGTGCCCCCCTACCCCCCCGAGGCGATGCGCCATCTGGCGTCACCCGCCGGCGCGGGGGCGATGGAGGGGGCGGACGCGGTCGGCGAGTCCGGCTCCGCGTCCTGCGGTGACCTCGTCCGGATCCATCTGCGCATCCGGGGCCGCCGCGTCCGCGAAGCGCGGTTCCAGGCGTTCGGCTGCGGCGCGGCCACTGCGGCGGCCTCCGCCGCCTGCGCCCGCCTGACCGGCGCCGCGCTCGACGACGCGCTGCGCCTGTCGGCAGCGCGGATCGACGACGACCTCGGCGGACTCGGCGCCGCCCGCCGGCACGGCCCCGAGCTGGTGGAGGATGCCGTCGCCCGCGCCCTCGAGGCCTGGTTCTCGGCCCGGATCGGCGGCCACGGCATCCCCCTCGACGCGCGGAGGGTGGCGGTGGCGATGAGCGGCGGCGTCGACAGCGCCGTCGCCGCGATGCTGCTCCGCGACGCCGGCTGGGACGTCGTGGGGGTCACGATGCGGCTCTGGCACGACCCGTCGGCCGCTGCGGCGGAGCGCTCCTGCTGCTCGCCCGAGACCGTCCGGCTCGCCCGCGCCGGCGCCCACGCGCTCGGGATCCCGCACCTCACCCTCGACGTGGCGGACCGGTTCCGCCGCGGCGTGGTCGAGGACTTCGTGGCCGGGTACGCCGCGGGGCGCACCCCCAACCCCTGCGTGACCTGCAACGGACGCGTGCGCTTCGGCGTGCTCGCCGACGCCGCCGCCCTGCTCGGCGCCCGCGGCCTGGCCACCGGGCACTACGCGCGGGTCGAGCGCGACCCCTCCGGCGCGCCGCTCGTGTCGCGGGCCGCCGATGGCGGGAAGGACCAGAGCTACATGCTCGCGATGCTCGACCGCACCCACCGGGAGCGCCTGCGCTTCCCGCTCGGCGACCTGCGCAAGGACGACGTCCGCGCGACGGCCCGCGCGGCGGGGCTGCCGGGCGCCGACGCCGTCGAGAGCCAGGAGGTCTGCTTCGTCGGGGAGGGCGGCCACGTGCCGTTCCTGGAGCGCACCGGCGGGCTGTCCGCCGCGCCCGGCCCCATCGAGGACGCCGCCGGCCGCCTGCTCGGCACCCACCGCGGCCACTGGCGGTTCACGGTGGGGCAGCGGCGCGGCATCGGCATCGCCTCCCCGGAGCCGCTGTACGTGCTCCGCACCGACGCCGCCCGCAACGCCGTGGTCGTCGGTCCGCGCGAGGCGCTCGCGGAGCGGACGGTCGACCTGGACGGGGCCCGCGTGCACGGCCGCCTGGGCGACGGCCCCCTCGAGGTGCGCCTGCGCTACCGGGGCCGGCCGCTGCGGGGCCGGGTCGTGGACGGCGGATCCGGCGTCCGGATCGCCCTCGACGATCCGGCCGACGGGGTGGCCCCCGGGCAGACCGCGGCGCTCTACCGTGACGGACGGCTGGTCGCGGCCGGTACCATCGCGCACTCGCCGACGACCGACGACGCCCTCGGGAGGACTGGTGGACTGGTCTGACGTACTGAAGCTCGCGCTGTCGATATTCCTGATCCTCACCGGGATCGGGCTGGCCTACCTGTTCCTCCGGATGGCCGGGGTCTTCGGGCGTCTCGGCGTCTCGGTGACGCGTATCACCGACGAGGTGGTGCCGATCCTCAACAAGGCCCAGACGACGGTGGACGGGGTCAACCTGGAGCTCTCCCGCGTGGACGAGATCATGCAGACCGCCGTGGGCGCCACGAAGGGCGCCGAGAAGACCGTCCAGACCGTCTCCAGCGCCGTCACCGCGCCGGTTCGCAAGCTCACCGGGGTCGCGGCGGGCGCCAAGGAGGCCGTCGCCACCCTCCGGGCCCAGCGCGCCTCCGACAAGGCCGCCGTCGCCCCGCCGCCCCCGCCCCCGTAGCCCGCCCCGCCGATCCTGCCGGCGATGCCGCCGCCGCCGCACGCGCCGCGGGCGCCCGACCCACGGCCGGCGCCCGACGCACCCAAGCACCCCC
>DAISWG010000095.1:0-7188 GCA_036826475.1 Miltoncostaeaceae bacterium | reverse complement strand
CCCCGTAGACGACGCCCTCGGAGGTCGACTTCTTGCCGTCCTTCAGCACCTTGTTGACCAGCTGCGTCACCAGGGCGCTGCTGTAGACGGGGTCCGGCTCGATCGGCCGGCGGGTGATGACTGCGCGGCGCGGCATTACTTCGGCGTCTTCGCGCCGTACTTGGACCGGGCCTTGCGGCGGTCGGCGACGCCGGCCGCGTCGAGCGCGGCGCGGATCACCTTGTAGCGCACGCCCGGGAGGTCGCGGACGCGACCACCGCGCACGAGCACCACCGAGTGCTCCTGCAGGTTGTGCCCCTCACCCGGGATGTAGGCCGAGACCTCCATCTGGTTCGTGAGCCGCACACGGGCGACCTTCCGGAGCGCCGAGTTCGGCTTCTTCGGGGTCGTGGTGTACACGCGGGTGCAGACCCCGCGCTTCTGCGGCGCGCCGCGCAGGGCGGGCGTCTTCACGCGGGAGACCTTTGGCGAACGGCCCTTGCGGACCAGCTGGTTGATCGTGGGCACGGAAGCCTTTTTTCGAGCGCGACAGGACACGCCGGGCGAGCGGCCCGGGGACGTTAGCACAGCGGGCCCGCGCGGCTCCATGGGACCCCGCCTTCACTGCGCCGGTGTGGTCCGCTCCACCACGAGCGTCGCGCGGGTGTCGAGGCTCGCGGGCCCGCCGATGCGCATGTCGATCTCCCACCGCAGCGCCAGCGCGAGGCGGGGCGACCACCACCAGGTGTCGGTCCGGTCGCCGGGGTGCACCCCGCCCGTGCTCGACTCGCTGCGCACCACCCAGACCGCCCAGCGGCGGCCGTCGACCTCCACCGCGTCGCGGCGCAGGACGCGGCTGCGGTACGTCACCGGGAGGTCGCCGGCGGTGTAGCTGCCGCCCCACGTCCTCCCCGCCGCGAGCGTGGCGGGGAGCCAGAGCGGCGGCGGGCGGAGCGCCCGGCGGTCGTCGCGGCCGAACCCGAGGAACGTGACCTTGGTGCGCCGGGCGACCTCGCGGCTGCCGGCCGCCCCCACGCGGACGGTGACCCCCTCGACGTGCTCCTCGGACATGCTGAGCTGGGCGCGGTAGCCGCCGTCCGCCGTCGTGACGACGAACCTTGCCTCGCCGGGGAGGTCGCGCGAGATGTGCGCCGGCCCCACCCCGCCGCGCTCGGTCCCCTCCTGGCGGTACGTGTACACGCCCGGCGCGGGGATCCCGGGGGCCGCGGCCCCCCCGCCCTCGGCCCGGAAATCGCGCAACGCGCTCTCCTCCGACACCGGGGTGCTCTCCCCCGCCCGCTGCCAGAGCCAGATCCCCGCCACGACCGCCGCGAGCAGCAGGACGACGAGCGCGGCCCGAACGGGCCGCTGGAGGAGGGACGGGAACACGGTCGGAATGTATTCGCGCATGCCGGGGGCGCGCTCGGGTCCGGGCGCGGGAGGCGGGACGGGGGTCGCGGACGTGCGCGCCCCGGCCCGGATCCACAACGGCGATTGCAGGGAGAAACGGGTGCCGGTGGTACCGTCGGCGCGATGCTCGGACGTCACTCCCGACACCGCCGGCGCGCGGCGCGCCACTGCTGCCCGGCGTGCGCCGCCTCGCTGGGCCGGCGCAGGCGCGGCCCGGGACAGCAGCCGTGGATGTGGGTGTCGCTGCTCGCGCTCGTCGCGGCGCTCGTTCCGCTCGCGGCCTTCGAGGGGGACGGCGAGGCCTCCGTCGCCCGCGCCGCCGGCGCCGTCGTGCAGGTGGAGCCGGCGCCGCCGACGCCGGCGCCCCGGCCGGGCACGCCCGAGAAGACCCCCGAGCGGTCACCCGGCACGCCCCCGCCGAAGCCCGCGCGCCCCGCGGTGGAGTGGCGCGACTCGATCGCGCACGGAAGCCCGAACGGCGGCTGGCTGGAGAACGGGATCCGCCTCCCCTCCCAGGGGCCCGGCTTCTACACCTACGACCCGGCCACCCAGCGCCCGCCCGGCGGCGCCGACCGCCAGTGGGGCACCGCGGTCCTGGTGCGCCAGCTCCTCGATCTCGGCGCATGGTGGGAGAAGGCCCACCCCGGGGCGCCGCGACTCGGGATCGGCGACCTGTCCCGGCGGCACGGCGGCCCGTTCGGCGGCCCCGCCGTCGGCCACGCCTCCCACCAGAACGGGCTGGACGTCGACATCCGCCTCCCGCGCGGCGACGGGCGCGAGGACGCCGCCGACCCCGGCACGTACGACCGCGCGCTCACCCAGCAGGTGGTGGACCGCCTGGTCGCGCAGGGCGCCAGCCTGGTGCTGATCGGCCCGAGCCTCGACCTCCACGGCCCCGGCGGGGTCGTCGTCCGCTGGCCCGCCCACGACGACCACCTGCACGTGCGGTTCCCCGACCCGGACGGAACCGGCAACTAGGCGCCACGGGCGTCGCCGCGCGGCCCCCCGGGTAACTGGGGCCGATGCGCTTCGGATCCGCGCCCCCCGCCGCGATCACGCCGGGGTTCGAGCCGGCGGACGCGTGGTCCCTGGGACTGGTGTTCCTGGGCGTCGCCGTGATGGCGGCGATCGTGGCGCTCACCCACCAGCGCTCCCGCGCGTTCTCCCCCAGCGTCGTGTACCTCGCCCTCGGGGCCCTCGGGGCCGTCGGCCTGGCGGCGCTCGACCACGACTGGTTCTCGCTGGTCGGCGACGCGGAGCTGGTGGAGCGGTTCGCGGAGCTCGCCGTGATCGTGGCGCTGTTCGCCACCGGGGTCCGCCTGGACCGTCCGTTCACGTGGCGGGGGTGGCGGTCCACCATCGTGCTCCTGGGGGTGGTGATGCCCGTGACCATCGCGGCGGTCGCGGCGTTCGGGGTCGCGGCGATGGGGTTGTCGGCCGGCGCCGCGATCGTGCTCGGCGCGGCCCTCGCCCCCACCGACCCCGTGCTGGCCGGCGACCTGGGCGTGGGTCCGCCCGGCGAGGAGGACGAGGCGGGGACGTCGTTCGCCCTCACCTCCGAGGCGGGGCTCAACGACGGGCTCGCGTTCCCGTTCGTGTACCTCGGCCTGGCCGTCGCCGGGCACGGCGCCTCGGCGGCGATCGGCGACTGGATCGCGTGGGACGTCGCCTACGCGATCGCCGGGGGCGTCCTGATCGGCGCCGCCGGGGGGTGGGCGATCGCGGAGGCCGCCACCCGGCTGCGGGAGCGGAGCCTGCTGGCGGTGGAGCTGGACGGGTGGGCGGCGCTCGGCGCGGTGCTCGCGATCTACGGCGTGGCGCAGGTCGCCGACACGTACGGCTTCCTCGCCGCCTTCGTCGGCGGGGTCGCGTTCCGCCGACGCGAGCGCGACCACGAGTACGCCCGGGGCGTCCACGCCGGCGGCGAGGTGCTCGAGCGGGTGCTGGAGCTCGCCACCATCCTCTTCCTCGGCAGCCTGCTGACCCTCGACGGACTCGCCGTGCCCGGCGTCGCGGGGTGGCTCCTCGCCCCGTTCCTGCTGCTGCTGGTGCGCCCCCTGACCAGCATCGTCGCCCTGCGCGGCACCGAGCTGGACGCCCGGGAGCGGCTGTGGGTGGGCTGGTTCGGCGTCCGCGGGGTGGGCTCGCTGTACTACGCGGCCGCCGCCCTGCAGGCGGGGATCCTCGCCGCCGGTGAGGCGGAGACGGTGATGTGGACCGTCGTCGCGGTCGTCGCCGTCTCCATCGTCGTCCACGGCGTCACGGGCACGCCCCTGACGCGGCGGCTGGGACGAGACCTGGGCTGACGGGGCGTTGACGCGCCGGGGGGCGGCGTCGTAGAAATCGGCGAATCCAACCCTGGAAGCGTCGACGTCATGAAGCCGCGGGCCGCAGTGACCGCCCTGATCGCCATGACGGCGGCGATCGTGCTCGCGGTACTCGCGGCGCCGCCGGCGCAGGGGGCCGAGCAGCTGCTGGAGGTCATCGACGTTCCGGCGAGCGGCGCGCGCGTGCAGAGCGCCACCGTCCTGCGCCCGGGCGCGGCCTACCGCATCTCCGTCAACTCCACGGTGGAGATGAGCTACCCGGGCGGCCGTACGGAGCTGCTGGACGCCCTCCACTGCTTCGGCACGAGCGGCGGCGCGCCGATCCCGGGCGACGACTGCCTGGAGACGCCGCCCCCGAAGATCTCCGTCCTGCGGTTCGACATCGGCGGCGTGGGCCAGGGCACCATCGTCGGCCTCGACGGGCGCGTCCCCGAGTACAACCCGGCCCACGAGTACGTCGCGAGCTTCACCCCGTCGGCCGGGGGAACCCTGGGCGCCACGGTGGGGCCGTTCCTCAACGGGACCGGCGCGGGCAAGCTCATCATCAGCCTCTACGGCGAGCCGCCGTCGTCCGCGCCGGGCGCGCCGGCCCCGGCCGTCCCGCCGAACAGCATCCTGGGCCAGCACCCGATCGTCGGCCCGCCGCTCTTCCGCATCATCGCGCTCAGCAGACTGGAGCAGGGAGCCGCCTTCGTGCGGCCCGCCGCCGGCGCGGCGGTCATCCCGCAGGTCGGCTTGCTGCTCGGGGAGGGCGATGAGGTCACCGTGGGGAGTGGAAGCCCGTTCGCGGTCCTCACCCTCCAGGCGCTCCCCAGCGGCGCGATCTTCACCCTCACCGGCGGCGCGAGCCGACGGGCCGACGGTCGGCTCAGCGCCAACCCCGTGACCTTCGTGGCGAGCGCGGCACCACAGCTGATGACAGGGGAGCTGTCGATCACCACCGCGAAGGTGCGCGCGCAGCAGGGACAGCAGCGCCTCCCCGCCGGGGGGCCCGCGTTCGTGCTGACGCCCGTCGCGCGGATCGACGCCGACGGCGGCGACGCCCACGTCGCCCACGACCCCACGCGCGGCCGGACCACCGTCCGCAACGTCCGCGGGACGGCCACCGTCACGCCGACGTCCCGACCCCCGCTGCGGCTCGCCCCCGGCCGCCAGGTGCAGGTGACCGTCGCCGGCGCTGGCCGGCCGGTCCCCCTGGTGCCCGCGGACCTGGCGACCAGCATCCCGAGCCCCCGGGACGTGCGGGCCGGCCCGGCGGTCGCCACCGGCCCGGCCGTCATCTCGCTGCGGTCCCTGAAGCGGTCGAAGTGCGTGACCGTGCTGGTGTCCAGCACGAAGCCCGCCCGCGTGCTCGTCACGATCTTCAGCGGCCGCCGGAGCATCCGGCTGTTCGGCCAGCGCCTCGTGGTCTTCGCGGCCGCCGGGCGCACGGAGACGTGCATCCGCGTCCCGGCGCGGGCGAGGACGTTCGACGTGCGGACGCCCCTCAGGTTCGCCGTGGGCTACGCCCTCGGGGCCCGCGCACGCCGCGGTGAGCCGGCCACGCGGCCGGCGATCCGGCCGATACGGCTCGTGCCCTGAGGCGCGAGCCGCACCGGCCGGTCACCCGCTACTCGTCGAGGTCGAGCTCCGGGCCGAACGAGAACGTCTGACCCTCGCCGTCTCCGATGCCCAGCAGGGCGTCGTCGTCGGCCTCGGAGAACGGCTCGTCCAGGTCGAACTCGAGGAGCGCCGGCGCGCGCCGGACGGCCTCGATCTCGAGCTGGCGGTAGCGCTTGAGCCCGGTGGCCGCCGGGATCAGCTTGCCGATGATCACGTTCTCCTTGAGCCCGCGCAGGCGGTCGACCTTGCCCTCGAGCGCCGCGTCGGTGAGCACCTTCGTGGTCTCCTGGAAGGAGGCCGCCGACAGGAACGACTCGGTGGCCAGCGAGGCCTTCGTGATGCCCAGGATGAGCGGCTCGACGTTCGCCTGCACGCCCTGGACGGCACGCTCGATCTCGCTGTCGTCGCCGGTGAACTCCTTGCTCTCGCGCTTCTCGAGCAGCTGCTCGCGGATGCGCTCGGCGGCCCGGGTGTTCTCCCGGTAGAGCACCGGCTTGTCGACCATCTGGCCGTGCAGGAAGTGCGTGCCGCCCGGGTCGTCGACCCGGACCTTGCGCAGCATCTGGCGCACGATCAGCTCGATGTGCTTGTCGTTGATGTCCACGCCCTGCGACCGGTACACGTTCTGGACCTCGCGGACGAGGTACAGCTCCGTCTTGGTCGAGGGGTCGCGGGTGGCCTCCGGCGCGTGGAAGCGCCGGGCCGGAGTGACCTCCATGCCCTTCTCGATCACGGGGCGCGGACGGTCGTCGGGCAGCCGCAGCCAGCGCTGCGACTTCCCGGCCTCCGTCTCGACGTCCACCCGCAGCCAGCCCTTGCCCTCGTCCTTCACCGTCGTGACGGTGCCCTGGACGCCGAGCGCCACGCCGGGCCGGGAGCTGAGGATGTCGGCGGGGAAGGCGGAGCCGGTCGACACGAGGTCGCCCGCCTCGACCCACTGGCCGTCGTCCACCGTGATCTGGGTGCGCCGCATCACCGGGAAGGAGTGCTCGCGGACCGGCGCGCGCGTGGCGCCCGTGCCCGCGTCCTCCTGCTCGATGTACTCGGGCTCGACCACCACGAGGTGGGCCGACCCGGGACGCGTCTCGTCGTCGGTGATCCGGACCCAGCCGTCGACCGGGGCGACGTGCGCCTGGGCCTTGGGCTTGCGGGCCTCGAAGAGCTCCACGACGCGCGGGAGGCCGTGCGTGTTGTCCGCGCCGGCGACGCCGCCGGTGTGGAACGTGCGCATGGTCAGCTGCGTGCCGGGCTCGCCGATCGACTGCGCGGCGATGATGCCCACGGCGTCGCCGGGCTCGGTGAGCCGCCCGGACGCCGGGTTGCGGCCGTAGCAGCGGGCGCAGATGCCCACCTCGCTGCGGCACTTCACGGGCGAGCGGACCATCACGACCGCGTCGTGCGGCGCGCCGTCCGCGTCCCGGAGCTCGCTGTCGAGCCGGTCGCCGTCGTTGTTGGAGACCAGGTGGCCGCGACGGGCGTCCGCCAGGGCCTCCTCGTCGTCGCCCTCGACCGTCTCCGGCCGGAGGTCGATGAGCACCTCGCCGGTGACGCGGTCCACGACGGGGCCGAGCAGCACCCGGCCCGGCAGGCTCGGGTTCAGCGCGTTGTCGTCGCGGAAGACCGGCACCTCGATGCCCTCGTCGGTGCCGCAGTCGAGCTCGCGGACGATGACGTCCTGCGACACGTCGACCAGGCGCCGGGTCAGGTAGCCCGAGTCGGCGGTCTTCAGGGCGGTGTCCGCGAGGCCCTTGCGGGCGCCGTGGGTGGAGATGAAGTACTCGAGGACCGAGAGCCCCTCCATGAAGTTGCTCTTGATCGGGCGCTCGATCGTCTCGCCCTTCGGGTTGTTCATGCAGCCGCGCATGCCGGC
>DAISWG010000094.1:0-7538 GCA_036826475.1 Miltoncostaeaceae bacterium | reverse complement strand
GCTCGGCCACCCAGGGCCGCGCGACCTTCACGATGCAGTTCCACTCCTACCAGGAGGTCCCGAACTCCATCGCCGAGGAGATCAAGGCGAAGGTGGGCGCGGCCGCCGGCTGAGCCCGGTCGCGGGATCCGGAGTGACCATGGGGGCCTCGGGGGACCGGGGCCCCCGGCCGTCGACGGTGCGGCACCGTGAGCCCGGACAGGGGTGGACCACCGACCTCCCCGCCGGGTGGCGGTCGGTGGCGGGCGGCCCGGCGCTGGTCCGCGGCAACCCCTGGCGGGATCCGGCGCGCCTCTACGTCCAGGGGCACCCCGGCCTGGGCCCCGACGCCGCGCTGGCCGCCTTCCTGACGGCACGCGGCATGGCGGTGACGGCGGCGGGTCCCGTCGTGGAGGCCGGTGCGCTGCGCTGGACGCGCCATCGGGGGCGCACCGGTGACGCGGCCGCCCTGCCGGTGGAGCTCGCCGTCGCCGGGGACGGGGCGGGCGCGGTGGTGGCGGCGCTCGTCGCGCGGGAGGCGGAGCTCGAGGACCTGGTGCGCAGCGCCCTGCTGCCGGCGCTCGACGGCTTCGCCCCCGGCCCGCCGGATCCGCCCCGGAGCGTCCTCGCGACCGCGCCGCCGGAGCCCGACCGGTGGCCGACCGCCGGATGGCCGGCGGCGACGCCGGAGTCACAGGGCATCGACGGCCGCCTCCTGGACGCCATGCTCGCGGAGATCGCCCGGGTGGGCCTGCCGATCGACGCCGTCGTCGTGGCGCGGCACGGCCGCGTCGTGCTCGACGCGACGCTCGGCCCGTTCGCCGAGGGCGCCCTCGGGGCGCCCTACGCCATGGGCCGGCTCCACGAGCTGCAGTCGGTGACGAAGTCGGTCACGTCGATGGTGCTGGGGATCGCGCTGCGCGATCAGCCGGCCGGCGGCGTCACCGTCGACACCCCGGCGCTGGACGTCCTCGACCCGCGCCACGTGCCCCCGTCCCGCGACGACCGGATGCGGGCGATGACGCTCCGCGACCTCCTCACCATGCGCTCGGGCCTGGCCTGGGCCGAGTCGGGGCGCGACTACGTCCGCGGCACGGGCAACGACGTCCTCGCGATGATCGAGACCGACGACTGGACCCGGTTCGTCCTCGATCGCCCGATGGCGACCGAGCCGGGCACGCGCTTCAACTACGACACCGGCGCCGCCCACCTCGTCTCGGCGGCGATCTCGGCGCTCGACGGTCGCGCGGCGGAGGACCTGGCCGCGGAGGCCCTGTTCGCGCCGCTCGGGATCACCGACTGGCACTGGAAGCGCGCCCCCGAGGGCGTCAGCGTCGGCGGCTTCGGGCTGCTGCTGCGCCCCCGCGACCTGGCCAAGCTCGCGTTCCTGGCGCTCCACCGCGGCCGGTGGGAGGGGCGGCAGGTGGTCCCCGCGGAGTGGCTGGAGGCGTCGACGACCGACCTGGTGGGCCGCCCGCCGCACCAGTACGGGCTGCTCTGGTGGCTCGACCGCGCCGACGGCTACGCGCACATGGCCGGCCTCTACGGGCAGCTCGCCGCGATCGACCCGGCCCGCGACCTCGTCGTGGTGATCAACGCGCACATCCCCGGCGACCTCGACTCGAGCGCCATGACGCGATGGCTGCTCGAGGAGTACGTGCTGCCCGCGGCGGGAGGTCCCGGCGGGGCGCGCCCGCCGCGTTGACGGCGCACCTGCGCAGCCGCTGAGCGTCCCCTGCGGGCTTCCCGGAGGGTCCGGGCATTCGCCATCCGGCCCCGGACCGGCGCCGGCTGCGGGTCACCCTCCGCAACGGGGTCGGCTCCGACGGCCTGGGCACCACCGCGAGGCGACGTCCTGGCTGCGCAACGGGAAACGGCACGCACGCCCGCCGGGGCGCGGGCCGTCAGCCGGTGACGGTCCCGGGCTGGGGGGCGGCCTTGTCGCGCTCGCACGACACGCCGCGCGCCTTCGCGTAGCCGTCCCACTTCGCAGCCCACCCGCCGAAGCCGTAGCCGGGCGCCTGGTCCTGGAGGAGCCGGAGCAGCCGGACGTGGTAGCAGTGGTAGCCCGCGTCGGCGACGTGCTTGCGCCACTTGTAGCCGGGGGTGAGCAGGCCGTAGAGGCTCCACGAGCCCGTGTCGTGCAGCGGCAGGTAGCGCTGCAGGGACTTCTCGCCGTCGCGGGCGGGGCGCTCTGCCAGCCGGCCCGCCAGCACGGCGCCTCGGGCGCGTTTGCGGGCGCGCTGCGACTTCGGGCCGGTGGCCGCCCGGTTCGGGCGGGACATCAGGAGCGGGGCGCTGGCGTCCAGGTTCAGCACCGTCACCATGAAGCCGTTCAGGGCGGCGCCGCGCCAGGGGTTCGCCCCCGGGTAGGCCCGCTCGGCGTACCACGGCCGCTGGGGGTAGCCCGGCGCGTGGACGGCATTCACCACGCCACCGCGGTTCACCGGGACGCGGAAGGATTGGAGCGCGCCCTTCGCGGCCTCCGAGAAGCGGCGGTCGCCGGTGCGGTGGTAGGCCCGCGCCATCAGCTGGGCGACGCGGCCCTGCGCCATGCCGGACGCGCCGGGCTTGATGCGCCCGGGCTGGTCCGGCACGTCGTAGTACTCCCAGATCAGGTACCGGCGGCCCTCCCACCTGCGCTCGACCCCGTACGGCAGCAGCGCCTCGGCCAGCGCCTCCGGGGCCAGGCTCTCGTTGAGCCCCTGCCAGCGGCCGGCCGTCGCCACCGGGTTCACCGCGAAGCCGCGGCCCTCCCAGTACGTCGACAGCACGCCGTCCGGATCGCGGATGATCGACCGCTTGATCGGTCCGGCGCGCAGCGTGTACCACCATGCGTTCACCAGCAGCGTCCGCTCCACCGTCGCCTGCCGGGCCGCCGGGACCCCCGGCTGGAGGTACTTGGACGAGAGCCGCAGGATGTAGTTGATGTCGCGCTTCGTCAGCGTCCCCGGCGGCGCCCACGAGCGGGCCTGCACCAGCATCGCCCGGGCCGTCGCCACGTCCGTCGGCATCTGCTCCACCGGGATGGTGTAGCCCGGCCTGGCGGCCGTCGCCGGCGCCGCGACCGCCAGGGACGCGGCCAGCGCCGCGATCAGGTGCCGCAGCCTCACGACAGCCGCGCGGCCATGTGCTGGGCGGGGTGCAGCGCCTCGCGGCCGGTGATCCTCCGGATCTGCTCCCGGCACGACGTGCCGGCCGCGATCGCCGCGTCGGCGCCGCGCACGGCCGGCGCGAGCCGGTCCTCGGCGATCCGCGCCGACAGGGCGGGGTGGACGTGGCCGAACGCGCCCGCCATCCCGCAGCACCCGGCGCCCGAGGGGCGCGCCCGCACGCCGGCGGCGGCCAGGGCGGCCACGCCCTCCTCGCCGCCCCCCAGGGCGCGCGTGTGGCAATGGTCGTGGGCGACGACGTCGGAGGGGTCGTCGCGGAGCGGCGGCGCGCCGGCCTCGGCGACGGCCCGCTCGAAGCCCACGGAGGCGTCGGCCACCCACCGCGCCCGGGGGTCGCCCGGCAGCAGCGCGGGGATGTCGTCGACCAGCATCGACCAGCACGACGGCTCCAGCACCACGATGCGGCGGCCGGCGACGGCGTGGGGCGCCAGCCTGCCGAGCGCGGCGCGGGCCCGGCGACGCGCCGGCCCGACGAGCCCCTGCGACAGGAGCGGGCGGCCGCAGCAGCCGGGGTCCGCGACGCCCGTCCGCACGCCGGCCGCGCGCAACACGCGCAGGGCGGCCTCCCCGATCCCGGGCTCGACGTAGCGGGTGAAGGTGTCGGCCATCACGACCATGTCGGCATCGGGATCCGAGTCTGGACGCCAGGGGCGCTCCGGCATAGGCGGGGCGACGTGCATGAAACGCCCTGCAACGCCGCCCGCCCACCGTGCAAGGCGCGGCGCGCGCGCGCCGAGGGCCAGCAGATCGTGGGCGTGGCCCAGCGCGCGGGCGCGCACCGGCACCCCGCGCGCGCGGTGCCGGTGGGCGAGGGCCTCCGCCTTCATGCGCGACACATCCACCTGCGCGGGGCATTCGGTGGCGCACGCCTTGCACGCGAGGCACAGCTCCAGCGCCTCGTGCAGGCCGTCGTCGGCGAGCCCCCCCGGGAGCCGCCCCTCGATGGCGGCGCGCAACAGCACCGCCCGGCCGCGGGTGGCGTGGCGCTCGTCGCGCAACGCCTGGTAGCTCGGGCACATCGCCGTGCCCGAGGACCGGCACGCGCCGTTGCCGTTGCACGCCTCTCCCGCGCGCGGCAGCCCGCCCTCGGCGGCGAAGCTCAGCGCGGTCCGCCGGGCGTGGCGCGGGGGCGAGGCGTGCATCTTCAGCCCGGCGTCCAGCGGGTCGGGGTCGGTGAGCACCCCGGGGTTCAGCAGCCGCTCCGGGTCGAGCAGCTCCTTGAGGCGCCCGAACGCGGCGATCGTCTCCGGCGGATACATCCGCGGCAGCAGCTCCGAGCGGGCGCGCCCGTCGCCGTGCTCACCCGACAGCGAGCCGCCGAGGGCCACCACCAGGTCGGCGGTCTCCTCCGCGATGCGGCGCAGCGACGCGGTCGCGCCGGGCAGCCGCAGATCCATCCGCGGCCGGATGTGGAGGCAGCCGACGCTGGCGTGGCCGTACCAGACCGCCGTCGTGCCCTCGCGGTCCAGGATCCGGCGGATGCCGCGCGCCAGCTCCGGCAGGCGCTCGGGCGGGACCGCGGGGTCCTCGATGAACGCGAGCGGCTTCGGGTCGCCGGGCCCCGGGGGCCGCTCGCCGAGGTGACGGCCGATGCCCGCGCGACGCACCGCCCAGACGGCCGCCTGGCCGGGGCCGTCGAGCACCACCCGCGCGCCGGGGAGGGCGCGAAGGGCCGCCTCCACCTCCTCCGGCGCGCCGCTGTGCTCCACCAGCAGCTGGGCCTCGGCGTCGGCGTCGAGCGCCGCGGCGCCCATCAGCTCCACCGCCGACGGCCCGGCCTCGAGCGCCCGCAGCGTCGCCTCGAGGGCGGCGTCCACGGAGTCGAACGACATGAGGGCCAGCCCGCGGGCCTGCGGGCGCGGCACCAGCCGCAGCTCCGCCCCGCGGATCACGGCGAGCGTCCCCTCCGAGCCGCAGAGCAGCCGCGGCCAGTCGGGGTCGTCGCCGGCGAGGGCGTCGAGCGCGTAGCCGGACACCCGCCGCAGCAGGGCCGGCGGACGGAACCCCGCCGCCAGCGGCCGCGCGGCCTCCAACGCCGGCGGCGCCGCCGCGCCGCGCCGCAGGGTCGCGCGCGTGCCGTCGGCCAGGGTCACGTCGAGGGACAGGACGTGGTCGGCGGTCAGGCCGTATTCGATGGAGCGGGCGCCGGCGGAGTTGTTGGCGATCATGCCGCCGAGCGTCGCCCGGCTGCCCGACGCCACGTCGGGGCCGAAGAGCAGCCCGTGTTCCGCGGCGGCCCGGTTCAGGTCGTCCAGCACGGCACCCGGCCCCACCCGCGCGACGCGGGCGTCCGGGTCGACCGCGATCCCTGCGAGGGCGGTGGCGTCCACCACCAGTCCCGTTCCCACCGCCTGGCCGCCCAGGCTCGTGCCGCCCCCGCGCATCGTGAGCGGCACCCCGCTCTCGCGGCAGGCCGCGACGGCCGCGTCCAGGTCGTCGGCGTCGGCGGCGCGGAGGGTCGCCGCGGGCAGACGCCGGTAGATGCTGGCGTCGTGGGCGTACAGCTCGCGCGACGCGCGATCGCCCCGCACCTCGCCCCGGGCGCGGCGCCCCAGGGACACGAGCAGAGCGGGCCCGTCCATGTTCGGCATGGTACGGTCTCCCGGCCCGTTCACGCGGCGTCCCGGCGACGCTGCGCGCGCTTGCGGGGCAGGGGTGGTTTGCTAACCTACCCCGGCTCTACGGAGCGCCCGGTTCGTCTCTGCGCGGCCACATGGCCGCGCGTTTTGCGCCGGGGGTGTTTTCACCGGGGGAAGAGCGGCCCGCCCGGCCGCGATGGACACTGCTCAGAGGGAGCGAATCGGATGGCGAAGGAGAAGTTCGACAGGTCGAAGCCGCATGTGAACGTGGGCACCATCGGCCACGTCGATCACGGCAAGACGACCCTGACCGCCGCCATCACCAAGGTCCTGGCCGAGAAGGTCGGCGGTGGCACCCAGGCGATCGCCTTCGACGCGATCGACAAGGCCCCCGAGGAGCGCGAGCGCGGCATCACGATCGCGACCGCCCACGTGGAGTACGAGACCGAGAACCGCCACTACGCCCACGTGGACTGCCCGGGCCACGCCGACTACATCAAGAACATGATCACCGGCGCCGCGCAGATGGACGGCGCGATCCTCGTGGTCTCGGCCGCCGACGGCCCCATGCCGCAGACGCGCGAGCACATCCTGCTCGCCCGCCAGGTCGGCGTGCCGTCGATCGTCGTGTTCCTCAACAAGGCCGACATGGTCGACGACGAGGAGCTGCTCGAGCTGGTCGAGCTCGAGGTCCGCGAGCTGCTCTCCACCTACGAGTTCCCCGGCGACGACATCCCGATCATCAAGGGCTCGGCGCTCAACGCGCTCAACGGCGACGCCGAGGCCGCTGAGGGCATCCTCGAGCTGATGGCCGCGGTGGACGACTACATCCCGCTCCCCGAGCGCGACGTCGACAAGCCGTTCCTGATGCCGGTGGAGGACGTGTTCACGATCACGGGCCGCGGCACCGTCGCGACCGGCCGCGTCGAGCGCGGCGTGATCAAGGTGGGCGAGACGATCGAGGTCGTCGGGATGACCCCCGAGACCACCAGCACGGTCGTCACCGGCGTCGAGATGTTCCGCAAGCTCCTCGACGAGGGCCAGGCCGGCGACAACATCGGCGCCCTGCTCCGCGGCGTGAAGCGCGAGGACATCCAGCGCGGGCAGGTGCTCGCGGCGCCGAAGTCGATCACCCCGCACACCAAGTTCAAGGCGCAGGTGTACGTCCTCTCCAAGGACGAGGGCGGCCGTCACACCCCGTTCTTCCAGGGCTACCGCCCGCAGTTCTACTTCCGCACGACCGACGTGACCGGCGTCGTCACCCTCCAGGAGGGCGTCGAGATGGTCATGCCGGGCGACAACGCCACCATGGACGTCGAGCTGATCCAGCCGATCGCCATGGAGGAGGGCCTCCGCTTCGCCATCCGCGAGGGCGGCCGTACCGTCGGCGCCGGAGTGGTCGAGAGCATCACCGAGTAAGCAGGGCTCGTCCCGGACCCCGTCGCCTCCACCGGAGGCGGCGGGGTTTTCTTTCCTCCCAGAACGGACACGCGCACGGTGCAGCAGAACAAGATCAGGATCCGGCTCAAGGCCTACGACCACGAGCTCATCGACAAGAGCGCCGCGTCGATCGTGGAGACGGCCCAGCGGAGCGGGGCGACCATCTCCGGGCCGGTGCCGCTGCCGACCGAGCGCAACGTGTACTGCGTGATCCGCGGTCCGTTCAAGGACAAGGACTCGCGCGAGCACTTCGAGATCCGCACCCACAAGCGGCTCATCGACATCTACTCGCCCACGCCCAAGACGGTCGACTCGCTCATGCGCCTCGACCTTCCCGCCGGCGTCGACATCGAGATCAAGGCGTAGC
>DAISWG010000093.1:0-8200 GCA_036826475.1 Miltoncostaeaceae bacterium | reverse complement strand
CGCACCCCCGGCAACATCAGCGCCATCCGGCCGCTCAAGGACGGCGTCATCGCCGACTTCGACGTGACCGAGCAGATGCTGCGCCACTTCATCCAGAAGGTGCACCAGAATCGCTGGGCCCATCCCCGCGTCGTCGTCTGCGTCCCCTCCGGCGTGACCGGGGTGGAGAAGCGCGCGGTCGAGGAGGCAACCCTGTCGGCCGGCGCGCGCAGCGCGTTCCTCATCGAGGAGCCGATGGCCGCGGCCATCGGGGCCGGGCTGCCGGTGGCGGAGCCCACCGGGAACATGGTGGTGGACATCGGCGGCGGTACCACCGAGGTGGCCGTCATCTCCCTCGGCGGCATCGTCGTGGCGCAGTCGATCCGCGTCGGCGGCGACGAGCTGGACGAAGCGATCATCAGCTACGTCAAGAAGGAGTACAAGCTGATGATCGGCTCGCAGACGGCCGAGGAGGTGAAGCTCGAGATCGGCTCGGCCTACCCGCTCCGCGAGGAGGTGCAGGCCGAGATCCGGGGTCGCGACATGATCACGGGACTTCCGAAGACCGTCGTGCTCTCCTCCGAGGACGTCCGCGAGGCCCTCGAGGAGCCCATGCAGCAGATCATCGACGCCGTGAAGAGCACGCTCGACAAGACGCCGCCCGAGCTGGCCTCGGACATCATGGACCGCGGGATCATGATGGCCGGCGGCGGGTCCCTGCTGCAGGGCCTCGACGAGCGCCTCCGGCGCGAGACGGAGATGCCGATCCACGTCGCCGAGTCCCCGCTCACCTGCGTGGCGGTGGGCTCCGGCCGCTCGCTGGAGGAGTTCGAGGTCATGCAGAAGGCCTCGTCCAACGGCCGACACCGCAAGCGGTACTGATCCGGGGACCCCGACCCCGCAGCGCCTGATGGCCGTGCCCGCAACCTCTGGGATCGCCCGCCGCCGGGCGACCGTGCGGCGCGGCGTCATCGCCGTCCTCGCGGTCGTCTGCCTGGTGATCTTCACCGGCTACTTCCGCGAGGGCTCCGACGGACCGCTGCACGGCGTGCAGGCCACCTCGGCCAGCGTGATGGCGCCCGTCCAGGAGGGGGCCACGCGCGCCGTCCAGCCGTTCCGCGACGCGTGGGGCTGGATGACGAGCCTGAAGGACGCCCGCGACCGCGCGGCCGACCTCCAGCTGCAGAACGACGTGCTCCAGGCGCGCGCCGCCGACAACGCCGTGCGCGACCAGCGGCTCACCGAGCTCGAGTCCCTGCTCGGCGTCGACGCGATGCTCGACACCGGCAAGGAGCTCGGCGGCTACCGCCGCGAGGTGGGCCTGGTGATCCAGCGCTCCTGGACCGACTGGTACCGCTCGGCGCGGGTCGATGTGGGCAGCTCGTCCGGCGTCGTGCGCAACTCGCCGGTCGTCGCCGGCACCGGCACCGGCGCCGCGCTCGTCGGATACGTCACGTCCGTGAGCTCCAACTCGGCCGCCGTGGCCTTCCTCACCGACGGGCGCACCGAGGTGGGCGCCACCATCCCCGAGGCCGGCAACTTCCCCGGCGTCCTGCAGTCGACCACCCCCGGGCAGCTCCAGCTGACCGGCGTGCCGCGCGCCGCCGGCATCCAGCAGGGGCAGACCGTGGTCACGTCCGGCTTCAAGGTCAAGAACCTGCTGTCCGTCTATCCACCGGGCATCCCGGTGGGCGCGGTCACCAGCTTCGGCAGCCAGGAGGTCGACGTGCAGCAGACGGTGCAGGTCACCCCGTACGTCGACGCCCGTCGCCTCACCTACCTGGCGGTGCTGGTCCCCGTGAGCCAGAAGGCGAAGGAGCGCGCGGCCGGATGACCACCGACACGCCGACGCGCGCGCTCGGTCCCGCCAGCAGCGTCCCCCGGTCGCGCCCGCGCGGCGCGGGCCTGGGCTGGGTGGTGCTCATGGTGCTGGTCGCGGTCGTGCTCGAGGTGTCGGTCATGCCGTACATCAACGTGGCCGACGGCATCCCCGACCTGATCGCGCCGACCGTCGTGGTGGTCGCGCTGCTGCGCGGCTCGCTGGTGGGCGCGGTCACCGGGTTCGGCGCCGGCCTGCTCATCGAGCTGACCTCGCCGGTCGGCACCCTCGGGGTGATGGCCCTGCTGTACCTGGCGGTCGGGGCCTGGTGCGGGCGCTACTGCGAGCGCGAGGAGTCGTCGGGCCTGCTCGCGCCGCTCCTGCTGTCGGTGATCGCCACCCTCGCGGTGCAGCTCGGCTACGCCGTGTTCCAGCTCCTGCTGGGCAACAGCATGCCCGCGTCCGAGTTCGTCGCCCAGCTGCTGCTGCCCACCGTCGCCCTGACCGCCCTGCTGAGCCCGCCCGTGCTGCTCGTCGGGCGCCGCCTGCTGGGCGCCCCGCGCGTGGTGGAGCCCTGGTCCCGGATGACCGCATGACGACGACGTTCCGGCCACGGCGTCCCTCCGGGCGCGTCGGCGGCGGCGGGGGCGGGGGGTGGGCCCCGGCCCTGACGCCCAGGATCGCCGTGCGCATCGCCATCCTCGGCGGCATCGCGCTGACCCTGCTCGGCATCCTGCTGGTGCGCCTCTGGTTCCTCCAGGTCATCGCCGGCGAGCAGTACGCCCAGCGCGCGGAGGGCAACCGGCTGCGCACCGTCGTCTCGGAGGCCCCGCGCGGCAACATCGTCGATCGCAACGGCACCGCCCTGGTGAAGAACACGATCGGCGAGAACCTCGTCGCCCAGCCGCGCGAGCTGCAGGGGGCGCGCCGGGCGGCCGTCCTCAACCGCCTCTCCAAGGTGATCGGCGTCCCCGCATCCGAGCTCATCAAGGACGTGGACGGCGGCGACGACCAGCCGCTGGAGCCGGTGGTCCTGGCCCAGAACATCGACCCCGGCATCTCGCAGTACCTGGCGGAGCGCCAGCGCGACTTCCCGGGGATCAGCCTCCAGAACACCTTCCTGCGCTCGTACCCCGAGGGCTCCACGGCCGCCCACATCCTGGGCCAGACCGGCCGCATCGGCCCCACCGAGATCGCCGCGTACCGCCGCAAGGGCTACCAGGGCGACGAGGTGGTGGGCAAGGGCGGCATCGAGCAGCAGTACGAGGACTTCCTGACCGGCACCCCCGGCCGTGCGGTCGTTGAGGTCGACGCCGCCGGCGAGCCGCAGGGCCGGGAGTACATCAGCTCGCGCGCGCCGGTCCCGGGGCGCAACATCCAGCTCTCGATCGACCTGAAGACGCAGAAGGCGCTGGAGGCGGGCCTGGCGGACGCCGCCTCCGTGACGGGGGCGAAGGGCGCCGCGGGCGTGGCGATGGACCCGCGGACCGGCGAGGTGCTCGCGCTGGCGTCGTACCCGACCTACAACCCGGAGATCTTCGTCAAGCGCAAGGACAAGGAGATCACCCGGATCAACAACGACGAGGAGAGGCCGCTCCTCGACCGGGCCGTCCAGGGCGTCTATCCGGCGGGTTCCACGTTCAAGCCCATCACGGCCGCTGCGGGCATCGCCGGCGGCGAGATCACCGTGGACACCGAGCTCGAGTCCCTGCCGACGATCACCCTCCACAAGCAGGAGTTCTCGAACTTCGAGCGCCGCGGCCATGGCTGGGTGACCCTGCCGACGGCCCTGGAGGTGTCGAGCGACACGTTCTTCTACCAGGTGGCCGACCGGCTCTGGCGGGCCCAGAACACCGACAAGCGCGAGTTCCCGCTGCAGGAGGAGGCGCGGGAGTTCGGCCTGGGGCGCGACACCGGGGTGGACCTGCCGGGGGAGACCCCCGCCCTCGTCCCCGACCCGCCGTGGAAGAAGAAGAACTTCGCCGGCCCCGACTTCAGCGACTTCGACCGGTCGTGGCTCGCCGGCGACACGATCCAGCTCGGCGTGGGGCAGGGATACCTGCAGGTCACGCCGATCCAGATGGCGGTGGCGTACGCGGCGATCGCCAACGGCGGTACGGTCGTGACCCCGACGGTGGCGCAGAGCGTCCGCGACCCCAACGGCCGCGTGGTGCAGAAGCTGTCGGAGGGCCGCCCCGCGCGGCAGATCGACATCGCCGGCCTCCAGCAGATCCGGGAGGGGCTGTACCTCGCGGCGAACGGCGGACAGGGCACCTCCACCAGCGTGTTCGCGAACCTGCCGGCCGACGCGAAGGTGGCGGGCAAGACCGGCACCGCCGAGCCCGGCGACGGCGGCGAGGACCACTCCTGGTTCGTCGGCTACGCCCCCTACGACGACCCGAGCATCGTGGTGGCCGTGGTCATCGAGCGCGGCGGCACTGGCGCCAACGCGGCCGCGCCGGTGGTGTGCCGCACGATGGGCGCAGACCTCGGGTTCGACGGCGGCCTGTGCGGCCAGCCGACGGTGGAGAGCCGATGACGACGATCGCGCCACCCCGCGGCGGCGGCGTCGCCGAGCGGCTCCGGGCGGCGGTCGGGGGGCTCGACTGGGTGCTGCTGTTCGGCGTCGCCGTGATCAGCGTGTTCAGCATCTTCGTGGTCGGCAAGACCACCGAGGACGACATCCCCGGCGACCCCCGCTTCTACATGGACCGCCAGATCCTGTTCACGGTCGTGGGCGTCGTCCTGATGGTCGTCGCGACCCGGGTCAACCTGGACCGGCTCGCCCGGTGGGCGTGGGCGATCTGGGGCGGCCTGCTCGGCGCCCTGGCCGTCGTCTACGTGGTAGGCACCGCCGTGAAGGGCTCGAACCGCTGGATCGACCTGGGCCCGTTCAACCTGCAGCCCTCCGAGATGGGGAAGGTCGCGATCGCCATCGTGCTGGCGGCCCTCGCGATCGACAAGATCGAGGACCTCGGCAGCGCGCGCTACACCCTCTACCTCGGGGTGGTGGCGGCGATCCCCGCCGGCGTGGTGTTCCTGCAGCCCGACCTGGGGACGTCGCTGGTGTACGCGGCCGTGCTCGCCGCGATCCTGTTCCTGGTCGGCGTGCCGTGGTCCCACTTCGCGGTGGCCGGGTCGATCCTGGCGATCCTGATCCTGAGCGTCCTGTGGATCCTCCCGCACGCCGGCGTGAAGGTGCTCCAGGACTACCAGGTGGAGCGGCTCACGGCGTTCATCGGCGCCGAGCGCGACACCAGCGACGCCGGCTACCAGCTCGACCAGAGCAAGACGGCGATCGGGTCGGGCGGGGCGCTCGGCAAGGGCCCCGACGGCGCCACCCAGGCGAACGGCGACTTCATCCCGGAGCACCACACCGACTTCATCTTCGCCGCGACCTCCGAGATGTTCGGGTTCGCGGGGGGAGGGCTGCTGATCCTGCTCTACGGCCTGGTCCTCTGGAGGGGCCTGCGCACGATGGCCCGGGCGTCCTCGCAGATGGACATGCTGGTCGCGGGGGCCGTCGTCGCCATGATCGGCTTCCAGGTGTTCGTTAACATCGGGATGACGATCGGGATCATGCCCATCACCGGCATCCCGCTCCCTCTCATGAGCTACGGCGGAAGCCACACCCTGACCACCCTCATCGCCATCGGGCTGCTGCTCGGCATCCACCAGCGCCGGTCGGCCGTACCGGGCTAGCGCGGTGGGGGTGATCGGGCGCGCGGGCGCCGTCCTGCGCGTGGTCAGGCCCATCGCCGGGGCGGTGCGCGAGGCCGACCAGCTGACGGAGGGCGGCGGGCGCATCCACCTGCTGCCGGGCGACCCTGCGTCGGTGGCCCGGCTCCGCGGCATCCTGGACGGGGACGTGACCGCGCCCGACGAGGACGCCCTGGCGATCCTGCCGGTGCGCCGCGACACCGATCTCAGCATCGGCGCCCCCGCGCTCGTCGCCCGTCGCCGCCAGGGCGGCGGCGCCGTCGCGATGCTGATCGGCGACGCGGGGGAGCGCGCCGAGCTGGAGGAGCGGATGCTCCGCGGCCGCCGCCTGGAGATGTCGAACATCGTCCACGTCCCGTCGCTGGACGGCGACGACGGCCGTGACGCCGGGATCGCGGCGATCCTGCCGCACCTCGGCGAGGACGCCGTCGCCTCCGGGTGGCGCTACCCGGGCTTGCGGAAGCCGGTGGGGCAGGACCTGATCGTCCGCCGCGCCAAGCAGTCCGCGGCGATCGGCGCCCTGCCGTTCCCCGGCGTCGACATGCCCGGCATCACCCTGATCCAGATCCGCCTGGTCGCCGAGCTGGAGAGCATGTACGGCTACCGCTTCGGCCCCGAGCGCGCCGTGGAGGCGCTCGGCCTGTTCGGGGCCGGCTTCGCCTGGCGCGCCATCGCGCGCAGCGCCGTGGGCCTGGTGCCCGGCGCCGGCTGGGCCGCCCGCGGCGCGGTGGCGTACGCCGCGACGCGCGCGGTCGGCGAGACGACCCTCGCCCGTCTCGAGTCCGGACACGAACTCGTCGAGGGGATCCCCCTGGAGCCCCTCCGCCCCGCCTTCGACCGCGTCGCCGCCCGACTGGGCCTGGGGACGTCGAATCCACCGAGGAGTCAGTCCTGAAGAAGCAGATCCTGGTCTCGGTCGACCGCGCCGAGACCCGTGTGGCCATCATGGAGGACGGCCGCGCGTCCGAGTGCTACATCGAGCGGCGGGGCCAGCGCTCCGTCGTCGGCCACGTCTGGAAGGGGCGGGTCGAGAACGTCCTCGCGGGCATGGAGGCCGCCTTCATCGAGATCGGCCTGGAGAAGAACGGCTTCCTCCACGTCGACGAGGTCGTCGCGCTCGGCGTGCCGAAGCGCAAGCGCCAGATCGCCGACCTGCTGAAGCGGGGTGACGAGATCCTGGTGCAGGCCACCAAGGACCCGATGGGCACCAAGGGCGTGCGCCTCACGATGCAGCTGTCGCTGGCGGGGCGGTTCGTGGTGTACGTGCCGTTCGGCGAGGGCGTGGGCGTGTCCAAGCGCCTGCCCGACGACGAGCGGACGCGCCTGCGCTCCATCTGCGGCGCGTTGCCGCTGGAGACGGGCGGCCTGATCGTCCGGACCGCGGCCGCCGGCGCGTCGGCCCGCGAGATCGCCCGCGACCTGGCCTTCCTGAAGCGCCTGTGGCAGACGCTCCAGGAGCGCGGCGGCCTGGCGAAGGCGCCGACGCTCCTCTACTCCGAGGCCGACATCTCCCTCCGCGTGATCCGCGACCTGCTGAACGCGGACGTCGAGGAGGTGCTGGTCGACGACGAGACCCAGTTCGAGCGCATCCAGGGGTTCCTGAAGCGCACGTCCCCGGAGATGGGGGACCGGGTGCGCCACTGGGTCGAGGACGAGCCGCTGTTCGTCGCGAAGGGCGTGGAGGCGAGCCTGCGCTCCACGATGGACCGCCGCGCCCCGCTGCCGTCGGGCGGCTACCTGGTGATCGACGACACCGAGGCGATGACGGTCATCGACGTCAACTCCGGCCGCAACGTCGGCAAGGGCGGCAACCGCCTGGAGGACACGATCACGAAGACCAACCTGGAGGCGGCGGTCGAGGTGGTCCGCCAGCTGCGCCTGCGGGACATCGGCGGCATCATCATCATCGACTTCATCGACATGGACGACGAGCGGAACCGACGGGCCGTGAAGGCGGCGCTGGACGACGCCCTCGCGAAGGACCGCACCCGCACGTACGTCGTCGACATCTCGCCGCTGGGACTGGTGGAGATGACCCGCCAGAACATCTCGGACGGCCCGCGCGAGATCATGACCGAGATCTGCCCCACCTGCGCCGGCGTCGGCGTCATCCCGAGCGACGAGACCCACGCCATCTCCATCGAGCGGGAGCTGCGCCGGCAGCTGAAGGGCCGCGCCTCCGACCGGGTCACGGTCGCCGTGAATCCGCGCATCGCGGAGGTCATGAGCGGCGAGGAGGGCATCCGCCTCCAGGGGCTGGAGGAGGACACCGGCATCGGCATCGATCTGACGCCCGACGCCTCCCTCGGTCCGCACGCCATGCGGATCCGGACGCCGGAGGAGCCCGTCGCTGTCCGGATTGCGCCCGCGTCACCCGCCAACCGGAGACGACGGCGCGCCGCGCAGTGACGAAGGCCGTGCGTGGACCTTCGGGTCACGGCTCGCTAGTATCCGCCGTCGCTCTTCAAACGTATGAGGGAACGACTGTGCCCGACTATGCCGTGATCGCCCTCGGGGGCAAGCAGTATCGCGTTCGCGAGGGTGAGCGCATCGTCGTAGACCGCCTGGCCCAGGATGAGGGCGCCAGCTTCACGCCGCGCGTCCTCGCCACCGGCGACGCCGACGGGATCGCCGACGGCGGCACCGTGACGGCGACGGTCGAGGAGCACCTGCTCGGCAAGA
>DAISWG010000092.1:0-8430 GCA_036826475.1 Miltoncostaeaceae bacterium | reverse complement strand
CGGCCATGCAGCACCTCTCTCCCCGGGCACTGCGACCGCGCTTCGCGCGGTAGGGCCGGCGGGAATCAGCCCCGTCGGCATGAGCGGACCGCTCTCCCGGGCGCTGCGGGATTGGGGATCAGCGGAGGGTCGCGGCGCGGACTCCGGTGCGGCCGGAGGTCCAGAGGGCCGTGGCGCCCCCACCGGCCGCGCTGACGGCCGGGGTGGCGTCCGGCCGCCCGGCGCCGACGCTCGCGCGATCCCAGTCCTCCGCGCGGGGCCCCAGGGCCGCGACGCCCCCGCCGCTGCCGCCGTCGTCCTCGTCGCGGCGCCACGCGACCACCGCCGTGCCGTCGTCAGCGACGCCGACGCCCGCCACCCGGAGGGTGCAGCTGCACGACCGCCGCGGGACGACGGTCGTCGACCGCCACGCGCCGGTCGGTCCGGTGCGGGTGACCGACTCGACGCCCTGGGGCCTCCCCGCCCCGCCGAGGGACCACGCCACCACGGCATCGCCGTCCTCGTTGACGGCCGCCACCGGGGTCGCGCCGATGCCGACGTCGTCCGGCTCCCCCCACGCGTCGCCGGGCTCCGTGCGGCCGGCCGCCTGGACCACCGACGTGCCGCCCGGCAGGCGCGCGCTCCACGCCGTGAGGCCGGCGCCGGACGGGCCGATGGCGGCGGCGGGCCGGCCGCTCGCCTGCCCCGCGACCTCGCGCGGCGCCTCGAAGTCGCCGCCGACGGTGCGCGACGCGAGCGTCCGGGCGCCATCCGTCCACGCCACCAGCGCACCCGCACCCGCCGAGAGCGCCAACGCCGGCGCCACGGGCCCGGCGGTGCCGATGCGGGCGGGGCGCACGCGCCAGCCCGCCGACGCCGACGGCCGCGACGCCACCCGGGCCACGTAGTCCCGCCCCATCGCCTCGCTCCACAACACCATCGGGCGGCCCGCGCGGTCGATCGCCAGCCGCAGGTCCTGGACGGCGCCGTCGGCGCGGGCGACCAGGGAGGTGGTCCATCTGCCCGCCGGCCCGCGCCGCACGCCAGCGACGACCGCGCGGTCGCCCACCCACGCCACCGCGGCGTCGCCCAAGGCGTTCACCGCCGCCCGGGGCCGCGCGACCCCGGTGCCGCCCAGCGCCCGCGGCGGGGTCCACCGCCCCGCCGCCCGGGAGCTCACCACCACCCGGGTCCCGCGCCGGTCGGTCCGCAGCCACGCCGCCACGGCACGGCCGCCGGCGCCGGTCGCGACGTCGCCCGAGGCGACGGCGGGTCCCGGCGGAGCGACCCGCACGGCGGGACCCCACGCCGCGTCGCAGACCGCCGGGAGCGCCGCAAGGGCCAGGCCCGCGACGAGGAGGTGCGCCGGCCGCATCGCGGCCGACCGTATCAGTGGGTGACGCTACGCACGGTTGATCACGGGCGTGCCGACGGGCACGCGCGGCCACAACCACGTGATGTTGGCGTTGTAGTTCCGCGTGCAGCCATGCGAGTAGTACCGCCACGACCGCGCCAGCAGGTACTCCTGGTTGGTGCCGTGGATGCCGTAGCCGCGGTGGTACCAGAGCACCAGCGGGCCGAAGGCGGCGCTCGGGCCGGCCGTCTTGGAGTAGACGGCGAAGCGGCCGACCGGCGTCGGCGTCGACGGCTTGCCGAACACCACCGGGAACACCCGGCGCAGCTTCCCGCCCTCGTAGTAGTAGAGGAGCGTCTGCGAGATCTCCTGGACCAGGTAGTGCGACGCGCTCGCGGGGACGCCGTGCGGGTTGGAGCCGTAGACGCTCATGACCGCCGTCGTGGCCGTGCCACCCACGTCGCGGCCCGGGGTGGCGGCGGCGGTGAGCCGGAAACGCCAGGCGCCGCCGGACGGCGGGGTGAAGGTGGCGCGGACCTTCCCGCCCCTCACTGCGAGGGTCTTCAGGGTGCGGAAACCCTTGCCGTTCACCGAGCCCTGGAGCGCGACCCGCTCGCCCCCCGCGGAGCCCCCCACGGAGCCGGAGAGGGCGAACGGGCGGCCGCTGATGTTCTCCATCGGCGCCGCCGTGACCGTGAGCGCCACCCGCCGGCGCAGCGCGACGGAGCGGCGGCGGCTGCTGGCCACCGTCCCCTCGGCGGTGGCGACGCTCACCCGCAGGCTGCTCGACGTCCGCAGCGGCAGCGCGGCCGCGAACCGTCCCCGGCGGTCCGACTTCAGCGTGACCAGCGGCACCCACGCGTCGTTCTCGAGGCGCTCAACGGTCACGGGCACGGCGGCGGCCGGCGCGACGCGGCCCGACACGGCGGCCCGCTGCCCCTGCGTGACCGCGGAGGGCGCGTCGAAGGACGCGACGTGGAGCCCCGGGGGGGCCTGGGCCGCGGCCACCGCGGGCAGGGCGCCCGCCGCCGTGAGCGCTGCCGTCAGGACCGCCGCTCGCCGAGCCAACCGCATCTCAGACCCTCCCGTCGCATGTTGCGTTTTCACAGCGCCATTTCGACGCGGGACGGCGAGTCCTTGGTCGCGGCGGCTACGTTATCGCCATGTCGGACGCGAACCTGAGGCTCTACGCGGCCACCAGCGGGTGGGAAGGCCCCTTCCAGCACGAGCAGGTGATCGTCGCCGCAGGCGACGGCGAGGCCGCCCGTCTGCTGGCCGAGGAGGCCTTCGCCGGCGTGCGCCAGCCGGTGTGCCGCACCAAGATGCGCATTGCCGATCTCGGCCCCGTGACCGCGGGCGTCGTCGTCGGCCCCCTGAAGGCCGGCGAGAGCCTGACGGCGGCCGGCGAAGCGGTCGATCTGCGCTGCGGTCCCTGATCCTGGGAACGGAACCGGCTGCACGGAACGTGAAATTCCCGCCAGGCCAATGCGAGCGAAGCGAGCCGGGAGCCCCGCTCAAGAGGGCTCCCTGCCTGGCGGGATCAGTCGCAACCGGCGCTCTCGAAACGCCGAAGTGCGACCACCCCGCAGGTCGGAACGCCCGCACCTCGGAACGCCCGCACTTCGGGCCTCTCCAGCGCCAGTTGCGGCCAATCCCGGCGGTCAGGAGGCCCTCTTTGGCGGGGCCTCCGGCTCGCTTCGCTCGCATCGGACCGCCGGGAATTTCACGTTCCGTGGAGCCGGATCCGCTCCGCCGTGCAGGGGTTAGATCCCCGGGCCTCCGGCTGATGGCGGGTCACTCGCAGGGAAGGACTCCATGGAGGCCTCGTCGACCGCGTCCTCAGGCTCCTGCGCCTTGGCGCGGCGGCGGCGCACCACCACGGCGGCGCACGCGGCGCACGCGGCGGTGGCGATCACGATCAGGCGACGGCTCGGCACGCCCCGCAGTCTACGGCGTGGGCAGCCGCGCCGCCGAGCCGCGCTCCAGCGCCTCGGCCTCCAGCGCCCCGCTCCGGTGGAGCCGCTCCAGCGCATCGACCGCCGGGCCCCAGAACTGGGCGCCGACCTGGCGGCGGCACTCCGCGAGCGCCTCGTCGTCGGAGAGCGGGGTGACGTAGGCCCGGTTGCTGGTCATCACGTCCCACGCGTCCGCCAGATGCAGGAGCCGCGCCCCCTCCGGGACGTCCTCGCCCGCGAGGCCATCGGGGTAGCCGCCGCCGTCCCACCGCTCGTGGTGGCCGCGAACCCAGCTCGACTGCTCGGGGCTCAGCACGTCGCTGAGCATCTCCGCGCCGAGGGCCGCGTGCACCCGCACCTTCGCCATCTCACCCTCGTCGAGGCGCCGGGGGGTGAAGAGGATCTCGTCGGAGACGGCGATCTTCCCCACGTCGTGCACGAGGGCGGCCTCGTGGAGCTGCGACGCCCGCCCGCGCGGCCATCCGCAGGCCTCGGCGAGCATCGCGGCCAGCCCGGCGACGCGCTCCGAGTGGCGGCGGGTCGACGCATCCTTCGCGTCCACGGCGCGGGCGAGGACGCGGATGCTCTGCAGCGCCTGGTTGCGGCGCAGCTCGGCGGCGCGCTCCTCCTCCCCCATCGCCTCCATCGCCTCGGGCGTGTAGAGGAACACCACGTCGCGGCCGTGGCGCTTCGCCCAGTACAGGGCGACGTCGGCCAGGCGGTACAGCTCGGCGTGCGAGCTCGCGCGGGCGAGGTCGCACACCCCCGCAGAGACGGTCACGCGGCCCACCCCGGGGAAGGGGGCGGCCGCCATCGCAGCCCGCGCGCGCTCCGTGGCCTGCCACGCCTCCATGCCGTCCGTCTCGGGCATCAGCCACGCGAACTCCTCGCCGCCGAGGCGGGCGAGCACGTCCCCCTCGCGCACCCGCGAGGCCAGGCGCAGCGCGGCCTCCCGCAGCACGTCGTCGCCGGCCATGTGGCCGTGGACGTCGTTGACCTCCTTGAAGTGGTCGAGGTCCAGCACGGCCAGGGCCAGCTCGCGGCCGTGCCGCAGCGCCCGCGAGGTCTCGGCCAGCAGGCGCTCCTCGAACACCCGCCGGTTCATCAGCCCGGTCAGGGGGTCGGTCGCCGCCCGCACCGCCAGCTCGGCCCGGGCCTCGGCGTTGCCGATCGCCAGCGAGACCAGGTCGGCGAAGCGGGCCAGCCGGGCCTCCGCGTCGGCCGGCAACGCCTCGTCGCGGTCGGTCGCGACCACCACCGCGCCCCACAGCAGGTCGCGGACCCGCACCGGCGCGGCGACGCTGCCGCGGAACGCGTCCGGGTCGAGCACCCACGGCACCGCGCCCGCGAACGCCCGGAAGTCGTTGGCCCGGGCCGTGCGGCCCGTCCGCGCCACCTGCACCGACGGGAGCGGACTGGTGAGCGGGACCGTGAGCTCGCTCGGCGGCCAGGAGTCGGGGCGGGTGGCCCAGCGGCCCACGAACGTCGCCTCCCCGTCGTCGAAGCGGACCACCGCGCCGCCGGTCACGCCGTGGACGGTCGCCGCCTCCTCCGCCACCAGGTCGAACACGTCCTGGGGTGAGGCCCCCCGGGCGACGGCGGTCGCGATCCGGCGGAGCGCCACCTGCTCCCGCGCGGTGCGGCGGGCCTCGCCGTGCAGCGCGGCGCCCGCGCGCGCCACCAGGTCGGCCGGCGCCAGCGGCAGCGTCACATGGTCGTCGGCCCCGTCGGCCCGCGCGGCGAGGGCCGCCGCGGAGTCTCCGCCGTGCACCAGGGCGAGCACCGCCGGCCCGCCGGGGGCGGCGAGCGCGCGGATCAGGGAGCCCTCCCCATGACGCAGGTGGGCGCCGGCGACCACCAGGCCGATGCCGTCCCCCGCGACCGCGGTGAGCGCGGCGCGGGCGTCGCCGGCCTCGAGCACGCGGAGCCCCGACCGTTCGAGTGTCGCCCGGCAGGCCCGGCGGACGGGCGCCTCGTCGTGGGCGACGAGGACCCGGCCGGCGTCGCCAGCACGAGCCGGAGGGAGCGCATCCATGCACTGGCGGTTTCGGCGTTGCGCCCCCCGACCTTGAGCGCCCCCTCCCCCGCCGGCCCGCCGGTCGCGGCCGCCGCGGCCGGCCTCGCGGGCGGAGCCCTCCCCGGTTATCGTCCCGCGGGATGCGCGTCGGCGTCCTGACGGGCGGGGGCGACTGCCCCGGCCTGAACGCGGTGATCCGCGCCGTGGTCCGCACCGGCGGACACCACGGCCACGAGCACGTGGGCCTGCTCCGCGGCTGGAAGGGCCTGCTGGAGCGCGACGGCCGCCCCCTGACGCGCGACGACGTCGGGCCGATCCTCACGCGCGGCGGCACCATCCTGGGCAGCTCGCGCACCAACCCCTTCAAGACGGAGGGCGGGGGCCAGGAATGCGTGCGCGCCTTCGCCGACCTGGGCCTGGACGCCCTCATCGCCATCGGTGGCGAGGACACCCTGGGCGTGGCCCGCCGGCTGCACGCCGAGCACGGCCTGAAGGTCGTGGGCGTCCCCAAGACGATCGACAACGACCTCTCCGGCACCGACTACACGTTCGGCTTCTGGACGGCGGTCCAGATCGCGACGGACGCCATCGACCGCCTCCACACGACGGCCGAGTCGCACGACCGCGTCATCGTGGTCGAGGTCATGGGCCGGCACGCCGGGTGGATCGCCCTCGAGTCCGGCCTGGCCGGCGGCGCCCACGCCATCCTGATCCCCGAGCAGCCGCCGTCGGTCGACGCGGTGGTCGCCCGCCTCGAGGACCGCCGGGCCCGCGGACGGCGCTACGGCATCGTGGTGGTCAGCGAGGGCGTCGTCCTCGACGACGACGCCGCCACCGGCGAGGTCGACGACTTCGGGCACGCCCAGCTGGCGAAGGCGGGCGTCGCCGAGGTCCTCGCCGACCGCCTCTCCGAGCGCCTCGGCGCCGAGGCGCGGCCGGTGGTGCTGGGGCACGTCCAGCGCGGCGGCACGCCCATCGCGTTCGACCGCGCAATCGCCTCTGGCTTCGGCGAGCGGGCGGCCCGCCTCGTGGCGCAGGAGGGCTTCGGCCGCATGGTCGCCCTGCGCGGGGCGCGCATCCGCGACGTCGAGCTGTCGGAGGCCGTCTCCGTGCTGAAGACGGTGCCGGAGGACATCTGGCGCACCGTCGAGGAGGTCGTCACCGGCCCGTAGGGCCGGCCAGTTCCGTCGCGGGAGGGGGCTGGACGGACCCGCGGAACCCGGTGCTACCCTGCGCCGCCATATGCCCTCACTCGTCATCTGCGAGAAGCCGTCCGTCGCCCAGGACGTCGCCAAGGCGCTCATCGGCCCCAAGGCCAAGCGCGTCGGCGACCACTGGGAGGGTCCGGACGCCATCGTCGCCTTCGCCGTCGGCCACCTGGTCGAGCAGGTCGACCCCGACGCCTACGACGCCCGCTACAAGAAGTGGAGCTACGACGACCTCCCGATCCTGCCGGAGGAGTTCCGCTACCAGCCGCGCGACGCCAGGGCCGGCAAGACCCTGAAGGGCCTCCACGCGCTGATGAAGCGGCCGGACGTCGACGTGATCGTCAACGCCTGCGACGCCGGACGCGAGGGCGAGCTCATCTTCAAGCTCATCCTGGAGACGGCCCCGAAGGCCGCGCGCGAGAAGCCGGTCCGGCGCGCGTGGTTCAGCTCCATGACGCAGAAGGCGATCAGGGACGCGTTCGACGCGCTGCGCGACGACGAGCAGATGCAGCCGCTCGAGGCCGCCGCCCGCGCCCGCAGCGAGGCCGACTGGCTGGTGGGCATGAACGCCACCCGCGCGGCCACCACGAAGGCGGGCTCCATCCGCAAGGTGCTGTCGCTCGGCCGCGTCCAGACGCCGACGCTGGCGCTGATCGTGAACCGCGACCTCGCGATCGCCGCGTTCGTCCCGGAGGACTACTGGGAGGTGGAGGCGCAGTTCGCGACCGCCGCCGGCGCCGGCTACAAGGGCCTCTGGCACGAGGGCTCCACCACCCGCCTGACCGCGGCGGAGCCGGCGGAGGCGATCGCCGCCGCCACGGGCGGACAGCCTGGCGTGGTGGAGGCGCTCGAGACGAAGCCCCAGACGGAGCAGCCCCCGCTGCTCTACGACCTCACCACGCTGCAGCGCGAGGCCAACGGCCGCTTCGGCTTCTCGGCCAGCCGCACCCTGGGCGCCGCCCAGGCCCTCTACGACCAGCACAAGCTGCTGACCTACCCGCGCACCAACTCGCGCTACCTGTCCGGCGACATGGCCGGCCAGCTCAAGTCGGTGGTGAGCGGTGTCGGCGCGGCCGCGGCCGAGTACGCCTCGCCCGCCCGGTACGTGCTCGGCCTGGAGCGCCTGCCGCTGGGCCGCGTGGTGAACGACGCGAAGGTCACCGACCACCACGCCATCATCCCCACCGAGGGCGACCACGACCTGTCCGGGCTGTCGCGCGACGAGCGCCGCATCTACGACATGGTCGCCCGCCGCTTCCTGGCCGTCTTCCACCCCGCCGCGAAGTTCGAGCGCACCGTCGTGGAGACCCGCGTCGGCGAGCACCTGTTCCGCTCCCGCGGCAAGGTCCTGATCGAGGCCGGATGGCGCGCCGCCTACGGTGAGGAGGGCTCCGCCGACGCCCCCGCCGACGCCCCGGGCGGGAAGGGCGAGGAGGAGTCGGAGCAGTCGCTGCCGCAGCTCGCGGTGGGCGACGCCGTGACCTGCACGCAGGCCGAGGCGCTGGCGAAGCAGACCAAGCCGCCCGCCCGGTACTCGGAGGGCACGCTGCTGCGGGCCATGGAGACCGCCGGCAAGCTCGTGGAGGACGACGAGGCGGCCGAGGCGATGAAGGACGCCGGCATCGGCACCCCCGCCACCCGCGCCGCCACCATCGAGCGGCTGGTGGACGCCGAGTACGTGGAGCGCGAGGGCCGCGCCCTGCGCGCCACCGAGAAGGGCGTGGGCCTCGTCCGGATGCTCGGCGACCACGTGCTCACCAGTCCCGAGCTCACGGGACGCTGGGAGCAGCGCCTCAACCGCATCGAGCGGGGCGAGGAGCAGGCCTCCGCGTTCCGCCACGAGATCGACGACTTCACCCGCCAGGTGGTCGCCTGGTTCGCCGACAAGGAGCGCGGCGACCTCAAGATCGAGCGCGA
>DAISWG010000091.1:0-8654 GCA_036826475.1 Miltoncostaeaceae bacterium | reverse complement strand
CAAGCCCTTCCACTACCCCGAGGTCCTCGCGCGGCTCGGTGCCCTCATCCGGCGCTCCCGCGGCGCTCTCGTGGCGGAGGAGGTCCGCGTCGGAGCCCTCAGGATCGACCGGCACGGCCACGTCGCGACGCTCGGTGGGCGCCGCCTCGACCTGTCGGCCAAGGAGTTCGCGCTCCTCGACCACCTCGCCCGCGACCCCAACCGGGTCGTGACGAAGACGGAGCTGCTCCGCGACGTCTGGGGATACCGCTCGGCCGGGCGCACGCGGACGGTCGACAGCCACGCCAGCCGGCTCCGCCGCAAGCTCGCCGCCCAGGGCGGCGCCGAGCGGTGGGTGGTGAACATCTGGGGCATCGGCTACCGGCTGCTGCCGGAGGACGCCTGAGATGGGCGCCCCCGCGCTTGACCGGGCCGTCCACGACCTGCACGGCCCGCTCACCGTCATCCGCGGCCTGTGCCTCGGCCTCGAGCGCTGCGACCGTCGCGCCGAGCGCCGTCGCACGATCGCGCTCATCGACGCCGAGGTGCTGCGCATCGCGCGTGGCCTCGCGGGGCTCGTGGCCCCGGACGAGGCACCCGCGGGCAGCGCCGACCTGGCGGTGCTCGCCCGGGCCGCCGCGGAGCGGTTCGCGGCCGTCGGCCGCGAGCGCGCCGTCACGGTGCGGCTGCTGCGCGCCGCGGCCCCGGCGCCCGTCGCGGGCGACCCCGCCCGGCTGGAGCGGGCGCTCGACAACCTCATGCGCAACGCGGTGCGCCATGCCGGGACGGCGGGCACGGTGACGATCCGCGTGTCATGCGCCGACGGCCGGGCCGAGGTGCGCGTCCGCGACGGTGGCCGGGGCGTGCCCGCCGCCGATCGCGAGGCGATCTTCATGCCCGGCATCCGCGGCTCGGCGCCCGAGGGGAGGGGGAGCGGCCTGGGCCTCGCCATCGCTCGCGAGATCGCGGAGGAGCACGGTGGCACCCTCACGCTCGACGCGGCCGGTCCCGGCGCGTGCTTCCGTCTGCGCCTGCCGCTGCTGGCCCCGTCCGCCGACGACCCCCGCGCGGCATGAGGCCCCTCGTCACCGACGGCGCGGTCGCACGCGACGCCGGCCTTGCGGATGGCGCGCCGTCGCTGACCGTCGTGCTCGACGGGGGGCGGCACGGGGCCACCCGCCCGGCCGACGCGGCTGTGGCGGCGATCGACGCCGCCGGGCCGGGTGCGATCGCGCTCGCTCCGGCCGGCTCGCCCCTCCGGCCGGTCGCGCGCCTCATGGGGGCCGACGTCGTCGCCCTGCCCGCCGACGCCCGCGCGGCCGCGTGGGTCCTCGGCGTCGCGCTCCGGGCGGGCGGCGACGACGACGGGGGGACGCTGCGGCGACTGGAGGGACTCGCGAGCGCCGCCGCCTCGGGCGGCGCCTCGCTGGCGCGGACGCGGCCCGCCGTGCTGCTCCGGTGGGCGGGTTGGGCGTGGCGCCGCTGCGGGCGCTGCTCCGGAGGCGGCGTGCCCGGTGGCCCGTGCGGGCGGTGCGGAGCCCGGGTTGACGGTGGCGCGCGATGAGCCGTCGCCGGCGGGGCGGACTGCTCATCGTCCTGGCGGGCGCGCTGGGGCTCGTCGCCGCGTTCATCAGCCTCGGAGCCGGCTCCGCGGCGCCGCCGGCGACTGTGGTCGTCGCCCGGGCGCCGCTCGGCACCGGCCTGCTCATCGACGAGGCCACCGCCGCCGCGGCGCTCGCGGCCGTGGAGGTGCCGGCGTCCGCAGCCCTGCCGGGCATGCTCGGCGCGCCGGGCGACGCCGTCGGGCGCCGTGTCGCCGCGCCCGTCGCCGCGGGGGAGCCGCTCACGCAGGCCGCCCTCGGGGGCGCCCCGGGGGTGGGTCCCGGCCCCCTCGCCGTCGGCGAGCGCGCCGTCGCGGTTCCGCTGTCCGCGGCCGGCGCGGCCGCCGCAGGCGTCCGCCCGGGCGCGCGGGTGGACGTCGTCGCGTCGACCGGGGAGGGGCTGACGGGTCGCACGGCCCTCGTCGTGGCCGACGCCGAGGTCCTCGGCGTCGCCACGCCGGACGCCGCCGATCCGGCGGGCGGCCCGGGCGACGTGGTCCTCCGCGTCCGGACGCGGCAGGCCCTGGGCATCACGGCCGCGCTCAACTTCGCCCGCGAGGTGCGGCTGCTGATCCGGCCGCCCGAGGAGGTCGGGGCGGCGCCCGGGCCGCGTGCGGTGGCGGCGCCGTGAGCGCGGCCGCCCGCGTCACCGTGGTCGCCGGCGTCGGCGGCGGCGCGGGGGCCAGCACCCTCGCGTCGGCACTCGCGCTCGCCGTTGCCGGCGCCTGGCTCATCGACCTCGACCATGACCGGGGCGACCTGGCGGCCTCCTGGGACCTCATCGGCGACCGCACCACGGCGGACCTGCTCCCCGTCGCCGACGAGCTCGCCGCGGCCCACCTGCGGAACGCGGGCCGCCCGCACCGGTCCGGCGCCACCCTGATCGCGGCGCCCGCATGCGCCGGCGCCGCCGCGGCGTGGCGGCCGGGCACGACGGCGGCGCTGATCGCCGCTGCCCGCGACGCCGCGGGACCGAGCGCCGCCGTGGTGGTCGATGCGGGCACGGGCGTACCGCCCGACGGGTCCGGCGGGGACGCGCTCCTGATGGTGTGCCCGCCCACCCTCTGCGGCGCGCGCCGCGCCGCGGCCGCCCTCGCGGCGCTCCGGGAGCGCCGAGACAACCGTGGGTGCGGCCTGGTGGTCGGCGGGCGCCCGGGGCGGGCCGAGGGCGGGGCGCGGGCCCTCGCGGGCCCCGTCGGGGCCCCCGTCGCCGGGGTCCTGCCATGGTCGCCCCGCGAGGCCGCGGCGCTCGCCGGCGGCCGGCTCCCCGAGGGGCGGAGGGCCCGGCTCGCCCGGGCCGCGCGGGATCTGGCGGGGTGGGCGCCGTGACCGATCCCGGCCTCGTCGAGCACCTCCGCGCCCGCGCCGCGCGCGACCCCCGCGTCGCCGGGGCGGCGGCCCCCGACCGCATCGAGCTGGCCGAGCTGGTCGAGGAGCTCATCGACGAGGAGCGGCACATCCTCCCGGCGGCCGATCGGGCCGGCGTGGTCCAGGCCGTCGTCGACGAGGCCCTCGGACTGGGCCCGCTCGAGCCGCTCCTCCGCGACCCGGCCGTCACCGAGATCATGGTCTGCGGCCCGGGCGCCGTCTTCGTGGAGCGCGCCGGGCGGATCGCCCCGGCGGGCGCGCGATTCGCCGATGACGCCCACCTGCTGCACGTCATCGACCGCATCCTGGCTCCGCTCGGGCGCCGCGTGGACGAGGCCAGTCCCATGGTCGACGCGCGGCTGCCGGACGGTTCGCGGGTGAATGCGGTCATCCCCCCGCTCGCCCTCGACGGGCCCGCGCTCACCATCCGCCGCTTCGGCAGCGGGCCGCTCACCGGCGACGACCTGGTTTCCCTCGGCACGATGGACCAGCGGATGCGCGACCTCCTCGGGCTCGCCGTGCGCGCCCGGCGCAACATGCTCGTGACGGGCGGCACCGGCAGCGGGAAGACCACCACCCTCGCGGCGCTGGCCGCGGTGGTGCCCCCGGGCGAACGCGTCATCACCATCGAGGACGCCGCCGAGCTGCGGATTGCCCTGCCGCACGTCGTCCGGCTCGAGAGTCGTCCCCCGTCGCTGGAGGGGTCGGGCGCCGTCCCGATCCGCGCGCTGGTCCGGAACGCCCTTCGGATGCGGCCCGACCGCATCGTCGTCGGCGAGGTCCGCGGCGCCGAGGCGCTCGACATGCTCACCGCGATGACGACGGGGCACGAGGGGTCGCTCTCGACCCTCCACGCCTCGTCGCCCGCCGACGCGGTCCGGCGGCTCCAGACGCTCGCCCTGATGGGCGATGTCGACCTGCCCTACCGGGCGGTGCAGGAACAGGTGGCGAGCGCGCTCGACCTGGTCGTCCACCAGTCGCGGCTGCCCGACGGGCGCCGCCGCATCGTCGAGGTCGCCGCCGTCGCGGCAGGCCCCGACGGACCCGTCCTCACGTCGCTCTGCACCCGGACCCGTGACGGCGACGGAGTCGCGTGGGCGGCGGCGGCCGGGGCGTGGGCGGACCAGGCCGCCACGGACGCGGGGGAGCGGCCGTGACCGCGGCCCCGCTGCTCATGGCCGGCGCCTCCCTCGTCCTCCTGGGGCTCGGCATGCGCCGGATGGTGCCGGCGACCCGCGCCGGCCACCTGCGTGCCACGCGGACACCCGGATGGATCGCCCGCAGCCGGCCGGGCCGCGGGCTCGCCGCGCGCCTCGACCGGGCGGGCGCCCCCGTCGGGCTGGGTGCCGCCCTCGCGCTCGCCGCCGCCACCACCGTCCTCGCGGCGCTCGGCGCGTTCGTCGTCATCCGGACGCCGGTGGCGGCCGTCGCCGGCGGGGTCGCCGCCGCCGGCGCCGGCGCCGCGTACCTCCGGTCGGCCGACCGGCGCCACCTCGACCGCCTCGAGGCGCAACTGCCCGGCGTGGCGCAGGGGCTCTCGGCGTCGCTGGGCGCCGGGCTGTCGTTGCGCCACGCGCTGGCGCGCGCCGCCCGCGACGCGCCGGATCCCGCCCGGGCCGAGCTCGCACGGTGCGTCGCCGAGCTGGAGCTCGGCGGCCGCATCGACGATGTGCTCGAGTCGCTCGCCGCGCGGGTGCCCGCACGCGAGCTGCGGATCATGACCACGGCGATCCTCGTCCAGCGCCGCACCGGCGGAAACCTGGCGCTGGCGCTCGGGCGGCTCTCGGACCGGCTGGAGGAACGCGCCCAGCTGGCGCGCGAGCTGCGCGGCGCGACGGCGCAGGCCCGGATGACCGCGTGGCTCGTCGCCGCCCTCCCCCTCGCGGGCGGCGCGCTCACCGAGATGGTCGCGCCCGGGACGTTGGCGCGTGACCTCGGGCAGGGACCGGGGCCGTACCTGCTCGGCGCCGCGCTGACGCTCTACGCCGCGGGGGTCGTCCTGATCCGCCGCGTCGGGCGGGTGGAGCCGTGATGCCGCCGCCGCTCGTCCTCTGGCTCGTGGCGATCGCAGCGGCGGCGCCCGGCCTGCGCGCCCGCCGTGCGTCGGCCGTGACCGCCGTCGCAGGGGCGGCGAGCCGCCCGCCCGCGGTCGTGGCACGGGCGGCCCGCGTACGGTGGCCGCGGGCCGCGGTGGGCCCACTCGCCCGGCCGGGCGATGCGAGGGCGATCGTCCGGGCCGGCCTCTCCGACGCGATCTCGCCGGACGGGCTCGCCCGCGCGCGGGCGACCGCGGGCGCGGCGGGGCTCGCGCTGGGCGCCGCCCTCGCGGTGGCGTCGCCGGCCGCGGCGCCGCTGGTGCCGGTGCTGGCGCTCGCCGGCGTCTGGGCGCCGGGGCGCTGGCTCGCGGGACGGGTCCGGGCCCGCGGGCGGGCGCTGCTGCGGGAGCTACCGGACCTCCTCGACCTGCTCGCGATCTGCGTCGAGTCGGGAATGGCGCTCGACCCCGCGCTGGCGGTCACGGGACGTCGCCTCGGCGGGGCGCTGGGGGAGGAGGTGGATCTGGTGCTGCGGGACCTCTCCCTCGGGACCCCGCGTGCCGCGGCCTACCGGGCGCTGGTGGAGCGGGCCGGGCTGCCGGAGCTGGCGCGGACCGTGGGGGCCCTGCTCCAGGCCGAGGAGCTCGGCGCGCCCCTGTCGCGGGCGCTCCACGGGCAGGCCGAATCCCTGCGCGCGGCGCGGCGCCAGGCGGCCCGCGACCGGGCCGCGCGGGCCGCCCCGAAGATCCAGCTGGTGGTGGCGATGGTGATGGTCCCGGCCATTCTGCTCCTGGTCATCGGCGTGCTGGCGATCGAGATGGCCCGCCAGGTGGGGACGGTGGTCGGGTGACCGCCCGCCGCCGGGGATCGGCGCTGGTCGAGTACCTCGGCGCCGTCGTGGTGGTGGGCGCGGTGATGCTGGGCCTCATCGCGCTGCGTCCCCACCACCCGTCACGGACACCCCCCGTGCAGCCCCTCGACCGGCTCGGGGTGCTCGTCGCGGCGCCGCCACCGCCGCGCGTCGCCCGCGCGCCGCGCCCGGCGAGACCGCGCCCCCCGCGCCCGGCCCGGCCGCGGCCACCGCGGGCTGCGGTCCTGGTGCCGGGATGGGCGGTCGGCTGGTGAGCCCCTCGCCGCTTGCACCCGCGGCCGGGGTCGCGGGAGAGTCGTCGGCGTCCCGGGACCGGACATCCGCCACGAGGAGCGCGTCATGCCAGGAACGGCCACATCCGTCCTCGTCGTCGGCGCGGGCCCCGTCGGCCTGCTCGCCGGATGCGAGCTCGCCCGCCGGGGCGCCGGCCTGCGGATCATCGACCGGCTCGCGGAGCCCACCGACGAGTCGCGTGCCATCGTGATCCACGCGCGCAGCCTCGAGATGCTCGACGCCATGGGCATCGTCGACCGGTTCATCGACACGGGTCTCCGGACCACGGGGATGACGATGCTGGAGGGCGGGAAGCGGCTGGCCCACATCCCGTTCGACGGCGTGGACAGCCCGTACCCCTTCACGATCACCACGCCCCAGACGGAGACCGAGCGCATCCTCGCCGAGCGGCTCGGCGAGCTGGGCGGGGCGGTCGAGCGGGGGGTCGAGCTGGTCGGCCTCACGCAGGGGCCCGACGCCGTGGAGGCGCGGCTGCGCCACCCCGACGGCACCGAGGAGACGGCGTCCTTCGACCGGGTGGTCGGGGCGGACGGAGCGCACAGCACCGTCCGGGGCCTCGTCGGGACGAGACTCGAGGGGTCGTTCACCGGCGAGCGGTTCATCCTCGGCGACGTCGAGGCCGAGCACGCCCTGGACACCAGCTCCATGTACACGTACTTCGCGCCCCAGGGGCCGCTGCTGGTGTTCCCGATGGTGGGGGAGCGCACCCGCCTCATCGCCCAGCTCGCCGACGCCGGTGACGGCCCGATCGACCTGCACCCCACGCAGGAGGCGCTGCAGGAGATCGTCGACGCGCGGGCAGAGGGCATCCGGATCATCCGGTCCCACTGGCTCACGGAGTTCGAGATCCACCACGCGCAGGTGCCGGCGTACCGCGTCGGACGGGTGTTCCTGGCCGGGGACGCCGCCCACATCCACAGCCCCGCCGGCGGCCAGGGCATGAACACCGGGATGCAGGATGCCTTCAACCTGGCGTGGAAGCTCGCCCTCGCGGGACCGGCCGGGGCCGGCGCTCTGCTCGACAGCTACGACGCCGAGCGCCGCCCGGTCGCGGCGACGATGATCGAGTTCACCACCCGCCTCACCCGGGTCGGGACGCTCGGCAACACCCTCGCGCGCCACCTCCGGGACACCGTCGTCCACGCCGCGACGGGGCTCGCGCCCATCCGGGGGATGCTCGCCGACGCGGTGGAGGAGGTCGGGCTCGCCTACCGCGACAGCCCGGTGGTGGCCGACGCGGGCCACCGGCACCGGGGGCGGGTGCACGCCGGCGACCACATGCCGCGGCTGCCCGACGCGGGGCTCGATCGCCGCATGCGGCAGATCTGCGCCGGGACGACCGACCATGTGGTGCTCACTGTCGTCGCCGCGCCCGCAGAGCCGGCGCCGCCCGACACCGGCGGGCTGCCGGCGGTCCACGTCGCGATCGCGTCGGGCGGCGGGGACCTGCCCGGCTACGACGCGGTGATCGACGACCCGGGGCGGGTCTTCCCCGGCCGCTACGGGCTGCCGCGGGCGGGCGGGCGGATCGCGATCCGCCCCGACGGCTACATCGGAGCGGTCACCGGGCCCGACGGCGACGGCATCGCCGCCTACGGATGGCTCCTGCGCGCGACGCCGGAGGACGGCGACGGCGCCTGAGACGTGACGCATCCGCCCGCGGCGGCGGATACGTTCCGTGGGTGGGCTCCCGGCGATCGCACACGTCATGACGGCCGCCGGGTCGCGGCCCGCGTTCGCCGACGTCGCCGAGGCGAACCTCGACGCCGTCCACCGCTACCTGGTGCATCTCGTGGGGGACCGGCACCTCGCGGACGACCTCACCTCCGCCACCTTCGAGCGCGCGCTGCGCGACTGGCGGCGCTACGACCCCGCCCGCGGGCGGCCGTCCGTCTGGCTCGTCGAGATCGCGCGGCGGGTCGCCCTCGACCACTTCCGCAAGGACGGACGGCGACGGGCGCGCGAGGAGCGCTACGCCGCCGGCATGCCCGACAGCGCCCCCCCGCCCGACGGCCCCGGCGGCCTGCCCGCCGACATGCGCGACGCCATCGGACGGCTCACCAGGGCGGAGCGGGAAGTCGTCGCGCTGCGTGTTGTACTGGGCCTCGACGCCGCCGAGGCGGGGCGGGTCGCCGGGATGACCCCGTCCGCCGTCGGGACCGCGCTGCACCGCGCCCTCGGGAAGCTGCGCGCCGAGGTGGTCCGGCCGTGAACGGCGGGCACGACATCACCCCCGACCGCCTCGCCGAGCTCGCGGACGGGACCGCCCCCGAGACCGACGCCGAGCGCGACGCCGTCTCGCTGATGGCGGAGGTCCGCGGACTCGCCGAGCCCGCACCCGACCCCGTGCGGCAACGGGTGCGCGCGATCGCCGCGGCCGAGGCCCCGCAGGCCCCCGGGACGACGGGATGGCGGCGGTGGCTCGGCGGCGGGGACGGGCGGCGGCGGCTCGCCCTGGCCGCCACGCCCCTGGCCGCGGCCATCGTGGCGCTGGCCATCGCCATC
>DAISWG010000090.1:0-8763 GCA_036826475.1 Miltoncostaeaceae bacterium | reverse complement strand
TCGCCGCCGTCAACGCCCTGACGCTCGACGCCGCCCCGGCCGGGGCCGAGGGCGGGGCGACCGGCGTGATGAACACCGCCATGGCGCTCGACGGCGCGCTCGGCGCCGCCGCGGCCGGCGCGCTCGCCGTCGCCGCCGGCGCGGCGCCTGCCGCCCTTGCGGCCGGCGTGCGCGACGGCTTCGCGATGTGCGCCGCGGCCGCGTTGGCCGGGTGCGCGATCGTGGGCGCGTCGCTGTGGCGGTCAGCCCTCGGCCGGCGCGGTCGCCGCGAAGAGGGGACGCGGCCCGTCGTCGTCGGCGAGCTCACCGCGGGCGTCGAACGCCAGGCCTGAGCCGGGCACCAGGTCGCGGGAGGTGATCGTGACCAGGACCTCCCCGGGCGGGGCGAGGGCGGCGACGGCGGTCGCGATCCGCACCGCGTCCCCCTCGGGCCGCCCCCTGCGGCGGACCGGCCCGGTGTGGACGCCCACCCCGCGCCCGAGCCGCCGCGCCAGGGCGATCGCCTCCCGGACGGCGCGCACCGGCCCGTCGTAGACCTGGACGAGCGGCGACCCGCCGTCCGCCGCCGCCACCACCGTCGCCACCGCCACCTCCGGTGCGGGCGCCGCGTCGTCCGCGAGCCCCGCGACGAACGGCGCGATCGCGTCGACCAGCTGGTCCGGTCCCACCGCCACGAAGTGGTCGGCGCCCTGGAGCTCCACCATCGTGGCGCCGGGGATCCGCGCCGCCAGGTAGCGGCCCTCCTCCACGCGCACGTCCGCGTCGTCGATCCGGTGCACCACCAGGGTCGGCGCCTGCACCGCGGGGAGCACGCCGCGCACGTCGATGCGGGAGTTCATCTCCGCGAGGGCGCGGATCGCGCCCGGGCTGGCGGCCGCCCGGCAGCGCTCGCCCCACCAGCGGGCCATCGCCTCGTCCGCCGACGGGCACATGAGCCGCATCATCCGCTCCAGGCCCCCCTCGCCGAGCAGGGACCCGATCTGCGCGTCCCGCTCCTCGCGCGTCGGCGCCCAGGGGTAGTCGTCGTCGGGGTCGATGCGCTTCGCGAAGCCGCCGATCAGCACGACCCCCGACACACGCTCCGGGTACGTCGCGGCGTAGAGCACCGACATCGGGCAGCCCTCGGAGTACCCCACCAGCACCGCGCGGCGGCTGCCGGCGGCGTCCATCACGGCGCGGACGTCGTCCATCCGCGCCTCCAGGTCGGGGACGCCGGCGGGCCGGTCCGAGAGGCCGGTGCCGCGCTTGTCGAACCGGATCAGCCGCCCCAGCCCCGCCAGGCGCTCCAGGAAGCGCAGGTGGCGCGGCTCGCGGCGGTCCTGCTCCAGGTGGGAGATGAACCCGGGCACCAGGACCAGGTCGCCCGGTCCGGCGCCGGTGACCTCGTAGGCGATCGACAGGTCTCCGCTGCGCGCGTACCGCACCGGCGGGGCGGGGCCCGGTCCGGGGCCGGCGCCATCGGCGGCGAGGAAGGCGGCGGCGGCGCGCACGTCGGGGGAGGCGAAGCCCTCCGTGAACCCGCCGAGCACCTCGGCGACGGCCGTGCGGGCCTCGTTGGGGCGGCCGGTGGCGCGCAGCACGTTCCCCAGCCCCAGCGACGCCCGCAGCTCCGGCATCCGCGCGCCCTGCGCGCGGGCCACGTCACGGGCCCGTCGCATCGCGCGCTCGGCGGCCTCGGCGTCGCCCTCCAGCACGGCGAGCTCGCCGCGCAGGCGCTGGAGCTCGGCCTCGTGGAAGAAGCGGCCGTCGCGCGGCAGCACCGCCCGGGCCTCGTCGAGCGCCGCACGGGCGCCGGCCGCGTCGCCTGCGCGCAGGTGCGCGTCGGCCAGCAGTCCGAGGTAGTAGGCCTCGTCCATGTGGGCGCCGGTGGCCCGCGACTGGGCGATGCCCTCGCGAAGCTCCGCGATGCCGCCAGGGGAGTCGCCGAGCGCGGCCCGGCCCCAGCCCCGCAGGACCCGGCCCATCGCCGCGCGGTACACGTAGCCACGCTCCTCGGCCTCCTCGATGGCCCGCTCCGCGAGGTCGCACGTGCGGACGGGGTCGGCGAGGCACTGCCCCACGATCGCCCCGAGGGCCAGCGCGGACGCCGCCGCGTGCCGGCGCTCGGGGGCGGCGACCATGGCGATCGCCCGGTCGGAGATCCGGACCGCCTCCTCCGGGCGGCCGAGGTGCAGCGCCGAGAGGGCGGCCCACTGGTGGCAGGCGGTCACCGCGTCGTCGCCGGCCGCCGCGAGGAACGGGTCGGCCGCCGTGCGCGGCAATCCCAGGCCGCGCTCCGCGTTGTCGAGGGCGTCGGCGAAGGCGCCTTGGTGGAAGAGCGTGCACGCCATCAGCTCGTTCAGGTCCAGCGCCAGACGGCCGGTGCTGGGCCGGGCCCCGGCCGCGAGCATCGGCCGCAGCAGCTCCTCCGAGCGGGCGTAGGCGCCGCGCACCTCGTGGAGCGTCGCGAGGCGGAACGTCGCCCACTCCGCGTCGTCGGACCGGCCCAGGTCCAGCGCCAGCTCGCGGGCCCGCTCGAAGCTGCGCTCCGCCTCCGGGGCGCTCCACCCGGACATGGCGATCACCGCCGGTCCGTGGAGCAGCTCCGCGCGCAGCTCCCACTCGGCGCGCTCGCGGGAGGGGAGGTCCCGCACCGCCTCGAGCGCGTCCTCGACCAGCGCCAGGGCTTCGCGCGGCGCGAGGCGCCCGGCGGCCCGCTCCGCCGCCCCCACCAGGTGCCGCACCGCACGCGCGGGCTCCCCGCCGCGCAGGAAGTGGACGGCCAGCTCGGCGGGGGGCGCGCCACGGCCGTCGGGGTGGGCGCGCTCCAGCCGGTCGCCGACGGCCAGGTGCAGCCGCGCCCGGCGCCCGGCGGGCAGGTCGTCGTACAGCACCTCATGGCAGAGATCGTGGGTGAAGGCGTAACGGCCGGCGACGGTCCCGTCGGGCCACCGCTCCTCGCCGGCGGGCTCCAGCATCACCCCCGCCCGGGCGAGGGCGTCGATGCGCTCCTCCACGTCCGCCTCCGGCTCCCCCAGGGCCGCGGCGACGAGCGCCGCCGAGAACGCGGGTGCCGCGACGCTGGCGGTCTCGAGCAGGCGGCGGTCCTCCGGAGGGAGGGGGTCGAGCCGGCGGCGGATCAGGCCGCGGAGGGTCGACGGGATGTCACGCGACAGCGCCGTGGCGTCCGCGGTGAGCGTCCACCGGCCCGCGTCGCGCACACCCCGGCCGTCCTCGATCCACCCGTCGACGGCCTTCTCCAGGAACAGCGGGATCCCGCCGGTCCGGGCCCGCAGCGACGCCGTCAGATCGCCGGGCACGTCCGCGCCCGGCAGCCGGGACGCCAGGTAGCGGGCCACCGCCGCGGCGTCGAGGCCTCCGACCGCGACCTGGGTCGCGAGGCCGCGCGCCACCAGGTCCCGCGCCGCCGCGTGGATCGCGTCGCCGGGGGCGGCGTCGGGCGGCCGCATGGTGGCGAGCACGAGCAGGTGGGCGGGCCCGCGGTGCACCGCGAGGGCAGCGATCAGGTCGACGGTCGCCAGATCGCTCCATTGGAGGTCCTCGACCACCAGCACCACGGGGCGCGCGAACGACAACTCGGTGATCGCCTCGACGCCCTCCCGGAGCATCCGGTCCCGGTTGGCCCCCACCAGGCGGGCGTCAACCGCCTCCCGGCCGGCGTCGTCGAGCAGCCACGGCATCTGGGCCATCCAGGTCGGCGCCCGTTCGACCAGCGCCGGCAGGGCGTTGCCGGCGCCGGGCGCCCGGCAGATGCGCTCCAGCGCCTGGAGCACCGGCATGTAGGCCTCCGACGGGCCGTGCTGCACCACGCACTGGCCGCGCCCGACCAGGGCCGCGCCGTCGGGGAGCCCGTCGAGGAGGGCGTCGACCAGCGTCGTCTTCCCGGCGCCGGCCTCGCCCGTCACCAGCACCACGCGCGTGGCCCCGTCAGCGGCGGCCGCGAGCTGCGCCCGCAGGGCCTCGAGCTCGGCGTCGCGGCCGATCGGCGCGACGCCCGGCGGGGTCAGGGGGCCCGGAGCCGGCGCCGCGGCGGCGGGCGGGTCGAGGGAGGGGTCCTGGCGCAGCACGGCCCGCTCCAGTTCCCGCAGCCGCGCCGATGGCTCGATCCCGAGCTCCTCGTTGAGCGCCCGGAACGCGTCCTGGTAGGCCGCGAGCGCCTCCGCCTGGCGGCCGGACCGGTACAGGGCCACCATCTGGAGCTCCCGCAGCCGCTCGCGGAGCGGCTCGTCCGCGACGAGCGTCTCGATCTCGCGGATCGCGTCGGCGTGGCGGCCGAGCGCCAGGTCGGCCGCCAGGCGCTCCTCGGTCAGCGCCAGCCGCAGCTCCGCGAGCCGCCGGGCCTCGCCCTCCGCGAACGGCTCCGCGAACTCCCCCAGCGCCGGGCCGCGCCAGAGGGCCAGGGCGCGGGCCAGCACCTCGGACGACCCGTGGGCGTCGCCTGCGGCCAGTGCGTCGCGCCCCCGGCGCAGGGCGTCCTCCGCACGGAACGCGTCCACGGCGTCGCGGGGCAGGTCCATCGCGTATCCGGGCGCCCGCGTCACCAGGACGCCGGCGGGCAGCACTTTCCGGAGCGCCGAGACGTGGATCTGCACCATCTTCGGCGCCGTATCCGGCGGGTGCGTGCCCCACAGGTCGTCCACGAGGCGCGCGGCGCTCACGACGCGGCCGCCTGCGAGGGTCAGCGCCGCGAGGAGCGCCCGCTGCTTGGTGCCGCCGAGGGCGAGGGGCGCGCCGGCGTCCACCGCCTCGAGCGGGCCGAGGAGCCGTATCTCCATGGTCCGGCGGCAGCATCCCGCGACCACGGGACGCGGTCAACGCCGGTTTACCGCCCGGTTACCGGGCGGTTCGCGGCGCCTGTTCGACTCCCCCCATCGGCGCACCCGGCGCCCCACCCGAGAGGAGCAGCATCATGGCCGCGACGAGCACCACCTACTGGGTCCACCCGCACGACCACGTCCGCCGCCGCCGGTGGACGTGGCCGACCGGGCCCCACCCCGCCGTCGCGCTGCACGCGACCCCGCGGTTCGCGTAGCTAGTGCAGGCCGTTCACCTGGCCGCCGAGGTGCAGCTCCACGCTGGCGCCCCGCAGCATGTCCGCCGTCGTCTCGGCGAAGTGCCGCAGGTTGCGCACCTCGGCGGTCAGCTCGGCGATCTGGTCGTGGGTGGAGCGCCAGCTCGTTCCGATCAGATCGACCAGCCGCTCCATGTCCTCCACCAGCGCCTGGCGCTCGCGGGCGGCGTCCTGCGCGAGCGCGACGCGCAGGCTGTCCATGTCGCGCTCGCGCTCGCGCGCCCGCGCCCGGATGGTCTGCAGGTCGTCCTCGAGGCGGCGGACCGCCTCAAGCACCTCCTGCGGCGTCTGCGCCCTCATGGCCGCCGGTACGCGATCCCGGACCAGTCGGGGAGGGGGGGCTCCTCGGCCGCCGGCTGGCCGGTGGTGGCGCTGCGGTAGCGGAAACCGTGTGCCTCGTCCCAGACCGGGATGATCCGTCCGTCGGTGATCTGCTGGTCGATCCACGCGCCCCGGAAGATGAGCCGCCGCAGCCAGTGGACGACGTCGCGGCCCCTCCACTCGAGCGCGTCGCGGTGGCCGGCGACGTGCGCGGCGAGGGGGCTGGACGGCCGCGCGATGCGCCCGTGCGCGGCGAGCGCCACCAGGTCCCGTAGCTCGGCGGGGCCCAGCGCGGCGCGGGGCAGCAACCCGAGCCGCACGGCGGCCGCGCCGGTGCGCGACGCGAAGTCGTCCGAGTTGAACCGGAAGCGGACACCCTCGATCTCCACCGCGAAGTCGTGGCCGCTCGAGTAGTCGGGTGAGAGGGGCGGCTGACCCATCGGCCCGAATGTAGCAACGGGGGTCGGACGGCCTGTCAGACCGCCGTGACGGCCCAGGATCCCGTCCCTCCGGACGCCTCTTCCTCGACCGTCGTCCAGGTCCCCCGGGCGCCTCCGGTTGGTTGCATCCCGCCCGTGAGCGCCCGAGCCGTGGCACTTCTCGTCGTGCTGGCCCTGGCGGTCGCCGGCTGCGGCGGTGGCACCGACGCCGTGCCGGGGGCCTCGGGCGACGGGTCGCGCGTGGCCGCGGCCGCCGTGCTCCGCGACGCGTTCACCAGCGTCTCCGCCGCGGCCGACGGCCTCGACACGTGCGGCAGCCGCCGGTGCCTCAGGGGGATGGGTCGCGACCTGCGCGCCGCGGCCGACGACGCCGTCGACCGCCTCCAGGGCCTCGACACGCGTCCGCTGCCCGCCTGCTACGCCAACGCGATCGCGCAGGCCACCCGGGCGATGACCGCCTACCGCAGGGCCGGCATCGCCTTCCAGGACGTCGATGCGGCCGCCGCCCAGCAGGCGATCAGCCGCGCCGGACGGTTCGAGGCCGGCGTCACGCGCAGCATCGCCACCTGCGCCACCTAGGGGACCGAGGCCAGGAAGCGGAGGGTGATTTCCGTGAACCGCGCGGGGTCCTCGTTGAACCCGGCGTGGGAAAGGCCGTCCAGGATCCGCAGCTCGGCGCCGGGGATCCCGCCGGCGAGGGCGTCGGCGGATCGCACCGGCGTCAGCCGGTCCCGGTCGCCGACGGTCACGAGGGTCGGCACCCGGATCCCTGACAGCAGGTCCCGGGCGTCGTGCCCGTCGACGGCCTCCACCTGGGCGCGGAAGCCGGCGAGCGGCTGCGGCGGGCGGCTGCGCGCGATCGCGCCGAACTCCTCCAGCACCTCCGGTCGCGTCGCGTACATCTCCGCCGTGAACGCCCACGGGAAGATCCCCTCGACCACGGCGTCGGCGACGGTCGGCGTCGTGGCCGCGAGCGCCGACCAGGAGGCCAGCACCGCGCGCATGTCGGCGTCGGTCGCGACCCATCCGCTGTGCAGGCCGAGGCTCGCGACCCGCCCGGGGTGCCGGGCGGCGAGCTGGGTGGCCACGGCGGCGCCCAGCGAGACGCCGGCGACGTGGGCGCGCGCGATGCCGATCGCGTCCAGCAGCGCGGCCACCGCGTCGGCCTGGCGGGCGGTGGACGTCGGCCCGGTGGGCGGCGGTGAGAGCCCGACGCCGGGCAGGTCGACGGAGATGCAGCGGAACCGCGCCGCGTAGTCGGGTACCTGGAAGCCCCAGCACGACAGGTCGGCGCCCAGGCACGGCAGCAGCACCAGCGGGGGCCCGTCGCCGGCGATCTCGTGGTTGAGCGGCACCGGCCGGGTCAGGCGGGCCGGGCGGCGATCGCGACGGCCGCGAGCACGCAGGGCTCGCTGCCGCGGTTCTCCCAGGCGTGGCGGACCCCGCGCACCACCGCGCAGTCCCCGGGCCCGAGGCGCGCGTCGTCGCCGCCCTCCACCAGGAGCCACAGCTCGCCGGAGACGACGACGTTGTCGTCGAGGGTGTCGGTGCGGTGCCACAACGGTTCGCCCTCGCGCGGCGGGAACTGGACGACGCGGAACAGGGTGCCGTCGGCCGCCGGGCCGATCGCGAAGTCCGCCGGGACCGGGTCGGCGTCCGACGGGTCGTTCGCCGGGGGCATCCCGCGGGATGCCCACACGTCGGTGAGGCCCAGCGTCGCCGGCATCCCGGGGAGGGTGGTCACGTGGGGCGACGGGCCCTCGATGGCGATCCCGGGCGCGCCTCCGGCGCCCGTCGTGGCGACCACCCGGCGGACGGGGCGGATGGCGGACGGCTCGGTGGGCTCGGGCATCGTGGCTCCCCGTGGGCGCGGTGGCGCGGTGGCGCGCGCGCCAGGCTACGGGAGCGGCCCGCCCTGCACGTCGGCCTCATCGACCCGGGGGGCTCGGGGACGAGGAGCGACCGGGCGGGCGTCCGTCCGCGAGCGCGGGATCGTGAGCCGACACACGACACGCCGGGGCGCGCATGCCGGCACGATCGCGCGCGCTCCGGCGCGGGTCGCCGTGGCACCGTCGGACCGTGGGACGCCTCCGCATCGACCGCCTGCACGGCGCGCCGCTCCGGCTCACGGCCTGCGGACGCGGGGTGGCCGTCCGGTGCCACCTCGCCGACCGCCCGCTCGGCCGCCTGGTGGGCCTGCTCGGCACCCGCGACCTCGGGGGCGAGGAGGCGCTCTGGATCGACCGCTGCGCCGCCGTCCACACGGCGTTCCTGCGCGCGCCGATCGGCGTGGCGTTCGTCGACGGCGACGGGCGGGTGCTGACTGTCGTCGATCCGCTCCCGCGCAACCGGGCCGCCGCCCACCGCGGGGCGCGTGCCGCTGTCGAGTGCCGTGCGGGCGTCCTCAACGCGGCCGGCGTGCGCCCCGGGTGCGTCCTGACGCGCGCCGCGGCCGGGAATTCCCGCTCGGAGCGGACGAACCGCACGCGCGAGGGGGGTGATCCGGCACCGTCCCGCGCCTCGTGCCCCCATCACGCGGCGCCACCGGGGCGGCCGCACCGAGCGGCGGGAGGCGGATGATGGCGGTGGGACTCGGGAGGGCGGTGCCCTCGGTCCTGGTGGTGGAGGACGACGCGACGGTCCGGCGCTTCCTGGCCGAGAACCTGGTCGCCGACCGCTTCGCGCCGATGCCGGCGGAGAGCGCCGAGGAGGCCCTGGCCCTGCTCGCCGGGGCCCGGCCGGACGCGGCGCTCATCGACGTCGGCCTGCCCGGCATGAGCGGCCTCGACCTCATCGGGACCATCCGTGACGGGCGCGCCGACGGCGCGTGGGACAGCGGGCTGCCGATCCTCCTGCTCTCCGGGGAGGCCAGCCCGCACGCCGCGGTCCGCGGCATCGAGCGGGGCGCCGACGACTTCGTGGCCAAGCCCT
>DAISWG010000089.1:0-8835 GCA_036826475.1 Miltoncostaeaceae bacterium | reverse complement strand
TAGAGCTCCTGGTTGAAGTAGTTGCCGAGGCGCCCGATGCCCTGGGCCACGAGGATCCCGGGGGCGGCGGCGTCCATCATGGCCAGCACGCTCTCGCCGCGCCGCTTCGTGACCCACGCCCCCACCAGGACGCCCACGAGCACGCCGCCCCACACCCCGAGGCCCCCCTCCCAGATCGCGAAGGGGGCGTACCAGTGGTCGCTGAGCTGGTCCCAACTCGTGATGTCGTGGTAGAGCCTGGCGCCGATGAGGCCCGCGAGCACCGACCAGAGCGCCACCTCGAGGACCAGCTCCGTGTCGCCGCCCTCCGCCGCCCAGCGGCGCATGGCGATCCACACGGCGGCGGCGATGCCGGCGAGCAGGCACAGCGCGTACAGGCGGATGTCGAACGGCCCGAGGGAGATCTGGCGGACGCCCGGTGCCGGGATGCTCGCGAGGAGGGCGGCGCCGTTCACGGGCGGCATCGTAGTGGACGGTCCATGACGCTCCCGGTCCTCCCGGTGGGCGATCGTCACGCTCCCCGCTCGCTGGGGGTCCGGCCCCTCGGCGCCGCGCCCCTGACGGTGCGCGACCCGGACCGCCTGCCGCAGGAGGTCGCCCTGCGCCGGCGCCTGCTCGACCAGGACCGCGGCGCCCGTTTCGCCGCCCTGCCCGGCACGCGCGACGCCCAGGCCGGGGCCCTCGCCCTGCTGGTCGCCGACGCCCGCCGCCAGGGCGCCGTCCTGGTCCCGCCGGAGGGCCTCGCGGACCCCCTCGACTGGGCCGGCCGCGAGGTGGCCGAGGACCTGCTGCTGCTGGACGCGGCCGACCCGGGCAGTCCGTTGGTGGCTGGGTCGCTGTGCTTCCCCAACGGCTGGGAGATCCGCGCGGCGCTGGGGCGCCCGATCGCGGCGATCCACGCGCCGGTGCCCGGGTTCGCCGACACGATCGGCGGGCCCACGCTCGCCCTGATGCGCCGGCTGCGACCCGAGCGGCCCGTCTGGCGCGCCAACTGGACGCTGCGGACCACCGACCGCCCGGACCTGCCCCCGGGCACGCCGCTGCCCCCGCCCCCGGACGACGCCGGACGCATCTGGGTGCGGGTCGAGCGGCAGACGCTGTCGCGCGTCCCCGGCGCCGACGCGGTGCTTTTCACGGTGCACACGCGCTCTCGGACGGTCGCGGAGGTGTGCGCCGACCCGGTACGCGCGCGGCGGCTGCACGCCGCGCTGGCGGCGATGGGCCCTCAGATGCGGGCCTACAAGGCGGTGGACGCGCTGGCCGGGCCGGTCATGGCGTGGCTGGCCGCGCGCGGCGCCGCCGCGTCCTGAATCTGATAATCATTCCCATCATGGTCCGGCGCGCCCTCATCGTCCTCGCCTGCCTCGGCGCCCTGCTGGCGGCGGCCGGGCCCGGCTGGGGGCAGACGGCGGAGCGGCCCCACATCGTGGCCACCACCCCGATCCTCGGGTCGATCGTGCGGGACCTCGTCGGCGACCAGGCCCGGGTCACCGTCGTGATGCCGAACGGCGCCGACCCCCACGAGTTCCAGCCGTCGGCGCGCGACGTGGCCGAGCTCTCGGGCGCCGATCTGGTGGTGGCCAACGGCCTCGGGCTGGAGGAGGGCCTCGAGGATGCGCTGCGCCAGACGGCGGAGGGCGGCACCCCGGTGGTCGATGCCACCGACCTCGTCACGCTGCGCCGCTTCGATCCGTCCGCCCGCGAGGAGATCGCCGAGCACGGCCCCGAGGACCCCCACATCTGGACCGACCCGCTGACGATGCGGCAACTGGTGGGCGGGCTCGTCCCGGTCCTGCGGCAGGAGGCCGGCATCGACGCCGCGGCGCGCGCCGCGGCGCTGGAGGCGCGGCTGACCCGCCTGGACGCCGAGATCCGCGCCACGCTCGCCGACGTGCCGCCCGCGCGGCGGACCCTGGTGACCGGGCACGAGTCGATGGGGTACTTCGCGGCGCGCTACGGCTTCCGTCTGGTGGGCGCGCTGATCCCGTCGCTCAGCTCGCAGGCCGAAGCCTCGGCGCGCAACCTGGCCGACCTGCGCCGGCAGGTGCAGGACGCCGGGGTGCCCGCCATCTTCAACGAGACCGGCACGCCCGCCGGGCTGGCCGACGCGATCGCCGGCGAGACCGGCGCCCGCGTGGTGGAGATCGGCACCCACGCCCTGCCGCCCGACGGGTCGTACGTGACGATGATGCGCAACATCGCGACCGCCATCGACGGGGGGCTGGCGGGCCCGGCGCCGCAGGCGCGGTCGGGCGCGGGGCTCGGTCCGCTGATCGACCCGTTCGCCGACAACGACTTCATGCTGCGCGCGCTCATCGCCGGCTGCCTGGTGGCCCTGGCCTGCGCCGTGGTGGGCACGTTCGTGGTGCTGCGCGGCCTCGCCTTCATCGGCGACGCGCTGGCGCACGGGGTGCTGCCGGGCATCGCCGGGGCCCTGCTGCTGGGTCTGCCCGGGCTGGCCGGCGCGTTCGCGGGGGCGGCGGCGATGATCGGGGGCGTGAGCCTGGTGCGCCGGCGGTCGCGCCTCTCCGGCGACACGGCCATCGGGCTGTTGTTCGTCGGCATGCTCGCCCTGGGCGTGGTGATCGTCTCGCGCTCGGACTCGTTCACGGGCGACCTCACCCGCATCCTGTTCGGCGAGGTGCTCGGCATCTCGTGGGGGGACATCGGGATCCAGGCGCTCGCGACGGTGCTGGTCGCGGGGGTCGCCGCCGTCTGCGCCCGGCCCTTCCTGATGCTGTCGTTCGACCGCGACCAGACCCGCGTCGCCGGCTTCTCGGCCGAGCTGCACGACTGGCTGATGCTCGGGCTGGTGGCGGTGACGGTGGTGGTCTCCTTCCAGACCGTGGGGACGCTGCTCGTGTTCGGCATGCTGATCGCCCCGCCCGCGACGGCGGCCCTGGTGGCCCGGCGCATCGCCCCGATGATGGGCATCGCGGCGGCGATCGGGATCCTCTCGGTGGTCGCCGGCCTGCTCCTCTCGTACCACGCGGACCTGGCGGCGGGCGCGTCGATCGTGCTTGTGGAGGTCGGCGTCTTCTTCGTGGCCCTCACCGCCCGCGGCGCGCTGCGCCCGACGCCGGCGGTGGCGACGTGAGCCGGGCGCCCGCCGTGCGCGCCGAGGGCCTGGCCGTGGGGTACGACGGCCGCGCCGTGGTCGACGGGATCGGATTCGACCTGGAGCCCGGCGGGACCCTGGCGGTGCTCGGGACCAACGGATCCGGGAAGTCCACGCTCGTGAAGACCCTCGTCGGCCTGCTGCCGCCCGTCGCGGGGACGGCGACGGTGCTGGGCGGCGCCCCCGGCGCGGCCCCCGCCCGCGTCGCATACCTCGGCCAGGTGGCGCCGTCAGGCTTCGTGCTGCCGCTCCGCGCGGCCGACGTCGTGGCGATGGGGCGCTTCGCCGAGCGCGGGCTGCTGGGTCGCATGCGCGCCGAGGACCGGCGGATCGTGACCGAGAGCCTCGGGAGGATGGGCGTCGCGGACCTGGCGAACGCCCCGCTGGAGGACCTGTCCGGCGGGCAGCGCCAGCGCGTCCACATCGCCCAGGCGCTGGCCTGGCGCGCCGACGTGCTCGTGCTGGACGAGCCCACCGCGGGACTCGACGTGGCGGGCCGGGACCTGCTGTCCCACGCGCTCCGCGCCGAGCGGGCCGGCGGGGTGGCGGTGGTGATGTGCACCCCCGACATCTCCGACGCCCTGGAGGCCGCCCGCGCGCTGCTGCTCTCGAAGCGGGTCGTCGCGAACGGCCCGCCCGCCGACGTGCTGACCCGCGAGGCGGTGCTCGAGACCTTCGGCCTGGTGGTCGCGGAGCTGCCGGGAGGGCAGGAGCTGGCCATGGACCCCACCCACCGCCACGACGGGCACGATCACGGCCATGACCATGCCCACTGACCGCCGCCCGGCGTGGGGTCCGACGCGCTCGTCACACTGGTCCGATGCTGAAGCTGTTCGCCATCCGCGTGGCGCGTCGCGCGGCGGTGCGGCGCATGCGCCGGGCCGGCGGCACGAGCACCGTGGCGTGGGCGCTGAAGGTGCCGCTCGTCACCCTCGTGGTCGTCGCGGCACTCGCCGCCGTGGAGCGCCGCGGCCCGTAGGGGGCCGGCGGTGACGGGGCCGCACGCGCACGGCGCGGAGGGCGCCGAGGCGTGGGCCGCCCACGCCCGCCAGCGGGTGGCCGGCGCCGGCCATCGCACCGGCGGCGCCCGCAGCGCCGTCATCACCTCGCTGGCGGAGCAGTCGTGCTGCCGCTCCGCCCAGGAGATCTTCGACCAGCTCCGCGAGGACGGACGCCGCGTGGGCATCGCCAGCGTCTACCGGGTGCTCGACCTCCTGGTGAGCCTCGGCGTGGTGCAGCGCCTGGACCTGGGCGGTGGCGTCGCCCGCTACGAGCCGGCGATGCCCGGCGGCGAGCACCACCACCATCTGGTGTGCGTCGATTGCGGCGACGTGCGCCCCTTTGAGGACGACCGGCTGGAGGCGGCGCTCGAGGGGACCGCCCGGGCGTCGGACTTCACCGTGGAGGGCCACGACGTGGTCCTGCGCGGGCGCTGCCCGGACTGCCGGGCGGCCTAGGAGGTCCCCTGGCCGCCCGGCGATCCGGGTCCGGGGTCACCTCACCCGGAAGCCGGCGGTCAGCACCTGCTTGTGCCCGTCGGCGGAGGTGATGCGCCAGGTCACCCTCCAGACGCCCGCCCGGCCCTTCCCGCCGGGGCGCTTGAGCGTCGCGACCACCCGCGCGGAGTTCCGCGGGTCGATCTGCGCGCTCTTCACGAAGTTCCCCGTCCCGTTGCGGGTGACCACGACCTTGTCGAGCCGGCCGACCGGCTCGCCGAACGTCATGCTCACCTTCGGGGGCAGGTTCTGGAGCACCGCGCCCCGCGCGGGGGTGGTGCCCCGGACCTCGTCGTGCGCCACGGCGACGGCGGCGGTCCCGGCCAATGCGACGGCCGCCAGCGCGGCCGCCCTGAGCTTCACGGACATGTCGTCCTCCATCTGATGTCGTCGGATCAGGGGGCGACGACGGCCGGCGGACCCCTGGCGACGTGGACGACGCGGGTGCGCCCGCGCGGGGCGCGGACGGACGTGACGGCGGCGCGGCCCAGCCGGAGCGGCCGCGGGCGGCGGGCCAGCCAGCGGCGCACGGAGCGCCGCACGGCGCGGACGGCGCGCAGCGCGCGATCGAGGAACCGCTCGAGGCGGGTGACGACGAGGGCGAGCACCAGCGCCGCCGCCCCGTGCGCCGCGAGGGCCTCGGGGCCCACCGACAGCGCCGGCTCGTGGTGCGGCGCCAGGCCGAACGCCCACGGCGCCACGGTCATCGCCGCGTGCACGCCCGCCTGCGCCACCAGCAGGATCGCGACGGTCCCCGGGAACCCCCGGGGGCGCCACGTGACGCGCCCACCCAGCAGCGTCAGCACCGCGAGCAGCCCCACCCACACCACCGGGGTGGCGCGGGTGGCGTCCATGTCCCCCACCGCGCAGCGGTGCGCCAGCGCGGACGCGCCCAGCGCGCCGGCGCCGATCGCCAGTCGGCGCGCGGCGAGCGCGTGGGTCGGGGTGATGCGCATGGACGGACATCATGCCCTGGGTGGGCCGGAACGCACGAAGCGGCGGTGAGGGGGTGCGACCATCGGGCCGTGACCCGGCCGCTCAAGCTCATGGCCGCCGCGGGGTTCCTCGCGCTGGCCCTCGCGCTCACCGCGATCGGCGGCAGCGGCGCCTACCACACCGGGCACGCCGGGCCGTCGGCCGACGCGACCACCGACCTGGCCGAGCTGTGGGCCGTCCCGCCGGTCGAGGTCTCGGCGCTCCTGATCGCGGCGCTGCTGTACGCCTTCGCCGTCCGCCGCGTCGGCGGCGTGACCCCGGGCCGCCAGGCCTCCTTCTACTGCGGCATCGCCCTGATCCTGGCGGCCGTCTGCTCGCCGCTCGGCGGCGTGGCCCAGCAGGGGCTCCTGACCGCGCACATGCTCCAGCACACGCTGATCGGCGCGGTCGCGCCCCTGCTGCTGCTGCTGGGCATGCCGCGGCCCTTCGCCACCGCGATCATCCCGCCGCGGTGGCAGGCGCGCCTCATCCGGCTCCAGCACCCGGTGCTCGCGTTCGGCCTCTGGACGGTCACCACCGTCATCTGGCTGCTGGCGCCCGTCCACCACGCGGTGCTGGAGAACCAGGCGGTCTGGATCATCCAGCAGGCGTCGTTCCTGGCGTTCGGGCTGCTGCTGTGGGCGCCCGTGGTGGAGTGCCTGCCGGCGCCCCGCTGGTTCGGCACCGGCTGGAAGAGCGGCTACATGACGGGCGTCTGGTTCGTCGGGCTGATCACCGCGAACGTCTACTGGTTCTCGGGCACGGCGTTCTACAGCTCCCACGCGGCGGCGGCCGAGGCGTGGGGGGTCCAGCCGCTGGAGGACCAGGCGAACGCGGGCACGGTGATGATGGTGGTGCACTGCATGCTCGCCCTCGGCGCCACCACCTACCTGTTCTTCCGGCAGGCGCGCGAGGGCGAGCTGAGCCAGCGGATGATCGAGGCCGGCATCGACCCCGCCCGGGTCGCCGAGGCGACCCGGGCGGGCACGGGCGAGGCGCTCGCCCGGATGCACGGGGTGCCGGTGCGCACGCGCGCCGGCATCGACTAGCCCACACGGCCCGACCGCACACCAGGGGAGGGGGGTGCCGCACCGGCCGACGGGATTCGATATTCCCGCCGGCCCTACCGCGCGAAGCGCGGTCGCAGCGCCCGGGGAGAGAGGTGCTGCATGGCCGGCGGGATTGTCCGCCCAGCGCCCGGGTAGAGAGGTGCTGCATGGCCGGCGGGTTCGCCGCAAACTCACCCCAGGAAGGGCTGCACCGCCGCCGTGGCCTCGGCCGCCGTCAGCACCTTCGGCAGCGACGGGTTGGGCACCAGGGTGCCACCGGCCGCGAGCGACTTCAGCGTCGTGAGGTGCTGGGCCTCGTTGGCGCCGATCTGCGCGGCGACCTTCTTCAGCCCGTTGTCGGAGAGGGCCGTGACGGCGCCCATGTAGGCCCCGACGAACGCCTCCTCGAGCGCCGCGCCGGTCTTGGCGATGCTCATCGCGGACGCGAACGTGCCGTCGGGATAGGTGAACGTCAGGTTCTTCGGGGCCTCGGCCCCGAGCACCTTGGCGAGCGCGTCGTAGTGGTCCTGCTCGTTCTGCTTCGACGCGGTCATGTAGGCCAGCACGTCCTTCGAGAAGAACCCGCTCGCGATGCCCATCCCGTAGAAGTCGACGGCCAGGAGCTCGGCGGTGGCCGCCAGCTTCGCGATGGCGACGTCGTCCACCGGCTCGGCCGTCGTCGTGGACGCGGCGGTCGTGGCCGCGGCGCCCGAGTCGTCGTCGTCGCCGCACGCCGCCGCGGCCAGCACGCCGCCGCCGACGGCGAGCACCAGGCCGCCCTTGGCGCCGCGCGACAGGAATCGCGCCCTGCTCGTGGTGGTCACCGTCTGGTCCTCCGGGGTGTGGTCGTTGTCCATGGCGCCGCTCATGCCAGGAAGGGGGTCACGGCGGCGGTCGCCTGCTTGGCGGTGAGGCTCTTCGGGAACGACGGGTTCGGCACCAGCGTGTTGCCGGCGGCCAGCCGCTTGAAGGTGGTGAGGTGCTGCGCCTCGTTGGCGCCGACCAGCGCGGCGAGGCCCTTGAGGTCGTTGTCCTCCAGCGCCTCGACGGCCCCGAGGTAGGCGCCCACGAACGCGGTCTCGAGGGCCACGCCCGTCTTCGCGATCGTCGCGGCGTCCGCGAACGTGCCGGCCGGGTACATGAACGTGACGCCCTTCGGGGCCTGCGCCCCGAGCACCTTGGCCAGCGCGTCGTAGTGGTCCCGCTCGTTCTGGCGGGCGGCCTCCATGTAGGCGAGCACGTCGCCCGTGAAGAAGCCGGTCTTGATGGCCTTCGTGTAGACGTCGACCGCCAGCAGCTCGGCGGTGGCCGCGAGCTTGGCGATGGCGACGTCGCCCGACGCCTGCCCGAGGGCCGGGCCGGCGGCCGCGCCGAGCACGGCGCCCCCCGCCACGAGCACGAGCCCGCCCTTCATGCCGCGGGTGAGGAACTCCCCGCGACTGGTTGCCATGGTCATCCCCGTACACCTCCGGGTGGTTGCCTGTCCGGGTCGCATACGGGGGCGGGCCCGGCCCGGATCACGCGCCCGTGATGTTCCAAACATCGCGGGGGCCCGGGCGACCGATGGGTGATCCGGCCACGCCCCGGCCCCGTAGACCCCCTCGGTTTGCAACCGATCTCGGAGGCACAGTGTCCGACCACATCACGCTGGCTCAGCTCGACGCTGACGGAGCGATCCAGGAGGCGGCCCACGCCGTCGACCCCGCCGGCGAGGCCACGCGCGCGGACTTCTTCAGGAAGGCCGCCATCAGCGGCGGCGCGCTCACCATGGGCGGCGTCGTCTTCGCCGGACTGCCCGCGCTCGCGCTCGGCGCCCCGTCCAAGAAGCAGGACGTCGCGATCCTGAACTACGCGTTGACCCTCGAGTACCTCGAGACCGAGTTCTACGCGCTGGCCCGTGCCAACGCGGGGCTCAAGGGCGAGACCGCGCGGTTCGCCAAGGTCGCCGGCGGCCACGAGGCCGCGCACGTGGCGGCCATCAAGAAGGTGCTCGGCTCGGCCGCCGTCGCGAAGCCGACGTTCGACTTCGGCGCCACGGTGAAGAGCCAGGCCGCATTCCAGAAGACCGCCGTCGCGGTCGAGGACCTGGGCGTGTCGGCGTACGCCGGCCAGGGCCCGCGGCTGAAGCAGGTGCCGGTCATCCAGGCCGCCCTCGCCATCCATTCGGTGGAGGCGCGCCACGCCGCCTGGATCCGCA
>DAISWG010000088.1:0-8846 GCA_036826475.1 Miltoncostaeaceae bacterium | reverse complement strand
GTGGACACCGGCGGGTTGAACTGGTCGGGGCCGACGAAGAACGCGAGCTGCGCCGGCACCGGTCGTGCGTTGATGGTGGACGTCAGGGAGATCCCGAAGACGAAGTCGTTCCACGCGAAGAAGAACGTCAGGATCGCCGCGGTGAACACGCCGGGCGCCGCCAGGGGCACGATGACCTTGCGGAACGCCTGCCACGTCGTGGCGCCGTCCACCTGGGCCGCCTGCTCCATCTCCCACGGTATCTCCCGGAAGAAGGCCGTCAGCACCCAGATGGCGAGCGGCAGCGTGAACGACATGTAGGGGATGATCAGGCCGGGCCACGTGTCGAACAGGCCGATGGTGCGCCACATGTCGAACAGCGGGCCGATGAGCGCCACGACCGGGAACATCGCGATCGCCAGCGCGAGGCTCAGCACCAGCTTCTTGCCGCGGAACTGGAGGCGGGCGATCGCGTACGCCGCCAGCGTCGCCAGGATCACCGACAGCACCGTGGCGATGATGGAGATGCCGAAGGAGTTGATCAGCGCGCGCTGGAAATCGTCGTTCTGGAGCACGCTGCTGAAGTTGTCCCAGGTCCACTCCTTCGGGAGGAACTGGGGGCTCCCGGCCGCGGTCTCCGCCTGCGGCTTGAACGACAGCATGATGATCCACACCACCGGGAGCAGGCACCACACCAGGAGCAGGACGCCCCCGATGATCACGCCGGGGCTCAGCTTCTGCCGCATCAGGCGTCCCTCCTCGCGGCCGCCAGGTCCACCCGGAAGAGCTTCACCAGGATGAACGCGATGATCAGGACCGACAGGAAGAGCAGGACCGACAGCGCCGACCCGAGGCCGAGCTCGAACTGCTCGATGACCTGGCGGTAGGTGAGGAAGGACACGGACTCCGTGTCCTGCGCCCCCCGCGTCATGACGTAGATGTTGTCGAAGATCCGGAACGCGTCGAGCGCCCGGAAGAGCACGGCGACCATGATCGCCGCCTTCATGTTCGGCAGGATCACCTTGAAGAGGCGCTGCCACCAGGTGGCACCGTCCACCTTCGCGGCCTCGACCATGTCCTCGGAGATCTGCGCGAGGCCGGCCAGGAGCAGCAGCGACATGAACGGCGTCGTCTTCCAGATCTCGGAGACGATGATCGCCGTCATGGCCGACCAGTGCTGGCCGAACCAGTTGTAGTCGTCGCCCACGAACGGCAGCCAGCCGTTGATGAAGCCGTTGTTGAGGCTGAAGGCGAACTGCCAGGCGAACGCCGAGACGACGGTGATGATGCCGTAGGGGATCAGGATCGACGTCCGGATGACCCCGCGCGCGAAGATGATCTTCCACATCACGTAGGCGAACGCGAAGCCGATCACCAGCTCCACGCCGACGCTGACCACCATGATCACCACGGTGTTCCACACGTCCTGCCACCACAGCTGGTCGGTCAGGACCGTGACGTAGTTGTCGAGGCCGATGAAGCTCTTGTCGTCGGGCGCGGTCGCCCGGTACTGGTAGAGCGACAGGTACAGCGCCTGGAACATCGGGTACGCCGTGACCGCGAGCATCACGACCACCGCGGGCGCCACCAGCTTCCAGCCCAGGCGCTCCTCGCTGCGCGAGCGCTCGGACGCCATGCCGCGGGGGGCGGCGACGGTGTCGGTGGTCATGCGGGCCTCCGTCCGCCGCGGGTCACAGGAGCACCTTCCCCTGGAGGGCGTCCCGGATGAAGTCGGCCGACGACTGCGGCGTCGAGTCCGGGTTCACGGAGTCGGCCGGGTGCCACTTGTTGAGCGTTGCGTTCACGATCGTCGCCCAGTAGGGGGACGCCGGCCGGGGGCCGCCCGTGTCGATGCTCTGCTGCCAGAGCTCCAGCAGGTCGGCCGGGAACTGCTTGCGCAGCTCCGCGTCGTCGTAGGCCGCCTGGCGGGCGGGCATGTTGGCCGTCTCGATCGCGTAGCGCACCTGCTCCTTCTCGGAGGTGATGCACCTGACCGCGTCCATCGCCAGGTCGACGTGGCTGCCGTACGGGCTCACGCCGACGTTGATGCCGCCGATCGGTGGCCGCGACTGCTCGCCGGCGACCGTCTCCGGGTAGCGGGCGTAGCCGATGTCGTCGGCGACGTCGCTGTCCTGGAAGTTGTTGTACGCGAAGGTCCAGTTGACCATGAAGCCGCCCTTCGGGCCGCTCATGGGCCCCAGGACGGTGCCCTCGTTCGACACGGAGAGGTCCGGCTCCGCGGCGGGGGACGAGGCCAGCTTGCTGATGACCTCGGCGGCGTCCCTGCCGGCCGGCCCGCCGATGTCGACCGTCGCGTCCGGCCCCTTCTCGGTGTCCGTCACGATGGAGCCGCCGGCGCCCTCGACGAGGGCGTTGATCCACACGACGTAGCCCTCGTACTTGTTGGCCTGGACGCCGACGGTCGCGTCGTTCTCGGACGCGGCGTCGATGATCTGGTCCCAGGTCACGGGCTTCGTCATGTCCAGGCCGGCCTTCTTCGCCAGCGACTTGCGGTACCACAGGGTCTGGGTGTTCGCCCAGAGCGGCGCCGCCACGAGCTGGTCGTTCCAGGTGGCGCCCTGGAGGGCGCCCTTCAGGGTGCCCCGCTCCAGCTCGGTGGCCAGGTCCTCGGGCAGCGGCTCCAGGAAGCCGGCCTCGGCGAACTCGGCGGTGAAGACGGGGTCGAGGCTCATCAGCGAGATCGACGAATCCTTGGCCACCAGGCGGCGGAGCAGCTGGATGCGTTGCTCGGTGGCGCTCTGGGGCAGCAGCTCCGTCCTGATCGTGTACTCGTCGGTGCTGCACCGGTCCGCGATCCCGGCCTGGCCGAACGGACCCTCGAAGCCGTCGGGCGGATTCGGGTCCGGGTTGATGTACCAGGTCAGCTCCGGCGGGCCGCCGCCGCCCCCGCACGCGGTGAGCAGGCCTGCCGCGGCGACGGCGGACGCGGCGAGCGCGACGACGCGTCCTCGCCAACGCGCGCGCTGCCGGATGGGCACCATCTCGGCCTCCTGGGGTCCGGGTCACATGTCGTGCGGATTGTCACGAGCCCTTCGAGGACCCGGACGTTACCATCCGCACAAGCCCTGATCACCGGGATCCGACGGGCTCAAACCCGCGAATCCGCGAAGATCAGCCCGCGACCGACTCCCAGTCCCCGTAGAGCTCGGCGTAGCGGCCGCCCGCGGCGACGAGCTCGTCGTGGGTGCCCTGCTCCACGACGCGGCCGCCCTCCAGCACCACGATCCGGTCGGCGTCGCGGATCGTGCTGAGCCGGTGGGCGATCACGATGGCGGTCCGGTCCGCCAGCAGGGTCCGGAGCGCCGACTCGATCCGCGCCTCGGCCCGGAGGTCCACCGACGAGGTGGCCTCGTCCAGGATCAGCAGCCGCGGGTCGGCCACGAGCGCCCGGGCGAAGCTGACCAGCTGGCGCTGGCCCGCCGACAGCCCGGCCCCCTTCTCGCTGATGACCGTGTCCATCCCCTCGGGCAGGCCGGCGATGAGCTCGTCGGCGCCGACCGCCGCCGCGGCGGCGTACAGCTCCTCGTCGGTGGCCTCCGGGCGCCCGAAGGCCAGGTTCTCGGCGACCGTCCCCGCGAAGAGGTGGCCCTCCTGCGGCACCACGGCGAGCTGGTCGCGGAGGGAGCGTTGGGTGACGGTGCGCAGATCGTGGCCGTCGATGAGCACCGAGCCCTCGACGGGGTCGTAGAACCGCGCGATGAGCTTCGCGAGGGTCGACTTGCCGGCGCCCGTGGTCCCCACCAGGGCGACCGTCTCCCCGGCCCGGATGTGCAGGTCGATGTCCTGGAGGACGGGGACGCGGTCGTACGCGAAGCCCACGCCGCGCAGCTCGACGTCGCCGCGCAGCGGCGGCAGCTCGACGGCGTCCGGGGCGTCGGCGAGACGGGGCCGGGTGTCCAGCACGCCGAAGATCTTCTCCAGCGCCGCCATCGCCGACTGGAACGTCGCGTAGAGCTGGGAGAGCTGCTGGATGGGATCGAAGAAGCTGGACAGGTAGCCGACGAAGGCCACCATGACGCCGACGGTGACCTCCTGGTCCAGCACCATCGTCGCGCCGAAGTACAGGATGATCGCGGTGCCGATGCCGGACAGCAGCTCGACGCCGGGGAAGTAGACCCCCGACAGCCGGATCGTCGCCATGTTGGCCTCGCGGTACTCGTCGTTCACGCGCTCGAACAGCCGGGCGGTGGGCTCCTGACGCCCGAAGCCCTGGACCACGCGCATGCCGGACAAGGTCTCCTGGAGGGTGGCCAGCACCTCGGCCACCCGCTCGCGCGTGCGCCGGTACGCCCGCGTGGAGTAGACGCGGAACAGCGCGGTGCCGATCGCCAGCGCCGGGAAGATCACGAACGTCCAGAGGGCCAGCTCGACGTCGTAGGCGAACAGGATCGCCACCACGCCGATCAGGGTGAGGCCGTTGACCACCAGCGACGTCACGCCGTCGGTGACCAGCTGCTGGAGCGCCTCGATGTCGCTGGTCAGGCGGCTCACGGACCGGCCGGTGGGGGTCCGCTCGTGGTACCCCAGCTCGAGCCGCATGAGGTGCCGGAACGTCTCGGTCCGCAGATCCAGCAGCACCCGCTCGCCGACCCAGCTCGACAGGTACGTCTGGTGGTAGCCGGCGAGCCAGCCGATGAGGCCGACGACGACGAAGAGGCCGACCGCCTCGACCAGCACGCCCTTGTCGCCGTCGGTGATGCCGTGGTCGATCGCGTACTGGGCGATCGCCGGGATCGCCAGACCCGAGGCGGTGACCACCAGCATGAGCCCCACGGTCGCCGCCGTCCGGCCCAGGTAGGGGCGGAAGTACGGGACCAGCCGGCGCAGCTTGCGGCGCGCGGGCGGCGGCTCGGCGCCGAGCGCGGTGGGGCGGGGGGCGGGGGGCGCGGCGGTGCCCATCAGGCGTCGCGGGCGATCAGGTCGGGGCGCGCGAGGCCGCCGTCGTGGATCTCGCGGTACAGCGCGTCGGTCTCGTACAGCTCGGCATGCGTGCCGTGCGCGACGATGCGCCCGCGCTCCAGCACCACCAGCTCGTCGGCCAGCTGGAGCGTGGAGAGGCGGTGGGCGATGACGATGGTGGTGCGCCCCGCCATCACCTCCCGCAGCGCGGCCTGGATCTCGCGCTCGGTGGACGCGTCCACCGAGGCCGTCGCCTCGTCCAGGATCAGCACGCGCGGATCGGTGATCAGCGCGCGTGCGATCGCCAGGCGCTGGCGTTGGCCGCCCGAGAGCGTGAGGCCCCGCTCGCCCACGACGGTGTCGTACCCGTCCGGCAGCGCCTGGATGAAGCCGTCGGCGCGCGCCATCCCGGCGGCGCGGCGGATCTCGTCCTCGGTGGCGTCGGGGCGTCCGTACGCGATGTTCTCGCGGACGGTGGTCGAGAACAGGAACGGGTCCTGCGAGACCATCCCGACCGCCCGGCGCAGGTCGTCGAGCCGCACCTCGCGGACGTCGGCGCCGTCGAGCAGCACGCGCCCCTCGGTGGGGTCGACGAACCGCGGCACCAGCTGGGTGAGGGTGGTCTTGCCGGAGCCGGTCGGGCCGATCAGGGCCACGGTGCGGCCGGCGGGCACGTCCAGGTCGATGTCGTGGAGCACCGGCGCCTCGCCCGGCCCGTAGGCGAAGGTGACGCCCTCCAGGCGCACGTGCCCGTCGCCCGCGGGGAGCGGGGGCGCCCCGGGCGGCTCCACGATGTCGGGCGGGGTGTCGAGCACCTCGAAGATGCGGGTGCCGCCGGCGATGGCGCGCTGCGCCTGCCCCACGAGCATGCCGAGGCTGCGGAACGGCGCCATCAGCAGGGTCAGGTAGAGGTAGAAGGCGACGAACTCGCCGAGGGTCATCTGCTGGTCGATGGTGAGCAGCCCGCCGTAGACGAGCACCACCCCGAGGCCCAGGACCGGGATGAACCCCATGAGGGGCTGGTACAGGGCCCGCAGCCGGGCGGCGTCCATGCTGCGGTCGAACGCGCCCCGGGCGGTGGCGCCGAAGCGCTGCGTGCGGTCGCCCTCGCGGCCGAAGGCCTTGATCACGCGGATGCCCACCGCGCTCTCCTCCGCCATCTCCGTGACCACGGCCACCCGCTGCTGCACGTCGATGAGGACGGGGTTCGACCGCTTGCTGTACCGCCACGCCACCAGCGCCAGGCCCGGCCCCATGAGCAGGGCGAGCAGCGCGAGCGACCAGTTCATCCACAGCAGGATCCCGGTCACGATCACGAGCGTGAACGCCTGCATGAACAGGAAGATCAGCCCGTAGCCCAGGAAGAAGCGGACCGTCTGGAGATCGCTCGTCGCGCGCGACATCAGCTGGCCGACGGGCATGCGGTCGTAGTAGGACAGCGGCATGCGCTGGAGGTGGGCGAACAGGCGCTGGCGCAGGTCGTACTCGACCGCCAGGCTCACCTGGCCGGAGACCCACCGGCGGACCACGCCGAAGCCCATCCGCACGACCACGACGGCCACGACCGCCCACAGCAGCGGGGTCAGCACGTCCCGGTCGCCGCCGCGGACGACGTCGTCGATCACCCGTCCGGTCAGGTATGGCAAGGTGACGGAGCACGCCATCAACCCGGCGGCGCTCACTGCGGTCACGGCCACGCGACCGGTGTGGGGCCGCAGGAAATGCAGCAGGCGTCGGAGGACTCGCAAGGTGATTCACTGGTGAACGATAGGGATGGGGGCCGGGGCCCACAAGGACGTGCGGCGGTCGTGGACGGCCTGCTGCCGGAGTCGCCGGGCCATCCGGAGGCCTACGCCGTGCCCAACGTCAGCGAGGGGCGCGACCCGCACACCATCCAGGCGCTGGTGGACGCGTGCCGGGTGCCGCACGTGCGGGTGCTCGACGTCCACTCCGACCCCGACCACCACCGCAGCGTGATCACCCTGGCCGGCGAGTCGATCGCGGTGCAGGACGCCCTGGTCGGCCTGGCCGGAGAGTGCGTCGATCGCATCGACCTGCGCCGGCAGCGCGGCGCCCACCCGCGCACCGGCGCGCTCGACGTGGCGCCGATCGTGGCGCTGGACGACGAGGACGAGCCGCTCGCCGGGGAGATCGCCCGCGGACTGGCCGGCCGCATCGGCACCGACCTGAACCTGCCGGTATTCCTCTACGGCCACGTCGCCGCCGACCCCGGCCTCTCGCGCCCGATGGACTTCCGCCGCATGGGGCTGGAGGAGATGGAGCGCCTGATGGAGGAGGGCGAGCTGGTGCCGGACGCCGGGCCGCCCCGCCTGCACCCCAGCGCGGGGGCGGTGCTGGTCGGCGTCCGCCGGCCGCTGATCGCCCTGAACGTCTGGCTGCCCGACGGCACCCTCACCGACGCCCGGGCCATCGCGGCCCGGGTGCGCGAGAGCGGCGGCGGGCCCCCCGGCGTGCGCGCCCTGGGGCTCTACCTGCCGGAGTCGGGGATGGCGCAGGTCTCGATGAACATCGAGGACCACCGCGCCGCGCCGCCGGCCGTCGTCGTCCAGGCCGTGCGGGCCGAGGCCGAGCGCCTGGGCGTCGAGGCGGGCGAGGCGGAGCTCGTGGGGCTCATCCCGCGCGACGCCCTGCTGGGCGGGCCGACGCCGTCGGCCCTCAACATCCACGGGTTCCGGCCGGGGATGGTCATCGACACGCACGTGGCGTCGAACTAGGCGCCGGGACATGGCGAAGCGGAAGAAGCGCAAGGGCGCCGGCCCCCCGCCGGTGACCGGTCCCAAGCGCCCGTCGGCGGTCGCGGCGGCCGAGGAGTCGGCGTCCAGGCCGCAGGTGCAGAAGCGCAAGTCGGGCGAACCGGTGCCGCCGTCCTTCCGCGGCGTGCTCCTGCGCGCCGGGATCGTCGCGGCCCTCTTCTACCCGTACCTGGTGTACGCCGTGGGGGAGGACCCGGGGCCGGCGTTCCTGCTCAGCGTGGTCGCCCTGGCGCTGATGATCCCCCTGGGCCTCTGGCTCGACCGCTTCCGCTACAAGCGCCAGTTGCGCCGGTGGGAGCAGCGCCGGGCCGCCCGCCCCCCGGGCCGCTGACGTGAGCGAAGGCGGCCGCCGCGCGGCGGCTCCGCGGGGCACGCGCGACGTGCTCCCACCCGAGAGCGCCGTGCGCCAGCGCGTCATCGACGTGGCCCGCGAGGCGTTCGAGCGCTACGGATACGGACGGATCGTGACGCCCACCTTCGAGGAGACGGAGGTGTTCGTGCGCGGCGTGGGCACGAGCACCGACGTGGTCCGCAAGGAGATGTACACCTTCGAGGACGGCTCGGGGCGGTCGCTGAGCCTGCGCCCCGAGGGGACCGCGCCGGTGGTGCGCGCGTTCGTGCAGCACGGCATGCACAAGCTGCCCGCCCCGGTGAAGCTCTGGTACGCGGCCCCGATGTTCCGCTACGAGGCGCCGCAGGCCGGGCGCTACCGCGAGCACTGGCAGGTGGGCGCCGAGGCGATCGGCTCGGACGACCCGTTGCTGGACGCCGAGGTGATCGCCCTGCTCGACGGCATCTACCGCACGCTCGGGGTGCCGGGGGTGGCGCTGCGGCTGGGGAGCATGGGCGACCCGGAGAGCCGCGGGCCCTACCGGGAGCGGCTGGTGGCGTACCTGGAGGACCACCGCGACGCCCTCGACCAGGATGCGCGGGAGCGCATGCGGCTCAATCCGCTGCGCCTGTTCGACACGAAGGACGCGCGCGTGGCCGAGGTGATGCGCGACGCGCCGAAGCTCATCGACCACCTGTCGCCCGCGGCGCAGGCCCACCGCGAGGCGGTGGCCGACGCCCTCGGCCGGCTCGGGATCCCGTTCGACGAGGACCCGACGCTGGTGCGGGGCTTCGACTACTACACGATGACCGTCTTCGAGTTCACCAGCGACCACCTGGGCG
>DAISWG010000087.1:0-9007 GCA_036826475.1 Miltoncostaeaceae bacterium | reverse complement strand
TGGCCTCGCCGACCGCGAAGCAGGTCTGGCCGAAGAGCGCCGCCTGCTGGTCGCCGAGGTCGCCGGCCACGGGGACGCCCGCGACGGCGCCGAGCGTCGCCTCGCCGTACACCTCGCTGGAGCCGCGCACCTCGGGGAGCATCGAGCGGGGCACGCCGATCGCGTCGAGCAGCTCCTGGTCCCAGTCCTGGGTGGCCAGGTCCATCAGCAGGGTGCGGCTCGCGTTGCTGACGTCGGTGATGTGCAGGCCGCCGTCGGTGCCGCCCGTGAGGTTCCAGATCACCCAGGTGTCCATGTTCCCGAACATCAGGTCGCCCGCGTCGGCCTTCGCCTGGGCGCCGTCGACGTTGTCGAGGATCCAGCGGACCTTGGGGCCCGAGAAGTACGTGGCGACCGGCAGGCCGGTCTTCGGCCGGAACCGGTCCTGGCCGCCGTCCTTCATCAGGGTGTCGCAGATCGTGTCGGTGCGGGTGTCCTGCCAGACGATCGCGTTGTGGACGGGCTCACCGGTGTTGCGGTCCCACACCACCGCGGTCTCGCGCTGGTTGGTGATGCCGATGCCGGACAGGTCGCCCTTGTCGATGCCCGCGTCCTTCAGGGCGCCGGCGACGACCTCCTCGGTGCGGCTCCACACCTCCATCGGGTCGTGCTCGACCCAGCCCGGCTTGGGATAGATCTGCTCGTGCTCCTTCTGGGAGATCGAGACGACGCGGCCGCCGTGGTCGAAGATCATGAACCGCGTGCTGGTGGTGCCCTGGTCGATCGCTCCCGCGTACTTGTCCGCCATCTCGCGTCTCCCCCCTCGTGGTCAGTCCGTCCAGGTCCGGGCCGCGCAGCGCACGAGCAGCGCGCTGGACGTGGCGCCGGGGTCCTGGTGTCCCGCGCTCCGCTCACCCAGGTAGCTCGCCCGTCCCTTGCGGGCGACGAGCGGGATGGTGGCGCGGGCACCCTCCTCGGCGGCGTCGGCGGCGGCGGCGATCGCCGCGCCGAACCCCGCCCCGCCGGCCAGCGCCGCCCGCAGGGCGGCGCCCGCCGGCAGGAGGGCGTCGATCATGGTCTTGTCGCCCGCCTCGGCCTTCCCCCGGGCCTGCACGCCGGCGACGGCGGCGTCGAGGCAGGCGGCGAAGTCGTCGGGCGTCATCGCATCCGGCGGGGCGGCCTGCCCGAACTGGAGGAACAGCGTCCCGTAGAGCGGGCCGCCGGCGCCGCCGACCTTGGAGATCAGTGTCATCCCCACGGACTTCATCAGGGATGGGACGTCGCCGGGCTGGTCGGCGTCGAGCTTCTGGACCACGGCCTGCATGCCGCGGTCCATGTTGATGCCGTGGTCGGCGTCGCCGATCGCCGCGTCCAGCTCCGTCAACTCGTCCTTGGCCTCCGCGACGGCGGCGGCGAAGCCGCGGACCCAGTCCGCGACCCCGTCCGCCGCGATCGGCGCGCCGCTCACGCGCCCCAGCGCAGCCCCGGCGCGTGCACCGGGGCGTCCCAGAGGCGGATCATCTCGTCGTCCAGACGGAGCAGCGTGATCGAGCAGCCCGCCATCTCGAGCGAGGTGATGTAGGGGCCGATCAGGCTCCGCGCGACCTCCACGCCGTGCCCGGCGAGCACGTCGCGCAGCTCGTTGTAGACGAGGTACAGCTCCAGCAGGGGCGTCCCGCCCATGCCGTTGACGAAGGCCAGCACCCGGTCGCCCGAGGCGAACGGGAGGTCCTCCAGGATGGGTTCGGTCAGGCGGCGCACGATGTCGCGGGCCGGCTCGAGCGCCATGCGCTCCCGGCCGGGCTCGCCGTGGATGCCGATGCCGATCTCCATCTCGTCCTCGCCCAGCGCGAACGTGGGCTTGCCCGCCGCCGGCACCGTGCAGGAGGTGAGCGCCATGCCCATGCTCCGGCCCTCGGCGTTCACCCGGCGGCAGAGCTCCGCGCAGGTCGCGAGGTCCCGCCCCTCCTCGGCGGCGGCGCCGACGATCTTCTCGGCGAGGACGGTGACGCCCACGCCGCGCCGGCCGGCGGTGTAGAGGCTGTCCTGCACGGCCACGTCGTCGTCCGTGACGACCGCCTCCACCTCGATGCCGTCCCCCTTGGCCAGGTCCGCGGCCATCTCGAAGTTGAGGACGTCGCCGGTGTAGTTCTTGACGATGTGGAGGACGCCGGCGCCGCCGTCCACCGCCTTGGTCGCCTCGTACATCTGGTCGGGGGTGGGGGAGGTGAAGACCTCCCCCGGGCACGCCGCGTCGAGCATGCCCCGGCCCACGAAGCCGCCGTGCATCGGCTCGTGGCCCGACCCCCCGCCGGAGAGCACCGCGACCTTGCCCTGCACGGGGGCGTCGGCGCGGACGATGTACTTCGGGTCGTGGTTGACCCGCACCAGGTCCGGGTGGGCCGCGGCGAAGCCGTGCAGGGCCTCGTCGACGACCGCGCCCGGATCGTTGATGAGCTTCTTCATCACTCGTCCTCGACTGTCTCTCCGCGAGAGGTCACGCCCGACGCGTCAGGCCTCATGCGCGCCTTCAGCGTGTCGCTGATGACGAATCTGTAGAACGCGGCTCCGATCAATCCGCCGATGATCGGCGCGAGTATCGGCACCCACCAGTACGCGTCGAGGTTCCCCTGCTTGCCCGGGAACGCCGCGTCGCCCCAGCCCATGAAGTAGGCGAGGAGCCGCGGCCCGAAGTCACGGGCCGGGTTGATGGCGTACCCGGAGTTGGCGCCGAACGAGTTGCCGATGGCGAAGACCGCGAAGCCGATGACGACCGGCGCCAGGTTCGCCTTGGGCGGCAGGTTCATCAGGTCGACGACCGCGAACACGAAGAGCAGCAGGAACGCCGTGCCGACGACCTCGGTCAGGAACGGGCCCCAGTAGTCGCCGAAGTACTGCGCTGGTCCCGTCACGAATATCCCGATGCTGCCCGCCCCTCCATCGCGGGTGATGCTGTTGTCCGACTCGAAGACCTGGATGGAGTCCCGGTACACCGCGTAGACGAGCGCGGCCCCGGCGACGCCGCCGAGGACCTGGGCCACGATGTAGCCCGGCACCTTCCTCCACGCGAAGCCGCCGAACACCGCGAACGCGATGGTGACGGCCGGGTTGATGTGCGCGCCGGTGATCCCGCCGGCGACGTAGATCGCGAACGTGACCGCCATCGCCCAGCCCCAGGTGATGAGCAGCCAATCGCCGTTCGAGATGGTGCCGTCGCCGCGGCCCGAGCCCGGCAGGCCGGCGACCGCCATCGCGACGACGCCCGTGCCGAACGCGATGAGGATGAAGACACCGAAGAACTCCGCGACGTAGTCGCCGATGTCGCCCCGCCGCCATGCCGCGCCCGGCGGTTCCGCAGTGGTCGTTGCCGCCACGCCCTCCCCCTTCCGACGTTGTGCCGATCGATACAACCCTCTCTCCGAGCGCTGCGGGGCGTAAACCCCGCAGGGGGGTGAGAACCGCCAGAACCTCCCGGATGAACCGTCACACCGGCCGGCTCGATCGGCCGGAGCCGATCACCGGACGTGCTCAGGCGCGCCGGGCTCGCCCCAGCTGGATGCGCGATTCCTCGTGCCGGGCGAGGCGGGCGATGTTGCCGCGGTGCAGCACGAGCACGGCGAGCGACCCGAGGCCGGTGAACACCACCGTCGACCAGGGATAGCCCATCACGATGGTGAGCGGCGTCGCCACGACGGCGGCGGTGATGCTGGCGAGGGAGGAGAAGCGGGTCGTCAGCAGCACCGCGAGCCAGACCCCGATGAGGATGAGCGCCGCCAGCGGGGCGAGCCCGAACATCGCGCCGGCGCCGACGGCGACGCCCTTGCCGCCCTTGAAGCGCAACCACACGGGGTAGACGTGGCCGGCCATGGCGGCGCCCGCGGCGACCGCGGGCCACGGGTCGTCCGAGATGGCGCGGGCGATGACGACGGCGACGACGCCCTTGCCGATGTCCGCCGCCATCACCCCGATGCCCCAGCCGCGCCCGAGGTTGCGGAACACGTTGGCGGCGCCGAGGTTCCCGCTGCCGACCGTCCGGAGGTCCACCCCGTTGACCCGGCCGGCGAGGTACGCGAACGGGATGGAGCCGAGCAGGTAGGCGACGGCGACGGCGAGGGCGGCGTTCACGGCTCGCTCACCGCGTCGGGGCTGGCCTTCTTGCCCGCCGTCCCGGAGAACAGGCGCCAGCGGGCGACGATGAAGTAGTGGGCGCCGCTGATGACGGTGAGCGCGAGGGCGATGTAGAGCAGGGTGTCCTCGATCCCGGTCGCGACCGTGTCGAGCATGATCACGGCGAGCGCGACGTTCTGGCTGAAGGCCTTCGCCTTGCCGAGCCGGCCGGCGGACATGATCACGTCCTCCGCCGCGGCGACGAGCCGCAGGCCGGTGACGGCGAACTCGCGGGCGATGATCACCATCGCCGCCCACGCCGCCACCTCCCCCGTCTCCACCAGGCAGACGAGCACGGCGGAGATGAGGAGCTTGTCGGCCAGGGGGTCGAGGAACGCCCCCATCACGGTCACGAGCCCGCGCGACCGGGCGAGCCAGCCGTCGATCGAGTCGGTGATGCACGCCGCCACGAACACCCCGAACGCCCACCACCTGCCCCCGGGGACGTCGTCGACCAGCAGCAGCACCATCAGCGGCGGGATCGCCGCGATGCGCGCGAACGTGAACCACAGCGGCGCGTTCATGACTCCGGGGGACACTGCGCGCGAGCATACCCGCGGGTCCCCCGCCGGCCTCCGGCTCGTGCTCCCGCCGGCCCTGGTCCCCGTGTCCGTTCATTCGACCGCGCCCCGACGTTCATTCCGGTGCGGCGAGCCCGGGGACGTTCACTCGGCTGACCGCGATGTTCATTCGATCGGGGGCGCGCCCGAGGCGGAACGGGGTGGGCCGCGCCGTCGGGGCGGGACCCGCCGTCAGGCGTGGGCGGCCGCGTGCAGGGACTCCCCCGCCGTGACCGGGTACCAGCACGCCGCCTGGTGGCCGCCGCCGACGTCGGCGAGCGGGGGCATCTCGGTGCGGCAGTTCTCGGGGACGCCGCCGTCGCCGCCGATCATCCGGGCCTTCGGGCAGCGGGGGTGGAACGGGCAGCCGGTGGGCGGGTCGGCGGGGGAGGGGACGTCCCCGGTCAGGATGATCCGTTCCCGCGCCTCGCCGCGGTGGCCCTTCGGGACGGCGGACAGCAGCGCCGCGGTGTACGGGTGCTTCGGGTCCTCGTAAAGGTCGTCGGCGGTCGCGACCTCCACCACGTGGCCGAGGTACATCACCGCGATCCGGTCGGACACGTGCCGGACCACGCCCAGGTCGTGGGAGATGAACAGGTACGTGAGGTCCCGCTCGTCCTGGAGGTCCTTCAGCAGGTTCAGGATCTGGGCCTGGATCGACACGTCCAGGGCCGACACCGGCTCGTCCGCCACGATCAGCCGCGGGTTCAGCGCGAGGGCGCGGGCCACCCCGATGCGCTGGCGCTGACCGCCGGAGAACTCGTGCGGGTAGCGGTTGTAGTGCTCCGGGTTCAACCCGACCCGGCCCATCAACTCCTGCACCGCCTGCTTGCGGTCGCCCTTGACGTGGTGGATCTGGAGCGGCTCCCCGATGATCGAGCCCACCGGGTGGCGGGGGTTCAGCGACGCGTACGGGTCCTGGAAGATCATCTGCATCTCCCGCCGCAGGGACCGCAGCTCGCCCCCGCCGAGCCGCGTGATGTCGCGCCCCTCGAAGCGGATCGTCCCGGCCGTCGGCTCCAGCAGCCGCATCACCAGCCGCGCGGTCGTCGACTTGCCGCACCCCGACTCGCCCACCAGGCCCAAAGTCTCGCCGTGGCGGAGCGTGAACGACACGTCCTCGACCGCGCGCACCTCGCCGATGCGCTTCTGGAAGATGATCCCCTGGGTGATCGGGAAGTGCTTGACGAGGTGCTCGACCTCGACGAAGGGGGTCCCCGCGGCACGCGCGGTCGCGGCGGGATCCGGCACCGGCGTCGGCCCGGTCGCCTCGGGCGGAGGGTTGGTGCTCACGCGGCGGCGTCCTCCAGGCGGGCCCGCCGCTCGGCCCACAGACGCACCTTGTCCTCCATCGGGAGGTGGCACGCGTCCAGGTGACCGGAGTCGCCCACCAGGTCGGGGCGGTCCGTGTCGCACGGGGCGAAGCGGTGCGGGCAGCGCGGGTGGAACGGGCAGCCGGCCGGCACGTGGATCAGCGACGGCGGCGCCCCCGCGATCGGGGTGAGGCGCTCCACCCGCACGTCCGGCCGCGGGATCGACTCGAGCAGGCCCCACGAGTAGGGGTGCCGCGGCTGCTCGAAGAACGCGTCGCGCGACGCGATCTCCACGGGCCGGCCGGCGTACATGATCATCACCCGCTGGGCGACGTCGGCGATGACGCCCAGGTTGTGGCTGATCAGCACCACCCCGATGCCCAGGCGCTCCTTCAGCTCCCCCACCAGCTCGAGGATCTGCGCCTGCACCGTCACGTCCAGGGCGGTCGTCGGCTCGTCGGCGATCAGCAGCTCCGGCTCGAGCACGATGCCCATCGCGATCATGGCGCGCTGCCGCATGCCGCCGGAGAACTCGTACGGGTACTGGCGGGCGCGCTGCTCGGGCGCGGGGATCCCCACGCGCCGCAGCGCATCGACCGCCATCCTCCCGGCGACGTCCTTCTTCACGTCGCGGTGCGCCAGCACCGCCTCGGCGATCTGGTCGCCCACCCGCAGCATGGGATGGAGCGACGTCATCGGGTCCTGGAACACCATCCCGATGCGCTCGCCGCGGATCCGCCGCAGCAGCTTGTCGGGGATCGACAGCAGGTCGACGCCGTCGAACAGGACCTCGCCGCTCACCTGCGCGGACTTGCGGTTGATCAGGCCCATCACCGTCATGAAGGTGACGCTCTTGCCGGATCCCGACTCGCCCACCACCCCGAGGGTCTCGCCCTTGTCGACCGTCAGGCTCACCCCGTCCACGGCCTTCACCAGGCCGTCCTCGGTGGGGAAGTGGACGTGGAGGTCGCGGACCTCGAGAAGCGCGGGGCTCATCGCAGGCGGATCCGGGGGTCGAGGAGCGCATGGATGACGTCGGCCACGAGGGCCAGGAACGCGACGGCGAACGACGCGATCACCACCACCGCCAGCACGGCCGGCAGGTCGCCCGCGTCCGTCGAGACCAGGATGTAGTTGCCGAGCCCGGGCATGTTGAACACCGTCTCGGTCACGACCGTGTTGCCGATGAGCAGGGCCAGGTCGATGCCCAGCAGCGTGATGATCGGCGAGAGGCCCGCCCGCATCGCGTGCTTGGTGACCACCTGCCGTTCACCGATGCCCTTGGCCCGGGCGGTGCGGATGTAGTCCTCGCTCATGGTGTCGATCATGTTGCCGCGCACGACCCGCGCGTAGACCGCCGCGAACAGCAGCGCCAGCACGGACCACGGCAGGATCATGTGCAGGAACCATTCCTTGGGGCTGTCGGCGAACGACACGTACCCCGTCCCCGGCAGCAGGTTCCACTTCTGCCAGAACAGGTAGAGGGACACCAGCCCCAGCCAGAAGACGGGGGCCGACACGCCGAACAGCGCGAAGGTCATCGCGGCGCGATCCCACCACGTCCGCCGCTTCAGGGCCGAGAGCATGCCGACGGCGACCCCCAGGATCATCCACAGGATGGCACCGCCGATCGCGATCTGGAGCGTGATCGACAATCGTTTGGACACCTCGTCCTTGATGGGCGCCCGCGTGTGGTACGAGAAGCCGAGCCCCGGCCACCCGAACTCGTCGCCGGTGACGAGCCGTTTGACGTAGAGGCCGTATTGCACGGGCACGGGCTTGTCGAGCCCCAGGTCCTTCCGGATCTGCTCCACGACCTCGGGCGTCGGGTTGCGGCCGGCGAACGCGACCGCGGGGTCCTGCGACGGCAGGACGAAGAAGATGACGAAGGCGAGCAGCGTGACGGCGAGCACCACCACCACCACGTAGATCAACCGCCTGACGATGTACCGGCCCATCGGGATGAGTGCCGTGCGGCCGGGGCGCGGGGCCCCGGCCGCGTGGCGTCAGCTCCTTCCTACTTCTGGAGGCTCGGGTCCACCGCCACGTGGGCGAGGGCCATCTCGGTGCCGAACTGGTCGAACCCGTACCGGGTCACGGCTGGGCCGAGCAGGTCGATCGCCGTGGCGTCCATCAGCGGGACCCACGGGACCACCTCAGCGGTGACCTTCTTGTCGAGCGTAGTCCAGCAGTCCGTCCGCTCCTGGCCACCGAGGGCGGCGCAGGCGTCGATGTCGGCGTCCACGCTGGGCGGCGGGCCGCTCGCGGGGATGTCGGCGCCGACCTCCTTGGCCTTCGCCGCGGTCAGGCCGACGAGCGCCTGCGCGGAGTTGCCCTCGGGGAGGATGTTCCGGCCGTCGAACAGCACCATGTAGGTCGACGGGTCGGCGTAGTCCTTGCCCCAACCGGTGCCGGAGCTGGACTGCAGCTTGCGCTTCGGCTCGCCCGTGGCGATCTGGATCGCCGAGCGGGACAGCTCACGCGTCTCGAGGTCGATCCCGATCTGCGAGGCGGACTGCTCGATGATCGGCGACATGTTCGACCAGGGGGCGAAGTTCCGGTTGCCGTTGATGACGCCCTTGCACTCCGGGGCGTCGCACACGCCGTCCTGGTTGGTGTCGTACTTGGACTGCGCCATCTCCGCCTTGGCCGCCTCGACGTCACCGGCGAAGGGCGGCTGCTGGAACGGGTAGTAGTCGTCCAGTCGGATCATCGACTGCGGCAGCACGTGGGTCGGGGTCGTGCCCTGCACCGGGCCGCCCCAGGACCGCTGGACGCCCTCGAGATCCATGGCGAGGTTCATCGCCTTCCGCACGTGCACGTCGTCGAAGGGCGGCGTCGTGAGGTTCATGTACATGTACCAGATGCGGTCACCCGAGTTGACCCGCAGCCGCTCGCGGTTGTCCGGGTCCTGGAGGTACTGCCGCAGCGTTGCGTTCGGGGGCGTCTCGAAGGAGCCCTCGAGCTCACCGCGCTCGATCTTCGCGA
>DAISWG010000086.1:0-9234 GCA_036826475.1 Miltoncostaeaceae bacterium | reverse complement strand
CGGCGATGACGCCGTCCTTGAGCGGCCGGATGGCGCTGATGTTGCCGGGGGTGCGGCCCAGCATGCGCTTGGCCTCGATGCCGACGGCGTGGACCTCGCCGGAGCGCTGGTCGATGGCCACCACCGACGGCTCCGACAGCACGATGCCGCGGCCGCGCACGTAGACCAGCGTGTTGGCGGTGCCGAGGTCCACGGCCATGTCGCGGCCGCCGAAACCGGTCAGGTAGCTCCAGAAGCCGATCGGTCGCCTCCCCTGCTGATGGCGTTCCCCGCGGACAGCCCTGCAAAGCGCGGGATTCTACCCGACCGCCGCCATGGCGTGGCCAGCCTGCCGGTGCGCCCCGGGCCGCGGCGAGCGTACCGTCCCCGGAGGCGGGTTGCCAACTGGGGGTCGCCCGTCTGCAACGCGTCATCGGCGGCGTCCGGTACCTTTTTCCGGATGGCCTCGCCGCCGCTCTTCGCCGACGACAACAGCTCGTACCGGCGGGCGATGCGCAAGCAGCAGCGTGAGGAGGAGGTGCGCGAGGCGCGCCGCCGCGAGATCCTCGCGACGCTCCGCCGCCTCAAGGAGGAGGCCGGGAACGACGAGGTGCTGGCCGCGCAGGAGCGCGCCCGCCGCCACGCCGACCTGCTGGAGCGCTACCCGCCCCTCTGGTAGCCGCGGCAGGTCCGGGTGCGGTGCCCGTCCGTACCCTTCGGGAATCACCCGTGCGGGCCGCCGTCCGGCGGCCGGCGAGTCCGAGGGAGGCGATGGCATGGCGAAGCTCCAGGTCGGCACCGAGAACGGCATCCCGGTCGAGATCCACTACGAGGACGTCGGCGAGGGGCGCCCCGTGGTCCTGATCCACGGCTGGCCGCTGAGCGGGCGGTCATGGGAGCCCCAGGTCCGCCCCCTGGTGGAGGCGGGCTTCCGGGTGATCACGTACGACCGGCGCGGCTTCGGGTGGTCCAGCCAGCCGTGGAACGGCTACGAGTACGACACGCTGGCCGCAGACCTGCGCGCCCTGATCGAGCACCTGGACCTGCGGGACGCGGCGATCGTGGGCTTCTCGATGGGCGGCGGCGAGGTGGCCCGCTACCTCGGGGCGCACTCCGACGACCGCGTGTCGGCGGCGGTGTTCGCCGCGGCGATCCCGCCGGCGTTGAAGAAGACCGACGACAACCCGGACGGGGCGGCGCCGGACAGCCTGCTCGCCGACTTCCAGGGCCAGATCCGCGCGGACCGCCCGGCCTTCGTCGACGGCTTCCTGACCAACTTCTTCGCCGTCGGCGACCGGACCGACCTCGTCAGCGAGGCCACGCGGCGGTACTGCCTGGACATCGCGGAGTTCGCGTCGCCGAAGGGCACGCACGACTGCGTCGCCGCGTGGGGCACGGACTTCCGGAAGGACCTGGAGGGCGTGTCGATCCCGGTGCTGGTGATCCACGGCGACTCGGACGGGATCGTCCCGTTCGAGGCGAGCGGCAAGCGGGTGGGCGAGATGATCGACGGGGCGCAGGTCGTCCTGGTGGAGGACGCCCCCCACGGGCTCAACGTCACCCACGCCGAGGAGTTCAACCGCGCCCTGCTCGGCTTCCTGCAGGGGTAGCCCGACGGATGTCGATCCGCGCCCGGGCCGTTCGTCGTCGAGGTGACGACGAGGCGGCCCGGGTGGCCGCCGAAGGAGGAGGCGCGATGACCAAGCTCCGGTGCCACATCTCGATCTCGGCCGACGGCTATGTCGCCGGCCCGGATCAGAGCATGGAGGAGCCGCTCGGGGTGGGCGGGATGCGGCTCCACGACTGGGCGATCTCGCTGGCGGCGTGGCGCGCGGCCCACGGGATGCCCGGCGGAGAGGTGAACGCGAGCACCCCGGTCATGGAGGAATCGACCGCCGGCGTCGGCGCCGGCGTGATGGGCCGCAACATGTTCGGCCCCCCCGGGGGCGGCGACTGGGGGGACGGCGCCTGGACGGGCTGGTGGGGCGACGAGCCGCCGTTCCACCACGAGGTCTTCGTCCTGACCCATCACCCGCGCGAGCCGCTGGAGATGGCGGGCGGCACGACCTTCCATTTCGTCACCGACGGGATCGAGCGGGCGCTGGAGCGGGCGACGGCGGCCGCGAACGGCAGGGACGTGCGACTGCACGGCGGCGGTCAGGTCGCCAACGCGTTCCTGGCGGCCGGGCTTCTCGACGAGCTGGAGGTCAGCATCGCCCCGGTGCTGCTCGGGGGCGGCTCCCGCCTGTTCGACGGCGTCGGCGGCGACGTCCGCCTCGAGCGGGTCCGCGTGGTCGAGGCCCCTCGCGCCACGCACATCACCTACCGCGTGCTCAGGTGACGGGCGGGGCCCGCACGGTCAGGCGTGCGTGTCCCTCCGCTCGATCGCGTACTCCACGGCCGCCCGGATGTCGGCCTCGCTCGCGTCGCCCGGGACGCCGCGGTGGCCGTACTGGGAGCCCCAGAGCGCCAGGATCGAGCCGGCCGCGTCGGCCAGTTCCTGGGCCTTGTGGTGGCCGCCGTACTCCACGAAGCGGGCCTTGCGGCCGGTCTGCCAGCGCCAGATCGTGTCGCCGTCGGCCTCGTGGATGATCGCGTAGAGCTTCTCGTCGCCCATGCCGCCTCCGGTTCGACGGGTTCGACCTGGGAGGATAGCCTCGACCCATGGACGACCGGCCGCCCGACCGGCACCCCGATGGAGAGCCGAACCCCTTCGACGCCCACGCCGGCACGCTGACCGGCGTCCACCCGCCAGGGTTCCTCGAGGAACTCCGCGACGAGTGGGCGCCCAGGGGCCTCAGCGGACGGCCGGACTGACCCAGGGGGCCAGACCCAGATCCTCGAGGGCCGCGCCGAGGGCGGCGACGGGCAGCCCGACCACCGTGGCGTAGGAGCCCTCGATGCGCTCCACCAGCGCCGCCCCCGCCCCCTGGATGGCGTAGGCCCCCGCCCGCTCCCGCCACTCGCCGGCGTCGAGGTACCAGCGCAGCAGCCCCTCGGAGAGGGGACGGAACGTCACGCGCGTCTCGTCGGCCACCTCGCGCGTCGTCGCCGGAGTTCGAATGAACACCGCGGACACGACCGAATGAACGCGGCCGGACAGGGCGCGGAGCATCGCCTCCGCCTCCCCCCGGTCGGCCGCCTTCCCCAGGGCGCGGCCGTCCAGCAGCACCTCGGTGTCCGCCCCGATCACCGCGTCGCCGGGGCCGAGCGGCGGGATGGCGCGGGCGGCCACGTCCTCGGCCTTCGCCCGCGCGTTCGCGACCGGGTCGGCGCCCTCGTCGACGCCCGACACCACCACCCGGAACTCCACCCCCAGCGCGCCGAGCAGCGCCCGCCGCTGAGGCGAGCGCGACGCGAGGAGGATCAAGCGCCGAGCTTCGGGAAGTGCAGCTTCAGCTCGCGGACGCCGGACTCCGGGCTGTCGGACCCGTGGATCACGTTCTGCCCGACCTCCAGGGCGAAGTCGCCGCGGATGGTCCCGGGCGGCGCGTCCATCGGGTTGGTCGGCCCCATCATCGTGCGGAGCGCGGCGACGCTGCCCTCCGGCCCCTCAACCGCCATCATCACGACCGGTCCCGAGGTGATGAAGTCCACCAGCTCGCCGAAGAAGGGCCGCTCACGGTGCTCACCGTAGTGCTCCTCGGCGGCCGTGCGCTCCATCGTCGCCTTCTCCAGCGCCAGGATCGACAGGCCGCGGCGCTCGATGCGGGAGACGATCTCCCCCGTCAGGCCGGCCGCCACGCCGTCGGGCTTCACCATCACGAACGATCGCTCGGTCATACGTCTCCTGTGTCGGGATCCGGACGCGGGCGCCGCCACCTGCCGGTGCGGCCCGTGTCGCCCTCGGCGGGCCTCCGCCGGGCGGCCTCGCGGGCCTCGGCGCGCTCGCGCGCGGGGATGGGGTCGTTCACGTCGCGCGGCGGCGCCGCGCGGTCGGCGGCCATCCGGAGCCGGAACTCGAGCTCCGTCAGCCGCTGATCCAGGTCGCGGACGTCGTCGTAGGACGCCACGCCCTGCTGGCGCAGCGCCCGCGCCAGGTTCGCCGGGTCGGACTGCACGCCCTCGCGCGCGAGCATCCGGCCGACGATCTGCTGCCCCTCGGAATCGCCGAGCTCCCCGAGCCGCTGCTCCAGGGCGAGCAGCTCCAGCTCGCGCTCGCGCGCCTCGTCGAGGTACTCCGGCGGACGGACGATCAGGTAGATGACCGTCCCGAGGAACGGGATGAGGACGGACAGGGCGACGCATGCGGCGATGGGGCCGGGCGCCTCGATGCGGCGCCGCGCGTCCTGGTAGGTCCAGTAGATCAGGGCGAGCCACAGCAGCACCACGAAGACGCGCAGCAGGATGCTGATCGCGCTCCAGAGGCCCGAGTCGAAGAAGTTGGAGATCGACTCGAACGGGTCACTGCTGTCGGAGCTCGTACCTGCCTGTGCCGCGATGAAGGCGAGCATCACTGGGAGTCCTTGAGCATGGCGCTCTATTTCGCCTCGGACGGGTCGATGCCCTTCCGGGCGCGGGGCATCGTAGCAGGGGTTTCCCCGCTCCCAGCGGCCATCCGTGGTCGCAGATCCGCCAGCAGGTACAGCGAGCCCGCCACCAGCACCGCCCCGTCCGGTCCCGCCAGCTCGCGCGCGGCCGCCAGCGCGGCGGCGGGATCCTCCACCGCCCGCGCCGGCACGCCGGCCTCCCGCGCCCGCGCCGCCAGCGCCCCGGCCGGCACCGCCCGCGCGTGGCTCGACCGGGTCGCCACCATCTCCGCCACCGCCCCACGGAGCGCCGCGACCATCGCCCCCGCGTCCTTGTCGCCCAGCACCGACACCACCGCGACGGGCCGGCGGCCGGCGAGCACCCCCGGCAGCGACTGCACCATCGCCTCCATCCCCGCGGGGTTGTGGGCGCCGTCGAGCAGCACGTCCGGGCGCCCCGGGAACAGCTCGAGCCGGCCGGGCATCCGCACGCCGCCGACCGCGTCGCGCAGCGGGCCCGGCTCGAGGGCGCCCCCCACCACCAGCTCGGCGGCCGCGAGCGCGATGGCCAGGTTGGGCCGCTGGAACGCCCCGCGCAGCGCGAGCGGCAGCCGCGCGTAGACGGTGTTCGGCGTGGTGACCTCGACCCCCCGGGGGGTGTCGCGCGCAGTCACATCGACGCCGTAGCGCAGGGGGCGAAGCCGCCTGCGCATGCATTCGCCGTCGACCGCCAGCCGGGCCGCGGGCGTGAGCGGGCCCACCACCAGGCGGTCCGTGCCGTCGGCGGCCACCGCCAGCTTCTCGGCGGCGATCGCCGCCTCGGTGTCGCCCAGGAACTCGGTGTGCTCCAGCGTCACGTTGGTCAGGATCACGGCGGCGCCGTCGGGGAGCACGTTCGTCGCGTCCCAACGGCCGCCGAGGCCCGCCTCCACCGCGACGGCATCGACCCCGGCCACCTGGAACGCCCGGAACGCGATCGCGGTGAGCGCCTCGAACTGGGTGACGGTGTCGCCCTCCTCCAGGGGGAGCGCCCCGGCGGCGTCGCGGACGTCGCCGGCGGCGGCCGCGAACGACGCGTCGTCCAGCTGCACCCCGTCCAGTTGGACGCGCTCGGTCCAGTCGAGGATGTGCGGGGAGAGGTACGTCCCCACCCGCCGGCCCGTCCCCGCCAGCGCCGCGGCGGCGAGGCGCGTGGTCGAGCTCTTGCCGTTGGTCCCCACCACGTGGACGGCCGGGGCCGCCCGCTGCGGGTCGCCTAGGGCGGCGAGGAGGGCGCGGATGCGCTCCAGGCCGAAGCGCATGCCCAGGATCTCCAGCCCCGCGATCCAGGCGCGGGTCTCGGCGGGGGTCACCCTGGAGCCGACGGGGATCGTGGATGCGGGGCGTGCGAGCGCCGCGGCAGGCGTGATTCGGCGTCGCACGAGAAGGGTCGCCCCTCGCGTCGCGCCGAATCGCGCCTGACGCGAGTGATCGCGCGCATCCGCGCCGCGAGACGCGGCGGTTCCGGGGTCACTCCAGGGCGGCGATGCGGGCGGCCAGGGCCTCGCGCTCGGCGGCGTAGCGGGCCGCCTTCTCGCGCTCGGCCTCGACGAGGTGCGCGGGGGCGCGCTCGACGAAGCGCGCGTCGGCCAGCTTGCGCTCGGCCCGGTCGCGCTCGCTGTCGGCCTTCGCGAGCTCGTCCCGCAGGCGGGAGCGCTCGACCTCCGGGTCGACCGCCTCCGCGAGCGGCCCGACGCTGATGGAGCGCCCGCCGGGCAGCAGCGTCGCCACGAGCGTGGGCCGGGCCGCGTCGTCGGCCGCCTCGACCGGGTCGAGGGCCGCGACGGCGGGCGCCGGGGGCGGGTCCATCGCCAGCGTGGTGCGGGGCGGCAGGTTCCGGCGGGAGCGGTAGCCGCGCAGGGCCGTGACGACCTCCTGGACGGCGGCGATCTCGGCCTCCGCCGCGTCGTCGGCGGCGCCGGGCGCGACGGGCGGGGCGTGGACGGCCATGAGGCCCTCGGCGCCCGGCATCCGGGCCCAGCACTCCTCGGTCACGAACGGCATGAGCGGGTGGACCAGGGCCAGGATCTGCTCCAGCGCGAAGCCGGCGACGTCGGGGGTCGCCTCGCCGGCCTTCAGCAGCTCCAGGTACCAGTCGCAGTAGTCGTCGAAGACCAGCTCGTAGATGAGCTTCGCGAGCTGGGACATCTCGAAGCGGGCCGTCAGGTCTGCGGCCTCCCCCACCGCCCGGGCGACGCGCGACGCGATCCAGCGGTCGGCGAGCGAGCGCGGCTCCGGCGCGGCCAGGCCGGCGCGGCCGCCGCGCTCGACGACCAGACGGGTGGCGTTCCAGAGCTTGGTGACGAGCTGGCGCCCCTGGTCGATGCGGTCCGCCGAGAAGCGCACGTCCTGGGTGCTCGACATCATCAGCAGCCCGAAGCGCAGGGCGTCGGCGCCGTGCTCCTCCACCACCTCCAAGGGGTCGATACCCGTGCCGAGCGACTTGCTCATGCGCCGCCCGTCGGGCGCCTGGATGACCGAGTGGATGTAGACCTCGGTGAACGGGTCCTCGTCCAGGAACTCGTCGCCCATCATCACCATGCGGGCGACCCACAGGAAGATGATGTCCCGCGCGGTCGAGAGGACCTGCGTGGGATAGAACTTCTCGAGCTCCGGGGTGCGCTCCGGCCACCCCAGGGTGGCGAACGGCCACAGGGCCGAGCTGAACCACGTGTCGAGCACGTCCTCGTCGCGCTCCCACCCGTCGCCCGCGGGCGCCGTCAGGCCCACGTGGATCTCGTCGCCCCGGTACCAGACCGGGATCTGGTGGCCCCACCACAGCTGGCGGCTGATGCACCACGGCCGGATCTCGCGCATCCAGTTGAGGTAGACCTCGCCCCACTTGGGCGGGGTGAAGCGCACGCGCCCGCGCTCGACGGCGGCGATCGCCGGCTCGGCGAGGCGGCTCATGTCGCAGAACCACTGGAGCGAGATGATCGGCTCCACCCGCGCCCCGGAGCGGTGCGAGAACGGCACGGTGTGGGTGTAGGGCTCCTCCTTGCGCACCAGGCCGATCGCGCGCAGGTCCTCCAGCACGCGCTCCTGGCATTCGGCGGGGGTCAGACCCGCGTAGAAGGGGCCGGCGCCGTCCGTCATGCGGCCGTCCTCGCCGATGACGTTGATCGCCTCCAGCCCGTGGCGCTGGGCGATGGCGAAGTCGTTGGGGTCGTGGGCGGGCGTGACCTTCAGGGCGCCGGTGCCGAACTCGGGCTGGACGTGCTCATCGGCCACGATCGGGAGCTCGCGCCCGAGCAGCGGCAGCGTCACCGTCCTGCCGATGAGGTCCCGGTAGCGCTCGTCGTCGGGGTTCACCGCCACGGCGGTGTCGCCCAGCATCGTCTCCGGCCGGACGGTCGCGACCACGATCTCGCCGGACCCGTCGCTGAGCGGATAGGCGATCGACACCAGGGTGTCGGTGACCTCGCGCTCCTCCACCTCCAGGTCGGAGATGGCCGAGCCGAGGCCGGGATCCCAGTTGACCATGTAGCGGTCGCGGTAGATGTAGCCCTTCTCGTGGAGGGCGACGAACACGTGGAGCACGGCGGTCGCGTAGGCGTCGTCCATCGTGAACCGCTCGCGGCCGTAGTCGAGGGTGCAGCCGAGGCGCTTCAGCTGGCCGATGATCTGGCCGCCGTACTCCTCCTTCCACTCCCAGACACGGCGCACGAACTCCTCGCGGCCCAGCTCCCGGCGATAGATCCCCTCGGCCGCGAGGGCCTTCTCCACCACCGCCTGGGTGGCGATGCCGGCGTGGTCGGTGCCGCAGATCCACTCGACCTCGTCGCCCGCCATGCGCCGCGTGCGGCACAGGACGTCCTGGATCGTGTTGTTGAGGGCGTGCCCCATGTGGAGCGCCCCCGTGACGTTCGGGGGCGGGATGGCGATGGAGAACGCCGGGCGGTCGCTGCCCGGGTCGGCGCGCCCGACGCCGGCGTCGGCCCACCGCTCCACCCACTTGGGCTCGTCCTGCGACGGCACGAAGCGACTCGGGGCGCTACTGGACATCGGACCGGGGTGCGGGGCTACGCGGACTCCCCGCCCGCCTCGGCGGCGCGCCCGGGGGCCTCCGTCACGAGGGTCGGCGGGAGGCCCTTCTCGATCGTCTCGCGGGTGACCACGCACTTGCGCACGTCGTCGCGGGACGGGAGCTCGAACATGACGTTGAGGAGCGCCGCCTCCATGATGGAGCGCAGGCCGCGGGCGCCCGTCTCGCGCTCCAGCGCCTTGTCGGCGATGGCGTTCAGCGAGTCGTCGGCGAACACCAGCTCGACGTCGTCGAAGCTGAAGAAGCGCCGGTACTGGCGGACGAGCGCGTTCTTCGGCTCGGTCAGGATCTGCACCAGATCGTCGCGCTTCAGCTGGTGCACCGCCGAGATGACCGGCAGGCGGCCGATGAACTCCGGGATGAGGCCGTAGTTCATGAGGTCCTCGGGGAGGACCCTGCTGAACACCTCGTGGGGGTCGTGCTCGTGGCGGGCCTTCACGTCGGCGGCGAAGCCCACGCCCTTGTGGCCGATGCGGCGCTCGATGATCTTCTCGAGGTTCGCGAACGCGCCGCCGCAGATGAACAGCACGTTGGTGGTGTCGATGGTCAGGAACTCCTGGTGCGGGTGCTTGCGCCCGCCCTGCGGCGGCACCGACGCCACCGTGCCCTCCAGGATCTTCAGCAGCGCCTGCTGCACGCCCTCGCCGGACACGTCGCGCGTGATCGACGGGTTGTCCGCCTTGCGCGCGATCTTGTCGACCT
>DAISWG010000085.1:4149-10223 GCA_036826475.1 Miltoncostaeaceae bacterium | reverse complement strand
GGAGGCGCTGCTTCCGCTGTGGCGTCCCAGCGACTTCGCCACGCTGCCCGACCATCTGCCTGAGGGGGCCCCGCTGCTGGTGTGCGATCCGGAGAAGGTGCGCACCCGCGCGGCCGATCTGATCAAGACGGGCCGCGAGTTCCTGGAGGCGTCGTGGTCGACGGCCGCGGTCGGGGGCGATGCTCCTATCGACATCGAGGCGCTCGGGGCGTCCGGGTTCATACCGTTCAACGAGACGCGGGCCGGGGCGGGGGCGGGCGGGCGGTGGGGGGGGGGGCGGCCGCCGCGGCGGGCCTCTACCAGCTCACCCCGTTGAAGCGCGCCTGCCTGCGCCACTGCCGCACGCCCCTCCACTTCGTGATGCATCGCTGGCGCGCCGGCCGCGCCGGCGCCGTGGCCATGGGCATCGAGCACGGCGCGTGGTGCGTGGGGTGCTGCGCCGGCCTGATGCTCGTGCTGTTCGCCGTCGGCGTCATGAGCCTGTGGTGGATGGCGGTGGTCGCCGCCGTGATCTTCGCCGAGAAGGTCCTGCCCTCGGGCGAGCGCCTGACCGTGCCGGTCGCGGTGTGCCTGCTCGCGCTCGGCGCCGTGATCGCGGTCGCCCCGGGCCGCGCGGGGATCAGCCGGCCCCAGGGCGGCGCCATGCCGATGTCTCAGACGGCGCCATCCGGCGGCCAGCGGTGACGCCGCCGTGGGCCGGCGTCCTTCGGACAACCCGCGGCGGCGATCGGCGTGCACCCCGTCTCGGCGGCCGCCCCCGCGTGCGAGGGTCGGGGCGGACAAGGAGGCGGGCATGGGTACGCGACGGCACCGTGACGGCGAGGACGATCTCGACCGGATCGTCGAGGGGCTGGTCCGGGACGCCGACATGGACGAGTTCGTCCCGCCCGAGATGATCCCCGTGGTGCAGGCGGGAGGCGGGGTCGCGGAGGGGTTCGAGCTGTCCGAGCAGGAGCTCGTCGAGCACGCGGAGAACGCGCCGCTGGACGCGACCCGCCGGGTGCTCCGCGACGCGCCGGGCGTCGAGGCCGAGCCGGACCGGGGGGTCTACGGCGAGGCCGACCACGAGTACACCTCCGAGCTCGGCGGGTGACGCCGCCCGATGGGGGCACCGGGCGGCGTCCCGGGTCGTGGGCCGGCCGGCTCCATGACATTGTCCACGGCCCGGGAAGCGACGAGAGGACGCCATGGCCGTTCACCTGACACCGGAGGAGATCGCCGGCATGCTGGAGGTGGGGCGCGGCGAGGTGGTCAGCGCGGCCCACGACCTGGACGTGCCGATCTTCCAGGGCAAGATCGACCGGGTGCTCTTCGCCGAGGCGCTGCGGGCCGCCGAGCACCCCCTCGCCGGCGTCGCGACCGAGCGGCTGCTGCGCGACGGCGACGCCTCCTCCGGCTGACGCACGCGCGCGGTGACCGGGCTCAGGCCGCCCAGTCGCCTCCCACCAGCAGGGGGGTCTCCACGCCCGCGGCGTCGACCGCGTGGACGGTGACCTCCGGCCCGCCGATCATGAAGTCGATGTGGATCTCCGAGTCGTTGACCACGCCGTCCGGGACGGTCCCGTCGGTGCCCTTCGGGTAGCCGGCGCCGATGGCGATGTGGCTCGCGGCGTTCTCGTCCAGCAGCGTGTCGAAGAACGTGACGCCGAGGGGGCCGATGCGGCCGCTGCCGTCCACCAGCGCCACCTCGCCCAGGCGAGCCGCGCCGTCGTCGACCGCCGCCCGGCCGCGGAGCACCTCGGCACCCGAGTCGGCCTCGATCGAGACGGCGCGGCCGCCCTCGAAGCGCACCCGCAGGCCGCGGATGATCGAGCCGCCCACCTCGAGCGGCCGCGTGGAGGCGACATACCCCTCGGTCCGCGTCGGGTCGGGGGTGGTGAACACCTCCTCCGTGGGGATGTTGGGGAGGTGGGGGAGCCCGTCGTTGCGATGGTCGCCGCCGCCGACCCAGCGTGACTGGGGCAGCAGGCCCACCCGCAGGTCGGTGCCGGGGCCCACGAAGTGGAGGGCGTCGATGCGGCGGGCGTCGAGGCGCTCGGCGGTGGCGGCCAGCTCGGCGCCGCGGGCCCGCCACGCGGCCGCGGGGTCCGGCTCGTCGAGGCGGCAGATGTGGGCGATCTCGTCCCACAGCCGCGCATACGCTGCGTCCGGCTCCAGGTCGGGGTGCACCAGGGCGGCCCAGGCGGGGTTGGGGCACGGGACCACCGTCCAGTTGACCAGCGCGCCCATGATCACCGGGATCGCCTCGCGCACCGACGGCAGTCGGTCCTTGGCCGCCCGCTCCGGGTCGAGGTCGTCGAACAGCCCGGGTGCCGTCGGGCCGGACAGGGCGATGGTGGCGCCGGCCATCTCCCCGATCCCGGTGATCCGCTGCCCCAGCCAGGGCGGCACCCACCCGAGGGTGTCCTCCGCCGCGTGCGCCACCCGCGCGTGCTTGACGTGCGGGTCGAACCACGAGACGTCCACGTACATCGCGCCGCGCCGGTAGGCCGCCCGGGCGATCGCCCGGGTGAGCTCCTCCTGGCCGGGCCGGCAGCCGACGCTCACCACCTGGCCGTCCTGGACGTTCGCGCCGACCTCCACCGCGAGGGCTGCGAGCGCGTTCACATGGTCGGAGGCGACGTCCACGGCTTACACCGTATCGTGGCCCGGGTGACCCCGGGCTCCTGGAAGGCCATGATCGGGATGCTCGTGCTGACGATGGGCACGAGCACGCTGACGCCGCTGCTCCCGCTGTACCAGCGCGACTTCGGGCTCTCCACCGGCACGGCGACGCTGCTGTTCGTGACCTACACGGTCACCGTGTGCCCCACGATGCTCATCGCGGGGAACCTCGCCGACCGGCTGGGCCGCAAGAAGCTCCTGCTGCCGGCGATGGCCACGATGACGCTCGCGTCGCTGGTCTTCGCGCTCGCCGAGAGCGTGCCGCTGCTGTTCGCCGGGCGCTTCCTGCAGGGCCTCGCGATCGGCGGGTTCCTGGGCGTCGGCGCCGCGTTCGTGGTCGACCACGCCCGGGCCGACAGCAAGGCCCTCGCCGCCGCCCTCGCGGGCGTGGCGTTCCGGGTGGGGTTCGGCCTGGGTCCCGGCATCGCCGGCATCACCGCCGAGTACGCCCCCAACCCGCGGCACCTGATCTTCGAGATCCACATCGTCGTGATGATCATCGGGATGATCGCCGTCGCCACGGCGTCGGAGACCCTCATCCGGAGGGCCCGCGGCACGAACCCGCCGTTCCGGATCCGGATCGGCGTGCCGAAGGGGCAGGCGCTCGGGTTCCTGACCTACGTGGCGCCCGCGACGTTCCTGATGAGCTTCGTGGAGGGCACCGAGCTGTCGGTGGTGCCGATCTTCGTGGTCGACACCCTCCATGTGGACAACCTGGCGGTGGTGGGGGCGATCGGCTTCCTGGTGCTGTCGCTCGGGGGGCTCGCGCCGTTCATCGCCCGCGGCCTGGACCCGCGCCGCGCCGTGATGATCGGCGCCGCGTCGACGTCGCTGCTGTCGCTGCTGATCGTGCTCTCGTCGGAGCTGGACGCGGTGGCGCTGGTGATCGTCGCCGCCGCCGCGACGGGGGTCATGAACGGCTTCATCCTCTACGGCGGCACGGTGATCTGCGGGACGATCGTGCCGCTGGAGGAGCGCGGCAAGCTGATGTCGCTGCTCTACATGTGCGCGTACGCGGGGACCATCCCGACCGTGGCCCTCGGCTTCCTGGCGGACGCGATCGGCCTGACCGGCGCGCTCGGCATCTTCTCCCTCGTCGCGATCTGCCTCGCCGCGTTCGTCCTGCTGGTCGGGCGGCGCCTGTTCACCGAGGTGATCCCGTATCGTCCGCCGGCCGATGTCGTTGCGACCGCCCGGACCTGACGCGTGACGACGGCGTACGCGCGGACCACCCTGGAGGGGACGGTCACGCGGGGCGGGGAGCCCCTCGCGCGCGCCTACGTGCAACTGCGCGACACCGACGGCGAGTTCACCGGCGAGTGGCGCACCCGTGCCGACGGCGCCTACCTGTTCCACCTGTCCCCCGGCCCGTGGAACGTGGTCGTCCTGACGGCCGGCGGCGCGAAGGCGGAGCGGTCCGTCGACATCCCCGCCGGAGACGCCGTCCGCCTCGACATCGAGATCGAGCCGGCGGCGTAGCCCGCTCCGGGCCCCCCGCCCGGGGTTGGCAAGTGGGACCGCGCAGCGGACGCCGTCGGTCCTGTTCAGCCTCGGTCCACCCCTTCAATGAATGGAACGGGACTACCGGTCCGTCATCCGACGTGACGTTCCCGTGGCTCGATCGAGACCGGGTGGTCTCGATTGCGCCCGCAGGCGTCGGCGCGGCTAAGCGGCAGTCGCCACGGCCCGTGGGTCGGGTCGATCAGCCCATCGGATCTCCGTCGGCCGGCACCGGACCGTCAGCGGTCCAGACAATTCCCTCGTGTCCCACTTGGGACTCATCGGTAGTCCCGGTTTCGGCGTCGGCGTCCTCCGGGCCGACCGTGCGGCCGGCGGGATCCGCCCTGGAAGTCCGCCGGGAACACCCTGGGGTCGTGGTCGGTTTCGCGTCCGTCCGTCCCACTTGGGGCTTTCCCGAAGTCCCGGTTGTGACACAGGGCGGCACGCCCTCGGTGCGGTGTCGTCGCGGTCGGGTGCTGTCCCGACAGTGGTGGCGGGGTGAGGATGTCGGTGATGCCGAAGAGCTTCTACAAGGGTGCGGCGCTGGGGTCGCGTCCACCGTGTGCGATCTGCATGGGACCGGGGGAGGGTGAGCGTCGCCAGCTCCTCCTTCCCGGTGGGGTCCAGGTGTGGTTGTGCGCTGCTCATCGGTCGGAGGTGTTCCAGCGGTCCCGGGCGGGCCGGGATTTCGCCTACTCCCTGAGGTGTGTCTGGGAGGCCGCCGGCTGCCTGACGGCCCGCAGGCGGCGGGCGCTCCAGGTCCACCGCCAGCGGCTTCTGCGGGGGGCGCGGGGGCCTGCGCCGCGGTCGCGGCCGGGTTCCTATGCGTGGCCGGGGCTTCGCCGGGAGGCGGAGGGGTTGTGGGCCCGGGGCGCCCCGCTTCGGGTGGTCATCGACCGGCTGCGTGCCCGTGTCGGCCGGGGTGAGGCCCGCCCGCCTTCCAGGACCACCATGTACCGCTGGTTCGGGGAATCCCGGTGGCTTGCACGGGCGGGGCCGATGCCCGCCTGAGCTACTGGCGCTGGGCGGCGCCGGCGCGGGCGCTGACCGCGCCGAGGGCCCGCTCCACCTCGGCCATCGTCGGCGCGGGGGGCGCCAGCGGGGATGCCGGCTCGGGGCGCATCCCGTCCAGGATCACCCCGAGGTAGCGCCTCCACAGGTCGGGGATCTCGAAATGGCACGGGGAGGACTTCGCCACCGCGGAGATCAGGAACATCACGTCCGACGGCTCCAGGTCGGCGCGGACGGCGCCCGCCTCCTGCGCCCGGCGGAGGAGCCTGCCGATCGGCTCGACGATCCGGAGGCGGTGCTCCGCCAGCCTGGGCGAGCCGAACACCTGGGTGCCGAGCGCCTCCATCAGCCCGCGGTCGCGGGCATGGCGCTCGCCGATCTCCGTCATCAGCTCCACGAGGCCGGCCCACGGGTCGTCGCGCACGGCCGCCGCCTCGGCGAGCGCCGCGATCTCGTCCAGCCGCTCCTCGAACATCGCCAGGACGAGGTCGTCCTTCGTGGGGAACCGGCGGAACACGGTGGCGTGCCCGACCCCCGCGCGACGAGCGATGTCGTCGACGCAGAGGTCGGGCCCCTCCAGGGCGAACAGCTCCGACGCGGCCGCCAGGATCTTCTCCCGGTTTCGGCGCGCGTCGGAGCGGAGCGGCTCGGGCATCGGTGTGAGCCTAGACCCCGGCGTGCACCGACTCGGAGGCCTGCACCATCGCGACGTCGCGGCGGCGGATCAGCAGCGCGGCGAGGATCACCCCCACCAGCATGAGCCCCGCGCCGATCGCGAACGCCGCCTGGAAGCCGTCCACCAGGGCGGAGGCCTGCTGGGCCTGCGAGGGGTTCGCCCCGCCGCGTGCAGCCGCTCCGTCGTCCTCGACGCCGCCCCCGGCCAGAGGCTCGCGAGCCCC
>DAISWG010000085.1:0-4139 GCA_036826475.1 Miltoncostaeaceae bacterium | reverse complement strand
AAGCCGCCCACCAGGGGGGGGGCCTGCGGGGCCGGCGAGGGGTCCGCCCCCGCCGCGTCCAGCGCATCCGTCGTCTGCGACGCCGCCACCGTCGAGAGGATCGCGAGCCCCAGGGCGCCACCGATCTGCTGCGACGAGTTGAAGATGCCCGACGCCAGGCCCGCGTCCTCGTTGCCCACGCCGGTCGTGGCGATCAGCGTCAGCGGGACGAAGGTGAGCCCGAGGCCGGCGGACATCACCAGGATGCCCGGCAGGACGTCGGCCAGGTACGTGCCGTCGACCGGCGCCCGCGACAGGAGCAGCAGGCCGATGGCCGCGACGCCCATCCCGGTCATGCCGATCTCCCGCACGCCGACCCGCCCGATGAGCTGCTGGGCGATGCCGGAGAACAGGATGATCCCGGCGGTCAGCGGCAGGAACGCCAAGCCCGTCTGGACGGGGGTGAAGCCGAGCGTCTGCTGCAGGTAGATCGACGCGAAGTAGAAGACGGAGAACATCCCGCCCGCCACCGCGAGCATCGACAGGTTCGCGCCCGTCAGCGAGCGGATCCGGAAGATCCCGAGGCGCACCAGCGGCGCCTTCGAGCGCCGCTCGATCATCACGAACGCGGCCAGCAGCGCCACCGACGCGAGCGCCAGGCCGATGGTCTCGGCCGAGAGCCACCCGTTCTCCTGGGTGCGGACGATCGTGAAGACCAGGAGCGTCAGGCCGGCCGTCACGCTGACGGCGCCGCCGACGTCCACCCCGCCCACGCTCGGCACGCGGGACTCCGGGACGTATCGCAGCGACAGCAGCACCGAGGCGATGCCGATCGGGATGTTGACGTAGAACGCCCACTCCCACGACAGGTACTCGGTCAGGATGCCGCCGAGCAGCAGGCCGACGGCGCCGCCGCCCACGGCGATCGCCGCCCAGACCGCGAGCGCCTTCGCGCGCTCGGCGCCCTCCTTGAAGGTGGTGGTGATGATCGAGAGGGCGGCGGGGGAGACCATCGCGGCGCCCAGGCCCTGGAGGGCGCGGGTCGCGATGAGCCACTCGGACGAGGTCGCCAGTCCGTTCAGCAGCGAGGCGACGGTGAAGACCACGACACCCGCGACGAACAGCCGCCGCCGGCCGATGAAGTCGGCGGCGCGTCCGCCCAGCAGCAGGAAGCCGCCGAACGCCAGCGTGTAGGCGTTCACGACCCACTGGAGTGAGCTGGTGGAGAAGTCGAGGTCGGCCTGGATGGAGGGGAGGGCGACGTTCACGACGGTCGCGTCCAGCACGACCATGAACTGCGCGATGCACACCAGCACGAGGACCAGCCAGCGGCGGTCGTGCTCGGTCGCGCTCGGTGAGGGGGCGGTTGACACTGGTGAAACTCCCAACGGGTGATGTCGGACGAAGGAAGCGGACGTTGCGGTCCGGTTTGCAGCCTATGCAAAACGGATCGGCAAGTCCAGTTTCGATCCGCACACCCCGCGCCCACCGTGTGCGAGGCTCCGAACCGCCGTGCTGAGCCCCTCCGACGCCGCCGTCCGCCTCTACCAGGCGACGCTCCGCCCGCTGCTGTTCCATGTGGACGCCGAATGGGTCCACGAGATGGCGATGGGATCGCTGGCGATCACCAGCCCCGTGACGGGCCGCCTGGCCGGCCCGCCCGACGGCGGCGGCCGCCTGTCGCAGGAGCTGCTCGGCGTGCGCTTCCCCAATCCGGTGGGCCTGGCGGCGGGCTTCGACAAGCGTGCGCGCGCGGTGCCGGCGTGGCCGGCGCTCGGCTTCGGCTTCTCGGAGGTCGGCACCATCACGGCCCACGCGCAACCGGGCAACCCGCGCCCGCGGATCGTGCGGCTGCCCGCCGACCGCGCGCTGATCAACCGCCTGGGCTTCAACAATGACGGCGCCGAGGCCGCCGCGCACGCCCTCGGACGCTGGCGGGGGCAGGGCCTGCTGGGGCGGGCGCCGCTCGGCGTGAACCTCGGCAAGTCGAAGATCACACGCGCCGAGGACGCCCCCGCCGACTACGCCCGCTCCCTCGACCTGCTCCACGGGTTCGCGGACTACGTCACCGTCAACGTCAGCTCACCCAACACGCCGGGGCTCCGCGACCTCCAGGCGACGGGGCCGCTCGGGGAGATCCTGGACGCCATCGACGAGGTCCAGCGGCGCAAGGTCGAGGGCCGCGCCGGCGCGGCGCGGCCGGTGCTGGTGAAGATCGCCCCCGACCTGGACGGCGAGCAGGTCGACGCCGTCGTCGATCTCGCCCTCGAGCGCGGTCTGGCGGGGATGATCGTGGGCAACACCACGCTGTCGCGCGAGGGGCTCGCCTCGCCGGAGGCCCTCACGAGCCAGTCCGGCGGCCTGTCGGGCGCGCCGCTGCGCGACCGCGCCACCGCCCTGGTGGAGCGCGTCGCCCGCCGCGCCGAGGGGGCGCTGGTGGTGATCGGCGTGGGCGGGGTGTTCACCGCCGACGACGCCTGGGACAAGCTCGTCCACGGCGCGTCGCTCGTGCAGGTGTACACCGGCCTGGTCTACGGGGGGCCCGGCACGGCGCGGGCGATCGCCGGCGGCCTCATGGCCCGGATGGACCGCGAGGGCGTCGGTCACGTCTCCGAGATCGTCGGGAGCGCCCTCCGCCCGTCCCGCTAGGCTCCGCCCGCCGCACCCACCGCGACCCCCCCGAGGGCGCCCCTGCTCGAGCTCAGCGATCTGGCCGTCGTCCTGGTGACGTTGGTGGTCGCGAGCGTCCTGGCCGGGCGTCTCGGGCTCTCGGCGATCCCGATCTTCATCGTGGGGGGCATCCTGCTGGGGCCCTCCGCAGGGTTCCCCACGATCATCGAGCCCTCCGAGGGCATCGACCTGCTCGCGCGCCTCGGGATCGTGCTGCTGCTGTTCTTCCTCGGCCTCGAGTTCTCGCTCGATCGCATCCTGGCGGCGCGCAACATGGTCGTCGTCGGGGGCCTGATCGACCTGGTGGTGAACGGGGCGCTCGGCCTGGTGATCGGCATCGCGCTGCTCGGGCCCGGCCCGGAGGCGGTGCTGCTCGCGGGCCTCATCTACATCTCGAGCAGCGGGATCATCTCCCGGGGGCTCTTCGACCTGCGCCGCCTGGCCGACGACGAGACCGACCTGGTCCTGGGCGTCCTGGTGTTCGAGGACATCGCCATCGCGCTGTTCCTGGGGGTCGCCGCGGCGCTGGCGGGCGGGGAGTCGGTGGGCGGCCTCCAGATCGCGGGGACGGCCCTGATCGCCCTGGGGTTCGTGGTGGTGTCGCTGCTGATCGGGCGGTGGGCGCACCACGCGATCGACCGCATCGCCCCGCGGCTCGACCGCGAGCAGTTGCTGCTCCTGGCCCTGGCCCTGGCGATCGGCGGCGGCGCCCTGGGTGAGGCCGCGGGGCTCTCCGAGGCGGTGGGGGCCCTCCTGGCCGGCATCCTGCTGTCGGGCTCCGAGATCCGCGACCAGATCGAGCAGCAACTGCTGGGCCTGCGCGACTTCGCCGCGGCGATCTTCTTCTTCGCATTCGGCCTGGAGATCGACCTGGGCTACACCGGCGACGTCGCGGTGTGGCTGCTGGTGGCGGTGCCGATCGCCATCGGCGGCAAGCTCGTCGGCGGGTTCCTCGCGGGACGCCTCACCGGGTTCACGCGCCGCCAGAGCACCAACGTGGCGGCGGCGCTGGTCGCGCGCGGCGAGTTCACGATCATCCTCGCCGGCCTGGCGGCCGGTGGCGTGGCCCTGGACGCCGACTTCCGCGAGCTCGTGGAGCCGTTCGCGGGGCTCTTCGTCCTGGCGACCGCGGTCGCCGGGGTGGTATTGATGAGGGAGTCGCGGCGTATCGGGCGCATCGCCTTCCCTTCGCGCGCCGCCCGGAGATGATGGAGGGGTGATGCTCGAGGTCCGCGAGACCCGGCTTCCCGGTGTGGGCACGAAGTTCACGTTGCGGACCTCGCGGGGCGAGAAGGTCTCGTCCGTGGTGCACCTCGACGGGATGCGCGAGATCTACCACTGGGGCGACGAGGACGAGGAGCCCCACGTGCTGACCCTCAATGACGAGGAGGCGCGCCAGCTCGGCGCGATCATCGGCGGCGTGGTCTACCGGCCGCAGCTCGTCGAGGACCTGGAGGTGGCCCTCAAGGACCTCGTGATGGAGTGGATCG
>DAISWG010000084.1:0-10364 GCA_036826475.1 Miltoncostaeaceae bacterium | reverse complement strand
CACGCCGACCACGAGCAGAACTGCTCCACCAGCGCGGTGCGCAGCGTCGGCTCCTCCCAGGTCGACCCGTACTCGGCCGTGACCGCCGGGATCGCCGCCCTCTACGGCCCGCTCCACGGCGGCGCCAACGAGGCCGTGCTCCAGATGCTCCGCCGCATCAAGACGACGGACAACATCCCGGCCTTCATGGAGGGCGTGAAGGAGGGCAAGGAGCGCCTGATGGGCTTCGGCCACCGGGTGTACAAGAACTTCGACCCGCGGGCCACGATCATCAAGAAGGCCTGCGACGACGTCTTCGAGGTCACCGGGGTCAACCCCCTCCTCGAGATTGCCGTGGAGCTCGAGAAGATCGCCCTCGAGGACGAGTACTTCGTCAAGCGCAAGCTGTACCCGAACGTCGACTTCTACTCGGGCCTCATCTACGAGGCGCTCGGCATGCCCGCCGACATGTTCACGGTCCTCTTCGCCATCGGGCGCACCCCGGGCTGGGTCGCCCAGTGGCGGGAGATGATCGGCGACAAGGAGCAGAAGATCTCCCGCCCCCGCCAGGTGTATGTCGGCGCGGACGAGCGCGACTACGTGGAGATCGGCTCCCGGTAGGAGGGATCGCCGCGGCGGCCGTCGTCACCACGCCGGCCGCCGCGGCACCGCTCGCGCCGCAGGATGGCGGCGCTGGCCAGCACGCCCATCGTCGTGCCGAGCACCCGAGCTGCAGGTTGGTCTCAGTGTCGCCCGGGCCCGTCTGGGATGTCCACGCCGGGGATCGGGGCGACGGGTCGCTCCGCGAGCATCCGGCCCGCGACGAATGACGACGCCGCCCACGAAGGCGCAAGCCGAGCGAACGGTGAGGTGGGCCCGCCGGATCGGCACGAGCCGCGGCGGCGGCCGCCGGTCGGACCATCCGAAGGCGAGCGCCAGAACCACGGGCACCGGGGCGCAGGAGTGGAGGAAGGGCCACCCACGCCCGGATGTCATGTGGCCGATGGCCGTCCCGCGGCATGGGCCAGGAGGACGACGGAAACACGGGGGCCGAGGGGTTGAGGAACGCCACCGGCGCCACCGCGGTGACCGTCCCCGCACGCGCGACCGCGCGAGACGTACGCCCGACTCAGAGGGCGACTCAGGCGGAGGGGATCGTCGCGCGGCGCCGCGCCGCCGCGTCCAGCAGGCCGACCAGCTGGGCCAGCTCCGCGTCGTCGAGCGCGTCCCACATCCTGCGCATCAGGTCCTCGCGGCCGGGGAGGGCCTCGGCGGCCATCTCCTCGCCCTGCGTGGTGAGGCGCGCCTGGACCATGCGGCCGTCGCGCGGGTGGGGCACGCGCTCCACCAGGCCTCCGCGCTCCAGGCCGTCGACCAGCTTGGTCACGTTCGGCCGGGTCACGCCCAGCTCGTCGCCCAGGGCGTGCAGGCACGCCTGCCGCTCGTCCTGGCAGCAGAGCACCCCGAGCACCTCGAGCTTCGCGTCGGACAGTCCGTATCCGCCGGCATGGCGGTCCAGTTCGCGCCCGGCCCGGCACGCGAGCTGCTCGAGCGCCGCGGTCGCCCGCTGGGCGAGGTCGGCGCGGGAGTCCGCGTCGATCGTTACCGGGTTCATCATCTCGGACGGTACCACCCCCGGCGCGTCGGCCGTCAACCGCCGCGCGCGGTAGTCTTGTCCCGTGAGCAGCGATCCCCAGGAGCAGATGCGCCAGGCGGCGCGTGACGTGGGCCAGGAATTGCAGCGCGTCATCGACCAGTGCGCGAAGCTGGCGCGCCAGGCGGGCGAGGACCTCTCGCGCCTGGTGGGCGACCCGCGCGTCACGATGCGGCGCCGCACCCCCGCCGACGCCACCCCCGCAGAGCTCATCCGCGAGATCGGCCGCCTGCGCGACGAGGGGCTGATCTCGGAGGAGGAGTTCGAGGCGAAGAAGGCCGACCTCCTCTCGCGCGTGTGAGCGAGCTCGAGGAGAACTGGGGCGCGCTGACCGCGCGCCTGACGCCGCACGTCTCGCCGGAGTGGTCGCGCCACGCCGCCGAGCACGGATCGCAGGGGTGGATCCGGCTCATCCTGCTGGTGGACGCCCACGACATGCTGTCCCGCCCCCGGGTGGCGGAGAAGGTGGCGATGACGATGGCCGACCTGGCCGTCGACCGCGAGGGCGAGCAGAAGGGCTGGGAGGCCGTCCGCGAGAAGGCCGAGGAGGAGCGGGTCGCGATCGTGACCGAGCTCGTCGACACGGCCCCGAGCGTGCTCTCGCCGGAGCTCCTGCCCCTGTTCGCGCGCTCCATCGAGCCGCTGCAGGCGCAGGGGATGTAGCACCGGGCCCGCCCGCCGGGCACCGGGAGCACAATGGCCGGCGGCCACCCCACCGACGCGGAGCGCGAGGCCGGCGCCCTGCCCGTGCTGCTGGCCGTGGTCGGCGCCGCACGGACCGGCGACGCGGACACGCTGCGGCAGTCCTACGCGGACGACGCCGTGTGGCTCGCCCCCGCCGGGACGCTGCACGGCGCTGATGCGGCGGCGGCCCGCCACCTGGAGATCGCGGCGCTGGCCGAGGAGTGGGACGAGCCCCAGCAGCAGGGCGCGAAGGCGGCACTGCGCTGGACGGCCGGCGGCGGCGGCACCCGCGGCGCGGTGGTCGTCGAGGTCCGGCGCGGCCGGATCATCTTCGCCGCCGAGGGGTAGCCCGGCTCAGCCGCCCCCGATCGCGCGGAGCGCCGACGGCGGGTAGAGGGCGCGGAGGCGGCCGCCGCGGGGGGCGACGGCCTCGACGTCGAGCACCGCCAGCGTCCCCTTGCGGAAGTCGACGGACGCGCCGCCGGTCAGGTCGGCCACGGCATGGGGAAGGTCGGGGTTGTGGCCGCACACCAGCACCGGGTCGGCGGCGGGGTGCCGCATCAGGGCCTCCGCCAGGTCGTCGAGCTCCATGCCCGGTCGCAGGCGCGGGTCCTCCACCGGCTCGAGGCCCAGGGCGGCGGCCACGATCTCCGCCGTCTGGCGGCACCGGACGAGGGGGCTGCACAGGACGAGCGACGCCTCCACGCCGAGCGCCCGGAGCCCCCGCGCCGCCTGCTCCATCCGCAGGCGGCCGTCGCCGGTCAGGGCGCGCGGCTCGTCGCGGAAGCCGGTGCCGGGCCCGGCGTCCTCCGCGATCCCGTGGCGCATGAGCATCAGGCGCATCGCGCGTCAGCATGGCGGCCGCCGCCCCGTCCCGTGCGAGAACGGGACGAGGCGGAGAAGCCGCTAGTCGATCATGTCGTAGGCGGGGAGGGTCAGGAAGTCGACGAAGTCGTCCGACGTGGAGATGTCGTCGAAGAGCCGGGCGGCGCGGTCGAAGTACTCGTGCAGGTTCTCGGGGTACTGGGCGTGGATCTTGTCCAGCTCCTCCGCGAGCAGCGCGCGGAACAGCTCCGCGTCGACCGCGCGGCCGTCGTCCAGGACGCCCTTGTCGGAGTGGATCCACTGCCACACCTGGCTGCGGGAGATCTCCGCGGTGGCGGCGTCCTCCATCAGGTTGTTGATCGGGACGCAGCCGATGCCGTTGAGCCAGGCGCCGAGGTACTGGACCCCCACGCTGATGTTGGTGCGCAGGCCGGCCTCGGTGATGGGGCCCTCCGGCACGAACGTCAAGAGGTCCTTCGCCGTGATCTCGACGTCCTCGCGCAGGCGGTCCAGCTGGTTGGGGCCGGGCATGACGGCGTCGAACGCCTCGACGGCGATCGGCACGAGGCCGGGGTGCGCCACCCAGGTGCCGTCGTGGCCGTTGCTCGCCTCGCGCTCCTTGTCGGCCCGCACCTTGGCGAGGGCCTCCTCGTTGGCGACCGGGTCGTTCTTGATCGGGATCTGCGCGGCCATGCCGCCGATCGCGTGGGCGCCGCGCTTGTGGCACGTCTTGATCGCCAGCAGCGAGTAGCTGTTCATGAAGTGGGTCGTCATGGTGACGAGCGCCCGGTCGGCGAGCACGAAGTCGGGGCGGCTGCGGAACTTCTTGATGACGCTGAAGATGTAGTCCCAGCGGCCGCAGTTGAGGCCGGCCGAATGGTCGCGCAGCTCGTAGAGGATCTCCTCCATCTCGAACGCGGCCAGGATCGTCTCGATGAGGACGGTCGCGCGGACGCTGCCCTGCGGGACACCGATCTCGTCCTGCGTCATCACGATGATGTCGTTCCAGAGCCGGGCCTCGAGGTGGCTCTCCATCTTGGGGAGGTAGAAGTACGGGCCCGACCCCTTGTCCAGCAGCGTCCTCGCGTTGTGGAACATGTAGAGCGCGAAGTCGAAGATGCCGGCCGAGACGGGGTCGCCGTCCACCAGGACGTGCTTCTCGAGCAGGTGCCAGCCGCGCGGGCGCACCAGCAGCGTGGCGAGGTTCTCGCCCAGCGCGTACTCCTTGCCGCCGCTGGAGAACGAGATGGTCCCGTTCACCGCGTCGCGCAGGTTGATCTGCCCCTGGATCGTGTTCTCCCAGGTGGGCGTGTTCGAGTCCTCGAAGTCGGACATGAACACCTTCGCCCCGGAGTTGAGGGCGTTGATGATCATCTTCCGGTCGACGGGGCCGGTGATCTCGGCGCGGCGGTCCTGGAGGTCGGCCGGTGCGGGCGCGACCTTCCACGACGGGTCGTCGCGGATCGCCTTCGTCTCGGGCAGGAAGTCCGGCAGCTCACCGGCGTCCAGGCGAGCGGCACGCGCTACCCGGGCCTCCAGGAGCTCCCGGCGCCGCGGCTCGAAGGCGCGGTGCAGCTTCGCCACCAGGGCGAGCGCGTCCGGGGTGAGGATCTCCGCCATCTCGGGCGAGACGTCGGCCGTGATCTGGACTCCCTCGGGCAGGGTCAGCGTGCTCATGGTTCGGGTCGCACCTTTCCTCGACGCGTCAACCGCCGAAGGCTAGCCGATGCGCTCCGCGGCGACGACGCGGATGCCGCCGGTCGCCGGGGACACGTACTCCGTCCAGCTGGCCACGACGCGGTCGCGGGTCGCGCCGACGGCCAGGGGCCAGCCGTCGATGGGCGCGGCATCGACCGCCTCGGGCGGCGTCCACCCGCCGGAGGCGGCGGTGCGGCTCACGTGGAGGCGACCCGCGAAGGCGGGCGCGCGGCCGACCAGACGGTCCCAGAGCAGGACCGGGGATTCCGACTGCGACACGCTGATGCGCGTCGGCGGCGGCCCGGGCGTCGAGACCTGCGCGCCCGCGCGGAGGTCCGGGACGTCGAAGAGGTCGACGACGGCCGGCGCGGCCGCCCGGCCGTCGCGGACGAACGCGGCGCGCACGGCGACGCGGGTCCATTCGCGCTGCCACCGGGCCCAGGCGATCGCGGCGCCCCGGGGCGCCGGCGCCACCGCCAGGTCCCCGAACGTCGTCGCCAGGGCCCCCCGGTCGAGGACCTGCGACGGCCCCCACGCCCCGCTGCGCAGCGCGCTGGCCGCGAGCGTGGTGGCGCCCCCGCGGCCGCGCCGGGTCCACGCCACCACGGGCGTTCCGTCGCCGCCGGCGGCGAGCGCCACCGCGCCGACGCCGTCGGCGGCCCCCGCGGGGGCCGGCGCGGCACGCCAGCCGCCGCTGCCGCGGACGTACACCGCGAGCCGGGTGCTCCGGCCGAACCCCTCCACGGTGGCGACGTACGCGCGACCGCCGGGCGCCACCGCGACGCCGGGGCGCGCGACGATGAGGCCCCGCGCGACCTCGGCGGGGGCCGTCCAGGAGTCGCCCGGGGCCCGGACGCCCGCGTCCAGGGGCGGCCGGGTGCCGACCGCCGCCGTGGCAACCGCGACCCCGCCGTCAGTTCCGACGGTGGTGGCCAGGTCGCCGTAGCCCGCGCCGACCCGCGTGAGCGCCTGCGGGGTCTCCCACCCGCCGCCGGCGGGGCGATATGCGCCCATGACGATGCCGCGTCCCCCGCGGCGTCCGATGAGCCGGAAGGCCACGGCGACGTCGCCGCCCGCGCCCGCCGCGACCGAGACGTTCCGGACCGTCCAGCGCTGCGCCGGGAGGATCGTCCGCGGGGTGCTCCAGGCCCCGCCCGGGCGCCGTTCGGCGGCGACGACCGCCGTGGCGCCCCGATCCTCGTCGGCCCACGCCGCGACGGCCGTGCCGTCGCCCGCGACCGCGGCGTCCGCATCGGGCCCCTGCCCGGTGGCCTGCGGTGCGCTCCAGGCGCCGGCGTCGTCCCCCCGCGTCGCCCAGACCGCCACGACGGCGCTGAGCGCGAGCGCGGCCACGATCCCCGCGACGACGGCGGTCCGCATCGTCACGTGGCGCTCATCGAGGAGGCTCCGCCACGGCCACCACGGCGGCGGAGGACGGACCGCTCCGCGCCCACGCGAGCGCGGTCGTGCCGTCCGGCCCCGCGGCGGCGACCGGCGCGGTCGAAGCGGCGGATGCGGCCACCCGGACCGGGCCACCCGCGCCGGTCGCCCGCTCGACCACCAGGTGGGAGGGCGCTGACGCCCCCCGGACGACGATGACGCCCCCCGCCGCGTCGGCGAACGCCGCGAGCCCGAACGCCCGCCCGGCGATCGGGGACAGCGGAAGGGGCCGCCACATCCCGTCGTCCCCGCGCACGGACGCCGCTCCGCGGGGCCCGGAGAGGACGACCGCGCGGCCGTCACCGTCGATCGCCGGCGCGCCCCGTAGCCCGAACAGCCGCGGGGTCGTGTCCACGAGGGCGGCGGCGCTCCAACTCCCGCCGGGCGACCGGACGGACGCGGACGTCTCGGTGCGGTCCATGCTCTCCGAGATCCACGCGACCGCCGCGTCCCCGTCGCGCCCGAGCGCCGGGGCGGCGTGCGGCGGGTTCACGGCTGCGTCGTCGATCACGGCGGCGTCGCCCCACGTCCCGTCGGTGCCCTGGACGGCCGCCCGTATCGCGTAGCGGCGGTCGGTCCCCGTCGCGATGCGGTTCGACCACGTCAGTACGGCGCCACCGGAGGGCGGGCCTGTGAGCTGTGGGTCGACCGCCTCGCCGCCGTCGCCGCCGACGCGCTCGGCCGCCGACCAGTCGCCGCCCGGCGGCCGCCCGCGCGACCACACCGATCCCGCGACGTCCCAGGTCACCACGGCCCGGCCGTCCGGCATCACGACCAGGCCAGGGGCCTCCATGTCCCGCACGGATGCGGTCTCGCCGGAGAGCCGGCGCGGGGGCGACCACGCCCCGCCCACGGGCCTGCTGCGGGCGACGACGGCCCAGCGCTGGCCGGTGAGCTCGGTGAGGTATCCGGCCGGCGCGCCGCTGGGCAGTGTGAACCGCTGGGTCACCCTGGTCGCGGCGATGCGCTCGCGCCAGACCACCGTCACGTCGCCATCGCGGTCGGTCCCGACCCGGGGGTACGCGGCCCGTCGTGCCGGGTCGGAGACCCGCTCCGGTGCGGACCAGCCGCCCGTCGGAGCCCGGGAGCTGACCACGATCCGGCCCGCCCGGCCCCAGACGACGGTCACCACGCCCCGGCCATCGACCGCGACGGCGGGGAGGCCGTCGATGAGGCTCACCGGTCCGCCCACCGTCTCGGGCGGACCGAAGTCGAGGGACGCGGGGCTGCCGACAGGGGCTCCGGAGGAGCTGGTGCCGATCAGGGTCGCGGCGACGGCGGCACCGGCGGTCAGGAGCAGGGCGGCGGGGATGAGGAGCCGGGTGCCGCGGGCGCGGGCGGTCCGGGCGAGCCAGCCGCGCGGCGACCGCGGGGCGGGACCGAGCCCGAGGGCGGCGCGGGCGCGCGCCTCGGCACCGGTGGAGGGTTCCGGCCAGTCGGGCCGGGCGTCGCGGAGGAGGGTCTCGAGCTCAGGCACGTGAGCCCTCCGCGAGCGCCGCGCGCAGGTCGGTGAGCGCGCGGGCCAGGCGGGAGTGGACGGTGCCGAGGGGGACGTCGAGGGCGTCGGCGATCTCCGGCGGCGTCATGTCCAGCCAGTACCGCATCACGACCACCGCACGGCGGTCCGGGTCGAGTGCGGCCACCGCGGGGCGAAGCCCCGCCTCGTCGCCCGCACCCGCCCACTCGACGACCGGCTCGCCCGCGGCGTCCAGGTCCACCAGCCGTCGCTCGCGGCGGAGCAGGTCGATCGCGCGACGGGCGACGATCGCGTTGAGCCAGGCCCCGAAGCGGTCCCCGTCGGCGAGATCGTCCAGGCGTGAGAGCGCGTGGACGATCGCGTCCTGCGCCACGTCGTCCGCCGCCTCCCGCCGCCCGGTGACGGCGTACGCCCGCCGCCACGCGTCGCGCCAGTGGCGGCGGAAGAGCTCGTCCGCCGCGCCCGCCACGCCAGCGCGCGCGCGGGTGACGAGGGTGCTGTCGGCCATCCCGGGCAGGTCCACACCCTGACTGACGGACGAGGACGCCGTGCGCGTCCCGGAAAGGAATCGTCCCTAGCTCGCCCCGGGCACCTGGGCGACGAGGACGGAGGCGACCACCACGATCACCACCGACAGGATCAGCTCGGCGCCGGCGAGGCGGCGGACCAGGCGCACGGTCGCGGCGTTCGGATGGCGCACGGGGCGGAGCGCCACGATCACCTTGCGGTTGTAGAGGGCCAGCACGCCGATCGGGATGAGGAGCGCCACCTTGATCAGGACGCTCCGGCCGTAGGAGGTGTCCCAGAGCTCGGTGGGGTCGTCCATCTCCGCCAGGGAGCGGATGACGCCGGTGACCACCGCGACGGCCACCGCGATCAGCGCGACCTTCGAGAAGCGCGCGAGGACGCGCGCGGCCAGGGCCGAGCCCCGGTCGGGGGCGAGCCGCGGAAGCCGGACGTGGATGAGGGCGATCATCGCGAGGCCCACGATCCAGACCGCCACCGCCACCAGGTGCACCAGCTGGGTGCCGATCTGGAGCCAGGCGACGTCGGCGACGTTCGCGTGGCCCTGCGCCGCGATCCCGCCCAGCACCGCCAGCAGCAGCCCGCCCATCAGGACCGCCGACCAGCGCGGGCCCTCCAGCGTGGCGGCGCGCGGCTGGTTGCTGCTGCCGTACTCGCGGATGAACAGCGCCGCGCCGAGCGCGAACAGGCCGAACAGGAGCGCCCCGCGCAGCTGCACCAACGACCCGAAACGGGTGCCGCCCAGCACCTCGCTGATGCCGGTGGCGTCGCCGATCGCCCCCCACACCGACGTCCCGAGCACGCTCGCGCTCTGCACCACCAGCAGGTAGCCCTCGGCGATCATCGCGCCCACCGCCAGCACGCCGAAGCCCACCCAGAAGGCGTCGCGGCCCCATGTCGTGACCGCCTCGCGCTCCGCCTCGCTGGCCGACGCCAGCGGCCGCCGCAGTGCGGGAGCCCAGACGAGCCATCGGAACGCGATGAGCCCGATCAGCCCCCCGAGCCCCACCAACTCCAGGAACCGTGAGCTGGTGCCCCACGGCCCCGTCTCCGAGGGGCCGGTGGCGATGCCCGCGAGGTACGGGTCCTTCAGCGCCCCGTCGCCGACGCCGAACACGAACACCCCGCCCACCACGTGGGAGTCGGCGCCGATCACCGAGTAGCGCACCGTGTACGTGCCGTCGGCGAGCCCGGGGCGGAGCGGGATCCGCACCTCCCGCGTGTCACCCCCCTGCACCGCCGGCCCGCGGGTGGCGCTCTCGCCGGACTCGTCGACCACGTCGCCGCTGTTCTGGCGTGCCAGCTCGACCGGCTCGGAGAACGTGAGCGTCACTGCCGCGGGCGCGGCGCCCAGCTTCGTGTCGGCGACGGGGTCGGTGGTGACCAGGGTGGGGTGGGCCGACGCGGTCGCCGCCGCCAGCAGGAACAGCACGAGGGCGAGGGCGGGGACCAGGGCGCGGCGCATCCGCCGGATGCTCGCCGCCCCCGCCCCCCGCCGCAACCGGGCCGGGCCGCCCGGTGCTACGGTGCCCGCCGGATCCCGGGCGGCACGCGGGTGCCGGACCCGACGCGGCGAGAGGGAGGACGCGTGCCGGAGCTCCTCGAGGGCACCACCGGCCTGGTGGTCGGCGTGGCCAACAAGCGCAGCATCGCGTGGGCGATCGCGCGCAAGCTGGACCAGGCGGGCCAGCGCCTGGTGCTGACCTACCAGGGCGAGCGGACCGAGGGCGACGTGCGCAAGCTGGCGGACCAGCTCGCGAACTGCGCGGGCGTGCTGCCCCTCGACGTCCAGGACGACGCCCAGATCACCAGCGCCGTCGCCGGCGCCGCGGAGGCCCTCGGCGGCACCATCCACACCCTCGTCCACGCGGTGGCCTACGCGAAGCCCGAGGATCTGGGCGGCCGCTTCGTCGACACCAGCCGCGAGGGCTTCCACCTGGCGGTGGACGTGTCGGCCTACTCGCTGGCCGCCCTCGCCCGGGAGGCCGAGCCGTACATGCGCGCCGGCGGGGGCGGATCGATCATGACGCTGTCGTACATCGCCGCCGACCGGGCCGTGCCCGGCTACAACGTGATGGGCGT
>DAISWG010000083.1:0-10451 GCA_036826475.1 Miltoncostaeaceae bacterium | reverse complement strand
GGATCACGCTCTTGCCCTCCACGGGCGCCTCCGCGAAGCGGATCGTCTTGCCGATACGCGTGCGGTACACACGGGAGCCGAAGCTCTCCTCGAGCATCTGGACCGCCTCCCGGCCATGGACCGTCCGGCCGTCGTACATCGTGGGAAGGATACCGACGATGTCCACGACGGGATTCAGGTTCTCACGGACCTGCTGGAGCGTCTGGTTGAGCTGGGCCAGGCCGCGCAGCGACAGGTACTCGCACTGGACCGGCACGATCACGCCCTCGGCGGCGACCATCGCGTTGATGGTCAGCAGCCCCAGCGACGGCGGCGTGTCCAGCAGGATGTAGTCGTAGAGCTCGCGCACCGGCCGCAGCGCCCGCTCGAGGGCGCGCTCGCGGCCGATCGTGGCCGACAGCGCCAACTCGGCGCCGGCGAGCTCGATCCCCGCGGGCGCGACGTCGATCTCGCGCGCCTGGACGATCTCGGCGACCGTCGCCGACCCGGTGAGCACGTGGTACATCCCCAGGTGGAGCTCCTCGACGTCGATGCCCTGGCTCATCGACAGGTTGCTCTGCGGGTCGAGGTCGACCGCGAGCACACGCGCGCCCATGTCCTTCAGGGCGACGCCGAGGTTGAGCGTCGTGGTGGTCTTCGCGACGCCGCCCTTCTGGTTGGCGAGGGCGAGGACGCGGGCGGTTCGGGGCATCGGAGGGCCTCTGAGCGGGGGTCTGACGTCCGCTCGTTTCTCCCCCGTCCCCCGGATTCCTGCGATTCCGCGAGGGAACGGAGGATCGGTGGTCAATCGGGGGGCAGCTCCAGGCGCCGCTGGCCGGCCCATGCGGCGGCCTGCGAGCGGCGCTGGAAGCCCAGCTTGCGGAGGAGCTGGCTCACGTGGTTGCGCACCGTCTTCTCCGACAGATGCAGGACCTCGCCGATGGCCCGGTTGGTGTAGCCCTCGGCGATGAGGGCGAGCATGCGGCGCTCGCGGTCGGTCAGGCCCGCGAGCTCCGCCTCGGCCTGCTTGGCCGACAGCTCGCGGAACTGGCTGAGCAGCGCGCCCGCCGCGCGGGGGTCGAGCGTGGCCTCGCCGGAGGCGGCGTCGCGGATCGACTGGGTCAGGCGCTCGGCGTCGGCCTGCTTGAGCAGGTAGCCGCTGGCGCCCGCCATCACGGCGCCCACGATCGCCTCCTCGTCGGAGTAGGACGTGAGCATCACCACGCGGGTGTCGGGATGGTCCGCCTTGATGCGGCGGCATGCCTCGACGCCGCTGCCGTCGGGCAGGCGGACGTCCATCAGGACCACGTCGGGCCGCGTCTGCTCGTTGAGCTGCACCGCCTCGGCGACGGTCTGGGCCTCCCCCACCACCCGGAAGCCGGCGGTGTGGCTCAGGAGGGTGCGGAGCCCCAGCCGGACGACCGTGTGGTCGTCGACGATGAGGACGCGGATGGGGTCGGCGGGAACGGCGGCGCTGCTCACGGGAGGGTCACCTCAGGCTCTGGGTCGGGAACGAGCGTGTCGGGATCGTCGCTGTCGAGCGGGACGGCGAGCACCACGCGGGTGCCGCCGGTGGGGTTCTCGGCCACCTCGAGGCGCCCGCCGAGGCGGCGCGCGCGCTCGCGCATGTTGCGCAGCCCCTCGTGTCGTCCGGGCACGGCGATCGCCCCCGGCGCGACGGCGGGGCCGCATCCGTCGTCGGCGACGACCAGGTCGAGCTCATCGGGACCGAACACGAGGTTCACCCGCACGCTGCACGCCCCGGCGTGCCGTGCCGTGTTGGACAACGCCTCGCGCAGGATCTGCTCCAGGTGCTGGCCGGCCTCGTCCGGCAGGGGGCCGCTGGAGGCGAGCCCCTCGACGGCGAAGCGCACGGGGCGCCCGGTCTCGTCGGCGAAGCGCCGTGTCAGCTCGCCGAGGCCGGTGGCGAGCACCTCCGGGGTGGCGGGAGGCTGCGCGAGGGCGCGGATGTAGTCGCGGATGCCGTCGGTCGCCGCGTTCAGGTCGCCGACCACCTCGCGCACCTCGGCGCGGACGGCGGGGTCCTCGGTGCGGATGGCGATCGCCTCCAGGTGCAGGCCGGCGGCGTAGATCGACTGGATGGTCCCGTCGTGGAGGTCGCGGCGGAAGCGGGCGCGCTCCTCGGCGATCGCCCGCGCGCGGTCGAGGGCCTCGAGTTGCTGCTTGGCCTCGACGTCGAAGATCTCGAGCAGCTTCACCGCCAGCACGCACAGCACCAGGCCGGCGAGCCCGCGGACGACCTCAAGGGGCAGGCCGGTCAGGTCGAACCAGCCGTCGGCGTCGCCGATGCCCCCGGGGGTGATGGGGCCGGGGGCGACGATGAGTCCGCCGAAGAGCGCGTAGACCGCGAGCACGGCCGCCGCCGCGCCCGCATAGGGCTTGATGGCGGTCATGCCCGCGTCGCCCAGCTCGGCGCGCTGGCGCCACAGGCCCACGGCGGCGAGCGCGGCCCCCGGCAGCAGCAGGGCGTAGCGGGCGACGGCGACGACGGCCGCCTCCCACTCGGCGACCGTCCAGCCCTGCTTCGGGGCGGCCAGGGCGAGGACGCCGAAGATCAGGCCGGCCACCAGGATCGAGAGGCCGGTGAGGCTCCGCCGCCACACCGGCGGCAGGGTCAGCAGACGCAGGCCGAACTGGACCAGGAACAGGAACGCCGCCACCTGGACGGCGGCCCGCAGGACCTCGAGCCCGTCGATGACCCCGGGGTCGAGGAACGTCTCCTGGATCGGGACGAAGACGTACCCCCACACGGCCAGCGCCTCGACGAACGCGAAGGCCGCCAGCCAGATCAGGGACGAGGTCAGGGTCAGCCGCGTCGCGCGGCGCCGCTGCAGCCAGACGGCGAAGCCGAGCGAGAAGAAGACCAGCCCCTGCGCGAACAGGATGATGGTCTCGTTCTGAACGAAGAACTCGCGCACAGACGCGCCTCACGGTTCCGTGGACGGGGCGGCTGAGGCCTTGCGGCCCCGCCCGCCCGCGGCGTCCACGGAGATCGGACCCCCGGGTAACTCCGTCGAGTGTAGCGCCCGTGCGGCGCCCGGCTCACCGGGGTCCGCGGAACGCGGGATCCGCCGGGGGACGTCGGCCGCGCGGCCGACGTCCCCCGGCGGGGCCCTCAGGCGCCGAGCTCCGCTTCGAGCTGCCCGCGCATCGCCGCCAGCGAGGCCTCACCGGCGGCGTCGACCACCTCCGGCTCCTCGAGCAGCGCGCGTCGGTCGATGGTGCTGCTGCGGTTCATGACGTACGGGTCGTTCAGCACGTCGTCGAGGTTGCGGCCGGCGCCGAGCTGGCGCACGACGTACTCGATGAGCCGCTTGTGCTGGGCCGACTCCGTGTTGATGAGCCGCCGGATCTCGTCGCGCACCGACATCAGAAGCTCATGATACGCATCGAGCTGCCGGCGCCGGCCATCGCGCGGAGGCGCGCGACGCGCTCCTCCATGGGCGGGTGGGTCGAGAACAGCTTGGAGATGCCGCCCTGGCCGCGCGCCTGCGACGCCAGCGGGTTGACGATGTAGAGCGGCTCCGCGGCCGGGTTGACCTTCATCGGGATCGTCTGGGCGCCGCGGTGCAGCGTCTCCAGGGCGTCGGCCAGCGGCAGCGGGTCGCCGATCAGCTCGGCGCCGGTCGCGTCGGCCACGAACTCGCGCTGGCGCGAGACGGCGAGCTGGATGATCGTCGCCGCGAGCGGGGCCAGGATGATCGTCGCGATCGTCCCGATGATCCCGAGCGGGTTGTCGCGGTCGTCGCCGCCGAAGAACAGCGAGAACTGGAGGAAGTTCGCGATGGCGGCGATGGCGCCGGCCACCATGGCGGCGACGCTCGAGATCAGGATGTCCCGGTTCTTGATGTGGGCCATCTCGTGGGCCAGCACGCCCTCCAGCTCACGCGCCGGCAGCGCCCGCTGGATGCCCGCGGTCACGGCGATCGCGGCGTGGTCGGGGTTGCGGCCCGTCGCGAAGGCGTTGGGCTGCTCGGCGGGCGTGACGTAGACCCCGGGCTTCGGCAGGCCCGCGCGGTCGGCGAGCTCGGCGATCATCCGGTGCAGCTCTGGCTCCTCGGCCTCGCTGACCTCCACCGCCCGGCTCATCTTCAGCGCCACCTTGCCGCTGAACCAGTACATCGCGAAGTTGAAGACGACCGCGATGAGCGCGAACACGATGAGCCCGCTGGCGCCGCCGATCAGCAGGCCGATCAGCAGGAGCAGCGCGGTGAGCGCGGCGAGCAGCAGAAACGTCTTGATGTTGTTGCCCGCCTTGTATGAGGCGAGGTTCATCAATTCCTCCTTGGGTACCGCTCCGGATCCCTTATGGGAAGCGGTATGCCGAGTATAGGAGAGTCGTCCAGCGAGCCCTGGCCGGGCGGATTGACAGTCGGTTAACACCCCGGTCGTCCACCGCGGCCGGCGTTACCCTCGTGCACGTGCGCCGGATCCGTCCCGCCATCGCGCTCGCGCTCGTCGCGGCCCTGCTCGGCGCGGCCCTGCTCGCCGGCTGCGGCCCGCTGGGCCCCACCGACCCCGGCGGCGACCAGGCCGACCCGGTGAAGCTGCTGGCCGTGCTGCCGAGCCCCGGCGAGCTGCGCGGGCCGGACGCGCAGCAGGCCGACGCCGCCGACCTGGCCGCCGCGTTCACCGGCGTCGCCGATCCGGCGCTCGCGTCCATCATCGACTCGCGCGACCCGAAGGCGGCCGCCGTGCGCTCGTGGACCGGGCCCGGCGGCCAGACCCTGACGGCCGTCGCGACGGTGTGGGACTCGCATCTGGTCGCGACCCAGGTGGGCGCCGACCTGGCGCAGCGGCTCGTCTCGGACGGCGGCCGCGGATGGACCCCGCCCGAGGCGCGCGCCGCGCGGGGCGCGCGGCGCGACGACCCGCGTGAGCTGCGGCTGGCCCGGTCGGTGGGCCCGAACGCGGTCTACCTCCGGGCGACCGGCCCGGTGCCCGACGAGACGGTCACCACGGCGCTGGAGCGGCTGACGCAGCAGCTCCAGGAGAACCCGGAGTTCGGGGGCGGCTGAGCCTAGGGCGTGAGGTCGCGGCGCTCCACCAGCACGAGGGCCGCGGCGATCGTGACCGCCGCCAGCCCGGTCAGCACCAGCACGTCGCCCGTCCCGAGCGTCCCGGAGCCGAGCACGGCGGGCGGGTCGAGGTGGTGGAAGATCGACAGCGGCCCGAGCGGCTCGGCGATGGACCAGACCTGGCTGAGGTAGTCGAGCGCGTACGACACGAGCAGGAAGCCGGTGGCCCAGCCCACGGCGCGCCCCCCGGTGCGCACCAGCGACGCCACCAGCAGCGTCACGCCGCCCACCGCCAGGAAGCAGGCGAACCCGGCCAGGAGGGCCAGGGCGAGCGGGCCCGGATCGACGGGGGCCAGGTCGTCGACGGTGAGGGCGGCGACGAGGCCGCCGAGGTAGCCGCCGGCGACGACGATCGCCAGTCCCGTCGCCATCGCCATCGCGTGGGCCGCGAGCCAGCGATGGGGCGGCAGCGGCCGGGACAGCACCAGCTCGGCGGTGCCGTCCTCGGCCTCGCGGGCGGGCGCGGCGGCCATGGAGATCGCGATGGCCGCCTGGCAGGCGAGCGCGACGGGGTGGAGGTATCCGGATCCGGCGTAGCCCGTGGGCGTGGCGATGTCGGCGCTGCCGGCGAGGGCCCGGAGGGCGGGCGGAAGCGCGTCGACCACCTGGCGGATGGCGTTCTGGTCGACCGACGCGTACGACAGCCCCACCACGAGCTCGAACAGCCCGAAGCCCAGCGCGAGCAGCAGGATGCGCACCCGCGCGCGCTCCAGCGCGAGGCCGTACACCACCCTCACGCCGGGCCGGCCTCCCCGTAGAGGTGGCGGAACGACGCCTCCAGGCTGGGCGGGGCGATCGCGACGTCGTCCACCGGCAGCGCGGCGAGCGCGGCGAGCAGGGCGCGCGGCTCGCCCGCGACGGTGAACCGGTGGCGCAGGCCGTCGACCTCCACGTCCCCGACGCCCTCCACCGCGTAGCGGGCCGGGTCGACCGGCTCGGCGAAGCGCACCTCCACCGTGCGGCTGCGCCCGCGCCGGAGCGCGTCGACGGGCCCGGCGAGCAGCAGGCGGCCGTCGCGGACCATGGCGACGTGGTCGCAGAGCTCCTCGACCTCCGACAGCACGTGGCTGGAGAACACGACCGTGCGCCCCGCGCGCGCACGACCGGCGAGCCACTCGAGCAGCCGCCCCTGGATCACGGGGTCGAGGCCGCCGGTGGGCTCGTCCAGGATCACGAGCGGCGGGTCGTGCTGGAGCGCCGCGACCAGCCCCAGCTTCTGCTTCATCCCCCGCGAGTACTCGCGGACGCGCTTGCGCAGGTCCGGCTCGGGGAGCTCCAGCACCCGCAGCAGCTCGTCGCGCAGCACCGGCGGGCGCGGGTGGAGGCGGCCGAGGGCGTCGAGCACGCGGCCGCCCGCGAGCGACGGGTACAGCCCGAGCTCGCCCGGCAGGTACCCGACCTGGGCGAGGGCGCCCATCCGGTCGCGGGCGACGTCGTGCCCCATCACCGCCACCCGCCCCGAGGTGGGGCGGATCAGGCCCAGGGCGAGACGGATGAACGTCGTCTTGCCGGCGCCGTTCGGCCCGAGGAACCCGAAGCACTCGCCCGGGCCCACCGTCAGGTCGATGCCCTCGACGCCGACGGCCCGTCCGTACATCCTCGTGAGAGCCGTGGCCTCGATGGCGTGGTCCACGGGAGAGGAGGGTAACCGAGGGCGATGCGCATCGACCTGACATCCCACGACGGCTGGGGCCTCGGCTGGGTCGCCGCCGAGCCGGCCTTCATGCAGCGCGGATCGCACGCCGTGCTCGGCGACGGCGGCGTCTGGCTCTTCGACCCGGTGGACGGCGACGGCCTGGAGGAGGTGCTCGCCGGGCTGGGGACGGTGCGCGGCGTCGTGCAACTGGTCGACCGCCATCCGCGCGATTGCGCGGTGCTGGCGCAGCGATACGGCGTCCCGGTCCACCGGGTGCCGAAGGACGGCGTCCCGGGCCTGGCCGCCGAGCCGATCGTCCTGCACGACCGCCCGTGGTGGCGCGAGGTGGCCCTCTGGCTGCCGGAGCACCGCGCCCTGGTGGTCGGCGAGTCGGTGGGGACCGCCCCCTACTTCCTGATGGACGGCGACCGCGTCGGCCTCCACCCCCTCGCCCGCGTGAGCCCGCCGGAGCAGGTGCTCGGGCGGAACCCGGAGCACCTGCTCCCGGGTCACGGGGAGGCGCTGTCGGGGGGCGATCTCGAGGCCGACCTCGCAGCCGTCATCCGCCGCGGCCGGAAGGACCTGCCGAAGGCCTGGCTCGCCAGCGCACGGAGGTTCCTGCCGGGCGTCTAGCTCCGGGCCCCCCGACCGCCGGGTCCCGACCATCCGAGCGGCCGGTGCGCGATCGCGGCGGCACCACCCACGCTCGTGCCCCCCTTGAAGGAGGTCCGATGCTGAAACGACACGCCGCGGCGCTGGCCGCCGCCGCCTTGCTCGCCCTGGCCGCGGGAGCCGCGGCGGCGCCGCCCCCGCCCCCCTCGGGGAGCGTGAGGGTCCAGACCGTCTATGCGGATTGCCAGCTCGTCGACGGGGGCCAGTTCGCCGGCCGGTTCGTGACCCGCTACATCTCCCGCGTCAGCGTCGACTGGATCGCCCGCTCGGAGCGGCCCGGGTTCTTCTACCTGACGAAGAACATCCGCATCGACTACGACCAGGGCGCGGGCCGCTGGCGCTCGCTGGCATCCCGCAAGAGCGAGACCGTGCACTTCCGGCAGACGCCGCAGTACACGACGCCCGCGGTCCGCTCCGTGGTGGGGCCGACCATCGCGACGAACACGGCGTTGCGAGGCCGGCTCGTCGTCCGGCTCAAGAAGGTGAGGCCCGGCCCGGCCCGGACGAGACGGTCTGGGGGTTCGAGCAGATCGTGCCCATCACCTGCCCGGTCGATTGGAGCGGCACGGTCGGCAACTGACCCCCGTTCGGCGGGCGTCAGGGCAGGCGGCCGGCCGCCTCGGTCTGGTCGCGCAGCCACCCGGCGTGCGCGGCGGTGAGCTGGCCGCGGCGCAGGCGCCACGACCAGTTGCCGCGGGCGCGGCCGGGGGTGTTCATGCGCGCCGCGGCGCCGAGACCCAGGACGTCCTGGGCCGTCACGATCGCCAGGCCGGCCGGGGAGCCGAGCGTCATGCGCATGAGCATCCGGTTCGGCGGCTCGCCCCCGACGCCCCGGCGGGCGGCGGCCGCGGTCATGGCGGCGCGGGCGGCGGCGCCGGCCGACTCCCACCAGCCGAGCGCGGTGTCGTTGTCGTGGGTCCCGGCGTAGGCGACGGCGCGCGCCGGGTGGTTCTCCGGCAGGTGCGGGTTGCGCGGTCCGCCGGGGACGGCGAACTGGATGACGCGCATCCCGGGCAGCCCCAGGCCGGCGATGAGGCGGTGGACGGGCTCGGTGATGACCCCGAGGTCCTCGGCCACCAGCGAGAGCGGGCCGAGCTCCCGCAGGGCGGCCTCCACGGGGGCGCCGCCCGGGCCCCGCAGCCAGCGCCCGTGGCGGGCCGTGCGATCGCCCCTCGGAACGCCCCAGAACGACGTGAACGCGCGGAAGTGGTCGATCCGCACCGCGTCGTGCAGGTCGCGCGAGCGGCCGAGGCGGGCGACCCACCACGCGTACCCCTCCTCGCGCATCGCCCGCCAGTCGTACGTCGGGTTGCCCCACAGCTGGCCGGAGGCGCTGAAGGCGTCCGGGGGGACGCCCGCGACGACGTCGTCCCGGAACAGGCGCGGATGGGCGCGCACGTCGGCGCCGCGGGGCGCGACGTAGAACGGCAGGTCGCCCATGATCCGCACGCCCCGCTCGGCGGCGTACGCCCGCAGCGCGCCCCACTCGCGGTCGAAGCGGACCTGGTCCTCCAGGGCGCCGTCGCCCGCGAACCGGGTCCAGCCGTCGATCCAGGCGGCATTCCGCTCCCGGAAGGCCGCCGCCTCGGCCGCCGTCACGCGCGCCCGCGGGCGCGCCAGCAGCCCCGGCCACCCCGCGAACGCCGACGGGCTCTTGTACGGCGACCCGTGCCGGTCGGGCGGGGTGAGCGGCAGGATCTGCCAACACGACTGACCCGCCGCCGCGAGCCAGTCGACGAACCGCACCGCCTCGGATCCCAGCCGCCCGCCCGGCAGCGACGTGACGTGGAGCAGCACGCCGGAGCGCCGTGCCGCCGTGGGGTCGAGGAGCCTCGGTGTCGCGGTCGGCGGCATCGGGAAAGGCTACGCTGAGTGACGCCCGTGCCCGCCACCATGCCCCGCACGCCGCCCTCGCGGATCCAGATCCACGACGTCCGGCCGGCCGTCGAGGGCGGACGCTGGCCGGTGAAGCGCTCCCAGGGCGACGACGTCGTCGTGGAGTGCGACATCGTCCGCGACGGCCACGAGCAGCTCCGCGCCGTGGTGCGCCACCGCCCGCCGGGCGAGCGGGCGTTCCGCGAGGAGCCCATGACCCAGCTCACGCCGGACCGCTGGCAGGGGACGTTCACCACCGGCGCCCTGGGCCTCCACGCCTTCCAGGTGGAGGTGTGGGTCGACCAGCTGGCGTCCTGGCGGTCCGAGGTGCAGCGCAAGCTCGCCGCGGGCCAGGAGGACCTGGACGGCGAGATGCTGGAGGGCGCCGCCCTGCACGAGGCGGCGGCGACGCGCCTGAAGGGCGCGAGCCGCGCGACGGTGAGGGAGGCGGCGGTCGCCCTGCGGGGCGAGGGCACGGCGGTCGACCGGGCGGCGCCCGCCCTGTCGGAGGACACGATGGCCGCCCTCGACGGCGCCACCGGCCGGCCCGAGCGGACCCGCTCCGACGTCCTCGAGGTGGACGTCGACCGCGAGCGCGCCCGCATGGGCGCCTGGTACGAGCTGTTCCCGCGCTCGTGGGGGGGCCTGACGGGCGTGGCGGAGGCCATCCCCGGCATCGCCCACCTGGGCTTCGACGTCGTCTACCTCCCCCCGATCCACCCCATCGGCCACACCCACCGCAAGGGGCGCAACAACGCGCCCGTCGCGGAGCCGGGCGAGCCGGGCAGCCCGTGGGCGATCGGCAGCGAGCACGGCGGCCACACGGCGGTGGAGCCCGCGATCGGGACCCTGGAGGACCTGGAGGCGCTCGTGGCCACCGCCGCCGGGTACGGCGTGGAGATCGCGCTCGACTTCGCGATCCAGTGCTCCCCCGACCACCCCTGGCTGTCCGAGCATCCCGAGTGGTTCCACCGCCGCCCCGACGGGACCCTGAAGTACGCGGAGAACCCGCCGAAGCGCTACCAGGACATCTACAACGTCAACTTCGCGTCCGACGACTGGCCGGCGCTCTGGGAGGAGCTGCGCGCCGCGGTGGTGTTCTGGGTGGAGCGCGGCGTGCGCGTCTTCCGCGTCGACAACCCCCACACCAAGCCGATCGGCTTCTGGGAGTGGCTCATCCGCACCGTCCG
>DAISWG010000082.1:0-10464 GCA_036826475.1 Miltoncostaeaceae bacterium | reverse complement strand
CGCTGTCGTACATCGCCGCCGACCGGGCCGTGCCCGGCTACAACGTGATGGGCGTCGCGAAGGCGGCCCTCGAGGCGATCGTGCGCCACCTGGCGTGGGACCTCGGCGAGAGCGGCATCCGCGTCAACGCGATCTCGGCCGGGCCGGTGCGCACCCTGGCGGCGCGCGGCATCCCCGGATTCGGGACGATGGCCGACACCATCGCCAGCCGCACGCCCCTGCGCCGCGAGATCACCCAGGACGAGGTGGCCGACACCGCCGTGTACCTGGCGTCGCCACTGTCGGCGAGCGTCACCGGCGAGACGATCTTCGTCGACGCCGGGTTCCACGCCATGGGGCTCTAGGAGCCGGTCGTGGAAGTCGGCCGCGCGTCCGCCGGCTGCAAACCGGCACGCTTCGGCGTCCGCGTCAATGCCGATGCAACCAGCATCGGCATGGGCCGCGGCCACCGAATCGCTTGGTTTTCGCTCGGCGAGCCGCACGCCCTTGGTTCCCCGACCGGCTCCTAGCAAGCCACGGGACGGGACGGTGCGGATCGGCGTGGTCGCCGACTCGCACGTGGGCGAGCACCTGCCCACCCTCCCGGCAGAGGTGCTGGAGCGCGTCGACGGCGTCGACCTGATCGTCCACGCCGGCGACGTCGCGCAGCCGCGCGTGCTGGACGAGTTGCGCGAGGTGGCGCCCGTCGCCGCCGTGCGCGGCAACCACGACCGCGGCCCGCTGCGGCATCTGCCCCTGAGCCTGGTGGTGCCCGCGGGGCCGTTCCGGATCGGGGTGACGCACGGCACCCGCCGCCCCGGGTTGGAGCTCTCGTCCAGCCTGCTCTCGGTGGCCGCCGCCCGGCCCGTGCTGCTGGGGTTCGCCCGGGAGATGGTGGGGCGGTTCACGGGCGTGGACATGGTGATCACCGGCCACCTGCACCTGAGCTTCGACCACATGGTCGACGGGGTGCGCCACTTCTCGCCGGGCGCGGTGTTCGTGAACGAGATGCTCGAGGGCCGCGTCCCCACCAGCGGGGCCATCCCGTGGGCGTACCGGCGGTACCGCAAGCACATCGACGACGCCGACCGGCTGCCCGCGATCGGGTTCGTGGAGGCCGGCCCGCGGGGGCTCACCGCCCGGCGCGTCGTGCTGGAGCGACCGATCGCCGTCCAGCGCCGGCCGCGCCGCCGCCGATGACCACCCCCCCGGCGCCCCCGGCGGACGACCTCGCCGCCGTCGAGGGCTTCTTCCGGCGCTCCGGCCTGCCGCACCTGACCGACGACGCCCGCGGCCGCGACACCACCCTGCGCTGGCGCCTGCCCGCAGGCGCCCTGGTGCTGGTGGTCGCGGTCGTCCTCGTGGCGCGGACCGACCTGGGGCCGCTGGCGCTGGCGTTCAGCCTGGTGGGCGTGGCGCTGGCCACCGCCCTGATCGTGTGGGTGCTGTTCGACCTCGGCGGCCTCGCGCTGCTCGTGCACCAGTGGCGCCCGGCGCTCGACGGGCTGGCCGCCACCGCGTCGGTCGCCCTGCGAGCCCTGCCGCCCCTGCTGGCCGTCCTGCTGTTCCTGTCGCTGGCCCAGGAGACGTGGCGGGCCTTCGGCCGGCTGGAGGGCTGGCGCTTCGGCTTCGTGCTGATCCTGTTCGGGCTCCTCTCGACCGTGATCCTGGTGGCGGGGCTGCGCCGCGAGCGACGCGCGCTCATGGCGCCCGAGCCGGGGGAGCAGATGGAGCGGGACGCCCTCCAGACGCCCGCCGCGGCCCTCGTCCGCGGGGGCGTGACGCCGGCGGTGCCGCCGCTGGAGCGCCCGGCGCGGGTGAACGTGGCGGTGGCGCTGGTCGTGTCGCTCGGCATCCGGGTGCTGGCCGTGGGCGTCGCCGTGGGCCTGACATTCGGGCTGCTCGGGATCCTGATCGTCGACCGGCAGCTCACCGAGGAGTGGATCGGCGAGACCCCCAACGTGTTCGCGGCCGTCAGCATCTCCGGCCGGGAGGTGGTGCTGACCGAGGCGCTGGTGCGGGTCGCGGCGATGCTCGGCGGGTTCGCGTCGCTCTACTTCGTGGCGGTCGCGCTCGGCGACCCGCGCAACCGGGAGGAGTTCCTGGACGACGAGCTGGAGCGGATGCGCCGCGTGATGGCGGCGTGGGCCTACTACCGGGGCGCGCTCGAGGCCGGGGCGAGCCCCTCCGACACGTACCAGTCGACCGTCCGCCGCAGCGACCCCTCCAGCGGGGTGTAGGCGAGCCCCAGCTCCCGGGTGGCCCGGCCGCCGTCGTAGGCGTGACCGTGGAGCAGCGTCCGCACCATCTCCCGGCACACGGGCGGCCGCCGCCGCCGCAGGCGCGCCAGCAGCTCCACGCCCCCCGCCGCCGCCATGGCGACCGCGCCGGGCAGCGTCCGCGGGTGGGGCTCGGTGCCGGTGATGCGCCCCAGCAGCGCCAGGGCCTCGGTCACGGTGAGCGTGACCCCCGACAGGATGTAGCGCTCCCCCGGCGTGCCCCGCTCCTCGGCGAGCAGATGCCCCTCCGCGCAGTCGCCGACGTCGACCAGGGACATCCGCGAGTCGACCACCGCCCCCAGCCTGCCGTTGAGCGCGTCGATCAGGATCTTCGCGGTCCCGCGGGTGCGGCCCGGCCCCTGCACCGACGACGGGTTCACGCTCACCAGCGCGATCCCCCGGGCGGCCGCCGTGCCGAACGCGACCTTCTCGGCCTCGAACTTCGACCGCTCGTAGGCCGAGAGGAAGGTGCCGCGGTGGGGGGTCGCCTCGGTCGCCACGGCGCCCTTCGGCTCGCCGATGGTGGCCGCCGAGGAGGTGTGCACCACCAGGCGCACCCCGGCGTCGGCCGCGGCGGAGACCACCCGGCGGGTGCCCTCCACGTTCAGGCGCGTCAGCTCCGACGGGTCGGGCAGGCAGAAGCCGTTGAGTCCCGCGAGGTGGTAGACCACATCGACGCCCTCCATCGCCCGGGCCAGCGACGGCGGGTCCATGATGTCGCCGCGCACGGGCTGGGCGCCGGCGCGCGACAGCACGCCCGCCGACGCCACCGAGCGCGTCAGCGCGCGCACCTCGCGCCCCCGGGCGACCAGGCGCGCCAGCACGGCGCCGCCCACGAAGCCGCTGCCGCCCGTCACGAGCACCGGTCCGCTCACCCGGGCGGGGCCTCCAGCGCCACCAGCGCCCGCACCTCCGCGGCGCCCTCCAGCCCCATCGCGCGGTCGGCCAGGGCCCGCGCCGCGTCGGTGTCCAGGCCGCGCACCTGGGCCTTCACCAGCGGCACCCGCCGCGGCGCGACGCTCAGCTCGCCCACGCCGACCCCCACCAGCAGCGGCACGGCCGCGGGGTCGGACCCGGCCTCGCCGCAGACCGCCACCCGCGTACCGGCGGCCGCGCCGGCCCGGGCGACGCGGTCGATCAGGCGGAGCACCGCGGGATGGACGGGGTCCGACAGGCGGGCGACGCCCGCGTTGCCGCGCTCGGCGGCCATCACGTACTGGGTCAGGTCGTTGGTGCCGATCGACAGGAAGTCGGCCTCGGCGGCGAGCTCCTCGGCCATCACGGCGGCGGCGGGCACCTCGACCATCGCGCCGACCTCCACCGCCGGCACGTCGGCGCCCTCCTCCACCAGTGAGGCGCGGGCCTCGTCGAGCGCCGCCCTGGCGCGCCGCAGCTCCTCGACCTCGCTGACCATGGGGAACATGATGCCGATCGGGCCCGCCGCCGCGGCGCGGAGCACCGCCCGCAGCTGGGTGCGCAGCGCGTCCGGATGGGCGAGCGCCAGGCGCAGGCCGCGCACCCCGAGGAACGGGTTGGCCTCGGCGGCGGAGGTTATGTAGCGCAACGGCTTGTCGGCGCCGGCGTCGAGGGTCCGCACCACCACACGGCGGCCGCCGAAGGCACGGACCGCCTTCTCGTAGGCGGCGGCCTGCTCGTCCTCGGAGGGCGGCTCGGCGCGGTCCAGGAACAGGAACTCGCTGCGCAGCAGGCCCACCCCGTCGGCGCCCGCGGCCACGGCGGCGCCGATGTCGCCCGGGCCGCCGATGTTGGCGGCCACCTCGACGTGCCGGCCGTCCGAGGTCACCGCCGGCTCACCCGACCGCTCGCGGGCGCGGGCCTCGCGGGCGGCGTCGTCGCGGGCGCGGGCCTCGTGTGCGGCGACCGCCTCGGCGTCCGGCGCCACATCGACCGTCCCGGCGCCGCCGTCGACGATCAGCGTCGTGCCCGCCGGGATCGCCAGCACCGACGGCCCGAGTCCCGCGACCGCCGGGATGCCGAGGCCGCGGGCGATGATGGACGCGTGCGAGGTGGGCCCTCCGCCCGCCGTCGCCAGGGCCCGGACACGCGCCGGGTCCAGCTCGGCCACCTCGGCGGCGCCGAGGTCCCCGGCCACCAGCACGGCCGGCGCGGCGCCGCCGCCGAGTGCGCCGCCCCCGAGGCGGGCCACCACGCGCCGGCCCAGGTCGCGCAGGTCGGCCGCGCGCGCCCGCAGATACTCGTCGCCGAGGCCGTCGTAGGCGGCCGCCGCCGCCTCGACGGCGTCGTGCCAGGCGCGGGCGGCGGAGCGCCCGCCGTCGATCGCCGCCCGCGCCGCCCCCACCAGCTCGGTGTCGGCCAGGGCGAGCGACTGGGCCTCGAGGATGTCGGCGGTCTCGGGCGCCGCGGTCCCCCGGATCGCGGTGATGTCGTCCGCCACCGCCGCGAGGGCGTCGTCCAGCGCGGCCCGCTCGGCGGCGGGATCGCCCGACGGCTCGGCCGGGGGGACGCCGCCGGAGCCTCCGACGGGGCGGGCGGGTCCCAGCGCGCGCCCCGGCGCCGCGGCAACGCCCGTAAGGCGCGTGCCCTCGGCGGGCGCCGCCACGGGCGCGTCGGCGATCGCGGCGACGGGGGCGGAACCGCCGCCTCGTCGGTCCCGATGAGGGCGGCGATGGCGGCCGCCGTCGCGGCGGCCCCCGGGCCGCGTGCCTCGACGCGCACCCGGTGGCCCTCCAGCGCGCCCAGCACCCCGAGCCCCGTGAGGCTGCGCGCGGGGGCGGGTCCCGCGCCGGTGGTGAGGTTGCGGATGCGCACCTCGGCCTGCGCGTCGGCGGCGGCCCGGACGACGGCGGCGGCGGGGCGGGCATGCAGGCCGTGCGCACCGGCCACGGTGGCCTCGGCCGACTCCCAGGGGCCGCCCTCGTCATCGGGGGCCGCCGCGGGCGCGGCGGCGGGCCCGGGGCCGCCCAGGTGGGCCACCTTCCCCGCCAGGCCGTTGCGCGCTTCGGCGGCCGCCTCCTCCAACGACGCCCCCGCCCGTGCGGCCGCCGCCGCCGCGACCGCCCCCTCCACCAGGGGCGCCTCGCAGAGCAGGACCCGCGCGCGGGTCTCGTCGTCCAGGAGGTCGAGGGCCGTCTCGGCGGAGAGCACCGCGGAGCCGAGGTCCATCAGTACAAGGGCGCCGCCGGCCCCGGCGGCCTCGATGGCCGCCATCACCTTCACGGCATCGGTGCCGAGCGCCCCCGGCTCGTCGATGCCGCCCGCCGCCTCGATCGGCACCTCGTCGCCCGCCATCCCGCGCGCGAGCGCCACCACGCCGTCCGCCAGGGCGGCGCTGTGCGAGACGACGACGATCCCGATCACGGGTGCCGCGGCGCTACAGGGGGAGGCGGTAGGAGCGGCGCAGCAGCTCGACGGGGTGCACCGACGGCCGCTCGGTCGCGTCCGAGATCCACCAGCGGCAGGTCTCCGAGTCGCAGGCCGACAGCTCGGCGCCGCCCTCGCGCACGCCGGCGAACACCGGGGCGCCGACGGCCATCGCGATGTCGTACTTCTCGCGCTTCAGGCCGTACGTGCCCGCCACCCCGCAGCAGGTGGCGTCGATCTGGCGCGGCCGCAGCTGGGGGATCAGCGCCATGAGCCGCATCGCCGGCGTGCCGATGCCGTGGCCGCGCTGCTGGCAGGGGGCGTGGTACGGCACGTCCAGGTCCACCGGCTCCAGGTCGTCGGTCTTCAGCTCGCCCCGCTCGTGGAGCATGTCGAGGTACTCCATGACGTCGTAGAGGCGCTCCCGGACGGCGCGCAGGTCGTCGTCGTCGACGCCCAGGATCTCCCGCGCCTCGCGCTTCAGCATGAGCCCGCAGCTGGTGGAGCTCGAGACGATGTCGTGTCCGGCGCGGGCGTACGGCGCGAGCTGCCCCGCGAGCCGCCGGACGTAGCCGCGGGCGTCGTCGAACAGCCCGTTGCTCTGGAGCGGCAGGCCGCAGCAGCCCTGGCGCGGCACGATCACCTCGACGCCCTGATGCTCCAGCACCGCCATCGTGGCGCGCGCGGTCTCGTGCTCGTAGTAGTCGACGCCGCAGCCGTGGAAGTAGACGACCGTGCGGTTCGCCCGCGCCGGGTCCGGCCTGCCCTTGTGCCCGTTGCGGCGGGCCCACCGGTTGAACCGTCCGCCCGCCCAGGCGGGCAGGGGCGCATCCCGGTGGATCTTCAGCGTCTTCTCCATCGCGACGCGCAGCGGCCGCACCCGCAGGCTCCGGTTGGCGATCGGCGCGACGGGCGACCCGAGGCGCCCGGCGAGGGTGGGCCGCGCGATGAGCTTGTCGCGCAGCGGGGCGCCGTGGTCCTCCTTGAGCTGCGCCCGGGCCTGGCTGTTGATCTCGGCGATCTTCACGCCCTGGGGGCACACCTGGGTGCAGATGCCGCAGCTGCTGCAGAGGTCGAGGGAGTGGTCGGGCGACGGCCCGCCGGGCGCGCGGTAGCGCTCGGCCTGGGGGCCCACGTACTTCGGGCCGGGGAAGAGGGGCGTGGCCGCGGCCACGGGGCAGTGCGTCTCGCAGATCGTGCACTTGACGCAGTGGTCGAGCGAGTCGCGCATCAGCTCGTCGAGCGTGTGGCTCATCGTCCCTCCATGATCGCGGTCGCCGCCCGGTACCCACCGGCGATGGCGATGCCCTCGCCGCTCTTCTCGCGCCACGGCTCCGCACCCGCCACCAGCGCGCCGACGGCGTGCAGGTTCGACCAGAGCGGCGCGCCGCCGGGGTCGAGGGGCCGCATCGCGTGGTCGACCACCAGGCCGGCCCGCATCAGCGGCTGGGGGTCGAGCGCCCGCGGCGACAGGCCCGGGTCGCCCGCCGGCGGACCGGCCACCGGGAGCCCCGCGACCGTCTCGCGCAGGTGGCCGTGCGAGTCGAGGTCGATGCCGCCCGACGCGAACCCGCCGGTGGCGAGGACCACCGCGTCGGCGGGGACGGCGCGGGTGCGGGCCGCCTGGTGCACCCGCACGGCCGTCGCGTGGCCGCGGCCGCCCTCGATCCCGACGGCGTCGGGCCCGAGCACCAGCTCGCCGCCCGCCGCGCGGAGGGCCGCCACCAGCAGCGCCTCCATCCGGATGCCGGGGACCGAGGGCGGGATGGTCGGGACCTCCGCCACCGGGGCGCCGAGGCGCTCCTGCAGGTCGTCCCAGGCCTCCGCGGACCGCGCGAGCCCCACCACGGCGGGCAGCAGGACGGTCTCGCCGGGCTCGATCATCGGCCGCAGCTCGTCGGCCAGCCGGGCCCGCTCGGCCGGGGCGTCCAGGGCCCGTGCGTGGACCGTCGTCGCGACGTCGGCCCACCCGGGGCGGCCCGACCAGGACAGCATGAGCGGCCGCGCCTCGACCGGGTGGCCAAGGCCCGCGCGCGGCAGGTTGTCGGCGAGCAGCGCGGGGAAGAAGTCGCGCAGCGAGTGCAGGCCCGCGACCGCGAACCGCTGCGGACGGTCGAGGCGCCCGGCCGCGATGGCCGCGGGCGCGACCGCCGTGGGCCGGGCCACGCCGACGGCCGTCGGCACCAGCAGGTTGCGCCTGCCGTCGCCCTCGGGCCGCAGCCCGGCGACGATCCCGCGGAACCAGCCGAGCGCCTCGTCCAGCACCCCGCCGAGCCGGGAGTAGGGGTGATCCGGGCGCTCCCCGGCGATCCGCGCGACCGCCGCCGCGGCGTCGTCCACCCGGTCCGGGGCGTACCCCAGGACGTCCACCGTGCCGGTCGACAGCCGCAGCCCGCCCGACCCCTTGGAGACCACGCTCACCTGTGCCCCGAGCTGGGCCAGGCGCACGCCGGCCACGAGCCCCGCGAGGCCGGCGCCCACCACCACGACGCGTGTCATACGGGCCGCTCGGGCGCCGCCGCGGGGAGGTGCTCCACGTCGAGGGTGCCCTGGAAGATCCAGTCGTCCAGCACCGCCTGGCGCATCTGGTCGCCGTAGAGGATCGGCTCGAGGCCCTGCCAGCGGTGCTGGAGGAACATCTGCAGCAGGCCGTCGGCCCGCTCCCAGTCGGCGTCCCCCGCGTCGTGGAGGATCCCGGCCGCGCGGTACGTGCAGAAGCCGCCCTGGCACGGGCCCATCCCGAGGCGCAGGGTGCGCCGCACGTCGTCCAGGTTCATGCCCGGCCGCGCCGCCGCGGCATCCTCGATGGCGCGGCGCGACACCAGCTCGCACTCGCATACGATCTCGGCCTCGCCGAGCTCCTGCTCGCGCTCGGCCAGGCGGTCGCCGAGCCACAGGTGGTCGCCGGACTCCGACCCGGGCAGCACCTCGGCGGCGGTGCGGCAGGGGCGGTCCTCGCCGAGCTGGCGGCACATCGCGTCGACCACGATCTCCGCCATGAGCCGGTAGGTGGTGAGCTTGCCGCCGGTGATGGTGAGGAAGCCGGAGACCCCGTCGCGCTTCAGGTGGTCGACGACCGCCAGGCCGCGGCTCATGTGGCGGGTGTCCTGCTCGTCGTCCGACGCGCGCTCGTCGTGGAACAGCGGCCGCGACCCCGTCCACGCGTGCAGCGCCCGCGCGTTGCGGAAGCCCGGCACCAGCACCTCGCCGGCGTCGAGCATCTGCTGCACCTGGTCACGGCCGATCGACAGGTCGTCGGGGCTGTCGGCGTGGACGTCGGTGGTGCCGATGACGCACACGGTGCGCACCGGCACCAGGATGTCGCCGTCGCCGGGCGGGTCGCAGCGGTTGACCACCGTGTGCACCAGGCGGTGGTTCATCGCGATCATGATCCCCTTGCCCGGCACCACGCGGACCCCGTGGCAGCCGGCCATGTCGGCCAGCTCGCCGGCCCAGACGCCGGCGGCGTTGATGGTGAAGCCGGCCTCGATCCGGGTCTCGCCGCCGCCGCGGTCGTCGCGGGCCACCGCCCCCGCCACCCGGTCGCCGTCGCGCAGGATCTCCGTGACCCAGTGGTAGGTCAGGATCTCCGCGCCGTACGCCATCGCCGAGCGGGCGTTGCCCCACAGCAGCTTCCAGGCGTCGATGGAGGCGTCGTGCACCTCGAACGCCCGCGAGATGCCGGGGTTGAGCCGCGGCTCGCGGCGCAGCGCCTCGGCCGCCGGGATCTCCTCCACCGGCACCGCCGTCTCGGCGCACCCGGCGAGGAAGCGGTCGGCGTACCCGGGGTCGTCGGCAGGGGTGGTCACGAAGAGGCCGCCGGTGTCCTCGACGGCCTCCGCGGCGATGCGCCGGACGACGGCGTTCTCCTCCGCGCACTCGGTCGCGGACCGGGGGTCCGACGTCACATAGCGGCCGCCCGAGTGGAGCAGCCCGTGGAAGCGCCCGGTCGTGCCCTGCCCGAGGTCCACCCGCTCGAGCAGGACCGCCCGGAACCCCCGCATGGCGGCGTCGCGGACGACCCCGAGGCCGGTCGCGCCGCCGCCGATGACGAGGACGTCACATTCGAGGGTCCGACCGATTACCCGTCCTCCTTCTCGACCCAATCGAACGACTTGGTGACCGCGCGCTTCCAGTGACGGTACTCGCGCTCGCGCTGCTCCGCGTCCATCGACGGGGTCCAGCGCTTGTCCTCGACCCAGTTCTCGCGCAGGTCCTCCTGCTCCTTCCACATGCCGGTGGCCAGCCCGGCGGCGTAGGCGGCCCCGAGCGCGGTGGTCTCGGCCACGGCGGGCCGGATGACGTCCACGTCGAGCAGGTCGGCCTGGAACTGCATGAGCAGGTCGTTCTGGACCATGCCGCCGTCGACCTTCAGCGACTCCAGCGCCACGCCGGAGTCGGCGTTCATCGCCTCCACCACCTCGCGGCTCTGGTAGGCGGTGGCCTCGAGGGTGGCGCGGGCGATGTGCCCGGCGTTGACGTAGCGGGTGAGGCCCGCGATGACGCCGCGGGCGTCGGAGCGCCAGTAGGGCGCGAACAGGCCGGAGAACGCGGGCACGAAGTAGACGCCGCCGTTGTTCTCGACGGTCATCGCCAGCTCCTCCACGTCCGGGGCGGCCTTGATGAGCTTGAGGTTGTCGCGCAGCCACTGCACGAGCGCGCCGGTGATGGCGATGGAGCCCTCCAGCGCGAACACGGTGGGCTGGTCGCCGATCCGGTAGCCGGCCGTGGTGATCAGGCCGTTCTTGGAGGGGACGGCCTCGGTGCCGGTGTTGAGGAGCAGGAAGTTGCCGGTGCCGTACGTGTTCTTGGCCTCGCCGACCGCGAAGCAGGTCTGGCCGAAGAGCGCCGCCTGCTGGTCGCC
>DAISWG010000081.1:0-12016 GCA_036826475.1 Miltoncostaeaceae bacterium | reverse complement strand
CGGGCGTGGCGATCTCGGTGGTCGTGCTCGTCATGGTCGCCGCCGCGGTCACGCTCCTCCCCGCGCTGCTGGCCCTCGCCGGCCCGTGGATCGACCGCCTGCGGATCCCGACCCGGCGGCGGAGGCGCACGGCGGCCGCCGCCGGGGCGCGGGCGGAGCGCTGGGCGGGGCACGTCACGCGACATCCCCTGGCGTACCTGGTCGCCGGGACCGCGCTGCTCGTCGCGCTCGCCATCCCCGCCCTCTCCCTGAGCCTCGGCACTCCCGACGAGGGCACGCTCCCCGAGTCGCGGACCGAGCGCCGGGCGTACGACCTCGTCGCCTCGAGCTTCGGCCCGGGCGCGAACGGCCCGCTCCTGGTCGCCGTGGACGTCTCGGCCGACCCCGGCGTCGTCCGGCCGCTGCGTGCCGGGCTCGCCGGCGATCCGGGCATCGCCGCCGTCGGCGCCGCCCGGGTGGACCGCGACGCGGGCGTGGCGACGATCGTCGCCACCCCGACGACGGCCCCCCAGGACGCCGCGACCCGGGCCACGGTCGAGCGCGTGCGCGACGAGCTGCTGCCCGCCGCGGTCGGGGGCTCGCCCGCCACCGCGCACGTCGGTGGTCAGACGGCGGTCTTCCTCGACGTCAGCGGACGCGTCGGGGATCGCCTGATCGCGTTCGTCGCCGCTGTCGTGGGCCTGTCGTTCCTGCTGCTCGTGGTGGTGTTCCGGTCGGTCCTGATCGCGGCAAAGGCGGCGGTCCTGAACCTGCTCGGCATCGGCGCCGCCTTCGGCGTCGTCGTGATGGTCTTCCAGTGGGGATGGGGCGGCTCCCTCATCGGGCTGGAGTCGACGGTGCCGATCGTCTCGTTCATCCCGATGTTCATGTTCGCCGTCGTGTTCGGCCTCTCGATGGACTACGAGGTGTTCCTCATCTCGCGCATCCGAGAGCACCACCTGCAGGGGGCGGGGGATCGCAAGGCGATCGTCCGGGGCATGGCGTCGACCGCGCGCGTCATCACCGCCGCCGCGCTGATCATGGTGGCGGTGTTCGGCGGGTTCGTCGCCGGCGGCGACCCCTCGACCAAGATGTTCGGATTCGGCATGGCCACGGCGATTGCCCTCGACGCGACGGTGGTCCGGATGGTGCTCGTGCCTGCCACGATGACGCTGCTCGGCCGCGCCAACTGGTGGCTGCCCGGGTGGCTCGACCGCCTCCTGCCAGGCGGGGGTCGCTCCGCCCGCGCAAGGGTCGGCGCCCCGACACCTTCGGAGTCGGGTTGAGCGAGCGTGTCACCCGTCCGGATCGCACCGGCGATGCGGCCGCCTCCACCCCGCCTCGTCCCCTGCTGCGTCCCCAGGTCCCGAGCCAGGTTTGGGCAAGGCTGCGACGGCTTGGTTCGCCCCGCTCAGACACGCGGCGGATCGCCCAAGAGTCGCCCGCAGATGACCCGGGGGCGAGCGCACGAGGAGCCCGGTATCGGAGAAAGGGGCTGGAGTTGACCCGCTTTCGATGACACCCGGTCGCTCGGCCGGAACGGCCTCCTTCTGGTGCTGTTGCTCGTCGTCGGAGGGGCTGAGGTTGCCGAGGCCCGGATGGCGGCGGCGGGTGTTGGGGACGCACTGGATGCACCAGAACAGCCGCATCCGGGCGGCCTCACGAGTACGAACCGCTCCCGCCGAAGCAGCTCCTTCTCCAAGCCGGCGAAGGAGGTCTCGGCCAGAGCGTTGTCCCAGGGGTCGCCGATCGAGCCCATCGACAGGTCGATCCCCGAGCTCTTGGCGTACGTCGAGTCGGCGAGGCTCGTGTACTGCGAGCCGTGATCGGAGTGGGCCACGACGCCGGCGCTGGTGCCGCGTTGGGCAACGGCCATCCCGAGCGTGTCGAGCACCAACTCTGCCCGCAGGTCATCGCGCATCGGGCTCCCGGAGACCGTCTGGGGGTCACTCGCCCTCGATCTGGCCCTCGAGTGCCGTGAGGTCGGCAATCTCCCACGCCTCGATGATCCTGCCTTCGCGCAGGTGCGCGATGACGGCCTGATCGATGCGGAACGGACGTCCCGTGGCCTCGACTCCCCCGAAGCCATGGCGCATCGTGCCGGTGACGACCACGCGCGCCATCTCCAGATCGCCGTCGACGACGACCTCCTGGACGTCGTGGCGCAGGTCGGGAATCGCTTCACGCGCCTTCTGCCACACCGCCTTCTCGTCTTCGCGGCTCGTCGTGGAGAGACCCCGCGGGGCGTGAACCACCGCCTCGGGGTGCAGGAGGTCGTCGAAGGAATCCAGGTTCCCGTCGTCCCCGGCCGCAAGCCACCGCCGCACAACAGACGAACGCTGGTTCCTCATCCCGCCATACTTCCACAGTCCCGGCCGGTCCCCGGCCGCCTTCGAATCGCCGCGATGCGTGGCGACGCCGCGCGCCGACGGAGCGACACGCGAAACTGGGCGAGAACCTGAGAACCGTGAGGCACGGTTTGGGGAAACGCTGAGATCCCCTCCAGAAGCGGGATCTCAGAACCACCCGAACCTTGGGACGTCCCCTGCCGCCGCCGCCGCCGCTACTGGACCAGCTCGAAGATCTTGAACATCGGCATGTACATGGCGATGACCACCAGGCCGACGATGCAGCCGACGCCGATCATCATGATCGGCTCGATGATGGAGGTGAGCGACTTCAGCATCGTCGCGACCTCGTCGTCGTAGAAGTCGGCAAGCTTGTGGAGCATCGAGTCGACCGCGCCGGTCTCCTCGCCCACCGACAGCATCTGGGTGACCATCACCGGGAACACGCCTGTCCGTGCGAGCGGCACCGCCAGGGGCTGGCCCTCGCGGACCCGCTCGGCGACCTCGGCCATCGGGTCGGAGATGACGCGGTTGCCCGCCGTCCTCGCCGTGATGTCGATGGCCTGCAGGATCGGCACGCCGGAGGCGGTCAGGGTGCCGAGGGTCCGGGCGAAGCGGGCGACGGCGATCTTGCGGACGATGTCGCCGACGCGCATCGGCATCCGCAGCTTGATCGTGTCCCACATGAGGCCGCCGCGGTCCGTCCGCTTCCACTTGCGGAACGCGAACACCAGCGCGATCGGCGTGAGGATGAACGCGTACCAGTACGAGCGCATCGCGTCGGAGACGTTGATCATGAACTGGGTCAGGGCCGGGAGCTCGCCGCCCAGGTCTTTGAACATGTCCGCGAAGATCGGGATGATGAACAGCACCATCCCGATCAGCACGAGCAGGGCGAACACGCCGATCAGGATCGGGTAGACCATCGCCGAGCGGACGGTCCGGCGGAGGTTGTCGTCCTTCTCCAGCTGGATCGCGACCCGCTCGAGGACCTCCTCCAGGTTGCCGCCCGTCTCGCCGGCGCGGACCATCGCGACGAACAGGTCGTTGAACACCTTCGGGTGCTTCGCCATCGCCTGGCTCAGCGAGAGGCCGGCCTCCACGTCGCCGCGGACGGCGACGATGGCCTTCTTCAGCTTCGGCGCCTCCGTCTGCTCCTCCAGCACGTAGAGCGCGCGCAGCAGCGACAGGCCGCTGGAGATCATCGTCGCCAGCTGGCGGGCCATCACCGTGACGTGCTTCGCCTTCAGCCCGCGGTAGCGGTCGAGGATGTCGTCGACCGTCATCGCCGACTTCTTCTCGTCGACGTCCACCACCGTCAGGCCGCGCATCCGCAGCTGGGCGGCGACGGCCGCCTTCGACTCGCCGGAGACCTCGCCGCTCAGGGACCCGCCGCGCGGGTCGAGCGCCTTATAGACGAAGGTCGCGCTCATGCGGCCTTCACCAGGCCCAGCAGGCGCTTCAGCTCGTCGGCGTGGCCGGCGCGCTCAACCGCGGTGTCCATGGAGACGATCCCCTGCCGCACGAGCTGGGCCAGGTTCGCGTCCATCGTCTGCATCCCGTGCTGGGAGCCCGTCTGCATGACGGAGTAGATCTGGTGCGTCTTGCCCTCGCGGATCAGGTTGCGCACCGCCGGCGTGGGCATCAGCACCTCACAGGCGACCGCGCGGCTCCCCGACAGCGTCGGGATGAGCTGCTGGCAGCAGACGCCCTGGAGGCCGTTCGCCAGCATGATCCGGATCTGCTCCTGCTGGTGCGGCGGGAAGACGTCGATGATGCGGTCGATCGTCTGCGGGGCGTCCGAGGTGTGGAGCGTCGCGAAGACCAGGTGGCCGGTCTCGGCCGCGGTCAGGGCGATCTGCATCGTCTCGAGGTCCCGCATCTCGCCGACGAGGATCACGTCCGGGTCCTGGCGGAGGACGCTCCGGAGCGCGTTCGCGAAGGAGTGCGTGTCGGCCCCCACCTCGCGCTGGTTGATCATCGAGCGCTTGTGCCGGTGGAGGAACTCGATGGGGTCCTCGACGGTCATGATGTGGCACGACCGCTTCTCGTTGACCTCGTTGATCAGCGACGCCAGCGTCGTCGACTTGCCGGAGCCGGTCGGGCCGGTCACCAGCACCAGGCCGCGCGGCTTGTGCACCCACTCGCGCAGCGACAGCGGCAGGCTCAGCTCCTCCAGCGACTTCAGCCCCGTCGGCACCACGCGGAACGCGGCGCCCAGCGAGGCGCGCTGGTAGTAGGCGTTCACACGGAACCGGACCCGGCCGGGGACCGCGTAGGACAGGTCCAGCTCGAGGTCGGTCTCGAGCTTCTGCCGCTGCGCCTGGTTGAGCAGGCCGTACACCAGCTCGCGGGTGTCCTGCGCCGTGAGCGGCTTGTCGCCCAGGCGGACCAGCTCACCGTTGAGGCGCATGACCGGCGGGGCGCCGGTCGACAGGTGAAGGTCGCTGGCACCGGAGGCGATCACGTTGGTGATGAGCTCGGCGAAATCGACCATGTGACCTTCCGTGGGGCTCGGGGGGCGGCGGAGCGGGCTGCTCCGGGGTCTGTATCGGCGGCATGCCGCCGCGACTGAACGCCTCGGCTGGGTGTCGCCGCGGCGGATCAGCCGATGGCCCGGTGGACCTCCTCGATGGAGGTGTGGCCGCCGAGGACCTTCAGCAGGCCGTCCTCCCGGAGCGTCCGCATGCCCTCCGCGCGGGCCTGGCGGGCGATCTCCTCGCCCGACGCGCCGGCGACGGTCATCCGCTCCATGGTCTCGCTCATCACGAGCATCTCGTAGACGCCCACCCGGCCCTTGTAGCCGGTCTCCTGGCAGCGGGGACATCCCACGGCCCGGAAGATCGGAGCCGGGTCGGGGAGCCCGGCGGGCAGCGCCTGCACGTCCATCGCCTCGCGCAGCACGTCGTGGCCGATGCCCGTCTGCTGCTTGCAGTGGGTGCACAGGCGCCGGGCGAGCCGCTGGGCCAGGATGCCCGCCACCGCGCTCGCCGACAGGAACGGCTCCACGCCCATCTCGGTGAGGCGCGTCAGCGCGCCGGCGGCGTCGTTGGTGTGGATGGTGGCCAGCACCAGGTGGCCGGTGAGGGCCGATTCCACGGCGATCTGGGCCGTCTCGCGGTCGCGGATCTCGCCGATCATCACGATGTCGGGGTCGCACCGCAGGATCGAGCGCAGGCCCGCCGCGAACGTCAGGCCCGCCTTCGCGTTGACCTGCACCTGGTTGATCCCCTGGAGCCGGTACTCGACCGGATCCTCGACGGTGATGATGTTCTTGTCCGCCGAGTTGAGCTGGTTGAGGGCCCCGTAGAGGCTGGTGGACTTGCCGGACCCGGTCGGCCCGGTCACCAGCACGGCGCCGTACGGCCGCGTGTAGCAGGCCTCGAACTTCGCGAGCGTGTCCTTCGCGAAGCCGAGGTCCGGCAGGCGCATCATCACGTTGCTCTTGTCGAGGATGCGCATCACGATCTTCTCGCCGTACACCGTCGGCAGGGTCGCGACGCGCAGGTCGAGGGCGCGCCCGCCCACCGTCAGGCCCACGCGGCCGTCCTGGGGCACGCGGCGCTCGGCGATGTCGAGGTCGGCCATGATCTTCACGCGGCTTGCGACGCCGTTCGCGAGGCGGAACGGCACGGCGGTGACGGTGCGGAGCACGCCGTCCACCCGGTAGCGGACCACCATCTCCTTCGCCTGGGGCTCGAAGTGGATGTCCGACGCGCGCTCGTCCACGCCGCGGGCGATGAGCGAGTTGACCAGGCGCACCACGGGGGCGTCGTCGGAGGCGTCGGCGATGTCCGCCTGCTCCTGGGGTCCCTCGCGGTCGACGCCCGTCTCCTCCACCAGGTCGGCCACCACCGCGTCGAGCCGCGACGTCTGGCCCAGGAGCTGCTGCAGCTCCTCGGCCGACGCCAGCACCGGGCGGATCTCGTGGCGGGTGAGGATCCGGAGGTCGTCGACGGCGAACACGTTGCTGGGGTCGGCCATCGCGACCACCAGGCGCCCCTCGCCCTCCAGCCGCACGGGGACGGCCTGGTAGCGCCGGGCGGTCTTCTCGTCGACCAGCCGGGCCACGGCGGGGTCGACGCCGTCGGCGAGCGTGAAGAAGCCGACGCCCATCCGCAGGGCCATGGCACGGGCCAGCTGGTCGCGGGTGATCCGCTCCTCGCTGACGAGCAGCTCGCCGAGGCTCATCCCGTCCGACCGCTTCTGGCGCTCCAGGGCGCCGTCCAGGTCCGCCTGCGTGAGCAGGCCCATCCGCACCAGCACCTGGCCGAGGGGCTCGGTGCGCGGCAGGCGCTGCGGCGCGCGGCGCACGGCCGGCGGCCCCGCCACCGACCCGGCCGGCGGCCCGGCCACCGATCCGGCCGGCGGTCCGGCCGGCCGGACGGCCGGCGGCTGCCGGGGTGGCCCGCCCGCAGGCCGCGCCGCGCCCGGCGGGGCGCCGGGCGCGGGCATGGGCCGGCGCGCCTGCGGCGCGGCGGGGGGACGGGCCGGCGGCGGTGCGGCGCCAGGCGTCGGGGTGGGGTTCTGGGGCACGCGCACGTCCTGTCGAGGAGGGCTCCCCAAGAGGATCGTCACCGCCCGGAAAACGCTTGAGAGCCCCCGGGCGCCCCGAACCGGTCAGGCGGTGGTGAGCGCCCCCCGCATCACGTCCACCGGCGCCCCACGGCCCGTCCACTGCTCGAACGCGGCGGCGCCCTGGTGCAGCAGCATCGCCAGGCCGTCGACCGGGCGCGCGCCGCGCGCGGCGGCCGCCGCGAGCCACGGCGTCCCCCCGGGCCGGTAGACGATGTCGGCCACCACCTGTCCCCGGCCGATCCCGGCCAGCGGCAGCTCGGGCGGCACCCCGTCGCCGTGCAGGCCCAGGCTGGTGCAGTTGACCACCAGGGCGCAGTCGCCGGCGATCATGTCCATCGCCGGCACGGTGAACGGGACGGGGTCGCCGAGCTCGGCCCCCTTCGCCGGCGTCCGGTTGGCCACGCGCACCCGGGCGCCGCGCCCACGCAGCACGAACGCCACCGCGCGCGCCGCGCCGCCCGCGCCGACCAGCAGCACGTTCCGGCCGGCGACGTCCACGGGCGCCTGCTCGTCGAGCGCCCGCGCGAAGCCCGCCGCGTCGGTGTTGTCGCACCGGAAGCCGCCGTCCCCGTCGGGCACCAGGGTGTTGGCCGCGCCGATCGCGCGGACGGCGTCCGACGCCGCCGAGCACGCCGCGATCACCGCCTGCTTGTGGGGGATCGTGACGTTCAGGCCGGCGCAGCCGGCGGCGGCCAGGCCGTGCACCGCCTCCCCCACCCGGTCCGGATGCACGGGGAACGCCGCGTACACCCAATCCAGGCCGAGGTGCGCGAACGCGGCGTTGTGCATCGCCGGCGACAGGGAGTGCTCCACCGGCCAGCCGATGATCCCGGCGACCCGGGTGCGCCCGCTGATCATCGGCGGCGGCTCATCCGCCGGCGTTCGCCTCGGATTGCGCGACGTCCCGGTCGAACTCCTCCGGCGTGGTGGCGAAGAAATGGCGGCCGCTGCCGTCGTTGCGGGCCACGTAGTAGAGGTACGGAACCTTGGCGGGGCGGGCGGCGGCGCGGATGCTGTCGAGCCCGGGGTTGCTGATCGGGCCCGGCGGGAGCCCGGCGAACCTGCGCGTGTTGTACGGCGAGTCGATCGCCAGGTCGGACGCCGTCAGCTCGGGCTTCCACTGCCCCAGCGCGTACTGGACGGTCGCGTCGATGTCGAGGCGCATCCCGGCCTTTAGACGGTTGTACATCACGCCCGCCACGATCGGCCGCTCCCGGGCGACCGCCACCTCGCGCTCGATCATCGACGCCAGGATCAGCACGTCGTACTTCGTGAGGTTCTTCGACTTCGCGTACGCGTAGTTCACCTGGGAGGTGTTCGCGTCGTACGCGGCGAGCTGCTCGTCGACGAGCTCGCCGGCGGTGGTGCGGTCGGTGATGTCGTAGGTCGCGGGGAACAGGAACCCCTCCAGCGACGTCGGCCGGGAGGTGCCGGCCAGGCGACGCCCCCGCTGGCCGGCGGCGGTGAGCGCCAGGTAGCGCTCGCCGGGGATCGCCGTCTCCCGATCGAGCAGCCGCGCGATGTCCTCGCGCCGCAGCCCCTCGCGGATCAGGAGCTTCTGCGCGGGCGCCGTCTCGGCGGCGGGCGCGGCCGACGGCGTGTCGTCCTTGGTCGCCTCGCGCGCGAGGGCGAGCCCCACGGCGACGGCCATCACCAGGATCAGCAGGATCCACAGGGCCGTCCGCCCGCCGCCCTGCCCGCGCGACGCCCGGCCGGGGCGCCCGCCGCTCATGACCGGGCCGCCAGGAACGCCTCCAGCAGCACGCACGCCGCCAGGCTGTCGACGTCGGCGCGCGAGCCGCCCTCGCGGGCCCGCCGCTCCGCCTCGACCGTGGTCAGGCGCTCGTCCCACAGCTCCACGGGGATCCGCTGGCGGCCCCGCAGGCGGCCCGCGAAGCCGGCCGCGGCCCGCGCCTGCGCACCCCGCTCGCCCGACATGGAGCGCGGCTCGCCCACCACGATCAGCTCGGGGCGCTCGTCGCGGATGACCGCGTCCAGCGCGCGGCGCCCGGCGGGCGTGTCGACCCGCGCGATCGCCGCCAGGGGCCGGACGATCGACCCGGTGGGGTCCGACACCGCCACCCCCGTCCGGGCCGAGCCGTGGTCGAGCGCGAGGACCTTCACGCCCCCCGAGGAGCGGAGAGGATGTCGCGCGCGCGGTCCAGCGCCTCCGCCAGCCGCGACGGGTCCTTGCCCCCGGCCCGGGCCATCTGCGCCTTGCCCCCGCCGCCTCCGCCGACGATGGGGGCGACCTCCCTGATGACGTCGCCGGCCGACAGCCCCGCCGCCACGGCGGCCGGGCCGAGGTTGGCGGCGATCAGGGCCTTGCCGTCGGCCGCGGCGCCCAGCACCACCGCGGCGCCGTCGCCCAGCCGCTGCTTCACCTGGTCGGAGACCCGCAGCACCTCGTCCATGTCGGCCGCATCCACCTGGGCGGCGACCACGGTGACGTCGCCGTTGGCGACCGCCGCGTCCACCAGGGCGCCGACGTCCACCTTGGCGGTGCGGGCCCGCTTCAGCTCCGTCTCGAGGCTCCGGATCCGCTCGTCGCGGGCGGCGATGTCGGCCAGCAGGCGCCGCTCCCGGTCGCGCAGCCACCCGACGGCCGCGGTCCCGGTCAGGGCCTCCACCCGGCGGGCCCCCGCCCCGGTCGAGCCCTCCGAGACGATTACGAACGGGCCGATCTCGCCGGTGCGCGCGACGTGGGTGCCGCCGCACAGCTCCTTCGAGAAGTCGCCGGTGGAGAGCACGCGGACGCGCTCCCCGTACTTCTCCTCGAACAGGCCGATCGCGCCGAGGTCGGCGGCGGCCTGGCGGTCCATGATCTCCCAGCCCACGGGCTGGTCCTCGTCGACCCGCTCGTTGACCATCCGCTCGATGCGCTCGAGCGTCTCCGGGTCGATGCGGCCGCGGTGGGTGAAGTCGAAGCGCAGCTTGTCGGGGCCCACGTAGGAGCCGGCCTGGCGGACCCCCTGACCGAGCGTCTCGCGGAGCGCCCAGTTGAGCACGTGGGTGGCGGTGTGGTTCGCCTGGGTCTGCCGCCGGCGGGGGCCATCGACCGTGGCGGTCACCTCGGCGCCGACGGGCAGCGCCCCCTCCTCCAGCCGGACGCGCAGCACCTGGTCGGAGCCGGTGCGGTAGGCGTCCTCCCCCCGGCCGCGGCCCCGGCCGCCGGCGACGACGCCGGTGTCGGAAACCTGGCCGCCGCCCTCCGCGTAGAACGGCGAGCGCTCGAGCTTGATCAGCGCGGTGCCGTCGCCCAGGTCCTCGGCCGCGGTGACGCGGGTGTCGGCGCTCGTGGCGTCCCAGCCGACGAACTCGGTGGGACCCGACTCCTTGGCGACCGCCACGATCCGCTCCGCCAGCCCGTCGACGCCGCCGCCCGCGACGCCCGCGCGGGAGCGCTCGCGCTGCTCCTGCATGAGCCGCTCGAACGTGGTCTCGTCGACCATCAGCCCCGCGTCGGTGGCGGCCTCGAGCGTGAGGTCGAGGGGGAAGCCGTACGTGTCGTACAGGCGGAACGCGTCGGAGCCGGACACGGTGCCGGTGGCCGACGAGCGGTCGATGACGTCACCCAGCAGCCGCCGGCCCTGGACGAGGGTGCGGGCGAACTGCTCGGCCTCGTCGCCGAGCACGTCGCGGACCTCGGCGGCCCGCTCGCGGAGCTCGGGGTATGCGTCCCCCCAGCCCTCCACCACCGGTGTGGCCAGGTCGGCGATCACCGCCGGCTCGAGGCCGAGGTGCCCGGCCTCGCTCACGGCCCGGCGGATGATGCGGCGCAGGATGTACTCGCGGCCCTCGTTGCCGGGCCGTACGCCGTCCGCCGCGAGGAACGTCATGGCGCGGCCGTGGTCGGCGAGGGTGCGCAGCGCCCGGTCGTCGCGCGCATCCCGTCCGTAGCCCCGGCCCGAGGCGCCCTCGGCCCACGTGATGAGGGGCCGGAAGGCGTCGGTGTCGAACACCGACGGCACGTCCTGGAGGATCGCGGCGATCCGCTCGAGGCCGGCGCCCGTGTCGATGTTCTTCGCCGGGAGCGAGGTGAGGCTGCCGTCGGGGTGCCGCTCGTACTGCATGAACACGAGGTTCCAGTACTCGAGGTAGCGGTCCGTGCCGGTCACGGGGCCGCCCTCGGGACCGAACGCCGGTCCCCGGTCGAGGTACAGCTCGGTGTTGGGGCCGCAGGGGCCGGTGGGGCCCGCCTTCCAGAAGTTGTCGGCCTCGCCGAGCGCCTGAATGCGATCGCGGGGGACGCCCATCTCCACCCAGCGCTCGACGGCCTCGTCGTCGCCCGGGACGCCCTCCATGCCCTCGAAGACGGTGATCCAGATCTGCTCGGGATCGAGGCCGTACACCTCGGTGGAGACCTCCCACCCGAAGCGGATGGCGTCGTCCTTGAAGTAGTCCCCGATCGAGAAGTTCCCGAGCATCTCGAAGAACGTGAGGTGCCGGGCGGTGTGGCCCACCTGATCGATGTCCACGGTGCGGAAGCACTTCTGGACGCTGGTCATGCGCTGCGCGGGCGGGGCGTCCTGACCCATGAAGTAGGCCTTCAGGGGCTGCATCCCCGCGATGGTGAGCAGCACGGACGGGTCGTCCTCGTACGGAACGAGCGACGCCGAGGGGATCCGGAGATGCCCCTGGCGCTCGAAGTAGGCGAGGAAGGCCTCGCGGATCTCGGCGGTCGTCATCGGGGGGCGAGTGTAGCGACCCTCCGCACCGCTACTTCCGGTCGAAGGCCTCCCTGACCTCGCGGTCGAGATCGGCCTCGGCCTGGGCGGCCGCCCGCTTGCCCGCGGCGAGCGCCTCCTTGATCTGGGCGGGGATCCGCTCCCGCTCGCGACGGTAGGTGTCGGCCCACAGCCCGGGGTCGAGCGCGCCGATCGAGTGGAGCCACCCGACGACCCCGGCCGCGACCCCCAGCTTCACCAGTCGCGACATCAGTACGGGCTGCCGTGGCGGGGGTGCTTGGGTGCGTCGGGCGCCGGCCGTGGGTCGGGCGCCCGCGGCGCGTCCGGCGGCGGCGGCATCGCCGGCGGGGGGGGGGGGGGGGGGGCCCGGGGGGGGGGGGGGGGGGGGGCGGGGGGGGGGGCGGGGGGGGGGGGGGGGGGGGG
>DAISWG010000080.1:0-12090 GCA_036826475.1 Miltoncostaeaceae bacterium | reverse complement strand
CGGGACGTGGCGCAGCCTGGTAGCGCACCGCCTTTGGGTGGCGGGGGTCCCCGGTTCGAATCCGGGCGTCCCGATACCGTCCGCCACTGGCGGCCGGGCCCAGACGGTCGCCCCAGGTCTGGCGTTCCGGTGGGCCGTTGCCGGTCGCCGATCGTGCCGCCATCCGCACCCGCGCGGGATCCGGCGGCCCCCGTCTGATCTCAGCCCCGGGCGGTGATGAGGCACCAGACCCGGGTGGGCTCGCCGGGGAGCACGCCCCAGCGCGCGGACAGCATCGCGATGAGGGCCAGGCCGCGGCCGCCGGCGGCGTCCGGTGGCGGCATCACCGGTTCGCCGGGGGGACGGAAGCCGCCGCCGCCGTCGCTCACCGCCACGTGGACGCCCTCCTCGTCGACGCCGAGGGCCACCCCGATGCTGCCGGAGCCGTGCATCACCGCGTTGCTCACCAGCTCCGACACGGCCAGGCGGACGACCTCGGCGGTGGGCGCGTCGAGTCCGAGGAGGTCCACCATCCGGCGGGCCTCGGCCGGCGCGCCCGACGAGCGGGGGATCTCGGTGCGGCGCATCGACACGGTCACGGGCGGTCCGCCCGCTCGACTCCGAGGAGCTGGAGGACCTCCGTGAGCTCGAGCACCTGATACGGCTGCCCCCGGGCGATCACGCGAAAACCCCCCGGTCCGGCCGCGGCCGCCGTCCGCACCAGGGCCTGCACGCCCGACGAGTCGAGGAACGGCGTGCCGGTCAGGTCGATCACCAGGCGCCGCCCGCCCCCGGCCGCCAGGACGTCCAGCGCGCGGATCCGCAGGGTCTCGGCACGGGACAGGTCGAGGTCCGCACGGACGACGATGCGGTCCTCGTCCACCCCCTGGACGACCTCGATCGGCTCCCCGGGGCCCCTGTCACCGGACGGGCTCACCGCGCGGCATCCTAGAGTGACGCGGCCCCGTCCCGCCGTCCCGGGGCCCGGACGCGACCGGGAGGTCCCCGACCGCGGGGGCGACGGGCGTTAGCCTACGGCTCCGGCGGGGAAGACTCGGCTGACCGGACTCGAGACTGGAGCATCGATGGCCACGCGTGACACACGGATCGGCGGGATCGGACTGGGCGGGATCATCGTGATCGTCGGCATCCTGGTGGCGATCTTCGGGCCGCTCTGGCTCGGCATCGTCATCGTCCTGATCGGCCTCATCGCCTTCGGCGGCTTCGTGCGGGGCAAGTGGTACTGAGTCGCCCCTGACCGGGCGGCCGGCCCGGGCTCAGGCGGGGCGGTGGCGGAGGAAGATGAAGCCGTCGTCCTCGTAGGCGGCGTGGAGGCGCATCGGCACGCCGCCGGGGGCGAGCGGCCCCCCGGCGAGCGTCCGGGGGCCGTCGCCGCCCACCAGGAGGGGCGAGACGGTGAGGCAGAGCTCGTCCAGGAGCCCCTCGGCGGCGAGGGCGCGGTTCAGGCTCGGTCCGCCCTCGCACAGCACCGACGCGACGCCGTCCGCGCCCAGGCTGGTCAGCGCGCCGGCCAGGTCGACGGCGTCGTCGCCCGCGACCAGGACGTCGGCCACCTCCGCGGCCCGGCGGCGCCCCTGCTCCGGCCCGCCGGCGGCGGTCACCACGATCGGGCGGGCGTCGTCCGGCGCCTCGGCGAAGAGGCGCGCGCCCCAGTCCAGCTCCAGCGACCGCGTGACCACCGCGATGCGGGGCAGGCGCGACTGGCCGCGGGCGCGGCGCGCGGCCTGGGCGTCCTCGGCGAGCTTCGGCGGCCCGTAGCCCTCGGTCCGCGCCGTCCCCGCCGCCACCAGGATCACGTCGGCGAGCGAGCGGAGCGCCCGGAAGACCCGTAGGTCGGCGTCGCCGCCCAGCCCACCGGAGCGGCCCTCGACGGTGATGGCCCCGTCCAGGCTCGCCACCATGTTCACCCGCACCCCCGGCCGGCCGGCGGCGGTGGGGACGTCGGCGTACGCCTCCTCCGGCGCGACGTCCGCCGCCGGCGCCGGCACCAGACGCCGCATCAGGTCGCGGCGTCCCGCCGGCCCCGCAGGAACTCCAGCGCCGCCGCCCGCTGGTCGCCGGCGTCCACGAACGCCGACAGCGGCAGGACCGCCCCCGCGAACCCGGTCGCGTTCCACGTGTCGCCGCGCTCCACCGGCCCCGGCGGCAGCACGTAGAGGTAGGGCTCGTCGGAGGTGGCGTCGCCGGGGGACGCCCCGAGGGTGATGCGACCGCCGCCGCACGGCGCGTCGAGGGCGGCGTCGAAGTGCTCGGGCCACAACTGCACCTCGCTCGCGTCCCCGCCCGCCTCGTCCCGGAGCGTCCCGAGCACGCCGAAGCCGAACCGGTACCACGCGCCCAGCTGCTCGGCGGCGGCCGGGTCGAGCGCCAGGGGGGCGTCGATGTCGCCCGCGCCGGGGACGTCGAAGCCCGCCGCGTACTCCAGGTCCGGCGGGCCGTCCAGCAGGAACGCGGCGGCGGCGGCGAGGCTGGTGAGCGGCGCGCCCTCCCGCTCGCCGTCCCGCTCGCGGACCAGGCGGGCGGCCTCCAGGCGCACCGTCCCGCCGTCGAACGGCGGCGTCGCGTACACGGCCCCCGGGGCAGCCCGCAGGCCGATCCGCCCCGTCGCCCGCCGCCGCGCGGGCGACACCACGTAGACCGCGAGCCGGTGCGCGGCCAGCCGGGTGTCGGCGAAGGTGGGGAGCGGGGTGGAGAGGCGGTGGTCGGGCATGGGCTCCGTCCCGGTGGACGGAGCCCAGCCTACCCCGCCCGCTAGGCCTTGCGGCCCGTCACCACCAGGTACTCGCTGGGCGCGCGGAACGCCCCGGCGGTGCCCTCGTCCATCGCGGCGCTCAAGGCGATCAGGTCGGCGCGCAGGTCGTGCCAGCGGCCCTCCGCGGAGAGCAGCTCGCGGGCCTTCACGAGCGGCCCGTAGCAGGTGGCCATGAAGTCGATGAACGACTCCGGCGACCGGTCGCGGAAGTCGACCGTGCGGCGCGCGAACGTGAGCGTGACGCCCGTCCCCTCGAACAGCGCGGACACGTGGTCGGGGTCGCCCCACCTCGGCGGCGGCGACACGCCCGCCGGCGGCGCCGGCATGTACGGCGACAGCGTCGCGAAGAAGCGGCCGATGTACCCCTGGGGGGTCCAGTTGCACAGCGCCATGCGGCCACCGGGGCGGAGCACGCGGGCGAGCTCTGCGGCGGTCCGCTCGTGGTGCGGCGCGAACTGCACGCCCAGGGTGGAGGTCACGACGTCGAAGCTCGCGTCGGCGTACGGGAGGTCCTCGGCGTCGCCCTCGACGAACGCGACCCGGACGCCCGCCCGGGCGGCCCGGTCGCGTGCGGTGGCCAGCAGACCAGGCGCGATGTCCAGGCCGGTGACCCGGGCGCCGGTCGCGGCCGCCGGGATCGCGGCGTTGCCGGTTCCGGCGGCCACGTCGAGCACGTCGTCGCCGGCGTGGATCCCGGCGGCCTCGACCGCGACCGGCCCGAGCGGCATCACGAGGCGCTCGGCCACCTCGGCGTAGTCGCCGGCATCCCACGTGGCGCGCAGCTTGTCGGCCATCGTCGGCGCCTGGGTCCGGGTGGTGGTGTCCGTCGTCATGGTGTCCCCCTGTGTCGTGTTCGACGGTGTCGGGGGCACTCTCGGACGGGGCCGTGTGAGCGAGCGTGTGAGCGCGTGCGGGAGGCGTCACACGGGGGTGGCGAGCAGCGGCTCCAGGACGGGGTTGTCGATGTCGCGGGCCAGGAGCGCGGCCGACTCGCGCATGCCCTCCACGCCCAGCGCCGCCAGGTGCAGCTGGGCGCGCACCACCAGCTCCCGCATCCCGCACCGGGCCGCCAGGTCGAGCAGGTCGTGGGCGGTGGCCATCGCCTCCGGATCGCCGGTGCGCACGGCCACGGCGGCGCGGGCGTCGAGCACGTGGCCGTGGGCCCACTGGTACCGGTCGGGGACCCGCGTGCACCGCGTCGCGGCCTCCGCGAGCCACCGGCGCGCCTCGCCGGGGCGCCCGCGGCCCTCCTCCAGCAGCCCGATCGCCCGCGCCGAGAACCCCTCCCAGCACGGATCCTCCACCTGGCAGGCCACCGACCACGCGTGCTCCAGACGGTCCGCGGCGCCGTCCACGTCGCCGGCGCGCAGCTCCAGCTCGGCGAGCAGGGTCTCCGGCCACGGCCGGAACGCCACCCAGCGCTCGCTGTCGACCACCTCCAGGGTGCGGCCCAGCGCGGTCGCGGCGGGCGCGTCGTCGCCGCGCAGCAGGTGCAGCCGCCCGATGAGCGACCCCGACCACGCCGCCAGCCGCCCGTTGCCGGCGGCCTCGGCCAGGCGCACCGACTCCTCCAGCCGCTGGAGCGCCGGGCCGTACTCCGCGCGGTCCGACAGATCCATCCCCTGGAACGCGTGGACCGACGCCAGCTCGGCGTCGCCCTCCGCCATCGCCTCGGCGGCGCGCAGCCACCGCTCCGCCCGCTCCCGCACCCCGGCCTGCACGTACACGTAGCCCAGCTCCCGCCGCGCCGCGACGCCGCTGGCCCGGTCGCCCGCCCGCTCGGCCACGGCGATCGCCTGGTGCAGCACGGCGGAGCCCTCCTCGTCCCGGCCGCGGCACGCGTGGATGAGCGTGGTGCCCAGCGCGACCAGCGCCTCGGCCCGCAGGCGGCCGTCGCCGGACGCGGCGGCCTCGGAGCAGGCGCGGCGCAGGCGGTCGACCGCCGTCTCGACCGCGCCGGCCGCGGCGGCGGCCTCGCCCGCCTCCAGCTGCCCCCGGGCGGCGGCGCGCCCCCCGGACGGCGGCGGGCCCGGCGGCGGGTCGGCGGCGTAGGCGGCGCGGCGCACGGCCGGCGAGGGCGGCACCCCCAGCTCCGTCACCAGGACGGCCTCGCAGCGGTCGGCCTGGGCGAGGGCGCCCGCCCGGTCGCCGGCCATGGCGAGGCTGCGCACCAGCAGCTCGTGGTGGCCCTCCTCCAGCGGGTTGAGGGCGACGACGCGCGTGGCGAGGCGCACCGCGTCGTCGGTGCGGCCCGCGGCCAGGGCGGCGAGGGCGGCCTCGTGCAGCACCGCCTCGCCGGCCGACGCCTGCCGGCGCCGCTCCACGGAGAGCCAGGCGTCGAACCCGGGGCTCGTGTCGAACGACAGGCCCTCCAGCAGGTCGCCGCCGGCGTCGTCGGGCGACGGCGACAGGGCGTCCACCACCGTGCCCGGCGGCAGCTCCAGCACCGGGGGGTCGCCGCGCAGGGCGTCGGGCAGCCCGAGCGCGCGCCGCAGCTCCGCGAGGCTCCAGCGCAGCGCGCCCAGCGGGTCGTCGGCTTCGGGGAACAGCAGCGCCGCCAGCTCGCGGCGCCCCACCGGCCGGCCGCTGAGCAGCAGGTGGGCGAGCAGGCCCCACGCCTTGCCGCCGCGCGGCGGCGGAACCGGGCTCCCGTCGCGTGCGATCGCCGGGGTCCCGAGCAGACGGATCGTCAGCGACACGGGCGCACCTGGGCCATCGTCCTACACCCGCGGCCCCTCCGCCAGGACGGTGCGGGGCGCGGGCCACCCGAAATATCATGCGCCGACATGACCGGACCCACCGGGGAGGGACCCTCCGCCTCCGACGACCTCCTCGAGCGCGACCGCGAGATCGCGGAGATCGACGCTGCCGTGGCCGGCGCCGCGCGCGGCGACGGGGGCGTCGTGCTCATCGAGGGCCCCGCCGGGATCGGCAAGACCCGGCTCATCCAGCAGGCGCGCCGCCGCGCGGCCGACGGGGGGATGCGGGTGCTCACCGCGCGCGGGTCGGAGATCGAGCGCGACTTCGCGTTCGGGGTCGTGCGCCAGCTCGTCGAGGGGCTCCTGGTGGACCCCGCCGTCGCCGAGCGGGCCTTCGCCGGCGCCGCGCAGGGCGCGCGCCCCATCTTCGGGAGCCCCGACGCCGGCGGCGCGGAGGGCGACGCGTCGTTCGCCGCGCTCCACGGGCTCTTCTGGCTGGTGGTGAACCTGGCGGGCGACGGCCCGCTGCTGCTCGTGATCGACGACCTGCACTGGGCCGACCGCAGCTCGCTGCGGTTCGTCGCCTATCTCGCCGGTCGCCTCGAGGCGCTGCCGGTGGGCGTGGTGGCCGGGCTGCGGACCGCCGAGCCGGGCACCGACCCGGCCCTGGTCGCCGAGATCACCCGCGACGCCGGCACCCGCGTCGTCACGCCGGGGCCGCTCTCGTCGGACGCCACCTCGGCCCTCATCGCCGGCCGGGTCGGCAGCGCCGACCGCGGCTTCGCCGACGCCTGCCACCGGGCCACGGGCGGGAACCCCCTGCTGCTCACCGAGCTGCTGCGGGCGCTGCGGGCCGAGGGGGTGGCGATGGACGCCTGCCACGCCGACGCGGTGGCCGGGGTGGGGTCGCGCGCCGTGTCGCGGGCGGTGCTGGCGCGCCTGTCGCGCCTGTCACCCGACGCCGTGGCGGTCACCCGGGCGCTGGCGGTGCTGGGCGACGGGAGCGACCTGCGGTTGGTGGCCGAGCTGGCCGGGGTCGACCCGGCGGCGGCCGCCGCCGCGACCGGCGAGCTGTCGCGCGCCGAGATCCTGCTGCCCGAGACGCCGCTGGGGTTCGTCCACCCGCTCGTGCGCGACGCCGTGTACGGCGACATCGCGCCCGGCGAGCGCGAGCGGCGCCACGAGCGGGCTGCGGGCCTGCTGGCGTCGGCGGGGGCGCCGGACGAGCGCATCGCCGCCCACATCCTCCAGATGGCGCGCGGCGGCGACCCCGCCGTGGTCGACACCCTCCAACGGGCCGCCCGGACCGCGACCGCCCGCGGGGCGCCGGACAGCGCGGTCGCCTACATGCGGCGGGCGCTGGAGGAGCCGCCCCCGCCGGAGCGCCGCGCCGAGGTGGTGTTCGAGCTCGGCCGGATGGAGGTGATGACGAGCGGCCCGGACGCCGCCGTGCACCTGGCCGAGGCCCGGGACACGCTCACCGATCCGCGCGCCCGCGCGACCGCGACGTACGAGCTGGCGCGGTCGCTGGTGTTCACCGGCCGGGCGGAGGAGGCCCGCGACGTGGTGCTCCGGACGGCGTCGGAGCTGCCGCCGGAGCTCGAGGACCTGCGCCGGGGGCTGGAGGCGATGGGGCACATGACCGTGTTCTTCGGCGCCGGCGCCCACGACGACCTCCGCCGCCTCGACGAGTGGCGCGAGCCCGGCGAGATCCTCGGCGTGGGGACGCTGCTGCTCATGGCGATGGCGGCCCTGGAGTGGTCGCTGACCGGCGGGACCGCCGCCGAGACGGCGGCGCTGGCCACGCGCGCGCTGGACGACGGGCGCCTGGTGGAGGTCGACGACAACCTCATCTACGTCGCGGCCGCGATCCTCCCGGCGCTCGCCGACCGCCCGGACGCGCTGGAGATCTGGGATGCGGTGCGCGCCCGCACCCACCGCAAGGGCTCGCTCATCGGCGTGCTCACCGTGAACCTCTGGCGCGGGTACACGCTGATGCGCCGTGGGGAACTGGCGGAGGCGGAGGAGTCGATCCGCAGCGCGGCGGAGGAGATGGTGGCGTGGGGCCAGCCGCCGCAGCTCCTGGCGTACCCGGCGGCGCTCCTCGCGGAGATCCAGGTGGAGCGCGGCGACCTGGCCGCGGCGCGGGCGTCCGCCGACGTGGTGGAGGTGCCGCCCACCGCCGACGTCTCCCGCCTGCTGCTCGGCGCGCGGCTCGCGCTGATGCTGGCCGAGGGCCGGGACGAGGCGGTGGTGGCGCTGGCCGACCGCTACCGCGAGTACTTCCCGCGCATCGTGAACCCGGCGTGGGCGCCGTGGCGCCCGCCCGCCGCCGAGGCCCTGGCGCGACTGGGGCGCACCGGCGAGGCCCTCGCGCTGATCCGGGCCGACCTGGAGCAGGCCCGGATCTGGGGCGCGCCGGGCGCCATCGGCCGCGCCCTGCGCGTGCAGGGCGTCATCGCGCGCGAGGACGGGCTGGCGGCGCTGGAGGAGTCGGTGGACGTGCTCGACGGTTCCCCCGCCCGCCTGGAGCTGGCGAAGTCGCTCGTCGCCCTCGGCACCGCCCTGCGCCTGGCCCGCCGCCCCACCGACGCGCGCGAGCCGCTCGCCCGCGGGCTGTCGCTGGCGGCGGCCTGCGGGGCGCCCCCGCTGGCCGAGCGGGCCCGCGCCGAGCTGCAGGCGGCCGGCGTGCGCGCCCGCGCCGACGCGCTCTCCGGCGTCGGTGCCCTGACCGCCAGCGAGCGTCGCGTCGCCGACCTCGCCACCGAGGGCCACACCAACAAGGACATCGCCCAGCTCCTCTACGTGACCCCGAAGACCATCGAGGTGCACCTGTCGAGCGTGTACCGCAAGCTCGGCATCCGATCCCGCCGCGAGCTGCCCGGCGCGCTCCAGCCGGCCTGAGGGCCGCGCCGCCGTATCATCGGCGGCCCGTCCCGCGCTCCGAGGGAGGACCTGTGGCCAGGCGCTACGTGGTGCCGGACGCGTTCACGCGCCGGGTGGTGAACCCGGTGGTCACCGGGGTGTCGTGGCTCGGCATCAGCATCGCTGGCTCACGGGTGCTCGAGGTCCGCGGCCGCCGCAGCGGCCTGCCCCGCCGCACGCCGGTCAACGTGCTGAGCGTGGACGGCGGCCGCTTCCTGGTGGCCCCTCGCGGCGAGACGCAGTGGGTGCGGAACCTGCGCGCCGCCGGCGAGGGGTACCTGCTGCTGGGCGGCATCCGCCTGCGGTTCGCCGCCGTCGAGGTGCCCGAGGAGGAGCGCGAGCCGGTGCTGCGGGCCTACCTGCGCCGGTGGACCTGGGAGGTCGGCAAGTTCTTCGGCGGCGTCACCGCGGACTCGCCCGCCGGGGAGCTCCGCCGCATCGCACCCGACCACCCGGTGTTCCGGATCCAGGTCCCCGCCCCGTGAGCGCGCCGAGCGGGGGGCAGGTGCGGCTGCGCCACGGTCCCTGGGAGGCCGTGGTGGTGGAGGTCGGCGGAGGGCTCCGGACGCTCACGCACGGCGGCGCCGCCCTGCTCGACGGCTACGCCGAGGGCGAGATGGCGGGCGGCGGGCGGGGCCAGGTGCTGGCGCCGTGGCCGAATCGGCTGGCGGGCGGGACGTATGCATGGGCGGGCCGGGACCTCCGGGCGCCGCTGTCGGAGCCTGCCCGCGGCAACGCCATCCACGGGTTGGTGCGGTGGTCGAATTGGCAGGCGACCGACCGGGCGCCGGACCGCGTGACCATGCGGCTCCGGCTGCACCCGCAGCCCGCGTACCCGTTCGCGCTGGACCTGGCGGCCGCGTACGTCCTGGGCCCCGACGGCCTGGGCGTCACGTTCACCGCGGCGAACGCGGGCGACGGGCCGGCACCGTTCGGCGTCGGGTTCCACCCCTACCTGACCGCGGGGACCGGCCTGGTGGACGACGCGGTGCTGACCGTGCCCGCCGACGCGTGGCTGCCCGCCGACGACGCCGGCATCCCCACCGGCGAGCGCCGCCCGGTGGACGGCGACCTGGACCTGCGTCGGGGCCGGGCGATCGGCGGGGCGGTGCTGGACCACTGCTTCACCGGCCTCGTGCGCGACGCCGAGGGGCGGGCGACGGTGACGCTGGAGGGCCCGTCGCGGCGGCTCCGGCTCTGGATGGACGGCGCCTTCGGGTTCGTCATGGTCTTCACCGGCGACACGCTGCCGCCGCAGCACCGCCGACGCGGCGTCGCCGTGGAGCCCATGTCGTGCGCGGCCGACGCCTTCAACTCGGGCGCCGGCCTCGTGGCCCTCGACCCGGGCGGGACCTTCTCCGGGTCCTGGGGGATCGCCGTCGGTTGACCCGGGCGCCCCGGCGGTGCCGGGGCGCCCTCCGGAGTGTCAGGCGGCGTGGAGGCGGTAGAAGCGCCAGAACGGGTAGTCGATCGGCGCCTCCTCGACGCGGGCGAACCCCGCGGCGAGGGCGTACGACGCGAGCGTGGCGGGGCGCATCACCGTCCCCGTCGCCGCGGAGGGCCGCTCGGTGCGCGCGGTGGGCAGGCAGAACGCGACGCTGGAGCCGTAGAAGAAGCGCTCCAGGTCGTCGCCCGGGGCGGTGAAGCGCTCGCCGGTGCGCTCGTCGACCACCAGCACGTGGCCGTCGGGGGCGGCCAGGGCGCGGGCGGCGGCGAGCGCCTCCACCGGCCGGGCCATGTCGTGCAGCGCCTCGAACACGCACACCAGGTCGTAGCCGCCGGCGGCGGCGTCCGACGACGCGTCGCGCACCGCGAACGTCACCCGGTCGCCCACGCCCGCCTCGGCGGCGTTCGCGCGGGCACGGTCGATCGACGCCTCGTCCAGGTCGAATCCGTCGACCCGGAGGCCGGGGTACCCGAGCGCGAGGGCGATCGCCGCCCGGCCGGACCCGCAGGCCAGCTCCGCCACCCGGGCCCCCGGGGTGCGCAGGCGGCCGTCGATGTCGGGCATCGCGGGCAGCCAGGCGGCGCAGAGCAGGTTGACGAACGCGGGGCGGTTGAAGGCCTCGATCGCCTCGCGCATGTCGGGGCCGTACGCCTCGTACGGCACGCCGTCGCCGGAGCGGAACGCGCGCAGCAGCGCCGGCGCCTGCCGGGTCACGGCCACCATGGCCCGGGCCATCGGCGGCGCCAGGTGGAGGGGGCTGTCGGGGTCGAGGAAGCTGCCGTGATAGGCGGCGGGCAGGTGGAAGCGGCGCTCGGCGGGATCGGCGTCGGCGTCGTCGACCGCCAGGATCGCCGTCACCGCCTGCTGCTCGAGCCACTCGCGCACGTAGCGCTCGTCGGCGCCCGCGGCGGCGGCGAGCTCCCCCGCCGTGAGCGGCGCCTCCGCGAGCAGCCGGTAGAGCCCGAGCCGGTCGCCCAGGTACACGGCGATCAGGTCCATCGCGGCGAGGCCCGCCGCGAACATCCGCTCGATCAGGGCCTCGGGGTCGGCGGCGGGCGCCGCGGGCGTGCCAGGCGCCACCTGGATCTCGGTGCTGGTCATCGGTCCTCCCGTGGATCGGTGTGGCGCCAGCGTCGCGCCGTCTCGTCCCCCTCCCGCGATTGCACCGTCACCGCCCCGTGAATGAGGATCGGCCCATGCTCAGCGTGCGCGTCGTGGGTGGGCTCGCGCTGGAGGTGGACGGCGCCGAGCGGGCGGTGCCCCCGGGCCGGCCGGCCCGCCTGGCGCTGGCCTGGCTCGCCCTGCATCCCGGCCTCCACGCACGGTCCCGCGTGGCGGGCGCCCTGTGGCCGGATGTCCGCGAGGACAGTGCCCGCGCCAGCCTGCGCAACGCCCTGACCGCGGCGCGCCGGGCCCTGGGCGACGACGGCGCCCGCCACCTGGTGGCCACCCGCGACCGGGTGGGTCTGGGGCCCGCCGAGGAGGTGGAGGTCGACGTCCGCCGGGCCGCGGCCCTCGCGGCGTCGGGGCGGTACCCCGAGGCGGCGGCGCTGCTGGACGGCGACCTGCTGCCCGGCCTCGACGCCGACTGGGTGCACGATGCCCGCGAGGGCCACCGCGCCGCGCGCGCCGAGGTCCTGGCCGCCGAGGCCGCGGCGGCGGAGGCCGCCGGGGATGCGGCGGAGGCGATCCGGGCGACCCGCGCCCTCGTGGCCCTCGACCCGCTCGCCGAGGCGTCCCACCGGGAGCTGATCCGCCGGCTGACCGTCGCGGGCGACCGGGCCGCGGCGCGGGCGGCGTACGACCGGCTCCGCGACCTGCTGCGCGACCGCCTGGGCGTGGCGCCGACACGCGAGACGCGGGCCCTGCTGGAGGCGCCCACGCCGCCGGCCACGGATGCCGGGGCGGGCGGGGGGCCCGGGCTGCCCGAGCCGCTGCGGAGGCGGCCGCGCTCGCCGCTCGTGGCGCGGGAGCGTGAGCAGGCGGCCCTGCGGCGGGCGGGGGCGGAGGGGGCGGAGGGAGGCCCCCGGGGGGGGGGGGATGGGTTTGCTCCCCGAGCTTGGGGGCGACGTCGTTGCCCGCCCGCCTCATCAGCCGGGCGCGGTCGACGCGCACCGCAAGCCGGCGAAGGTTCTCCGAAAGGACGAAGCGGACGAAGGAAGGTAGCGCCCAGATCTCGCCGATCCTCAGCGGCGCAACGGACTGATAGCCCTCGACAAGCACCTGCAGCAGATCCTTCGAGATCATCGAGTCGGTGTGCCCGACAT
>DAISWG010000079.1:0-12126 GCA_036826475.1 Miltoncostaeaceae bacterium | reverse complement strand
GGCTCCCCCCGTACCTCTTCGCCCAGATCGAGCAGAAGATCGCCGCCAAGAAGGCGGCGGGCGTCGATGTCATCTCCCTCGGGATCGGCGATCCCGACACCCCCACGCCGCCCTTCGTGGTCGAGGCCATGCAGCGGGCCGCCGCCGACCCCGGCACCCACCAGTACCCGTCGAACCGCGGGCGCGACAGCTTCCGCCAGGCGATCGCGGGCTTCTACGGCAGCCGGTTCAACGTGGACCTGGACCCGGCGACGATGATCATCCCCGCGATGGGCGCCAAGGAGGCGGTCGCGAACGTCAACCTGGCGTTCCTCGACCCCGGCGACGTCGCCCTGGCCAGCGACCCCGGCTACCCGGTGTACACCACCGGCCCGCTGCTGGCGGGCGCCGAGCCGGTGCCGATGCCGCTCCTGCCGGAGCTCGGCTTCCAGCCGGATCTCGAGGCGATCCCGGCCGACGTGGCCGCCCGCGCGAAGGTGATGTTCCTCAACTACCCCAACAACCCGACCGGCGGGGTCGTCGAGGACGACTTCTTCGACCGCGCCGTGGCGTTCGCCCGCGCGAACGACATCATCGTGATCCACGACAACGCGTACTCGGAGATCACCTACGACGGCTACCGCGCGCCGTCGTTCCTGGAGACGCCGGGGGCGATGGACGTCGGCATCGAGATCTTCTCCTTGTCGAAGACCTACAACATGACCGGCTGGCGGGCCGGCGCGGTGGTCGGCAACTCCGACCTGGTGGCCGCCTACTGGCAGCTGAAGACCAACATCGACAGCGGCATGTTCGAGGCGCTCCAGGAGGCCGCCGTCGCGGCGCTCGTATCCGACCAGGAGTCGGTGCGCGAGATGTGTGCCATCTACCAGCGCCGTCGCGACGTGCTGGTCGCCGCGCTACGCCGCATCGGCCTGGACGTCGACCCGCCGAAGGGCGCGATCTACGTGTGGGCGCGCGTGCCGGAGGGCCACACGTCGGCGTCGTTCACCGAGCAGGTGCTCGAGGACGCGGCGGTGGTGATCTCGCCCGGCGCCGCCTACGGCCCCAGCGGCGAGGGCTTCGTGCGGATGAGCCTGACGGTCCCGGACGAGCGCCTCGTGGAGGCCGCCGACCGGATCGCCGCCCTCAGCGCGAGCTAGCGGGGTGCCGTCGCCGACACCGCCGGACCTCCCGGTCCGGCGGCTGCGGCCCGACGCGGTGGTGCCGGCGCGCGCCCACCCGGGCGACGCCGGGCTCGACCTGTCCGCCGTCGAGCCGGTGGAGCTGCCGCCCGGGGGGCGCGCCGCGTGCCCCACGGGGCTGGCGGTGGCGATCCCCGAGGGCCACGCCGGCCTGGTGGTCCCGCGCTCCGGGCTGGCGCGCCGCCACGGCGTGACCGTCGCCAACGCGCCCGGCCTCATCGACGCCGGCTACCGCGGCGAGCTGACGGTGGTCCTGGTGAACCTGGGGGACGAGGTCCACCGCGTCGGGGCCGGCGACCGCATCGCCCAGCTGGTGGTGGTGCCGGTCGCCCTGCCGGCGCCGGTCGTGGTGGACGATCTGCCGGCGTCCGACGGGCGCGGCGAGGGGGGGTTCGGCTCGACCGGGGCGTAGGCCCGGTCAGCACTCCGCGGGCGGCGGTCCGCCCAGGCGCCCGTCCGGCCCGATGGCGCCGAAGCGCGCCTGGCCGCCCTTCATGTGCACCTCGCGGACGACGCCGAGGACCATCTCGCGACGGTCGTCGGGCGCCATCTCCTCGAGTTGCGCGACCTGCTCGGGCGACGCGTTCACGTCGCCCGCGTCGGCCAGGGCGCGCAGCGGGTCGTCGATGAGCGCCTCCCGGAAGCCGGGGTCGGCGACGGCGCGGGTCCAGAGCGGGGTCCCCATCGGGGGATCATGCCACCCGTGGGCGCCGCTCCGCCGCCGGGCGGACCGCCACACTTTCGGCGTACACGGCGTTCAGCGAAGATGGAGCCGGACCCAGCGTTCGCTGAACACCATGTCGGGCGAAATGCGGACATACCGGAAGGCCGCCCGCGCCGCCGCGCAGGCCGAGACGCGCCGCCGCATCGCCGCGGCCACCGCCGACCTGCACGACGAGGTGGGGCCGGCGCGGACGACGGTGGCCGAGATCGCCCGCCGGGCGGGTGTCCAGCGGGCGACGGTGTACGCCAACTTCCCGGAGGACGCCGACCTCGTCCGCGCGGCCCAGGCGCAGTTCCTCGAGCGGCACCCGCCGCCCGACCTGCTGCCCCCGTTCGCCCTGAGCGACCCGCGGCAGCGGCTGGAGGCCGTCCTCCGGCTGCTCTACCCGTGGTACCGGCGGACGCGCAGCACCTCGGGCAACGTCCGGCGCGACCGGGCGGCCATGCCCGCCCTCGACGCCCTGCTGCGCGAGTCGGTGGACGCGCGGATGGCCGAGCTCGCCGCCGCCCTCGCCCCCGAGGGCGGCGAGAACCGCGCCCTGGCCGCGGTCGCCCTCGACTTCTGGACGTGGAGCCGTCTGGCCGAGGAGGGCCTCGAGGACGACGCGGCCGCCGCCCTCATGGCCCGCGCGGCGACCTGCGCGGCGGCGTCCGCCTGACGGGCGCGCACGGCGCGTCAGCGGCGCGCCGGGCGCCTCCCGTTCGACGCCAGCGCCCGCGCGACCGCCGCGTCGTGGGCCGCGACCTCCAGCGCGTCGTCCAATGGGGCCAGCACGGGCGGCTCCCCGGTGCGGTGCTCCAGGGCCCAGGCGATGAGGATGTCGGCCAGGCGGGGGTTCTTCGGGAGCAGCGGGCCATGGAGGTACGTGCCGATCACGCGGTCCCGCACGCCGCCCTCGAAGCCGTCGTCGCCGTTGTTGCCGTGGCCGCTCACCACCCGCCCCAGCGGGCGCGCCCCCGGGCCCAGACGCGTGCGGCCGGCGTGGTTCTCGAACCCCACGACACGCACCGTCTCGCCGGCGATCTCGGCGTCGATCACCAGGTTGCCGATGAGCCGGGTCGGTCCGGCGACGGTGTCGAGGTCCAGGATGCCCACCCCCGGCATGCGGTGGCCGTCCGTGCCGGTGTAGCCGTGGCCGGCGAGCTGGAAGCCGCCGCACACGCACAGCGCCGCGGCGCCGGCGTCGACCGCCGCGCGCAGGCCCTCGGCCTTCGTGGCGACGAGGTCCTCGGCCACCACCTGCTGGTCGCGGTCCTGCCCGCCGCCCAGGTAGTAGAGGTCGTGGGCGCCCGGCTCCACCGGGTCGCCGACCTCCAGGTCGGTCACCTCCAGCGCCAGGCCCCGCCACGCCAGCCGCTGCCGCAGGACGGCGATGTTCCCGCGGTCGGCGTAGATGTTCATCTCCGCGGGGTAGAGGTGGCCGAGCCGGAGGGCGGGGAGGCCGCTCACGCGGCCACCCCGGCGCGATGCACCTGACGCTCGCCGTCCTCGCGGAGCGGGCGGCCGTCGAAGCCGCCGGACGCCTCCAGGTGCCGCAGGCCCGCGTCCTGAAGCAGCCCCTCCAGCTCCTGCGGCGTGAACAGGTGGACGCGGTGGCGGCGGAGCGCCTCCCGCCCCGGGCCGCCGTCGTTCCGCGCGCGGATCCGAAGCGTGAACGCAAGCGTCTGGGTTCCCGGGTCCCAGCTGTCGTACCAGGCGGAGTGGGTCAGCACCTCGCCCGTGGCGGGGTCGCGGTACCGGCCGCCCGGCCGCTCCCGGCCCATCGAGTCGCGGATCTCCTCGAGGTCGGGCAGCGCGACGTCGAAGATGAGCTCCCCGCCGGGCGCGAGGTGGTCGCGGACCGACCGGAAGGCCGCGACCCGGTCGGCGGGATCGGTGAGCACCTGCAGGGTGTTCATCGCGACCGCCACCAGCCCGAAGCGGCGCCCCAGGTCGAATCGGGCCAGGTCGCCCTCGACCGGATGGACGCGCGCCGCCACCGCCGGATCCTCGCGGGCCAGGCGACGCCGCAGCTCGTCGAGCATCGCCGGCGCGCGATCGAGCGCCCACACCTCGTGGCCGTCGCGGGCGAGGGGGATCGCCACCCGTCCGGTGGCGCACCCCAGGTCCAGCACCGGGCCGCCGAGGCGGGCCGCGTGGCGCCGCCAGAACGCGATGTCCTCGTCGTAGTGCGCGTGCTCGACGGCGAAGCGCCGCGCCTCGTCGTCATCGCTCACGCCAGAAGGCCTCCGCCACCCCGCGAAGCACCAGCGTCTCCCGCAGGCCCAGCATCGCGGTGTAGGTGGGCAGCACGTACAGGGTTCCGCCTGGCGGCACCGTCGCGACGGCGTGGTCCAGGGCGGCCTCCGGATCGGGGAGCACCGTCATCCGGTCGGCCGCCACCCCCGCGTACCGCACCCGCAGGGCCAGGTCGTACGCCCGGTCGCCGGTCAGGGTGAGCGAGGCCGAGGCCTCCAGCAGCGGCTCGTAGTCGACGTCCCAGATCCACGAGACGTCGTGGCCGTCGGCGGTCCGGTCGTTGAGGGCGATGAGCAGGTGGGGCGGCTCCGGGTCGAGCAGCACCGTCCGGACGGTCTCGTTCGCCCCCGTCGGGTTCTTCGCGAGCAGCAGCACCAGCTCGCGGCCGTCCAGGGCGACCCGCTCGCCGCGGCCGAACGCCGCGGGGCTCTCGGCGAGCCCGGCGGCGATCGCGTCGCGCGGGATCCCCATCGCGACGGCGGCCGCGGTCGCCGCGGCGGCGTTGTAGGCGTTGTGCAATCCGGGCAGCGGCAGCTCGGCGCGGACCTCGCCGGTGGGCGTCTCGATGGTCACGGCGATCCCGCGGGTGCCGCGCAGCTCGACCCGGGTGGCGCGCACGTCCGGCCGGGGCCGGGTGAGGCCGCAGCCGTCGCAGCGCCAGTGGCCCAGGTGGCCCAGCGTGACCAGGTCGTAGCGCAGCGGGGCGGAGCAGCTGCGGCAGCGCGTGGAGTCGGCGGCGTGGGGGAGGGCGCCGAGGCCCACGGCGGGGTCCTCGATGCCGAACGTCAGCACGCCGTCGCGTCCCTGGCCCAGCGCGGCGACGGCGGGGTCGTCGGCGTTCAGCACCGGGGTGGACCCGGGGGGCAGGCCCGCGACCATGCGGGCCCACAGGTCGGCCAGGTGCTCGAGCTCCCCGTAGCGGTCGAGCTGGTCGCGGAACAGGTTCATCAGCAGGAGGACCCGCGGCGGCAGCTGCCGGGCCACCTCGGTCAGCGCCGCCTCGTCGACCTCGAACAGCGCCGAGTCGGGCGCCGGCCGGCGGCCCTGCGCGTCGAGCAGCGCCGTGGCGACGCCCGAGAGCAGGTTGGCGCCCGACGGATTGGTGACCGGGTCCCAGCCGGCGCGGCGCGCGCACGCGGACAGCAGCCGGGCGGTGGTGGTCTTGCCGTTCGTCGCCGAGACGAGCGTGACGCCGCGCGGCAGCTCCGCCCCCAGCTCGGCGAGCGCCTCGGGCCGCATCCTGAGCAGGAGCTTGCCGGGGAGGCTGGTGCCCCCGCCGCGCCCCAGCCTGCGGGACAGCCGACCCGCGGCGCGGGCGAGGGTCAGCGAGGGGGCGGCCACCCCGGGATCGTAGCGGCGGCCGCCGCCGCCTCGGCCGTGCTGCATCCGCCGTCCGGGAACCCGATGAGCACCCGGTCGAGGGTCACGTGGAAGACGCCCTGGTCCACCACGCCCGTGGTGCCGCCCACGCGGGCCGCCACGGCGCCCCAGTCCGACCCGGCCGGGACGGCGAGGTCCATGATCACCAGGCCGTCGTCGCTGCGGCCCGGCCGCCGGGCCGGCGACAGGTCGGCCAGCTCCCGGGCCACCGCGCGGGCGCCGAACGGCACGACGGCGACGGGCAGCGTGCCCCAGGCGTCGAGGGAGCCGACCATCTTGGGGGCGTCCACCAGGACGAGGAACCGGGCGGCCGAGTCGGCGACGATCCGCTCGCGCACCAGCGCGCCGCCGGCGCCCTTCACTACCAGGCCCCGGGGGTCGACCGCGTCGGCGCCGTCGAACGCCAGGTCCAGCGGCGGCCCGGGGCGCGCGACCGGGATGCCCACCTCACGGGCCAGGGCGTCGGACGCCCGCGAGGTCGGCACGCCGGTGCACCGCAGCCCGCCCGCCACCCGCTCGCCGAGCGCGCGGATCCCCGCCGCCGCCGCGCGGCCGGTGCCCAGGCCCACGCGCATGCCGTCCCGCACCTCCGCCGCCGCGGCCCGGCCGGCGGCCGCCCACGCGTCGTGCCTGCTGGCGCTCACGGCCGGGAAGGCTATGCGACCATCCGGACGTGGAGGAGATCGCCCCCGGGGTCCGCATGATCGACACCCTCCTCGCGGGCTGGACGGGGGTCACCGCCGCGTACCTCGTCATGGGGGAGGCCCCGGCGCTGGTGGACACCGGGGCGCGGACCTCGGCGCAGTCGGTGCGCGACGCGCTGGCCGCCCACGGCGTCGGGCGGGACGACCTGCGCTGGATCGTGCTGACGCACGTCCACCTCGACCACTGCGGCGCCACCGGGATCCTGGCGCGCGCCCACCCGCGGGCCCGCGTCGTGGTGCACGTCCGCGGCGCGCGGCACCTGGTGGAGCCCGGCCGCCTGGTGGCCGGCACGGCGGCGGTCCACGGGCCCCGGTGGTCGCTGTACGGCGGGCTCGATCCCACGCCGGCGGATCGCATCGACACGGCCGAGGACGGGCAGGTCCTCGACCTCGGCGGGGGGCGCCGGCTGCGGATGGTCGCGACGCCCGGCCACGCCCGCCACCACATGGCGGTGCTCGACGAGGCGACCGGCACGGTCATGGCCGGCGACGCCCTCGGGCTGCGCTTCCGTGGCGCCGGGGCGTACCCGGCCCTGCCGCCCCCGGAGATCGATCCCCCCGCCGGCCAGGCGAGCCTGGACCGCCTGGAGGCCCTGCGGCCCGCGGTGGTCTGTCCCGCCCATTTCGGGCCGGTCCCCGACCCGGCGGAGGCGATCGCCGACGCCCGGCGCCAATTGGCGCTCGCCGCCGAGGCGGCCCGGGCGGCGCCAGACCGCGACGCCCTGGCCGGCGACCTGGAGCGGGCGGTGCCGATGGCGGCGAGCATCGGCGACCCGGACGCCGTCGCCCTGCTGGAGCGCCTCGGGTGGGCGCCCCAGACGGTCGACGGGCTGTGGGCGTGGCGCCTCCGGGAGCGTCGCGGGTTATTGTCCGACTGACATGAAGAGCGTCCGGGTCGATCTGGTGGTCATCGGGGTGCGGGAGGGCCGCGCCGAGGGCCTCCTGGTGCGCCTGCCCGGCAGCGTGTGGGCCCTGCCGGGCGCGACGGTCGCCGCGGGGACCACCCTCGAGGAGGCCGCCCGGGAGGCCCTGGCCGCCCAGACCGGCGTCGCCGGCGTCGCGCTGGAGCAGCTCTACACCTTCGACCGCGACGAGGGGGAGGGCGTCGCCGTGGCGTGGCTCGGCCTGGTGGCCGAGGGCCGCCACGCGCTGACCCCCGGGCCGGGCGTGGTGGAGGTCCGCTGGTTCCCCCTCGACGACCTGCCCGCCCTGGACGCGGAGGACGGGCGGACGCTCGCCTACGGGCGGCGGCGGGTGCGTTCCAAGGCCTCGTACGCGCCGATCGCCCTGCAACTCCTGCCCGAGACGTTCACCCTCGGGGAGCTCCAGACGGTCTATGAGGCCGTCCTGGGCCGGGCCCTCGACACGCGCAACTTCCGCCGCGACGTGCTGGCCGCGGGCGTGGTGGAGCCGGCGGGCCGAACCCGCGCCGAGGGCCCGGGCCGGCCGGCGTCGCTCTACCGCTCGGCGGGCGGCGACTTCCAGGTGCTGGCGCGCGAGCGGCGGATCGCGCGCGCGATCGCCGGCAGCGACGGGAGGTGACGATCCGCCCGCGATCGACGGGATGGGGGACACTCCGGGGGGCCGCCGACCCCCGTGGTAGCCTTCGGCGGCCTCGGTACACGGAAAGGGAGCGTGATGGCGCACGGCGGCGGCAAGGAGTACCCCAAGGACCTCCCGGCCACCTGGCCCTTCCGTGCCGCGGGGACGGTCTTCATCGCGGCGTTCGTGTGGTTCTGCATGGGCTTCGCCATCAAGGACACCGGCGACGTGCTCGAGAACCACATGCCGGTCTTCTGGATCCTCACGCTGATCGGGATCGTCCTCGTCGTCGGGGGCGCGGCGTTCAACATCAACCGGGAGCTCCGCCGCAGGCGCTCCCTGGGGTGAGCGCAGGGCCGCTCGCCGACCGCGCCGCCCGGTTCGCCGCGGCGGTGGCCTGGCTCGACGAGCCCGCATGGGCTGGGCGGGTGTCGGCCCTGGCCGGCGAGGTGGCGCCCGCGCCGTCGCGCCCGACCTACCGGGATCTGGCCACGACGGGCACCGCCCTGGTGGCCGCCCTGGCCGACGAGGGCCGCTGGCCGGAGGCGGCCGAGCAGGCCCGTGACCTGAAGCGCCTGTTCGGGGCGACGCCCGACGAGCTCGGGCCGATCGTGATCGACGCCTTCGACGGGCTCCTGGCCGCGGCGATCGCCCGCGACCGGGAGGACCTGCAGGACTTCGTCGAGCTCGTCGAGGCGCTGTTCCCGTGAGTGACGACGCCCCCGGCAGCCGTCGCGGCCGCCTCCTGGTGGCGGCCCCGGCCCTGGTCGACCCGAACTTCCGCCGCTCCGTCGTGCTCATGCTGGAGCACTCCGACGAGGGCGCCCTGGGCCTGGTGCTCAACCGGCCGACGCCCCTGGTGTCGCGGGAGGCGCTGCCGGAGGTGCTCGCGGCGGTGATGCCGGAGGACGAGCGGATCTTCCAGGGCGGCCCGGTCCAGCCCGAGGCCGTGATCGTGCTGGCCGACTTCGAGGACGCCGGCGCCGCGGCCAGCATCGCGTTCGGCAGCGTCGGGATCGTCGACCCCGCGGGGGAGGCCGCCCGGGCCGGGGGAATCCGCGCCATCCGCGCCTTCGGGGGCTACGCCGGCTGGGCCGGCGGCCAGCTGGAGCAGGAGGTGGCGGAGGAGGCGTGGGTCGACGCCGAGGCCGAGCCCGCCGACGTCTTCACCGACGACCACACCGGGCTCTGGAGCCGCGTCCTGGAGCGCAAGGGCGGCACGTGGCGCCTCATCGCCCGCATGCCGGAGGACCCCTCCGTCAACTGAGCGGGCGGGGCCCGGGCCCGGCCCCCACTGGCACGATGCCGCGATGCGCCGATTGACGCATCGCCCGCACGCCACCCGGCGCATCCCCCGGTGACGGGGCGGCGCCTGCACCCGGCGTGGACGGTCCTGGCGGCGTCGTTCGTGGTGCTGCTGGTGGCCGCCGGGATCCGGGCCACGCCGACGGTGATGATCGAGCCGCTCGGCGAGGAGTTCGGCTGGGGCGTCGACCAGATCTCGCTGGCCATCGGGATCAACCTGGTGCTGTTCGGCGCGATGGCGCCGTTCTCGGCGGCCCTCATGGACCGGTTCGGGGTGCGGCGGGTGGCCGTGGTCGCGCTCGCGGCGATGGCCGCCGGCTCGGCGGCGACGATCGCGATGACGTCCCTGTGGCAGCTCGACCTGCTGTGGGGCGTGGTGATCGGCGCCGCCACCGGCTGCCTGTCGTCGCCGCTCGCGGCGATCGTGGCGACGCGCTGGTTCGTGGCCCGCCGCGGGCTGGCGACCGGGTTCCTGTCGGCCGCATACGCCTCCGGCCAGCTCGTGTTCCTCCCGTCCCTGGCGTTCACCACGCGGGAGGCGGGGTGGCAGTGGGCCGCCGCCCTCGTCGCGGTCGCCGCCGCCGTCTGCATCCCCGTGACCCTGCTGCTGATCCGCGACCACCCCGCCGACCGCGGCGTCCCGCCGTTCGGCGGCACCCGGGTCGAGCCGCCCCCCGTCGTGCCCGGCAACCCGTTCGCCCGCACCGTCCTGGCGCTGCGCGACGCGGCGGCCACCCGCATCTTCTGGCTGCTCGCCGGCACGTTCTTCATCTGCGGCGCGACGACCGTCGGCATCATCGGCACCCACCTGATCCCCGCGGCGCACGACCACGGGATCGGGGAGGTCCAGGCGGCGAGCCTCCTCGCCGTGATCGGCGTGTTCGACCTCATCGGCGTCACCACGTCCGGCTGGCTCACCGACCGCTGGGACCCCGCGCGGCTCCTGTTCTGCTTCTACGCGCTGCGGGGGCTGTCGCTGTTCTTCCTGCCCCTGGTGCTGGGCGAGACGGCGCTCGGGATGGCCGCGTTCGTCGTGGTCTTCGGCCTCGACTGGGTGGCGACGGTGCCGCCGACCATCGCGATCACGGTCTCCGCGTTCGGGCGGGAGCGCGCCGGCGTCGTCTTCGGCTGGATCTTCGCCGCCCACCAGCTCGGCGCGGCGGCCTCGGCATGGGCGGGCGGGCTGGTGCGCGCATCGGCCGACACCTACGTCCCGGCGTTCCTCGGCACCGGGCTGCTGGGCGTCGCGGCCGCGGCGATGACCCTCGGCATGGGCGGGGCCCGCCGCGGCCCGCGCATCGCGACGCCCCCGGCCACGACGACGGTCACGTAGGGTGCCGCGGTGATGCCCCGGACCCGCATCGCCGCCGCCGTGCTCATGGCGCTGTTCGCGGCCGTCGTGCTGACCGCATGCGGTGACGACGACGCGTCCGGCACGTCCGCACCCGCCGACGTCGAGGGCGTGCCGTGGATCCTCGAGTCCGGCGCCGGCTTCACGTCAGGGGGCCCCGCGCCGACCGCGACCTTCGCCGACGGCCGCGTGACGGGCACCACCGGCTGCAACCGCTACGGCGGCACCTACGCCGTCCAGGGCGGGCGGCTGTCGATCGAGACCGGCCCGATGACCCTGAAGGCGTGCCCGCCGCCGGCCGATGAGGTCGAGCGCGCCTACCTGGCGGCCCTCGGGCGGGAGAGCGGCTGGCGCGTGGACGGCGACGCGCTGGTGCTGCTGGCCGACGGGGCACCGGTCCTCCGGTTCCGCTCCGGGTCGCCGGTGGGGTCGTGGACCGTCACGTCGCTCGTCCACCGCGACGCGCTCACCAGCCCGGTCCCGGGGACGGAGCTCACGGCGGTCTTCGCCGAGGACGGCACCCTGTCCGGCTCGGCCGGATGCAACCAGTACACCGCCCGGTACGCGGCGACCGGCGACGTCCTGGAGATCTCGCCGCCGGCGTCGACGCGGAAGTTCTGCGAGACGCCTGAGGGCGTGATGGACCAGGAGGCGTCGTATCTCGCGGCGCTCCCGGAGGCGGCCCGCTTCCAGCTGGGGGAGAACGGGCTGGAGCTGCTCCGCGCCGACGGGACGTTCGTCGCGACCTACGCGCCCCGGTAGCGCGTCAGACGAAGTCCTCGCCGTGGACGGTGAGGGCGTAGATGATCACCCCGTTCACGGCCATCAGCACGATGGACCGGGCGGGGTCGGCGCCGATGAACAGGAAGTGCCAGAAGCCGGTGAGCCCGGCGACCATGATCCCCATGAACTGGCCGAACACCCAGCGCCGCAGCACCAGGATGCCGGTGAGGATCTCGATGGCGCCGATCGTGATCCACGTTGCGCCGAGCGCCGTCGTGTCGCCGAAGAGCAACTCGTCCGCAGCGAACGCGCGGTCGCGCTGGATCGCGACGACGCCGTCGAGCACGTTCAGGATCCCGGCCACGAGCAGCACCACGCCCGCGAACGTCACCCATCCACCACGCGGAATGCCGCGCGCCATCGCCACCCCCTCGTGTCCGGACGTGCGGCGCCGGCCCCGGGGCGGACCCGGGGCCGGCGCGGAACCTGCTGCTACCCCAGGCGGCCGGAGTCGGGGAGCGAGCCGAGCTTCTGCAGCGACTGGCTCTCGACCTGGCGGATGCGCTCGCGGGTGACGTTGAACATGCGGCCCAGCTCGTCGAGCGTGCGGGGCTTCTCGCCGCGCAGGCCGTAGCGGAGCTCGAGGACGCGGCGCTCCCGGTAGGAGAGCTGGTCCAGCAGGTCGCGGAGGGCCTGCTCGCGCAGGCTGGTCTCGGCGGAGACCTCCGGGGCGACGGTGTTCTCGTCGGCCAGGAAGCGGCCCAGCTCCGACTCCTCCTCCTCGCCGACCGGCTTCTCCAGCGAGACGGTGGGCTGGGCGGAGCGCAGGATCTCCTCCACCTCGTCCGGCGGCAGGCCGGCGGCCTCGCCGATCTCCTCGACGGTGGGCTCGCGGCCGAGCTGCCCGATGAGCACGCGCTCCGCGCGGCTGATCTGGTTGAGCTTCTCGACCACGTGGACCGGGATGCGGATGGTGCG
>DAISWG010000078.1:0-12150 GCA_036826475.1 Miltoncostaeaceae bacterium | reverse complement strand
GGTCGGGCACCACCGGCACCAGGTCGGGCTCCGGGAAGTAGCGGTAGTCGTGCGCCTCCTCCTTGCTGCGCAGGGAGTGGAGGTCGCCGGTGTCGGGGTCGAAGTGCAGCGTCTCCTGGGTCACGACCCCGCCGTCCTCGAGGATCGCGATCTGACGGGCGATCTCGGCGTCGATGCCGCGCTCCAGGAAGCGGAAGCTGTTCATGTTCTTCAGCTCGGTCTTCGTGCCCAGCTCCGTGGTGCCGGCCGGGCGGACGCTCACGTTGGCGTCCGCGCGCATCGACCCCTCCTCCATGTTGCAGTCGCTCACGCCGAGGCTGCGGAGGGTGGTGCGCAACTGGCGCAGGAACGCACCCGCCTGGGCGGCGCTGCGGAAGTCGGGCTCGGTCACGATCTCCAGCAGGGGCGTGCCGCCCCGGTTGAAGTCGACGCCGGAGCTCTCGGCGGCGGCGCGCCGGCCGCCCTCGCCGGCGTGCACCAGCTTCGCCGCGTCCTCCTCGAGGTGGGCGCGGGTGATCCCCACGTCGAACCCGCCGTCCTCGGTCAGCACGTGGACGTGGCCGCCGACGCAGATGGGCTCGTCGTACTGGGAGATCTGGTACGCCTTCGACAGGTCCGGATAGAAGTAGTTCTTGCGGTGGAACTGGGAGCGCGGCGCCACCTCGCAGCCCAGCGCCAGTCCCGCGATGATCCCCAGCCGGATCGCCTCCCGGTTCACCACCGGCAGCACGCCGGGGTGGGCCAGGCACACCGGGCAGGTGTGCGTGTTGGGCGGGTCGCCGAAGCTCAGCTCGCAGCCGCAGAACATCTTGGTGCGCGTGCTGAGCTGCACGTGGATCTCGATGCCGATCACCGGCTCCCAGCGCGTGCCCGTCGCCGTGGTCACAGCACCCCCGGGGGCCGCGTCTCGAAGCCGATCGCCCCCTCCAGCGCGTGGGCCGCGTCGAGGAGCCGGTTCTCGCTGAACTCGGGGCCCGCGATCTGGAGCCCCACCGGCAGGCCGTCCGACAGCCCGCACGGGATCGAGATCGCCGGGATGCCGGCCAGGCTCACCGGGATGGTGCACGTGTCGGAGAGGTACATGGAGTAGGGGTCCGCGACGCGCTCGCCCATCGTGAAGGCCACCGTCGGCGACGTGGGCGACACCACGAAGTCCACGTCGGCGAACGCCCTCCGGAAGTCCTCGACGATCAGCGTCCGCACCTTCTGCGCCCGCAGGTAGTACGCGTCGTAGTAGCCCGACGCCAGCGCGAACGTGCCGAGCATGATCCGCCGCTTCACCTCGGGGCCGAAGCCGCGGCCGCGGGTGACCTCGTAGTGCTCCAGCAGGTCCGTGGCGCCGCCGTCCAGGGCGGGGCCGTACCGGATGCCGTCGAAGCGGGCGAGGTTGGCGGAGCACTCGGCCGGCGCGATGAGGTAGTAGGTGGCGATGCCGTGCTCGGACGACGGCAGGCTCACCCGCCGCACCGACCCCCCGAGCTCCTCGATCCGTCCCAGCGCCGCGTCGACCGCGGCGCGCACGCCCGGCTCCACGCCCTCCCCCATGAGCTCGTCGACCACGCCGAAGCGGATGCCCCGCAGGTCGGTGGCCTCGGGGACGGCGTGCGGCTCGGGCCACTCCAGCGACGTCGAGTCCATCGGGTCGTGACCGCCGATGTGGCGGAACAGCAGGGCCGCGTCACGGACGGTGCGGGCGAACGGCCCCACCTGGTCCAGCGACGACGCGAACGCGATGAGCCCGTAGCGCGACACCGCGCCGTACGTCGGCTTGAGGCCGACGATGCCGCAGAGGGCCGCGGGCTGGCGGATGGAGCCGCCGGTGTCGCTGCCGAGCGACCACGGCGCCTGGAACGCCGCGACCGCCGATGCCGAGCCGCCGCTGGAGCCGCCGGGGACCCGGTCCGGGTCCCAGGGGTTGCGGGTGACCTGGTACGCCGAGTTCTCGGTGCTCGACCCCATCGCGAACTCGTCCATGTTCGTCTTGCCGATCACCACCGCGCCGGCGCGCTCCAGCCGGTCGACGCACGTCGCCGTGTAGACCGGGCGGAAGCCCTCCAGGATGCGCGACCCCGCCGTGGTGGGGATGTCGCGGGTGCTGAGCGCGTCCTTGATCGCGATCGGTACGCCCGCCAGCGGCGGCCGCTCCCCCATCGCGTCGATCTCGCGGGCACGCGCCAGGGCGCCCTCGGCGTCGACCGCCAGGAAGCTGCCCCAGCGGTCGTCGGCGGCGCGCGCCAGCGCCGCCTGGACGAGGTCCTCCGAGGACGCCTCGCCGGCGTGGATCGCCCGGATGCCCTCCTCGGCGGTCAGCTCGTGGAGCGCCGTCACCCGGCGTGTCCCCGGGGCACTAGAACTTCACGACCGCGAAGCGGTCCTCCACGACCTCCGGGGCCTCGCGCAGCGCCTCGGCGACGGGGAGGCTGGGCGCGGGCACGTCGTCGCGCATCACGTTCTCGAGCGTCAGGACGTGCGTGGTGGGCGGCACGTCGCCGAGGTCGAGGGCCTGGATGGCGTCCACGTGCTCCAGGATCCCGGAGAGCTCCTCGCGCATGCGCTCCAGCTCGTCCGGCTCCAGGTGGAGGCGGGCGAGGCGGGCCACGTGCCGGACGGTCGCGTCGTCGATCACGACGCCAAGGCTAGCGATTCACCCGGGCGGGGCGAGGCTCACGAGCACGGCGACGCTCACCATCAGGGCGGCGGCGACCGCGAGCTCCGCCCTCACGCTCACCCGCAGCGCCGCCGCGGCGCCGCGGTCGTCGGGGTCCAGGCCCAGGGCCGCACGCTCCAGGCGCGGGTGGATCACCATGCGGTTGTAGGCGCCCCCCACCAGGAGCACGCCGAAGAGCCCGAGCTTGACCAGCAGCGCCCGGCCGTAGCCGGTGTCGGCCAGGTCGTCGACGCTCACCTCGGCGAGGGCCCGGTACACCCCGGTCACCACCAGCAGGGCGACCGCCGTGAGCGCGAGCGCGGAGAACCGCACCACGACGGCGGCGGCCAGGCGCACGCGGTCCGGCTCCGCCAGCGCCCACGCCGCCGGGATGGCCACGACCGCCAGGCCCACCAGCCCGCCCAGCCACGCCGCGGTGGCCAGCTCGTGGATGAGGTCGATCACGACGTTCGCGGTCGCGTCCCCGCCGGTCGCGGCATGCCCGCCGGCGCTGATGGCCCACAGCGAGACGACCGGCCCGAGGCCGAGCAGCGCGAACCCGGGGAGGAGCGGCAGGCCCTCGTGCGTGACCGCCAGCCGCACCACCAGCGCGCCGGCCAGGAGCAGGGCGAAGCCGATCGCCTGCGCGCGCCACGCCGCGCCGGACGCGGTGTCGCCGAGCAGCGTCCCGAGCTCCCCCGGCCCCTCGCGCAGCCCCCACAGCAGCGCGACGGGGCTCAGCAGCAGGCCGAGGAACTGGGCGGCGAGCGCCGCCCACAGGGCCGTCCACCAGGCCCGGCCGCGTTCCCCGAGGGCCGCGCCGGCGGCGGCGCGGAACGACTCGGCCCGGGCGGCGCCCTCGCCGGGGACGCGGATGCCCCCGGCCCGCAGCGCCGGGCCCAGCACGCCCACCGCCAGGGCCACCAGGCCGAGCGCGGTGAGCGGACCCGACAGCGCCAGCAGCCGCGCGAGCACCGGCAGCGGCCCGTGGTCGTCGCGCACCACGCCGCCGTCGTCGACCGCCGGCGCCGGGGCCCCGGCCCCCAGGCCGAACCGGCCCCCGGCGGGATTGCCGTCGCGCGACAGCCCCCGCCACTCCACCCGGAGCCGCCCCGGCGCCGCCGCCGTGATCGGGGCGATCAGGGCGCGGTCGTCGCGGGGGTCGCGCCGCGCCGGACCGGACACCACGCGGCCGTCCTCCGCGGTCACCCGCAGACGCAGGAACGCCTTCTCGGCCGGCGCGGAGAGCACCACCCGCACGGACGGCGGGACGCCCGTCAGCTCGGCCCCGGGCGGCGGCTCGGCCGTGCGCAGCCCGGCGTGCGCGACCGCCGTCGACGGCAGCGCGAGCGCCGCGATCGCGGCGAGGAGTCCGGCGAGCCGCGCGAGGTGGCGCACGGCGGCGACGGTACCGGATCCCGCCGGGCCGGGACCCGGCGGAGCCCGGCCGGGGGGCTACCGGAGGAGCAGGTGCAGCCCGATGATCGCGAACGAGGTCAGGACGAAGGCTGCGGCGGCGAGGCGGATCTCGCGGACGACCATGGGGGGCTCCGGCGGAGGGAGGAGGAGGCACCCTCCACGTCGGCGCCCGCGGGCCGCGACTTGACCTCAGCGCACCGCCCGCGGACCGCCGGCCAGCGCGTACAGCGCGGGGCGGGAGATCCCGATCGCCGAGATGACGGCCGTGTGCTCCCCCTCCTGCCAGATCACCGCGGTCCGCCCGACGCGGTCGAAGCTGCGCAGCAGCACGCCCCGCCGGCCGGTCCGGCGGACGTCGGCGGGCGCCCCGACCGGGGGCCCGGAGACCACCGAGTGGGCGATCCGCTTGCCCGCACGCTCCCAGAACGCGGTCTCGACCGTGCGCCCCTCCAGCTGGTCGCGGCGGGAGCCGACGGGCCGCCAGCCGGCAGCCTCGGCGTAGGTGCTGAAGCCCGGGGAGACGCCCTCGTCCGGGAGCAGCGGCGGCGCGGCCGACGTGGGCCCCTGGTCGTGCAGCTCCACGACCGCGGACGCCAGGCGGCCGGGGTCGTCGTTGCGCGACAGGCCGAAGGCGATCGCCACGCCCAGCGCGACCAGCGTGACGGCGGCGCCCAGGATCGTCCCGATGCGGCGGCGGCGCGCGCTGGTGACGTGCTCGGTCGCGGCACCGGGGTCATCGGTCGCCGGCATGGGGGGATCTTGACACCGCCGCCCTGTGTCACCCTTGCGGCGTGCGCGCGCTCCGCCTGCTCCAGCCGGTCAGGACGCCCTCCGGGTTCGCCGTCCTGACGCTGGTGACCCTGGCCCTGATGTGGGTCATCATCCCGAGCGGCGCGATCGTGCGGCTCACCGACTCAGGGCTGGGCTGCCCCGACTGGCCGACGTGCGAGGGGACGATCACCTCCGTCACCACCGGGCACGCGCTGATCGAGTACACCAACCGGATCCTCTCCGGCGTCGTGGGCGTGGCCGCCGTGGTCACCTGGATCGTGGGCTGGTGGGCCCCCGGCGCCCCGCGCGCCGTGCGCGGCCTGTCCGCCGCCCTGGCCCTCTGCGCCGGCGCCCAGATCCCACTGGGGGCCGTCACCGTGGCGTCCGGCCTGCACCCGATGGCCGTCGGCTCCCACTTCCTGCTGTCCATCGTGGCCCTGACGGCGGCGGTGCTGCTGGCGCTGGCGGCCCGCGACTGGCGGGACGGGCGCGAACGGCGATGGGACCTCCGCCGGGGCGTGCTGGCGGGCGGGGTGTCGGCGGCGGCGCTGGTGGTGCTGGTGACCGGCGTGGTGGTGACCGCCGCGGGGCCGCACTCGGGCGACGACGACGTGCTGCGGCGCTGGGGCGACCTGGCGCTCGCCGCCCGCGTCCACGTGCGCGCCGCGATGGTGTTCACCGCCCTGGCGGTGGTACTGGTGGCGTGGGTGATCCGGGAGGGCGGCATCGACCGGCTCACCGCCCGGCTCATGTGGATCGCGCTGCCGCTCGTGGCGCTGCAGATCGGGATCGGCGAGTACCAGTACCGCAATGGCCTGCCGTGGCAGGCGGTGGTGCTGCACGTGACCGTCGCCGCCGCCGTGTGGGCGGTGATCGCCGGCGCGGCCTACGGCGTGGCGCGGCCGGCGGGGGCGGCCTACGCCCGGCGGGAGGCCGATCGCTGGCAGGACACGCAGCGGACGGCGTCGGGCAGCGCCTTGAGCCGCCCCTCCGAGATCTCCTCGCCGCAGTCGACGCAGATCCCGTAGGTCCCGGCGTCGATGGCCGCCAGGGCGGCCTTCAGGCGCTCCTCGCGTCCCTTCCAGCGCAGCTGGTCGCGCAGCTCGCGCTCGCGCTGGTCGGCGTCGGTCGCGGCCTCCGCGGGGTGGTGGTGGCCGTCGGACGCCCCCTCCGCGTCGCGCGCCAGGTCGCGATGCGCCAGCGCCGCGGTCACCTCCGCGCGCAGCCGCTCCAGGCGCGCGAGGCGCTCCTCCTGGCCGCTGGAACCGTTGGCGTCGGACGACATCCGGCGATCGTAGCGGGCGGCGCGGCGTCGTCCAGGCGCACCCGCCGGGGGCCGCGCTAGCCTGCGCCTCCGAACGGCGAGGAGGCGGGATGGCGGACGGGCCGGCGGTCGAGACCCGGGGGCTCGAGCGGGTCTTCAAGGGCGGGATCCGGGCCGTCGACGGCGTGGACCTGGTGGTGGAGCGCGGCGAGGTGTTCGGGTTCCTGGGGCCCAACGGCGCCGGCAAGAGCACCACGGTGCGGATGCTCGCCACCCTGCTGCGCCCGACGGGCGGCACCGCCCGCGTGGCCGGCCACGACCTGGTCCACGACGCCGGGTCGGTGCGCCGGTCGATCGGCGTGGCCCTCCAGGACGCGGCGATCGACCCCTACATGACGGGTCGCGAGCTCCTGCACCTGCAGGCGGTGCTCCACGGCTTCCCCCGCGATCGCGGACGGCGCCGCGCCGTGGAGCTGCTGGGCCGGGTGGACCTGGAGGCGGCCGCCGACCGCAGGGTCGGGACCTACTCCGGCGGCATGCGGCGCCGGCTCGACCTGGCGCTCGCGCTGGTCCATGCCCCGGAGGTGCTCTTCCTGGACGAGCCGACCACCGGCCTCGACCCCATCTCGCGCCTCACGCTGTGGGAGGAGGTGCGCCGCCTCAACGCCGAGTCCGGCACCACCGTCTTCCTCACCACCCAGTACCTGGAGGAGGCCGACCAGCTGGCGGGGCGGGTGGCGATCATCGACGGCGGGCGGATCGTGGCGGAGGGCACGCCGCGCGCGCTGAAGGCGGAGGTCGGGGACCCCACGCTCCACGTGACCCTCGCGGATCCGGAGCAGACCCGGGACGCCGCCGCGGCGCTCGGGCCGCTCGGCGAGCTGGTGCCGAGCCGGCCGGGCGCGGTGGCGATGCGGCTGAAGGCGGGCGCGTCGGGCCTGCCGGCCGTGGTGCGGGCGCTCGACGACGCCGGCGTGCACGTGGCCGCGCTGGACGTGGCCGAGCCGAGCCTGGACGACGTGTTCGTGGCCAAGACGGGGCGCAGCCTCGACGCGGAGGGCGAGGACCTCCCGCCGCAGCACGCGCCGGCCCCCGCGCCGCGATGAGGCTTGCGCTCGCGCAGACGGGCGCGCTGGCGCGGCGCGCGATCGTCGACACCCTCCGGACGCCGCAGGCCCTCTTCCCAAGCCTGTTCTTCCCGCTGGTGCTGATGGCGATCTTCACGGGCTCGTTCGGCAACGCGCCCGGCGTGCTGCCCGGCTTCCCCGACGTCCGCGGCTTCCTCGACTTCGCGCTGGCCGGGGCGGTCCTCCAGGGGATCCTGATCGGCGGAACATCGGCGGGGTCGGCGTTCGCCCTGGACATCGAGGGCGGGTTCTTCGACCGGCTGGTGGCCTCCCCCGTGTCGCGCACCGCGATCCTGGCGGGGCGGCTGCTGGGCGGCGTCACGCTCGCGATGGCCCAGACGGTCCTGTTCGTGGCGGTCGGACTGGCCTTCGGCGCGCGGATCGAGGGCGGCGCGGTGGGCGTCGCGTCGCTCCTCCTGATCGCCGCTCTGCTGGCGACCGCGGTGAGCGGCCTCGGGATCATCCTCGCGCTGCGGACCGGGTCCGCGGAGGCGGTCCAGGGGACGTTCCCGCTGTTCTTCGCCCTGATGTTCTTCTCGTCCGCGTTCTTCCCGCGCGAGACGATGACCGGCTGGTTCCGGTGGGTCGCCGACGCCAACCCGGTCTCGTACCTGGTGGAGGGGATGCGCGACCAGATCATCGAGGCCGACCCGGGGCGGGCGACGCTGCTCGGGCTGGCGGTGGCCGTCGCCGTCGCGGCGATCTCGATCGGCTTCTGTCACCTCGCGTTCCGGAGCCGCCTGGCGGGCGACGCGTGACGACGCTGCGCGTGAGCCTGGGCCTCGCCGGCCGCAGCCTGATCCTGGTGCGGCGGATGCCGTCGGTGTTCCTGCCGTCGCTGATCATGCCGCTGTTCATCCTCATCGCGACGTCCGGGGCCTTCCGGGGCATCTCGCTGCTGCCCCAGTTCGACGGCGTCTCGTACCTGCGCTTCACGATCCCGCTCGCCACGGTGATGGGCGCGGGCTTCGCGGGCATGAACGCCGGCATGACCCTGGCCCGCGACATCGAGGGCGGCTTCGCCGACCGGCTCATCGCGAGCCCCGCCCCGCGGATCACCCTGATCGCGGGGCCCCTGATCGCGGCCGCCGGCCGCAGCATCTTCACCACCACCGTGGTGCTGATCGCGGGCATGATCGGCGGCATCTGGCCCCCGGGCTTCGGCGGGACCGCCCTGGTCTACGGCCTGGCGGTGGCGTTCTCCGCGGCGTCCGCCTGCTGGTGCATGGGCGTCGCCTTCCGCGCGCGGACCGTCCAGGCGGCCCCCGCCATGCAGGTCGTGATCTTCCTGTCGGTCTTCACCTCCGTGGCCTACGCGCCGCGGGAGGTGCTGCACGGCTGGCTGCGCCACGTCTCGGACGTCAACCCCGTCACCTACCTGATGGAGGCGTCGCGCGGCGCCGAGCTGCACACCCTCCACTGGGGCGTGGTCTGGCCGGGCCTCGTCGCGGGCGCCGCCCTGCTGGCGGCGCTCGGCACCTGGGCCCTCACCGGCCTCCACTCGCTCTCGAGTCGCTAAGAATCCCGGTCATGGCACTCGAACGGCTCGACCTCTCCCAGCCCGCGCTCGCCGCTTACCTCGACGACGCGGTCGCCGTCCCCCACGAGATCGCCGCCCGGTACCGCGAGCTGGCCGGCCACGAACGGGCGGAGATGATGACCCACCCGGAGCTCGGGGCGCTGCTGGAGGTGCTGGTCCACGCGACGGGGGGCCGCTCGGTGCTCGAGGTCGGCACCTTCGTGGGGATCTCGTCCGCCTGGATGGCGCGCGGCCTGGAGCCGACGGGGCACATCGACACCCTGGAGATCGACGAGACCCACGCCGACATGGCCGAGTCGTGGTTCGCGGACCGCGGCCTGCACGACCGCATCCAGGTGCACCGCGGCCCCGCGTCGGCGACGCTCGCGCGCCTGCCCGACGCGGTCTACGACCTCTGCTACATCGACGCCGACAAGACCGGCTACGCCGTCTACCTGGAGCACGCGGTGCGGCTGGTGCGCCCCGGTGGGCTGATCGTGGCCGACAACGTGCTGGCCGGCGGGCGGGTCGCCCTCCCCCCGGACGAGCGCGATGCCAACGCCCGGGCCCTCGCGGGCTTCACGATGACCGCGGTCGCCCACCCCCGCCTGGCCACCGCGGTGCTCACGGTGGGCGACGGCATCACGCTCAGCACCGTGCTCTAGCGAGCCGGTCGGGAAACAAAGGCCGTGCGGCCGACGTTCACGACAGGCTCGAGCCTAGGACTTGGCCCCCTCCCGTCCCCGGAGGTAGGACCGGAGGACGAACCAGCCGATGACGAAGACGACGAAGATGATCGCCGCCACCTCCAGCGACCCCAGCGCCAGCGCCACCATCTGCCCGGCGAAGAGCAGCAGCGTCAGCACGATCAGCGCGATGCCGAGCCGTCGCCGGCGCGCGTCCTCGTCCGTGGCGGCCATCGCCGCGAGCGTAGTCGCTCCGGAGGAGATGTGACGGCCTGTCACCGGATTCCGGGGGACCCTCCCCTACACTCCCGCCGATGCGCGCCCGGCACCTGAGGCACCTGATCGCCGCCCTCGGCGTCGCCGCGGTCGCCACGGCGGCCCTCCCGGGGGCCGCGCCGGCCGAGGGACCCCTGACCGGGGTGATCGGCGACATGTACTGCGTCGCCCCCACCGACGCCGCCGGCATCGACGCCATCCTGGCGGACGCCGGCAGCCCGATGGCCGGCGAGGGCGCGACCATCGTGACCGAGGCCGCGGCGGCCGGCATCGACCCGCGCGCGATCGTCGCGATCGCCGCCCACGAGACGATGCTCGAGACCTACGGGCCGGCGCAGGCGATCCACAACCCGTTCGGTCTCGGCCCCGGAATCCGGTTCCCGTCGGAGCGCGCCGCGATCGTCCGCGCCGTCTCCACGCTGGCCGGCTGGTACCTGCCGGAGGGCCGCACGACGCTCGCCACCATCGGCGCCAAGTGGGCGCCGGTGGGCGCATCGAACGACCCCGGCGGGCTCAACGCCAACTGGACGAGCGGCACGGGCGCCTACTACGCGGCGATGGGCGGGGATCCGTCGCGCACCGTGCTGCTGGCCGACCAGGCCCCGGCGCCCGGTTGCGCCGGCGCGGCCCCGGCCGGCACCCCGGGCACGGCGCCCCCCGCCGCGGGGGCCCCGTCCGGACCGCCCGTGGTGACCGCCTGGAGCGGCGCGGAGCCCCAGATCGCCGGCCCCGCGGCCGCCGACGGCGCCGACCCCGCGACGGGGCGGGCGGCGACGATCCCCGGCTTCGTCTTCCCCCTCGCCCTCGCCCAGGACGCGCCCGCGACGTTCCGGGACCAGTTCGCCGAGCCCGGCCCCGGCCCGTCCGGCATCCAGGGCGGCCTGACCGTCGCCACCGCCACCGGCGCCCACGCCGTGGCCGCCGCGACCGGCACCCTGCACGCGGCGTCCCCGGGGGAGCGCGAGGCGGGCATCGCCTTCTGGCTCGACACCCCCGGGGGCGACCGCATCGGCTACGGCCCGCTCATCTCCTACGCCGACGGGATCGGCGAGGGGTCGGCGGTGACCGCCGGCGCCCGGCTGGGCGACGCGCCCGCCTCGCTGCGCATCGCGTGGGAGCGCGGCGGCGTCCGGATCGACCCCTTCCCGCTGCTCCAGGCCACCCGCCCCTCCGCCTGACGGACACGCGCGCGCGGGCCGCCGTAGGCTCCGGGCACCACGCGAGGGGGAGGCGGCGATGCAGGCGGTTGTGCTCAGGGAGACCGGCGGGCCCGAGGTCCTGACGGCCGGGACGGCGGACGACCCGGTGGCGGGTCCGGGCGAGGTGGTGGTGGCGCTGCGGACGGCCGCGCTGAACCGCCGGGACGTGTTCCTGCGCAAGGGCGTGGCGCCGAGCCCGCTGCCGGTCATCCCCGGCTCGGACGGCGCCGGGACGGTGCGGTCGGTCGGCGACGGCGTGTCCGGGGTCGCGGAGGGCGACGAGGTGGTCGTGTACCCCGCCCTCGGCTGGGGCGGCGGCGAGGAGGCCGCCGCGCCGGGGTTCCGCATCCTCGGGGGCCCGGACGACGGCACCTACGCCGAGCTGGTGCGCCTGCCGGCGGAGAACGTGCTGCCGAAGCCGGCGCGGCTGTCGTGGGAGGAGGCGGCGGCGCTGCCGCTCGCCGGCCTGACCGCCTACCGGGCGCTGGTCAGCCGGGCCCGCATCCGCCCCGGCGAGACGGTGCTGGTCCTCGGCATCGGCGGCGGGGTGGCGACGATCGCGACCATGATGGCCCGCGCCGCGGGGTGCCGCGTGATCGTGACGTCGTCGTCGCAGGAGAAGCTCGACCGCGCCCGCGACCTGGGCGCGCACGCCGGGGTGCGCTACACGCAGGACGACTGGGTGGGCGCCGTCCGCGAGCTGACCGGCGGACGGGGCGTCGACGTCGTCGTCGATTCGGTGGGCGCCACCTGGGGCGACAGCATCGCCGCGGTCCGGCCGGGCGGCCGGGTGGTGGCGTTCGGCGGAACCGGCGGCGGCAAGGTGGAGCTGATGGTGCGGGCGCTCACCTCCGGCCAGGTCTCCCTGCTCGGCACCACCATGGGCAGCCCGCGCGACTTCGCGGGCCTGCTGGCCGCGGTCGACGTGGGCGGCTGGGCGCCGGTCATCGACTCGGTGCGGCCCCTCGCCGAGGTGGCCGACGCCCACCGCCGCGAGGAGGCGGGGGAGCACTTCGGGAAGCTGGTCCTGTCGATCGCGTGACCGCACCCGTCGCGGCGCTCGTCCTGCGGGCGGCGCGGCGGGTGGTGGCCCGGGCCGCCGCGGAGGGCGGCGGGGCGCCGGAGCTGTCGCTCGACCGCATCGCGGCGTGGCTCGAGGACGACCCGGCTGCCCGGGCGGCGCTCGACGCGGCGGCGGCGGAGCGCGCCCGCCGCGACATGCCGGAGGCCGACGCCGGCACC
>DAISWG010000077.1:0-12167 GCA_036826475.1 Miltoncostaeaceae bacterium | reverse complement strand
CGGAGGAACCGCTCGACGTGCCCCTTCTTGGTGGCGTAGTCGTGCGGGTCGATCTTCGGCCGGAACTTGATCTCCTTGATGGTGATCGTGCTCTGGTGGCGCCGGGCCTGCTTGGCCTTCTGCTCCTGCTCGTAGCGCCACTTGCCGTAATCCATGATCCGGCACACCGGCGGGCGCGCGTCGGCGGCCACCTCGACGAGGTCCAGGGACGCCTGGTTGGCGATCTCCTGCGCCTGTGCGAGGGGCACCACGCCCCGGTTCTCGCCGTCCGCGTCGATCAGCCGCACGGACTCCGCCCGGATCGCATCGTTGATCCGTGTGGACGGTCCGGCCGGCGGACGCGTGTCTGGCCCGCGCCTAGGAGGCAAACGCCACCCGGCGTCGGGGCTCGGTGATGTCGGTGGGGTGCTGTACCAAGAGGTGATCTCGCGACTGCGAGGTGTCGGAGACTAGCACCCCGACTCAGACGGCAGGAGGGCCGGTTCCATCCGGCACCACCACGTACTGGCGCAGGTGCAGGTCGCGGAACGTCACGGGGCCGCGCGGCCCGGGGACGTGGTCCACGTTGATGCCGGTCTCCGGGGCGCCCAGCAGCCGGTATCCGTCCAGCAGCCGGGTGGTGGCGTTCCAGAACGCCCCGGTCCCCCGGTAGGCCGACAGGAACTCGCCGGCCGCGGCCGCGTCGGCGGTCACGATCCCCGCCGCCAGGCCCGACGTCTCGGCGTTCGCGATCCCGGCCGCGGCGGCGGGCGAGGCCGCCGGCGCCAGGGTGACGGTGGCCTCCGCGCCGTCGTCGAGCGCCCACTCGTGGCCCAGCGGATGGTCGTGGGGCGGCAGGGACGGCCGGATGCCGAGCGAGCGGAGCTGATCGATGAGGGCGGGGACCCACTCGTCCCAGCGGGCGGCGTCCACCAGCAGCAGATTGAGACGGTTGCAGACGCCCAGGCGGTCGAGGCTCCCCGCCACCAGATCGCGCGTCATCGCGGGGTCGGCGTCACGGTGGACGAACAGCACGCCGCCGCCCTCGGCGTGGGCGAGTGTGCGGACGCCGTGCGCGGCGGCCTCACGGGCCAGGGCGGCGGTGGTCTCGCCGCTGCCGCGGAGGATCACGAGCGGGATCAGGCCCGGTTGGGACACCAGTGCCCGGGCGGCGTCCCGGTCGGGCGAGGGCAGCACCTGGACGGCGCCCGGGTCGATGCCGCCGTCGGCGAGGGCCGGCGCGATGACGTGCTCGTGGAGCGCCAGCGCCGAGCCGAGCGCAGCCGAGCCCGTCCGCAGCACGCCCGCGTTGCGGGACTTCACGAGCTGCGACGCCACGTCGACCGTGACGTTGGGGCGGGCCTCGTAGTTCGCCCCGATCACGCCGACGGGGCGGCGGACCTCGTGCACCACGAGCCCACCGCCCAGCGCCCGGGTGCCCACGTGGGCGTCGGGCTCCGGGAGCCCGGCGAGCTCCGCGATCTGGCCGCCCATCGCCCCGAGCCGCGCGGCATCGAGGCGGAGCCGGTCGACCAGCGCCGGCGCCAGATGCCCCTGCGCGGCGTCGACGTCGGCCGCGTTGGCCGCGAGCACCGGGTCCGCGGCGGAGGTCAGGCGGTGCGCCATTGAGGTGAGAACGGCACGGATCGCCGCCGCACCGGCGCCGGCGAGGCCGGCGTGGGCGTCCCGGGCGGCGCTCCCCGCCCGGGCGACGATGCCGTCGACGCTCACGACGCGCGCGCCCCGCGGGACGGCGGGACGCGCGCGGAGAGCGCCTGCAACGCGGGGGTGGCTACTTCTTGGGCTTCGCGCCCGCCACGGCCTCCTTGAGGACCGCGCCCGGCGTGAACCGCGGCACGGTGCGGGCCGGGATGTTGACCTTCTTCGACGGGTCCTGAGGGTTGACGCCCGTCCGGGCTGCGCGCTCCGAGACGGAGAACTTGCCGAAGCCGGCGAAGGAGACGTCCTCGCCCGACTTCAGGGCGTCCTGGATGACCTCGAGGACCGCGCTGACAGCACTACTCGCCTGGGCGTTGCTCATCTCGCTCTTGGCGGCGACCTTGCTGACGAACTCGGTCTTGTTCACTGGGGACCCCCTGGTTCGGTGGATGCGGGCGCAGGCGTGCCCGACGCGGACCAACCTACCAGCGCTGACGGACGAGATCGCCCTCAGGGCGGGGTTTTACTGGCCGCGGCGGGGTCGGCCACGGTGTCTTGGCCTACCCCGGGCGGTGGACGGCGAATCGTCGCGGCGGACCGTACGGGCCCCGGAATCCGGTCCGGAGCGGCACAAAACCGCCTAACGCTTACGGATGCGCAGCGGAGCGCATGAGGGTGCGCCGCTCGCGCCGCCCACGACCCGGGTTGTGACGCAGAAGGTGAACGGACCCACCGGCGCCAGGCGGGACGGCACCCGCCATCCGACCGCGTACTCGAGATCGGCGCGGGCCGGGCCCGCGTCGGTGCGGAACCGGGCGATGACGCGTGCGCCGGCGCGGATCACGATCGTCTCGCGCGTCTGCTCACCGGCGCCGAGCACCCGGTAGCGCAGCCGCGCCTGCGCGCCGGGGGTCCCCGTCGCCACGAGCGCCCGCACGCGCGGCGCCTCCGGCGGCACCGCCGTGATGCCGACGCCGGGCGCCGCGACCGTGCGGTCGATCCAGGAGGTGAGCGCGCCCACGCGGGTGTAGACGCCGGGGAACCCGGGGCGGGCGCAGCCGACGCCCCAGCTCACGATGCCGACGAGGGTGCCGGAGGCGTCACGGAGGGGGCCGCCGCTGTCGCCCGCGCACGAATCGACGCCGCCGGTCATGGACCCCGCGCAGAGGGTGGCTCCGCGGGTGAACGCCCGGCCGAGGGCCGACGTGCAGCGGGCGGAGGGGAAGATGGTCACGGCGGCCTCGGCGAGGGCGGTCGGGTAGTCGCCGCTGTTCTCCGAGTTCTCGCCCCAGCCGGCGATGGCCCCGGCGCGCTCGACGTCACCGCCGTCCCGGCCGTTGCGGGCGTACGGCATGGCCGGGGCGGCGCTCGGCCGGGCCAGGATGAGCAGCGCGGCGTCGTACGGGTCGCCGTCCGTGCGGAACTCCGGGTGCGTCCGGACCACGGCCACGCCGATCCGGTCGCCCCCGGCGGTCAGCTCCTGGGTGCCCGCGAGCACCTGGACGTCGGCGGGTCGCATCACGGCGCCGGCCGCGCCGGTGACGCAGTGGGCCGCGGTCAGGACCACCGTCGGCGCGATGAGGGTGCCACCGCAGAACTGCCCCTGCACGGGGTCCGAGCCGGGCGTCACCAGGGCGACGACCGACGGCCAGGCGCCGGCCGGCGCCTGCGCGCCGCCGACGACGTGCTCGACCATCCGCCCGCCCGCCACGGCCTGCCCGGAGAGGGTCAGGACCGCGAGGAGGACCGCTGCGAGCGCGATCCGGAGTGTGCGGGAGCGGGTGGCCATGCAGCACACGGTGGGGTCGCGGCGGGGGTCCCACAAGGGGCGGCGGGGACCTTCTCTACGAGGCGGGGGTGCGGACCCCCCGGGCGGGTGGCCGTCCGGGGGGCGTACCGTGGGGACATGACCCGACGTCTGGGGAGCCGGGGCCCGGAGGTGGGGCCGATCGGCCTCGGTGCGATGAGCTTCGCCGGCTACTACGGCGCCGCCGGCGACGAGGAGGGCGTGCGCACCATCCGGCGCGCCCTGGACCGGGGCATCACGCTCATCGATACGGCCGAGTCGTACGGCGACGGGCGCAACGAGGAGCTGGTGGGCCGCGCGATCGCCGGGCGGCGCGGCGAGGCGGTCCTGGCCACCAAATCCAGCCGCGGCGGCGCCGACTACCTGCGCGCCCACTGCGAGGCCAGCCTCGCCCGGCTGGGCGTGGAGCGCATCGACCTCTACTACCTGCACCGCGTCGACGCCGAGGTGCCCATCGAGGAGTCGATGGGCGCGATGGCGCGCCTCGTGGAGGACGGGCTCGTGGGCCAGGTCGGGCTCTCGGAGGCGGGGGCGGACACGCTCCGCCGGGCCCACGCGGTGCATCCCGTCGCCGCCCTCCAGAGCGAGTACTCCCTGCTGCACCGCGAGCCGGAGGAGGAGATCCTCCCGGCCTGCCGCGAGCTGGGGATCGCGTACGTGGCGTACAGCCCCCTCTCCCGCGGCCTGCTGACCGGCCGCATCCGGCGCACCGACGACCTGGCCGACGGCGACTGGCGCCGGCAGGTGCCGCGCTTCCAGGGGACGGCACTGGAGCGCAACCTGCAGGTGATCGAGCGGCTCGAGCGAATCGCCGCGGGGGCCGGGACGGACCTGGCGTCCCTGGCGATCGCCTGGCTCCTCGGCCGGGGCGACGACGTGATCCCCCTGGTCGGCACCAGTCGCGCCACCAGGGTCGATGCGATCCTGGGTGCGCTCGACGTGCGCCTGGACGAGGCGACGCTGGCCGAGATCGAGGCGGCCGCCCCCCGGGGCGCCGCCGCCGGGGCCCGCTACCCCGAGTCCTACCTCCCCCGGCTCGGGCTCTAGCCGGGGAGGGCGGCGACCGCCGCCCGCGCCGTCAGGACGCCGGGGGCCAGCGCTCCTCCTCGCGGGTGACCCCACCCGCGAGCACCAACCGCTGCCGGCCGGGGTCCATCGCCTCGTACGGACGCACCACGGGCGTGCGCCACAGCTCGTAGGAGCGGCAGGCGGCGTCGGCGTCGTCCGGGTTCTGGAGGATCGCCTGGGCCAGCGCGTGCGCGTCGCCCAGGCCGATGCCGGAGCTGACGCCCGTCTCCGGGCCGAAGAAGTGCGCCGCGTCGCCGATGATGACCAGGCCCGGCACCCACCAGCGCTCGCACGACAGGAGCTTCGGCTCGCCGTAGCGGAGCTGGTCGAGCGACGTCACCGCGGCGAGGCCCTCCTCGGCCTCCGGCATCAGCTCGATCCACATCCGCTTGATGGCCTCGAGCCCGGGCGCGAGGGCGGCCTCACGGCCCACCTTGTCGATCGTCCGCCATCCGGCGGAGCCCTGCGGCCAGCTGAGCATTCCGATGTGCCCGCCGTCGGACAGGTAGCTCATCTTGAACGCGAGCGGCGTCGGCTGGGGGCTCATCCACGTGAGCGTGCCGTCGGCCAGCTCGTCGACCGTCGCCGTGAGCCCGGCCATGGTGCGCGCGGGCGACATCACGCCGTCGCAGGCGACCACCAGGTCGGAGTCGATCGTGGTGCGCCCGTCGGGGCCCTCGACCTCGACGCCCACGATGCGGTCGTCTCCGTCGCGGACGAGGTCCACGACGCTGTGCTCGTAGACGACCGGCAGGTCGCGGGCCAGCGCCTCCATCAGGGCGCCGAACCGGACGGCGACCGCCGGGGGCGGCTCGCCCTCCCGGGGCTCGACGATCGGGCGGCCCTGCGCGCGGACCTCCTCGAAGACCCCGACCTCGTTGAGGGGCTCGTAGCCCTGGAAGCCGAGCATGTAGCCGCGGGGCATGTACTCGCCCTCGCGCTGGCGCTCGATCACGACGGGCGAGAACCCGCGGAGGCGCAGCAGATGGGCGAGCGTCATGCCGACCATGCCGCCGCCGGAGATGACGATGTTCATGGCGGGGACCATACCTCCCGTCCCCCGGCCCCGCCCCGGGGCGGCGACCCGTGCGGCGCGAAGGCCACGCGGGCGGCGCCGCCGCGGGGCGCGTGCACGGCGACGCGCCGAAGGCCGGGCACCTCGAGGGCCGCGACCGCCGCCGGCGTGCGCGCGTCGGCCTCCAGGATCGCGCGCGCCAGGCGGCCCTTCAGGGACTTGCCGGCGTGCCCGATCGCCCGGGTCCCGGCCTCCCCCTCCTCCACGATCTCCACCCGCAGCAGGCGGGCCCGCCCGAGCCGCGCCGGGTCGAGCGCGGCCGCGTGCTCGGCGGGCAGCATGTCGATGATCCAGCCCGCCCCGGCCCGGCGCGCGACGGCGTCCGTGACCATCGGGCGCCACCACGACGCAAGCCGCCCGAGGCCGGGCGGCGCCGCGCCCATCGTCAGGCGATAGGGCGGCACGGCGTCACGCGCGGCCAGCACGCCCCACAGGCCGGACGGCACGAGCACGCGGCGCGCGAGCCGCCGGCGCGCGTCCGGCGAGAGCGTGGCGGGCGCGAGCGCCTCCCACACCACGCCGCGGTAGCGCTCCACGGCGGGGAGGGTGCGGGCGGCGTCCAGCCGCTCCCAGTCGCCGAGGGCCCGCGCGAGGTGGTCGCCGCGCGCGCCGAGCAGTCGCCCGGCGGCGGCGGCGTCGCCGGCGCGCAGTGCCGCCCGCACGGCGTCGCGCACACGGCGACGCGGCGCCACGAGCTCGGGGAAGGCCGTGGGAGCGCGCTCCCACGGCGGGCCGCTCCCCCCGTCGGCCTTGCCCTGGGACGGCGGGAGCAGGATCACCGTGGCCACCGCCCGGACGTTACGCGGTGCGCCCCGCCGTCGCCGTCGTCCCGCCCGGCGGCCGCGCCGTGAGCTTGCACACTGTTTGCTCGCTAACTATTGTGCGGTGCATGCCTCCGCCCCTGCCGGCGATCGTGACGCCGCACGACCAGCTCCTGGCGCGCCGGCTCGCGGTCGCGGGGCGGCTCCTACGCACGGCCGCCGACGCCGAGCTCGCGCAGCACGGCATCGCCGCGGCGGGCGTCGGCGTGCTGCTGAGGCTCGTCGACCAGGACGGGCTCACCCAGGCCCAGCTCGCGCGCCTCCAGGCCGTGGAGGCGCCCACGATGTGCCGGCTGATCGACCGGCTGAGTAGGGACGGGATGGTCGAGCGCCAGCCGGACCCCACGGACCGGCGGGCGACGCGCGTGCGCCTGACGCCGCAGGGGCGCGAGACCGCGGCCCGGGGCGCCGCCGTGGTCGCCGGCCTCGAGGCGCGGGCGTTCGCGGACATCGAGGAGGACGAGGCCGAGGTCCTGGCCGCGCTGCTCGACCGCGTGATCGAGCGGATGGCGCCGGGGGTCCGCGCGTGAGCGCCGCGCGGCCGTCGTCGCCGCGCCTCACCCTCGCCGGCCTGGTCACCGCGGCCATGGCCTTCGCGCTCATGCAGACCTTCCTGATCCCGGCGCTCCCCAAGCTCCAGGAGGACCTCGGGACGAGCGGGACATGGGTGACGTGGACGGTCACCGCCTACCTCCTGACCGGGTCGGTGGCGACCCCCCTCATCGGGCGGCTCGGCGACCAGCACGGCAAGGCGAGGCTGATGGTGATCAGCCTCGCGGTGTTCCTGGTGGGCTCCGTCGCGGCCATCTTCGCCTGGAACGTCGGGTCGCTCATCGTGTTCCGCGCCATCCAGGGCGTCGGCGGCGCCGTATTCCCCCTGTCGTTCGCGATCATCCGGGACGAGTTCCCGCCGCAGCACCAGGGGCGCGCGATGGGCCTGGTCTCCGCCGTGCTCGGCGTCGGCGGCGGGGTCGGCATCGTGGCCAGCGGCCTGATCGTCGACAACCTGTCGTGGCGCTGGCTCTTCGTGGTCGCCGCGGTCGTCGTGGCCGCCGCCCTGGTGCTGGTGTGGCGGTTCGTCCCGGAGTCGTCGGTCCGGGCGCCCGCGACGGTCGACATGCGCGGGGCCCTGCTGCTGTCCGGCGCGCTCGTGGCCCTGCTCGTGGGCCTCACCGAGGGCCAGGACCTGGGCTGGGCGTCGCCCGCGATCGTGGGGCTGTTCGCCGCCTCGGCGACGCTCTTCGTGATCTGGGGACTCGTGGAGCTGCGGGTGGACGAGCCCATGGTGGACATGCGCATGCTCGCGCGCCGGACGGTCCTGTTCACCAACATCACGGCCATGCTCTCGGGCTTCGCCCTCTACATGACCTGGGTGATCCTGCCGGCCTTCTACCAGCTGCCCGGCGACCTCCCGGACGCCCTGAAGGGGGTCGCCGACTACGGGTTCGGGACGTCGGTGACCGTCGCGGGCCTCTGGATGCTGCCGACGTCCCTGTCGATCCTCGTCGCCGGCCCCGTCGCCGGCGCGCTCGGCGACCGCTACGGCGGGCGCGCCCCGCTGGTGGCCGGGATGATCCTGGTGGCGATCGGATCGGCCGGCATCGCGATGTTCCACGCGGAGCCCTGGCAGCCGGCCCTGTGGTTCATCCTGTGCGGCGTCGGGATCGGGTTCGCGTTCGCCGTCATGCCCAAGCTCATCGTGGATGCCGTCAAGCCCACCGAGACCGGGATCGCGACCGGCATGAACACCGTGGTGCGCACCGTCGGGGGCGTCGTGGGCGCGCAGGTGGGCGCCGTGCTGCTGGCCGCGAGCAGCGTCGCCGGCACCGGCGGCGTCCCCGCCGAGTCGGGCTTCGTCCAGGCGTTCTGGGTCGGCGCCGCGGGAGCGGTGGTCGCGGCGTTCGCCGCGGTGTTCGTCGGTCCGCGACGCGCCCGGTCCGAGGCGGCGCCGGCAGCGTCCGTCCTGGCCGCGGACCGGGGTTAGCCCGCCCGGCCGAGCGCCAGGAACGACGTCACGGCCGCGGTGAGCCGCCCCGCGGCCGCGGTCGCCTGCAGGCCGGCGCGCCACGCCTCGGCCCGCGCGGGCGGCACCACTCCGTCGGCCACGGCGCGCTCCACCAGGGCGTCGATGCCGAGCAGCATCTCCGCGCGCGGTAGGTCGGTGAGCACCAGCGTCCGGGCGAGGACCTCCACCTCCACCAGCCCCGCCTCCGACAGCAGCCGCCGCAGCGACCGCCCCACGGCGGGGCTCCGCACCCGGGCCATCGCGACGGCGCCGAGCGCCGACTCGAGCTCCGGGTCGCCGCCGTCGACCACCAGCGTCCCCCAGTCGGGCTCGGCGGCCAGCACGATGCCCCCGGGACGGATGACGCGGGCCATCTCCCGCACCACCGCCGCGGGCTCCTCGACGTGCTGGAGCAGGCGCTCGCAGCGGCAGCCGTCGGCGACGGCGTCGCCGAGCGGGAGCGACGCGGCGTCGGCGACGTGGAACTCGCCCGCCGGCCCCGTGGCGCCCTCGGAGCGCCGCCGGGCCTCGGCGATCATCGACTCGCTCATGTCCACGCCGATGGCGCGGCCCGCGGGGGCGGTGCGCAGCGCCAGCGCCCGCACGTCGTCGCCCAGGCCGCAGCCGACGTCGACGACCACCGCGCCCGGGCCGGCCTCCAGCAGGTCGAACGACAGGGCCTTCCACCGCGCGACGGCGTCCTCGCTGCCGACCGCGTCGAGGTACCCGCCCAGCGCGGCGGCGTCCGCGTCGTCCACGTGGGAGAACGCACCGAAGTCGGGGGGACGCTCCAAGGTGGGAAGCCTACGGGTGGGACGGCGGCGGGGTAGGCTCGGCCCGTGGACCTCGGGCTGCGCGGCAAGGTGGTGGTGGTCACCGGCGCCAGCCAGGGAATCGGCCTCGCGGTCGTCCGGGCGTTCCGCGAGGAGGGCGCCCTGGTGGTGGCCGGATCGCGACGCTCGAGCGACGAGCTGGATGCGCTGATCGCCGGGGGCGGCGTGGTCCACGAGCCGGTGGACCTGTCGACGGCGGCCGGGGCCGACGCCCTGGTGGCGCGCGCGACCGGCGACCACGGCCGGCTGGACGTGCTCGTGAACAACGTCGGGGCCGGATCGGTCCGCTCGGGCTTCCTTGAGGTGACGGACGAGGAATGGCAGCGGACCATCGACCTGAACCTGCTCGCGGCGGTCCGCTGCTCCCGCGCCGCGTTGCCCGCGCTGACCGACGGGGGCGGGTCGATCGTCAACATCGCGTCCGTCAACTCGTTCCAGCCCGACCCGTCGGTCGTCGACTACTGCGTCGCCAAGGCGGCCCTGGCGAGCCTCTCGAAGGTCCTCTCCATGGAGTTCGGCGCGCAGGGGGTCCGCGTCAACGCCGTCGCGCCCGGCCCCGTGAGGACCCCGTTCTGGGTGGGGCCCGGCGGCGTGGCCGAGCAGATCCAGGCCGCGGCCGGGACCGACTTCGCCGGCGCCCTGGAGGTCGCGAAGTCGGCCTGGGGCGGCCTGGCGCTCGACAACTTCTTCACCGAGCCCGAGCAGGTGGCCACGCTGGTGGTGCTGCTCGCCTCCGAGCGGACGGGCAACGTGACCGGCTCCGTCTACGTGACGGACGGCGGCCTGCTCAAGACCCTGTAGGTGTTCTCCACCCACCCCGGCGCCGCCCGGGCGCAGGCCAGGGCGGCGGAGGTGCTGCGGAGCGGCTGACCGGCCCGCCGGCCTACGCCGGCGGGCCCCCCGATCTACATCGCGGCGCCGTGGGCGGGCGCGGCGCCCGCCAGGTCCTGCCGGCGCAGCACGGTCAGCGTCAGGATGATCGAGACCACGGCGAACGCCGAGGCCACCCAGAAGGCCGCGGAGAAGCCGTCCACCAGCGCCTGGGGCTGGGCGACGCCGTCGGTCAGGCTGCTCTCGGTGGTGGTGGTCGAGACCGTCGTCAGGATGGCCACTCCCAGGGCGCCGCCGATCTGCTGGCTGGTGTTGATCAGTCCCGAGGCCAGGCCGGCGTCCTGCTGCGTGACCCCCGCCAGCGCCGCGATCGACACCGGCACGAACGAGAACCCGAGCCCGACGCCGATCAGCAGGAACCCGCCGAGCAGGTCGGCGGAGTACGTGCCGTCGACCGAGATCTGGGTGAACCACAGCAGCCCGCCCAGGATCGTCGCCATGCCGACGGTCAGTACCGGCTTGACGCCGATCTTCGTCACCAGCGCCTGGGCCACGCCCGAGGCCACCACGGCGGTCAGCGCCACGGCCAGGTAGCCGACGCCGGTCTTCAGGGCCGAGAACCCGAGCACCTGCTGCATGTACAGGGACAGCAGGAAGAACATGCTGAACACGATCGTCCCGAGGACGAAGCCGACCATGTTCGCGCCCGCGGGCGTCCGCATCTTCCAGAAGCGCAGCGGCATCAGCGCGTGGGCGCTGCGCGCCTCGATGAACAGGAACGCCGCCATGAGCACCGCGGACGCGGCCAGCACGCCGATGGTCTCGGCCGAGCCCCACCCGTTGGTGTTCGCCTGGGTCAGGCCGTACACGAGCAGCAGCAGGCTGCCGGTGACCGCGGCCGCGCCCTGGGCGTCGAAGTTGCGGCTCATGCCCTCGACGCGGCTCTCGTTCACGAACCGCGGCACGAAGATGAGCGTCAGGATCCCGATCGGGACGTTGATCCAGAACACCCACTCCCAGCCGGCGTACTCGGTGAGGACGCCGCCGAGCAGCACGCCGATCGCCGCGCCCGCACCCGCGATCGCGCCCAGGATCCCCAGCGCCTTGTTGCGCTCGGCGCCCTCCTGGAACGTCACCATCGTGATCGAGAACACCGACGGCGCCAGGACGGCCGAGGCCGCGCCCTGAAGGAGCCGGAAGACGATGAGCATCGTGTCGCTCTGCGCCAGCGCGCAGCAGCCCGAGAAGATCGCGAACAGCAGGAGCCCCACCATGAACAGGCGGCGCCGGCCGAGCACGTCGCCGGCGCGCCCGCCGAGCAGCAGGAAGCCGCCGAAGGTGAGGCTGTAGCCGCTCACCACCCACTGGAGGTCCTCGGGCGAGAAGCCGAGGTCGTTCTGGATCGACGGCAGGGCGACGTTCACGATCGAGACGTCGAGCACCACCATCAGATAGGCGACGCCGAGCACCGCGAGGGCGAGCCAGCGTCGGGGGTCGGGCGTGGATGACGTGCCCATGGGCGTTCCCTTCTCGTCGTGCGTCCGTGCGGGACGCTATCCGCCGACGAGGACGGATGCCCCGGTTCGGGCGCGGCGCCCGTGCCGGCGCCCGGCGGGGCGGGCGGCCCGGCCGCGGCGTAATTTGTTCGGTACCAAATCTCTTGGTACCGTATCGTTGTGACATACACCGATCAGACCACCGATCCGGCGACCGCCGAGGTGCTCGACGCGTTCGCGGAGTTGTCCGCCGCCCAACGGCGCCTGCGCGGCCGCGACGCCCTCCAGCACGGCGGTCTCAGCTTCGCCCAGCTCCGCGTGCTGACGGCGCTGGAGGAGGACGACGGATGCCCCGCCGGCCGCCTGGCGGAGCGCGCCGGCGTCACGCCCGCGACGATCACCGGGATGCTCGACATCCTGGAGGAGCAGGGCATCGTGACCCGCACGCGGTCGGAGCGCGATCGCCGGGTCGTCATCGCCCGCCTCACCGACGAGGGCCGGGCGATCCGCGACCGCCGGCGCGGCGAGGTGCGGCGGGGGGTCGGGGGCGGGCTCGGGACGCCCCGCCCCCCCGCCCTAGCCCCCGCCCCCCC
>DAISWG010000076.1:0-12472 GCA_036826475.1 Miltoncostaeaceae bacterium | reverse complement strand
GGCGCAACTGGCGCTGCTCGGCCTGCTGAAAGCCATCGCCCTGATCGTGATGGCGACCGCGCTGGCGCAGGGGATCACGCGGGTGATCGCCGGTGATGATCGCTGGCGCGACTCCCTCTTCCTCGCACTCGCCGCCGCTGTCGCCCGGGCAGCGATCGCCGATCCCCGGGGCGTGCGGGGGGGGACCGGGGGCCCCCCGCCGCTCGACGCCGGGGACCTCGAACGGCTCCAGGGGCTGGCGGCCCAGGCCGCCGCGGCACTCGCCCGCGGGCGCCTGGTCGACGACCTCCGCCGCGAGCAGGATGAGCGCCGCACGCTCGCGGCGGCGATCGTGTCGGCACAGGAGGACGAGCGGCGGAGGGTGGCGGAGGACATCCATGACGGCCCTGTCCAGGGTCTCTCCGCCGTTGGGCTGCTGCTGGACGCACTCGTCGCGCGGCTGCGGAGCGAGGCCCCCGATGCCGTCGGCGACGCCGCGGCGGCGGCAGCGGCGGCACGCGAGGCGGTCCGCGAGCTGCGCCGTGCGATCAGCGACCTCCATCCCGTGGCGCTCGGAGACCTGGGGCTCGCGGCGGCGACCCGGGCGCTCGTCGAGCGGCTCGAGTGGCGGGGCATCGCGGTGGCGGTGGACGTGGACGCCGCCGACGCCCTGCCCGAGACGGCCCGCACCGTCGCCTTCCGGGTGCTGCAGGAGGCCGTGGCCAACATCCTGCGCCACTCGGGTGCCGCACGGGTCACCATCACCGCCCGCCGGTCGGGGGCCGATGTGGTGGTGGAGGTTCACGACGACGGGCGGGGCCTCGCCGCGGGGGACCGCCGCCGGCGCGTGGCCGACGGCCACCTGGGCCTCGCCGCCATCGAGGAGCGCGCCGCCCTCGCCGGCGGCCGCCTGGACGTGGAGTCCGGCGATGGCGGCGGCACACTCCTGCGCCTCACCCTCCCCGCCGGGGAGGGGGACCCTCAGTCCGGAGCGCCGCCCACGCGCGCGAGCGCGTCGGAGAGCGCCGCCTCGTCGGCGAAGCGGAGCTCCACCACCACCTGACCGTCCTTCGCCGGGCGCACGCGCACCGGCGTGTCGAACGCGGCGCCGAACGCTTCCAACGCACGGTCGGCGACCGGGCTGGGCGGGGGGCGGCGGCGGACGGGGCGCGGCGCCGCCTCGCTGCGGGCCAGGGCCTCCGTGGCGCGAACGGACAGGCCCCGCGCGACGGCCTGCTCGGCCACGCGCATCCGGCGGGCGGGGCCGTCGGCCATGAGGATGGCCCGGCCGTGGCCCTCGCTGAGGGTGCCGTCGGCGACCATCGCCTGCACGGGCTCCGGCAGCTCCAGCAGCCGCACCAGGTTCGAGATCGCCGGACGGCTGCGCCCCAGCCGCTCCGCGAGCTCCCCGTGCCCCTGGCCGAAGTCCTCGACGAGCGTCGCGCACGCGACGGCCACGTCGATGGGGCTGAGGTCCTCGCGCACGAGGTTCTCGACCAGGGCCAGCTCCAGGCGCTCGCGCGCGTCCACGGCCCGGACCACCACGGGCACCCGCTCCAGGCCGGCGCGCCGGGCGGCCCTCCAGCGGCGCTCCCCGGCGATGAGCACGTGGCGACCGGATGCGTCGGCCGGGGCGACGACCACCGGTTGGATGACGCCCGAGGCCCGGATCGATGCGGCCAGCGCCTCCAGCGCCCCGTCCTCGATGGTCGCGCGCGGCTGGTCGGGGTTGGGGACGATCGCGTCGAGCGGCAGGTCGCGGGGGCCGTCGGAGGGGGGACCCAGCACCGGCTCGGCGTCGCCGAGCAGCGACGCAAGGCCGCGTCCCAGGCCGCGACGGTCGCGTGCGGCGGGCTCAGCCACGGGCGGCGACCTCCTTGGCGGCCTCGAAGTACGCGTCGGCGCCGGCGCAGTGCGGGTCGTAGCGGATCACGGGCTCACCGTACGACGGCGCCTCGGCCAGCCGCACGTTGCGGGGCACCACCGTGCGGAACGCGAGCTCCGGGAAGTGACGCCGCACCTCCGTGATCACGTCGCCGCTCACGCGCGTGCGGGCGTCGTGCATCGTCATCAGCATCCCGGTCACCCGCAGACCGGGGTTGAGCGTCGACTGCACCGCGGCGACCGTCTCCATGAGCCGCGACAGACCCTCGAGCGCGTAGTACTCGCACTGCACCGGGACGATCAGCCGGTCGGCGGCGGCGAGCGCGTTGACGGTGAGCAGGTCGAGCGACGGCGGGCAGTCCAGGAAGACGTAGCGGTACGCCGAGCGCGCAGGCAGCAGGGCCGCGGCCAGCAGGCGCTCCCGGCCCGGGCGCCCCGGCAGCTCCAGGGCGGCGGCGGCGAGGTCGGACGACGAGGGGACCAGGTCCAGGTTGGGCACCGGGGTCGCCACCACGGCGTCCTCGAGCGGGACCCCGTCCAGCAGGACGTCCGCGGTGGTGGCCCGGTCGCGTCCCGAGACGCCGAGGCCGCCCGAGGCGTTCGCCTGGGGGTCCACGTCGACCAGCAGCACCCGCGAGCCGGCCTCGGCGAGGCAGGCGGCCAGGTTGACGGCCGTCGTGGTCTTGCCGACGCCCCCCTTCTGGTTCGCGACGGCGTAGATCATCCGCGCCACCCCCCGAGCGGGCGCTTCGCCGCCCGGCCGGCGCGGCGGGGATAGCGCCGCGGCGTGGGGGCCGCCTTGCGGAAGGCGTGCAGGCGGCGGCGCGCGCCGGGGAAGGGCGTCACGGCGACGGGGTCCGACGCCTCGAGCCCCAGCTCGGCGGCCGCCTCGGCGGCCGCGCGCTCGAGCGCCGGATCGGCGTCGTCGCCCCGCCACACCACGATGGTGCCGCCCACGGCGACCAGCGGGGCGGCCAGCTCCAGGCAGACCGGCAGCGGCCCGAGGGCCCGCATCGTGGCGAGCGGGAAGCGTTCCCGCTCGGTGCCGGCGACGTGCTCGGAGCGGTCGGCCACGACCCGGAGATTAGGGACCTCGGCGGACGCCCGCGCGAGCCAATCGGCCTTGCGCCGCTCGCTCTCGACCAGCGTGATGTCGAGGCCCGGACGGGCGATCGCCAGCGCGATCCCGGGAAAGCCGGCGCCGCTCCCGATGTCCACGGCGGCCTCCGCGGCGGCAACCTCGGGGAGGGTCAGCCCGACGAGGCTGTCGAGCAGGTGGCGCTCGATGCCCTCGTCGAGGCCGTCGATCGCGGTGAGGTTCTGGGGCTCGAGCGCCATCCGGTCGAGCAGCGCGACCAGCGCGGCGGCGGCGGCGGGGTCCAGCGCGACCCCGAACGCCCGGGCGCCGTCGATCAGTCGCGGCGCGGGTCCCGCGGTTTCACGTGAAACCGGGGCCGCCGAGCTCACTCGGCCGGCTCGACGATGATCCGCCGGCGGGGCTCCTCGCCCTCGCTGCGGGTCACGATCCCCGGCTTCTCCTTGAGCGCCATGTGGACGATCCGGCGATCGTGCGGCGTCATCGCGTCGAGCTCGATCTCGTCGCCGTACTCGACGGCCTCCCGGGCCGCCTGCTCGGCCAGCTCCACCAGCGCGGCCTCGCGGCGCGCGCGGTACCCGTCGGCGTCGAGCATCACGCGGCGGCGGGCGCCGCCCTCGGCGCGGCTGGCGACCTGGGCCAGGAGGTACTGGAGCGCGTCGATCGTCTCGCCGCCCCGCCCGACCAGCGCCGACGTCCCGTCGCCGACCACGGTCACGTCGAGATCGTTCTCGTCCGGACCCGCGGCCACGACGACCTGCGCGTCGAGGCCCATCGCCACGACGACGGCCTCCAGCGTGACGGCGACCGCCTCGGCACCCGGGCCGACGGCCGTGACCTCACTGCCCCCCACGGAACACCTCCGGCTAGCGCTTCTTCTTCTTGGAGCGGCTGGGCTGCGCAGGCCGCGAGCCCTTGGCGGCACCCTTGGGACGCGGCTGGCGGCGCGCGGTGCCACCGCCCGAGCGGCCGTTGCCCGACGCGCCGTTGGGCCCTCCGGCCTCGGCCCCCGCGGGCGCGGTCCCGGGCGCGGAGGCGGGCTCCGTCCCGGCCTCAGGCTCGACGGCCTCGGGCTCGACAGCCTCGGGCTCGACGGTCTCGGGCTCGGGGGCCTCGAGCGGCTCGGGGGCCTCATCGGGCTCGGGCGCGGTCGTTGGCTCGCCCGCGGCCTCCTCGGCCGGGGCGCCGCGGCGGCGGCGGCGGCGCGGGGTGCGGGCGGCGGTGGCCGTCTCGGGGACCTCGGCCTCGGATCCGTCCGCGCCCTCCGCCCCGTCGTCGTCCACCAGGCCGGCGGCCACCTCCTTCGGCGCGGTGCGCGAGCCGCGCTTCTTCTGGGTGGCCTCGAACTTGGCGATCTCCTCCGGATCCGCCAGGTGCAGGCCGATCCGGTGGCGCATCACGAGCTGCTGGCCGCAGGTCCAGAGGTTGGTCGTCATCCAGTAGACGAGCAGGCCGGCCGGCACCGGGAACTGGAACACGAAGATGACGACCACGATCGGGAGCAGCCGCATGAGCCGCCGCTGCGACTCGGGCATGTTCGGGGTGGCCGAGAGCTCGGTCGACAGGAGCTGCGAGAGCCCGTAGATGGCCACGAGGATGATCGCGCCCCAGCCGATCTCCTGGATGTCCTCCCGGACGTCGTCGATCAGCCACATGAAGGAGACCGAGCCGCCCGAGACCGTGGCCTCCTTGGCGAAGTCCTTCAGCACGTAGTACAGCGCGATGAAGACGGGGATCTGCGCGACCAGGGGCAGGCACGAGGCGAACGGATTGATCTCGTTCTCCTTGTAGAACGCCATCAGCTCCTCGTTGAGCTTCTGGCGGTTCCCCTTGTACTTGCGCTGCAGCTCCTTGAGCTGGGGGGCGACCATCTGCATCGACCGCATCGACTGGTACTGCTTGATGACCAGCGGCAGCATCGCCGTACGGACGATCACGGTCAGGACGACGATCGACCAGCCGTAGGTGAGGTGCGCGTTCTCGTGGAGGAAGTCGAGGAGTGCGCGGAGCGGATCCTCGAGCAGCTGGAGCGGGTTCACGTGCGGAACACCGTCTGGTCGTGCGCGTAGTCCACGCCGCCGTGGCTCCAGGGGTTGCAGCGCAGCAGGCGCCACGAGGCCAGCACGACGCCCCGGATCACGCCGAACTCACGGATCGCGTCGACCGCGTACTGCGAGCACGTGGGGTGGTACTTGCAGCGCCGCGGGAACATCGGCGACACGACCTTCTGGTACGCGCGGATCGGCGCGATCAGGACGGCCTTCACGATGCGGGCTCCGCGTCGCTGCCCGGCTCCCGGTCGCGCGTCGCCCGCTCGGCCACCTCGCGCAACCGTTCGCCGATCGCCGCCGACCCCCGCTCCTCGATGTACTCGGCGCACCCCGGACGCGCGATGACCACCACGTCGATCCCGCCCGGCAGCGACGCCGCGAGCGCCGAGAACTGCTCGCGCAGCACCCGCTTGACGCGGTTGCGCTCGACCGCCCCGCCGACCTTGCGGGACACGGACAGCCCCAGACGGGCGGGCTCGCCCGCCGGCCGGTCGTCCCGCGTGAACGCGTAGACCACCAGGTGCCGGTTGGCCGCCGAGCGGCCCCGCCGGTAGACGGTGTCGAAGTCGCCCGAGCGGGTGATCCGCCCTCGGCGCCGCGGTGGAGCGGTGCCGGCCTCCGTCACGGAAGCTCAGGCGGAGAGGCGCGCGCGGCCCTTCGCGCGGCGGCGCTTCAGCACCGCGCGCCCGGCGCGGGTACTCATCCGCACGCGGAAGCCATGGGTCTTCTTGCGCTTGCGCTTGTTGGGCTGGTAGGTCCTCTTCACGCGCCGATCCCTCGCAGCGTCGTTGGCACTCGCTCACCCGGAATCCGGGCGGGGGCCCGCCGGCGGGTGGCCGAGCATAGCAGAGCCCCCGGGCGCGTCCCGGGCCCCGCGGAACCCGGTCCGGATGACCCCGGAAACGGGGTCCGAAGATCCGTCCACAGATGTGGAGAGGGTTGTGGAGAAGCGGCAGAACCCGCGTGGCGACTGGGTTCTCGGAGTCCGCGCCACCACGTGTGCGGTCTGTCGCCAGCGGTTTTCGCCGCTCAGTCGGGGGTTTGTTCTCCACAGCCCCCGGAGGGGGGTGTCGCGCACCGCTCCGGCCGGGGTAGAGTGCCGCCCCTCCCCGCCCGCGATGTCCAGGACCCTCACCCTCACCCCACCGCCGGCCGCCGCCGCGCCACGCCTCGCGGAGCCCCCGCGGGCACACGTCGCGGCGTGGTCCTCGCCGGCCATGCCCCCCGTCGTGCAGGAGTTGGCGGAGACCGACGCGGCGGTGCTCGTCGAGGCGGTCTGCGACGCCGTGGCCGAGCGCTCCCCGGTTCCGGCCCCCGCGGTGCGCGAGGTCGTCGAGAACCTGGTGCACGCCGGGTTCCGCGACGCCGTGATCACCATCATGGACGGCGGCCGCACGGTCCGCGTGAGCGATCACGGGCCGGGCATCCCCGACCGGCGGCGCGCCCTCCAGGCCGGCTACACCACCGCCGACGACGAGGACCGCGCGCTCATCCTGGGCGTCGGGGGCGGGCTCCCGTTCGTGGCGGCCGCGATGGCCGACCTCGGCGGGCGGCTCGAGATCGACGACAACCTCGGCGGCGGCACCACGGTGACCCTCCGGCTGCCGCCGGGCGAGGACGCGCCCGCCCCCGAGCCCGTCTGCAGCGGCGCGGCGCGCGAGATCCTGGCCCTCCTCCTCGAGATCGACGGCGCGCCGCCCGCGCGCCTCGCGCAGGAGCTGGGGCGCTCGCGGGCCGAGTGCGGCCGCGAGCTCGCCCGCCTCGAGCACCGCGGGCTCGTCCGTCGCGAATCCGGCGGCGTCCGCGCGCTCACCGAGGCGGGCACCCGCCTCGTCGCCACCCTCTTCTAGGCCCCACCCCCTCCCGGCTCCCGCACCACCTCCCCGCACGCCCCCGACCCCCGACGGAGCACGGCATGCCCCAAGCGTTCCCGATCGACGTCCGTGACACCGTGTGGAGGGAGGTCCGCGAGCGCCTTCGCGCGACCCTCAACACGCAGGTGTACGAGTTCGCCTTCGCGGGCGCCAGACCGGTCGAGCTCACGGACGAGCGGATCCTGCTGTCGGTGGACAGCGAGCTGCTGCGCAACTGGATCCGCCAGCGCTACCTGGCCCTGCTGAAGGACGCGCTCTTCGAGGTCCGCGGCAGCGACCTGGACGTGGACATCGAGGTGGCGCAGGCCGAGCATCGGGCGGCGGCCGCGGCCGAGGTGGTCGCGTCCCAGCCGGAGCCCGCGCCCCGCGTGCACCCCACGGCCCTGCCGGCGCGCCGCGCGAGCGGCCTGCAGCCGCGCTTCACGTTCGAGGCGTTCGTCACCGGGCCGTCGAACCGCTTCGCCCACGCCGCGGCGCTGGCGGTCGCCGAGGCCCCGGCCCGCGCCTACAACCCGTTCTTCATCTACGGCGGCGTCGGGCTGGGCAAGACGCACCTCCTCCACGCGATCGGCCATTTCGTGGCCGCCAACCACGAGGAGCTGTCGCTGACGTACGTCTCGGTGGAGACGTTCACCAACGAGTTCATCAACGCCCTCCGCGACGGCGGCATCCGCTCCTTCAAGGACCGCTACCGAAGCACGGACATCCTCCTGATCGACGACATCCAGTCGCTCCAGGGCCGCGAGCAGACCCAGGAGGAGTTCTTCCACACGTTCAACGCCCTCCACGACAGCGGCAAGCAGATCGTGATCTCGTCGGACCGGCCGCCGAAGCAGATCGCGACGCTGGAGGACCGGCTGCGCTCCCGCTTCGAGATGGGGTTGATCACCGACGTGCAGCCGCCGGACATCGAGACGCGCATCGCGATCCTGCAGAAGCGGGTCCAGGCCGACCGCTACGTGATCCACGACCCCGAGGTGCTGTCGTTCATCGCCGCGCGCGTGTCGACCAACGTGCGCGCGCTGGAGGGCGCACTCACGCGAGTGGTGGCGCACGGCTCCATCTCCGGCCGCCGCATCGACGTGGAGTTGGCGGGCGAGGTGCTGGAGGACCTGTTCCCGGCGGCCGAGGGCCAGCTCTCGATCGAGGTGATCCAGGGCGAGGTGTGCCGCTACTACGGCGTCTCCCACGACGAGATCACCGGCGACAAGCGCACCCGCCGCATCGTGCTGCCCCGCCAGGTCGCGATGTACCTGAGCCGCGAGCTCACCGACGCCTCCCTGCCCCAGATCGGCCGGGCGTTCGGCGGCCGGGACCACACCACCGTCATGTACGCGGTGCAGAAGATCACCGACCAGATGTCCGGCGAGGGCGAGGTGCTCACCGCGGTGCGCGATCTGACGAGCCGGCTCACGGGCCGCCGGGGCGCCCCGTGACGGTGGACGCGCCGGGGGACGGGGCGCGCCGCGCATCCACATCGTCCCCCGCCGCCCGACCGGCGCCCGGGGTCCCTGGGGACGGCCGTGGAGGGAGCGCGCGCCCGGCGGGCCTCCGCCCACGGCTCCGTCCCGAGGCGGACGATCAGTGCGTGCAGGGGTTTCGTGAGATCTCCACGGCGTCCACAGGCCCTACGACCTCCATGACCCTGAAGACCCAATTGACTGTTCTTCAGATCAGGGCGGCGCGGGCGGTGTGGACGATGCCCGCCACCGTCCTGCGCATGGGCTAGGGTCGCGCGGTGCGTTTGGTCTCCCCGAAGGACGAGCTCGCCGGAAAGCTCGCCACCGCCGCCCGCGTGGCGTCGGCGAAGAGCACCATCCAGATCCTGTCCCACGTGCTGCTCCGCGCGGAGGACGGTCGCTGCGAGCTGGCCTCCACCGACATGGAGCTCTCGCTGCGGGTGCCCCTGGAGGCGACCGTCGAGGAGCCGGGCGCCGTGGTGCTGCCGCGCCTGGCCGGCGACATCGTCCGCAGCATGGCCGACGGGCCCGTCACCCTGGAGCACCGCACCAACGAGGGGATCGTCCAGATCACCGGCGGCGGCTCGTCGTTCTCGCTCAACTGCCTGCAGGCGCACGACTTCCCCGAGCTGCCCGCCGACGAGGGATCGGGTCTGACGCTGCCGTCGGAGCCGCTGACGGAGGCGATCGACCGGGTGGCGCGCGCGGCGTCGCGCGACGAGACGCGGCCGGTCCTCACGGGCGTGCTGGTGCGGCTCGGCCCCGACGGCATGACGATGGTGGCGACCGACTCCTACCGCCTGGCGGTGCGCAGCACCCCACTCGACGCGCCGCCCGCCGACGCCCGCGAGGCCATCGTGCCGGCCCGGGCGCTGGCCGAGGTGTCCCGCCTGGCGGGCCTCGCGAAGGCCGAGGCGGTGGAGATCGTGCTCACCGAGAGCCAGGCGCTGTTCCGGATCGGCGACGTGCGTCTGACCAGCCGGATCATCGAGGGGCAGTTCCCGGACTACCGCCAGCTCGTGCCCGACGCGTTCGAGCACGACGTGGCGTTCGACCGCGCCGAGCTGCTCGGCGTGCTCACCCGCATCGGCGTGCTGGCGCAGCGCAACACGCCGGTCCGCCTGGCGTTCGACGACGGCGCGGTCACCATCTCCGCCACCAGCGACCAGGTGGGCGAGGGCCGCGAGTCCCTGCCCGTCGGCTTCTCGGGCGACCGGCTGGAGATCGGCTTCAACGTGGAGTTCCTGCGCGCCGGCGTGGAGAGCGTGTCCGGCGACGAGGTGCGGCTCGGCCTGATCAGCCCGCTGAGGCCGGGCCTGCTGCGCGGCTCGGGGGATGAGTACCGCTACCTCCTCATGCCGATCCGGCTCAACGCCTGAGGCAGCCCGCCCCGGCGGCGCCCGCGACTGGTGCGCGCTGCGGCTCGAGGTCGCCGACGTGCGCTGCTGGGACCGCGCGGCGCTCGACCTGCCGCCGGGCCTCGTCCTCCTCACCGGGCCGAACGGCGCCGGCAAGACCTCCCTGGTCGAGGCCCTGGTGCTCGGATGCCTGGGGGTCTCGCCCCGCACGGCGCGCGAGGCCGAGGTGGTGCGCCGCGGGGCACCCGCGCTGCACGTGACCGTCGACCTCGATGGGCCCCCCGGGCTCCAGCACCGCGAGATCGGCTTCGCGCCGGGTGCGGGCCGCCGGCTGCGGCGCGACGGCGTGCCGGTGCGGGCGCTCGGGGAATGGCGCGCGCGCGCGGTCCTGGTGTTCCTGCCCGACGAGCTGCGGGCGGTGAAGGGGCCGCCCGCCGCGCGCCGCCGCGCGCTCGACCGCGTGCTCGAGGCGTCGGCGCCGGGCTTCGCCGACGACCTGGTCGGCTACCAGCGGGCCCTGGCCCAGCGCAACGCGCTGCTGCGGCGGGTGCGGGCGGGGCAGGCGTCCGAGGACAGCCTGCCGGCGTGGGAGGCCCAGATGGCCCTGCTCGGCGCCCGCGTGGCCGCCGCGCGGCGGGCGGGGGTGGCGGCGCTCGCGGGGCCGTTCGCGCACTGGCTGGGCGAGCTGGGCGGGGGGCCGGCGGGCCGCCTGGAGCTAGAACCAACCCCCTCGGCACGCGAGGAAGTGCACGAGGCGACGCTCGAGGCGTACCTGCTGCGGACCCTCGCGGAGCGCCGGCCCCGCGAGATCGCGGCCGCCCAGACGCTCTCGGGACCCCACCGCGACGACGTGCTCGTGGCCGCGGGGCCGGCGGACTTGCGGCGGGAGGGCTCGCAGGGGGAGCAGCGCACCGCCGCCCTGGCCCTGCTGCTGGCCGCGCGCGACCACCTGCGGGCGACGGCGGCCCGCCCCATCCTGCTGCTCGACGACGTCCTGAGCGAGCTCGACCCGCGCCGTCGCCGCCTGCTGCTGGAGGCCGTTCGCGACGGGGGCCAGACCATCGTGACGACCGCCGATCCGGGGGCGGCCGACGCGCTGGCGGAGCCCCCCGACGCGCTCGTCCGGGTGGAGGGCGGCCGCCTCGCCTCCTGACCGCCCGCCACGCCGGCGGCGACGCCGGCCCGACCCGATGGGCGCCGCCGAGATGCTCGGCCGCTTCCGGCGCCGCAGCGGCGGCCCGCCGGCGGGTGGCGCGGGGGCCCTGGCCGAGGCGTGGCGGGCGGTCGTGGGGCCGGCGGTGGCCGACCACACGGCGCCGCTGCGGCGGAGCCGGGCGGGCGTGCTGACGGTGGCGTGCTCCAGCGCGTCGTGGGCGCAGGAGCTCACGATGCGGCGGGACGAGCTGGTCCGGCTGCTCGCCGGCGCGGCCCCCGACGCCGGCGTCACCGGCCTGCGCTTCTCGGTGGCGGACCACGTCCCGGCCGGTGAGGCGCCCGCCCCCCCGGCCCCGGCCCCGCCGCCACCCGCTCCGGGGGCCCGGGAGCGGGCCGTCGGGGAGGACGCCGCGGCCGGGATCGCGGACCCCGCGGTGCGCGATCTGGTCGCCCGGGCGGCCGCCGCGGCCGAGGCGCGCAGGTTCCCGCACTCTTCCGCGGGAAAATAGCTGCAAATACGGGAAAAATCGGGGCGTTTCGGCCGACGGGGCTGCTAAACTCGCCGGACTTCGTCCGAGGAGGAACGCGATCTCATCGCAGCCCGACGCTCCGTCGGCCACAACGCAGTACGACGCCGGGGACATCACCGTCCTCGAGGGCCTGGAGGCGGTCCGCCGCCGACCGGGCATGTACATCGGGTCCACGGGGCCGCGAGGCCTGCACCACCTCGTCTACGAGATCGTGGACAACAGCGTCGACGAGGCGCTCGCGGGCTACTGCGACAGGGTGCTCATCACCCTGAACCCCGACGGCTCATGCACCGTGTCCGACAACGGCCGGGGGATCCCCGTCGCGGCGATGGCCGACCAGGGCGGCAAGAGCGCCCTCGAGGTGGTCATGACCGTGCTCCACGCCGGCGGCAAGTTCGGCGGCGAGGGCTACAAGGTCTCCGGTGGCCTCCACGGCGTGGGCAGCAGCGTGGTCAACGCGCTCTCCGAGTCGCTGACCGTCGAGGTCCACCGCGACGGCGGGGCCTTCGAGATGCGCTTCGAGCGCGGCGAGGCCCTCGGGCCGATCACGCGCGTGGGCGACGCGGCCGACACCGGCACCACCACCACGTTTCTGCCCGACCCGGACATCTTCGAGGAGCCGGACTTCGACTTCGAGACGCTGGCCCAGCGCTTCCGCGAGACGGCGTTCCTCACCAAGGGCCTGCGGATGGAGCTGGACGACCGGCGCGGCGAGGGCCGGAAGGTCGAGTACCACTACGAGGGCGGGATCCGCGACTTCGTCCTCCACCTCAACGAGTCGCGGGACGCCGTCCAGCGCGACGTCGTGTACCTGGAGGCGGAGGGCCCGGAGGGCAGCCTCGAGGTCGCGATGCAGTGGACCGCGGCCTACAACGAGGCGGTCTACTCCTTCGCGAACAACATCAACACCCACGAGGGCGGCACCCACCTCACCGGCTTCCGCACCTCGCTCACCCGCACGCTCAACGACTACGCGCGGGCGAAGGGGCTGCTGAAGGAGAAGGACGACAACCTGGAGGGCCCGGACACCCGCGAGGGGCTCACGGCGATCATCTCCGTGAAGCTGCGCGAGCCGCAGTTCGAGG
>DAISWG010000075.1:0-12487 GCA_036826475.1 Miltoncostaeaceae bacterium | reverse complement strand
TCCGGTCGGCCGCCCCGCCTCCGCCGCACGCGGCGGCGAGCAGCAGGACCGCGGCCACGGCGGCCCCTGCGCTCAAGAGCCGCCGTGCGGATGACGACGACCCGCCCTGTGAGCCCTCCGACCGCAATGGACCTCCTGTCGGGCCTGGCGCCGCGCCCCCCGCGCCGCCGTCCCGCGGAGACTCGGCCGCGCATGGCGACCTGGTGCGAGCGGTGCGGCGCGCCGCGCAACCTGGGGCGGCGCGACTGCCCGGGCTGCGCGCTGCTGGCCGATTCGCGTGAGCGCATCGTGACCTATCTCGCCCGCCACGGCATGCCCCCCGGTGGCCCCGTCGAGCTGGCCCGGCTGGCCGACGTGCCGCTCCGTGCGGTGGGGGCGATGATGGCCGAGGGACGCGCCGCCCGCGCCGCGACCGGCTAGGGGATCGTCCGCACCGCCAGGAAGCTCGTCTCGGACGGGCCCGCCGCCGGGGGACCGTAGGCCAGCACCACCACGTCGCCGCGCTTCAGGTCGGCGATCCGCATCGCGCGCTTGATCATGGTGTGCCGGTGCTGCTCCAGCGTGGAGGCGCGCGGCGGCAGCCAGCCGGGCACCACGCCCCACTCCAGCGCGAGCTGGCGGCGCACCCGCTCGTCCTCGGACAGGGCGATCACCCGCAGCCGGGGGCGGTACTTCGCGGCGGCGCGGGCGGCGCCGCCGCTGACGGTCGAGACGATCAGCGCCACGGCGTCGACCTGCTGCGCCAGGTGGACGGCGGCCTGCATCACGGCCTCGGGGCGGCTCGTGGTGGGCGACATCACGTCCACCGACACCGGGAACCCGCGCTCGGCCTCGGTCGCGATGGACGCCATCGCGGCGACCGCCTCGACGGGGAAGCGCCCGACCGTCGTCTCGCCCGAGAGCATGACCGCCGACGTGCCGTCCAGGATCGCGTTGGCCACGTCGGTGGCCTCCGCCCGGGTGGGCTCCGGCTGCTCGATCATCGACTCGAGCATCTGGGTGGCGGTGATCACGAGCTTGCCCTGGGCCTCCGCCCGCCGGATCACGTCCTTCTGGATGAGGGGGACGCGCTCGACGCCGGCCTCCACCCCGAGGTCGCCGCGGGCCACCATCACCCCGTCCGAGACGGCCACGATCTCGTCGAGCGCCTCGTAGGCCTCGACCTTCTCGATCTTGGCGATGACGCGCGCATTGGACCCGAGGGCGTCCATCGCGCCGCGCAGGCGCCGCACGTCCTGGCCGGAGCGCACGAACGAGAGGGCGACCAGGTCGGCGTTCATCTCCACCCCGACCGCGAGGTCGGCGAGGTCGCGCTCGCCCAGCACCGGCGCCGGCGACGCGACGTAGGTGCAGAAGATGCCCTTGCGCGGAGCGACGGCCCCGGGGCGCTGGCAGACGGCCGTCACGAGCCCCTGGGCGGCGTCCGCCTTGACCACGCGGAAGCGGGGGGTGCCGTCGCCGATCACGATCTCGGAGCGCCCGACGCTCACGGCGTCGGCGAAGCCCGGCCAGTCGACCGGGACGGCACCGCTCGGCACCTCGCCGCCCGCGGCGAAGACCACCGACTCGCCGGGCGTCACCTGCCGGGACCGCACGTCGGTGCCGAGGCGCATCTTGGGCCCGGCCAGGTCGAGCAGCAGCGCGAGCGGCCTCCCGGCGCGCGTCGCCGCGGCGCGCAGGGCGCCCGCGCGCATGCGCCACGCGTCCGGCGTGTCGTGCGCGCAGTTGATGCGGCCCCCGTCCATCCCGGCGGCGACCATGGCGTCGAGGCGCGCGGGGTCGTCGGTCGCCGGTCCGAGGGTCGCGAGGATCTTCGTCCGGCGGATTGCCACGGGCCGACACCCTACTCTGGGCGCCGATGGCCGAGCGTTTCACGGTGGTGATCGGCGACGACGCCCCGGGCGTCGAGAAACGCGGCGACCCCGCGGCGCTGGAGCGCGAGGCGGCCGCGCTCGCGGTCGTCGCCGGCCGGCCGTGGGCGCCGGCGCTGCTGCGCCACGAGCGTGGGCTGCTGGTCACCTCCCGGGTGCCGGGCGGCGTCCGCGACCCGGCGGCCCTGGGGCCGCCCGAGGCGCGCCGGCTGGGGGCGGTCCTGCGGGAGGTGCACGACACCCGGCGCGCCGATGCCGGCGGCCTGTGGTGGTGGCGTGCCCCGGCGCGCGACCTCGCGGCCTACCGCGAGGGGGGGGGGGGGGCGCGGCGCGGGGGGGGCGCGGGGGGGCGGGGGGGGGGGGGGTTTGCCCGGGCGGCCCCCGCGGGGGCCGCCGCCCGCCGGCCCGTTCGCGTTCCTGCACGGCGACCTGGTGGCGGCGAACGTGCTGTGGCCGCCGCAGGGCGGGCCGGTGCTGATCGACTGGGAGTTCCAGCGGATGGGCGACCCGGCGGAGGACCTCGCGTACCTCGCCGAGCTCAACGCGCTGCCCGACGCGGTGCTCGCCGCGGTGCTGGAGGGCTACGGCGAGCCGGGCGTGGCGGCGCGGGTGGAGGGATGGCGCGGCCTCGTCGCCGCCGACGCCGGCGCCTGGTACCTGGGGCAGGGGATGCGGGCGGAGGCGGAGCGGATGCTCGCCCGGGCGCGGGGGCGCGCGGCCACGGCCTGAGCGGCGGGGCGGTTAGCCACGGGGAGAAGCCGGGACGGCACTTCTCATCCCTGTGTCCAAAGCACCCTCCCGTGGGGCCTTCGTAGCCTCACCGCATCGGTTCGTCCGAAAACCCGTCCCATTCCGCGCAAGGAGAGTAGATGCGTTTGAGGTCATTCCGGCTCGTGCCGGTGCTCGCGGCGATCGTGCTGCTGAGCATCCCGGCGCTCGCCGTGGCTCAGGACGCCCCCACGGAGCAGGACATCGCGATCAACACGTTGCTGGTGTTCCTCGGTGCTGTGCTCGTCCTGTTCATGCAGGCGGGCTTCGCAATGCTCGAGGTGGGCCTGTCCCGGATGAAGAACGCGGGCGCGGTGATGGCCAAGATCGTCATCAACCTGTCCGTCACCTTCATCATCTTCTGGGCGGTCGGCTTCTCGTTCGCCTTCGGTGATGGCAACGGCTTCATCGGCTCGTCCGGATGGTTCATGGACGTGTCCGACCCGGCGGCGGACTACTCGTCGCTCGCGGGCTACGCCGTCAACTTCGAGTCCACGTTCTTCTTCCAGGCCACCTTCGCCGCCGTGTCGCTGGCGATCGTGTTCGGGACCATGCTCGACCGCACCAAGTTCGCGGCGTACGTGATCTTCGGGATCCTGTACATCGGCCTGATCTACCCGACCGTCGCGCACTGGACCTGGGGCGGTGGCTGGCTGTTCGAGGACGGGTTCCTCGACTTCGCCGGGTCCTCGATCGTGCACCTCCAGGGCGCGCTGGCCGCGCTCGCCGGGACGCTGGTCCTCGGGCCGCGCATCGGCAAGTTCCGGAACGGCAAGGCCACGCCGATCCCCGGCCACTCGATCCCCCTGATGGTGCTGGGCGTGATCATCCTGTGGGTCGGCTGGATGGGCTTCAACCCGGCCTCGTACCTCAACGCGATCGGCTCGAACTTCGCCGACGTGGCCGTGAACACCAACCTGGCGGCCGCGGCCGGCGTCATCGGCGCCACGATCGCCTCGCTGGTCATCTTCCGGACGCTCGACGTCTCGCAGATGGGCAACGGCGCGATCGCCGGCCTGGTGGCGATCACCGCCCCGTGCGCCTTCGTGGACGCGTGGGCCGCGGTCCTGATCGGCTTCGTCGGCGGCCTCATCGTCCCGGCGATCGTCGTGGGCGTGGACAAGCTCAAGGTCGACGACCCGGTCGGCGCGCTGCCGGCGCACGGCGTCGCCGGCATCTGGGGCACGCTCGCGGTCGGCCTGTTCTGCACCGCCGAGCGCACGGGCGCCCGCGAGGGCCTGTTCCTGGGCGGCGGCGGCGAGCAGCTGTGGGTCCAGTTCTACGGCATCGCCGCCACGGTCGGCTTCACGTTCGTGGCGTGCTTCATCGTCTTCATGGCGATCAAGTACACCGTCGGCCTCCGCGTCTCCGAGGAGCACGAGCTGGCCGGCCTGGACATCTCCGAGCACGGCATGTTCGGGTACCCGGAGCGGTTCATCGACGTCCCCGGCGCGGAGCCGGAGTCGGACGGCCACGCGCCGGCCGAGGCACCGGCAGGCACGGCGACGGTCACGAAGACCGCCCCCGCCTCCTCGTAGAGAAGGAGACCCGAACGTGAAGAAGATCGAGGCGTTCATCCGCCACGAAGCCCTGGAGGCCATCCACGACCGCCTGGCGCAGATGGGGCTCCCATCCATGAGCGTCACCGAGGTCAAGGGCTCCGGCCGCCAGAAGGGCTTCACCGAGAGCTACCGCGGCGCCAAGACGACCATCTTCCTCCGGCCGAAGCTGAAGCTGGAGATGGTGCTCGACGACGCCGACGTGGACCGTGCGATCGACTGCATCCTGGAGCTGGCCCACACGGGCGAGCCGGGCGACGGGAAGATCTTCGTCTTCGACGTCGAGGAGTCGATCCGGGTCCGCACCGGGGAGCGCGGCGCGGTCGTGCTCGCCCCCCACCCGGAGGAGACCCCCGCCTAGGGGTTCCCCCCACCGGACGAACGGCTGCACACGAGGCGCCGGCGGTCCCCGACCGCCGGCGCCGCCGTGCGTCGCCGCGACCCGGTCGCCCCTCATCGAGGGTCCGGGTCGGTATCCGGTCCCCCGCCCGGTGGGCTCAGGCGGGGGCGGGCTCGGGCTGGCGGAGGGGGTCCCCGGGCACCTCGAGCACGAAGACGCTGCCGCCGCCGGGGCGGGGGAGCACCCGGACGTCGCCGCCCAGCGCCCGCGCGAGCTGGCGCGAGATCGCGAGGCCCAGCCCCGAGCCGTGACGCCCGTCCGGGCTCTCGCTGGAGTGGAAGGCGTCGAAGATCCGCTCCTGCTCCTCCGGCTCCACCCCCGGTCCGGTGTCGCTCACCGTGACCGCGAAGCCGCCGTCGGGGCGGGCCGTGCCCTCCAGGCGGACCGTCCCGCCCGGCGGCGTCCAGTGGATCGCGTTGTCCAGCAGGTTCCCCACGATGCGCTGCACGCGGCCCTCGTCCGTCACCACCGTCGGCAGCGGCTCGATCCCCCGCGCGAACGCCACGCCCCGCGTCAGGGCCTCCGGCTCCAGGGCGTCGAAGGCCCGCTCCAGCACCTCCGCCGGCCGCACCTCGGTCAGGTCCAGCGTGAAGCGGTGGGCGTCCAGGCGCGCCAGGTCCAGCAGGTCGGCGACCAGGGCCTCCAGGCGCGCCGCCTCGTTCTCGATCGCCGCGAGCGACCGGGGGACGTCGTCGGGCGGCACCACCCCGTCCTGCAGGGCGGCGGCATGGCCCCTGATCGCCGTCAGCGGCGTGCGCAGGTCGTGCGTCACCTTCATCAGGAACTCGCGGGTCTCGCCCTCCCGCTCCGCGAGGCGGCGCACCATCAGGTTGAAGTCGCTCGCCAGGTCGTCCAGCTCGCGTGTGCCTGCGGGCTCCAGCTCGGTGCGCAGGTCGCCGCCCGCCACGCGGTGCGTCGCCCGCTGCATCGCCGTGAGCGGCCGCGTGATCCGCGACGTCAGCAGCAGCGACAGGAACAGCGCCACCGCCATGCCGATCCCGGCCGCGAGGAACACCCACGGCGCCACGTCGGGCCACGCCGACGCCGGCGTCCCCGGCGGCCGGGCCAGCAGGATCGCGCCGACCGCCTCGCCGCCCAGCATCACCGGCGCCGCCGACGCCTCCGTGGTGCCCGCCCCCCGGACGGCCTGGAAGTCGATCCGTTGTACGCCCTCCTGCTCAAGGATCCCGTAGTCCAGCTCGCGCGCGGCGACCTGGGGGATCTCGTCCGTCGGCCGGTCCGCGCCCGGGGTGAGGGGGAGGCCCGAGTAGTAGAGCTTGGTCTGCGGGCCGACCAGCGCCTGCAGGCTCGCGGGCGACACGAAGCTGAACGTCACGCCGCCGGCCGCCTGCTTCTCGGCCTGGTTGCTGACGATCCTCGCGAGCGCCACCGCCTGGCGGTCCAGCTCGTCGCGGGCGACCTTCTGGGACTGGGCACGGATCAGGCCGCCGCCCACCGCGGCGAACACGATGGCCGCGACGAACAGCCCGCCGGCGACGGCGAGCGCGAGCCGTCCCCGCAGCGTCCGCCACGGTCGGGGGGCGCCCGACGGCGCCCGCCGGCTCACCGCTTGGCGGGCACCTTGTAGCCCGTGCCCCAGACCGTCTGGATCGGGCAGGCGTCGCCGAGCTTGCGGCGCAGCTGGCGCACGTGGACGTCGATCGTGCGGCTGTCGCCCAGGAACGTGTAGCCCCACACCCGCTCCAGCAGCTGCTCGCGCGTCAGCACCAGCCCGCGGTTCTCGATGAGGGTCACCAGCAGGTCGAACTCCTTCGGCGTGAGCTGCACGCCCTCGCCCTCCACGAACACCTCGCGGCCGCCCACCTCGATGCGCAGCGCGCCCGCCTCGATGGTCGCGCTCTCCGGCAGACCGCCGCTCTGGCCGCGCGTCTCGCCGCGCCGCAGCACCGCGCGGACGCGCGCGACCAGCTCCCGCGGGTTGAACGGCTTGGTGATGTAGTCGTCGGCGCCGAGCTCCAGGCCCACCACCTTGTCCACCGCGTCGTCGCGGGCGGTGAGCATGATGATCGGCGTGCTGCCGCCACGGCGGAGCCGCTTCGTGACCTCGTAGCCGTCCATGCCGGGGAGCATCAGGTCCAGGATCACCAGGTCCGGCGGGTCGGATTCCGCCAGGCGCAGGCCCTCGTCGCCGCGGGCCGCGTGCGTCACCCCGAAGCCCGCGGCCTCAAGGTACATGCGCGCGAACGACGCGATGTTCGGCTCGTCCTCGACGATCAGGACGCGCTGGCGCTCGTCGGCGGGGGCCATCGGCGCCCGATGGTAGTCAGCCCGGCGGGCCCGGTCCACCGCGAGGGCGGCGCCTGACGCCGCGTCCTGGTGGGCGGGGAGCATCGCCGCGTCGCCCCTCAGCGCCGTCCGCGGCGGGACGTCTGGTCCGGCTCGATGCGGATCCACCCCGGGCCCCAGGCCTTCTCCTCGCCGGAGTTCAGCCGGTAGGTGCCCGACCCCAGGAACCGGGCGCGGCCGTTGCCGGCGGCGGCGAAGCTCAGCCCGCCGCCCTGCACCGCGACCTGCACGTTCGAGCCGGTCACGAAGAGGATCCCCGAGGCGCGCCGCACGCTGATCCTCCCGCGGCGGTTGAACTTCAGCACCTCGCCACCCAGGTGGGCCGAGGCGTCGCCCGCCCGGTCGATGATCTGGACGGTGCCCCGGTCCGGGATCGTCCCGTTGACCACCATCCGGCCGGCGAACGTGATCGCGCCGCTGCCCGCCGTCTGCACCTGCGCGGACGGCACCCGGCCGTCGAGCATGCGCAGGCCGCCGTCGCGCGCCTGCGCGACCACGGGGACCAGCAGCATGACCGCGACGGCGATCGCCAGCGCGCGACGGAACACATGACCTCCGGGGGATCCGACGACGGCCGACCGCGGCGCGTCATCGCCTGGATGGAGGATCCATCGCCCGAATGTGGGGGAGGCGGTCCCGGGGTAAGAGGTTTGCGTCACGGTGTGATGGAAATGTGATGACCTGGATGCGCCCCGGGATCCCCGGGGCGCACCGGTCATCGGACGCCGCGCCGCGAACCTGAGCCCTACGGGTTGAGCTTGACGCCCTCCGTGACCGTCACCGACTGCGGCGCGTCGAGCTTGACGCCCTCCTGCGAGGTGGTCTGGGGCGTCGCCGCGGGCGCGGGCGCCTGACCGGGCTCCTCGCCCTCCGGGACGGGGCGCGGCCCGCTCTCGAGGTAGGCCCAGAGGATCTCGCCGCACTGCGGGCAGGTCGGCAGCGGCCCGCGGTTGCGGATCTGGAACTGGCACGCGACGCAGCCGAACATCCCCTGCACGCGCTGCCCCACGTGGAACGTCGGCAGGCCCGTGCGCTTCTCCGACTCGTCCGCGCCTTCGCGGGGGCTGAGGTTGCGCGAGGAGCGCCCCTGGCCGGGACCCCCGCCGGGCCCACCGGACTGGCGGCGCTGAGGTGGCAGGCTGGCCATGGAACCTCCCGGATCGGCCCCGCCGGACCGGCTGCGCATCCGCGTCCGCGAGGCGTATCGTTGGACATCGGACAGGTTACCGCGCCAACGGCCCCCGACGGCGGGCCGGGTCGGCCACGAACCCGGAGGGGCGCCGCTGCGCGTCGCGCTGGCCCAGCTCAACACCGTCGTCGGTGACATCCAGGGGAACGCCGCCCGGATCGCGGGCGCCCTCACCGACGCGGCGGAGGCCGGAGCGGACGTCACGCTGGTCCCCGAGCTCGCGATCACGGGGTACCCGCCCGAGGACCTGCTGCTGCGGCCCGCCTTCGCGGCGTCGGCGCGCGGCGCCCTCGACCGCCTGGCCGCGGGGGTGCGGACGGGGCTCGCGATCATCGGGTTCCCCGACTGGGAGGGCGACTGCTTCAACGCCGCCGCCGTCGTCGCCGACGGCCGCGTCCAGGCGGTCTACCGCAAGCGCTTCCTGCCAAACTACGGCGTGTTCGACGAGGCGCGCTACTTCGCGGCCGGCGACGCCCCGATGGTGATCGAGGCCCTCGGGCTCCGCATCGGCCTGGCCGTCTGCGAGGACATCTGGTACCCCACGCCCGTCGCCGCCGACCTGGCCGTCGCGCGGGTCGACCTGGTCTGCTGCATCTCGTCGTCGCCGTACCACCGTCTGAAAGGCGACCGGCGGGAGGGGATGCTCGCCACCCGCGCAGACGACTGTTCCGCCGCGCTCGCCTTCTGCAACCAGGTGGGCGCCCAGGACGAGCTCGTGTTCGACGGCCGCTCCGCCGTGTTCGACCCCACCGGCGAGGTGATCGCCCGCGCGCCCCAGTTCCGTGAGCACCTGCTGCTCGCGGACATCGACCCGGCGGTGTCGGCGCGCCGTCGCCTGCGCGAGCCGCTGGGCCGCCGGCTGGCGGGCATGGCCGCGCCCGAGACGGTGCGCATCGAGCCGCGCCGGCCGGCGGTGCCGAGCCGGTCGCGGCCGCCGCTGCCCGAGCCCCGCGTCGCCGAGGTGCTGCACGACGAGGCCGAGGTGTGGGCGGCCCTCCGAACCGGGCTGGGGGACTACGTCGGCAAGAACGGCTTCCCCGGCGTCATCCTCGGGCTCTCCGGCGGCATCGACTCGGCACTGACGGCGGCGATCGGCGCCGACGCGCTCGGCGCCGACCGGGTCACCGGCGTGGCGCTGCCGTCCGTGCACAGCTCCTCCGAGAGCATGGAGGGGGCGCAGGCGCTCGCCGAGTCGCTCGGCATCCGCTTCCTCGTGGTGCCCATCGAGGGGATCGTCGACGGCTTCGAGGACGCGCTGGCCGAGATCTTCGCCGGCCTCGACCCCGACATCACGGAGGAGAACATCCAGGCGCGGGCGCGCGGTACCGTGCTGATGGCGCTCAGCAACAAGCTGGGTGCGCTGGTCCTCGCCACCGGGAACAAGAGCGAGATCTCCGTCGGCTACTCCACGCTGTACGGGGACATGGTGGGCGGTTTCGCGCCGCTGAGGGACCTGTCCAAGACATGGGTCTACCGCCTCGCGCGGTGGCGCAACGCGTCGGAGGGGCGTGAGGTGATACCGGAGAGGACCATCGCGAGGCCCCCCACCGCGGAGCTGCGGCCCGGTCAGCTCGACCAGGACAGCCTGCCGGCGTACGACGTGCTGGACGCCATCCTGGAGGGCTACGTGGAGCAGGGGCTGGAACCCGCCGAGCTCGTGTCGGCCGGCTTCCCGGAGGACGTCGTGGCCGACGTCGTCGGCAAGGTCGACCGGGCCGAGTACAAGCGCCGCCAGGGGCCCGTCGGCATCAAGATCACCCCGCGCGCCTTCGGGCGCGACCGCCGCATGCCGATCACCTCCAGGCATGCGTAGCCCCGTCCCCCGAGGGTCGCGCGCCCTCGCGGCAGTCGCTGCGGCGGCGCTGCTGGGCGCCGCAGCAGCGACCGCGTCGGCCGCCGGCCCCGCAAAGCCGCCCGACCCGCCCGCGGGCGCCGGCCAGGTGTCGTTCGGCCGCCCCCCCGCCGGCGACACGACGCTGCTGGTCACCTTCTCGGACCGCCCGGACCGCGACCGGGCCGCGGCCCGCCTCGCGGGGCTGGGCGACGACGTGCGGCCGGTCGTCCCCGAGGCCGGCGTGTGGGCGCTCGGCCCCGCGAGTCCCGCCACCGCGCGCGACGCCGCGCTGCGGCGCCCGCGGGTGACGGCGGCGGAGTGGTCGCTCGCCCGGACGCCCGACGACCGGCCGCCGCCGCCCGCGGCGCCCGGCCCGACCCCGGTCTTCACCGACCCGTACTTCACGCCGCCCAGCCAGTGGGGCCTGCTCGCCGGCCCCAGCTGGTCGGCCGACCTCACCACGCCGGGACCCCGCCCGCGCATCGCCATCCTCGACAGTGGCATCGACGCCACCCACGAGGAGTGGGGCGGGCCCGGCAGCCCGCTGGTGGCGCCGCGCAGCACTCTCCGCGGCGACCTGAACGCCTCCGACCACGGCGAGTCGGGCCACGGCACCCACGTCGCCGGAATCGCCGCCGCGCCCGCCAACGGCGTGGGCGTGGTGGGCGTGGCGCCGGCCGGGCCGGCCGCGCAGGTGATCCCGGTCCAGATCGCCGACACGGTGGGCGCGAGCACCGACGAGACGATGATGAAGGGCATCCGCCACGCCGTCGGCAACGGCGCCAAGGTCATCAACATCTCGGCCGGCGGCCCCGGCTTCTCGCGCGCGTTCCAGGACACCGTCCTCTTCGCGACGCGCCGCGGCGCCCTGATCGTCGCCTCGGTCGGCAACCAGGGTCAGGACCTCAACGCCCTCAACTTCCCGGCCGGCTACAGCCGGGTGCTCGGCGTCGGCGCCCAGTGCGACGGCACGGTCACGTTCGACTGCCCGAAGCCGTTCCAGACCGCGACGTTCTCGAACCACAACCGGACGGTGGACGTCATCGCCCCGGGCGTGAACATCCTGTCGTCGGTGCCCGTGCGGGTGACCGACCGGGCGGTGGCCCCGGGGTACGCCCTGAAGGACGGCACGTCGATGGCCGCCCCTTACGTGACCGGCGTCGCGGCCCTGGTGATGGCGGCGAACGGCGGCCGGCTGAGTCCCTACCAGGTGGCCCGCCAGATCACGAACACCGCCCTCGACCTGGGCCCCCGCGGCCGCGACGACGTCAACGGCTACGGGCTCGTCAACCCCCGCGCGGCCGTCACGCTGCGGGCGCCGTCCGACGACGCGTCCGAGGTCAACGACGACGTGAAGTGGGTCAGGTCGCGCACGACGGCCTTCGACCGCTCCGGCCGCGCGACCATCACGGCGACCGCCGACCGCTACGAGGATCCCGACGACGTCTACCCGCTCCGGCTCCGGCGGGGCGACCGGGTGGCGCTGACGCTGACCCACCGGACCGCAGTGCTCGACCTCTACCTGTGGGAGCCCGGCACCCCGACGGTTGGCACCGCCAACGGCAACCTGGAGCGGCACCTGCTGGCGTTCCGGTCGGGCGGGCGCAAGAAGGTCGTGATCAACTACACGGCGAAGCGCTCCGGCGTCCACTACGTGGACGTCTTCGCCCGCCGCGGCGGCGACGCGTACACGCTCCGAATCTCCCGAAAGGGCTGAGCATGGCGACCGGCCCCCACCTGATCCTGTTCTACGACTACGTCCCGGACATCGTGGAGCGCCGCGCGCCCCACCGCGAGGCCCACCTCGCGCGCATCGGGGAGGCCGTCGACGCGGGCCGCATCGCGATGGCCGGGGCGCTCGGCGATCCCCCCACCGGCGCGGCGATCGTGTTCGCGGGTGTGGGGGCCGACGACGTCGAGGCGTTCGCCGACGGCGACCCCTACGTGCTCAACGGGCTCGTCACCGGCCGCCGGGTGGTGCCGTGGACGGTCGTGGCGTCGGCGTGACCCGCACCGCGTTCGTCCACGGGGAGGGCGGCCCCTCCTACAACCTCGGCGACGACCACCCCATGACGCCCCTGCGGCGCCAGCTGGCGGTCGACCTGATCCGGGCCTACGGCCTGGACCGCACGGAGGGCGTCGAGACCATCGCGCCCCGCGTGGCGACCGACGCGGAGATCGAGCGCGTCCACGCCTCCGCCTACGTGGCCGCCGTGAAGCGCTACAGCGAGACCCCCGCCCTGTCCGCCACGTGGGAGGCGAGCCAGTGGGGCCTCTCGGCGGGGGGCGACACGCCCGCGTTCGCCGGGATGCACGACGCGGCGGCGGCGATCTGCGGCGCCGCGATCGAGGGCGCCATGGCGGTGTGGGAGGGCCGCGCCGACCAGGCGTTCGTCGCGGGCGGCGGCCTGCACCACGCGTTCGCGAACAAGGCGGCCGGGTTCTGCGTCTACAACGACCCCGCGGTGGCGATCCAGGCGATGCTCGATGCCGGCGCCGAGCGCGTCGCCTACATCGACATCGACGTCCACCACGGCGACGGCACCCAGTGGATCTTCT
>DAISWG010000074.1:0-13204 GCA_036826475.1 Miltoncostaeaceae bacterium | reverse complement strand
AGCTCCTCGGCGATCGGCACTCGGCGGCGGCCGCTCCGGCTCTTCGGCTCGATCGCGCCCTCCTGAGGATCCCACGATCGCTCGACGCTGATCCGGCCGGCCGCGAGGTCGACGTCCTCGACGCGAAGCGCGGTCAGCTCCCCGAGCCGAAGGCCGGCGTAGAGCGCGGTCGCCCACACGGCCCTGTCACGGGCGGGAAGCGCCGCCAAGAGCGCCGCCGCCTCCTCCGGCGAGGCGACCCGATCGCGCGTCCCGCGGACCGCGGGCAACTCGAGGTGCTCGAGCGGGGAGACGGCGACCTGGCCCTCGCGCAGCGCGCGCCGGTAGAGGACGCGCAGCGGCATGATCGCGTTGCGGACCGTGGACGGCGACCCACCCGCCGCGATCAGGCGGTTGCAGAGCCCCTGAACGTCGGCTCGGGCGACGGCGTCGAGCTTCATGTTGCCGAGCGCCGGCAGGACGTGGCGCTCCAGGTTCGCCCGATATCCCCGGACGACGCTTGGCTTGTAGCGGTCGCCGGAGCGGTTGCGGATGGTGCCCCCGGCCATTCCGTCGATCAGGGTCTCCGCGGCCTGCCGCAGGGTCACCTGCCGCTCCGCCGTGAGCGTCCCGCGCCGGATGGCCGTCACGGCCTCGGCCCGCCATGACCGCGCTGCCGCCATCGTCGGGAACGACCGCTTGATCTCGCGCCCCTCGCGCGCGCTCCAGACGGCGGCCCGATAGCTCGGCCTGCATCCGCAGCGTCGCCCCTGCCGCGAGGCGCAGTCGCGTTGGTGCCGCACCTCTATGCCGGTCGGCATCGGTGTTCGTCCCTCAACTCGCCCACTGCGCCGCCTCCCTGTCCAGCCATCGCTCGAGCTCGCTCACCGGCACGATGAGGCACCGGCCGCGACGCACGACGCGCAGCTCGTGACGGATGTGTCGGTCGAACGTGTCGCGCGAGATGCCGAGGGTCGCCGCGGCCTCGTCGAGCGTGAGTCCGAGGCGAGGCGGTCCCGCTGCGTTCTTGCGCTCAACCCCGGGCGAGCTCATGGGACGTAGCCGACCCGCCGCGCTCCGACGTGGATGTGGTTCCAGTGGTTGCCGCCGACGTAGGTTCGCCACAGGAGCTGGAAGCGGATCCCGCAGCGCTCGGCGCTCAGAACGCCGCCCTCCGATCCCCAGTCGGCGTATCCCGGACCCCCGATCGCCGTCGCGAGGCGCGAGGCGGCCGCGTCCCCTGCCGGCGGCGTCGTCGCGAGGTCCATCGCGAAACACTTCGCGCACCCGGTCCAGTGGTCCGAGACGCCGCCGCTGGCCGTGGTACGCCGCTCGCGCTTGACGCTCGACACGGGCAGGCCGGCGAGGCGCGCGAGGGCCTCGACCGGACGCTCGGTGCCGCCCCACGGCCCGATCGGGCAGAGCGCCGCCTGGACGTCTCCGGGCGCCGGAGACGCGTAGACGATCGAGCCGTCGGGGTCACCGCCGAGGTCCTCGTAGTAGCGGCCGACCGCCTCGGTCCAGGCGGAGTTGAGGCCGGCCGGGTCGTTGGTGGCACCGATCGGCGCCCAGACCGGCTGGATCTCGGTGAGGGTATCGCGGCCGCGCAGTACGTACCCCTCGGCGAGGCCGCGCGCGACGGTCGCGATGTTCGCCCGCCAGCTCGGGAAGGCGATCGCCGGCCCCCAGCCGAAGGCGTTGTGGATGCTCGCGCCCGAACCCGCCGTCCCGAGCACCGACTCGTGCATCGCGATCGCGACGAGCGCCCGCGGGTCGATGCCGTTGCGCTCGCCCTCGGCGACGAACACGGCCCCGAGGCCGACGAGCGGCGAGCCGGGCACCCGCTCGGCCATCCACGCATCGAGCGCCCCGGCGTCCGCCGGTCGCGCCGATCCGCCGCCGCCCGAACCGGACATCGCGACCAGGGCGATGACTGGCAGGCCGACGACGAGCGAGAGAAGCGCGGCCAAGCCGGCCCCGGCGATCGCGACCGGCCGGCCGAGGCTGTGGCCGGCGGCGCTCACTTCGCCGTCGTGCCGCGTGGTCGGGGCTGGCGTCGCCGCGGCTTGGTCGCCGGCTCCTCGCTCGCCCCCGCGGGACGGATCTCGAGCGGGGGCTCCATGACGGCCTGAACCTCGACCACCGGGCGCCACGGCGGGAGGTCAGGGAGCATTCCGGCGCCGAGACGGCGGGACACCTCAGCGGCCGCCTCGACGACCGCCGCCGCGACGGAGTCGACCTCGTCGAGCGGAAGTCGGCTGGGAGTGTTGCCCACCCCCACAGCCGCGACGACCGCGCCCGAGTGGTCGCGGACGGCCGCGCCGATGGAGCGTCGAGCCTCGTGGAACTCGGCGTCCTCGAGGGCGTAGCCGCGCTCCCTCGCCCGCTCCAGGTCCGCGAGCAGCGCCTCCCGCTCGACGAGCGTGCGGGTCGTCCAGGCCGCGAGGACGATCTCCGCAAGAGCGGCGTCACGCTCGTCGGACGGGAGCTCGGCGAGGATCGCCTTGCCAAGCGACGTGGCATGGGCGGGGAAGGCGCGCCCGATGGCTCGCTCGGGCCCGCGGAAGTGGTCGATGTGGACCGCCCGGCCGCCGGAGAGGACCGCGATCAGGCCGCCGAGCCCCGTCGCCTCCTGCAGCCGGCCGAGCGGCTCGCGGAACTCGTCCCACGGTCGGAGGCTGGAGAGGGCATAGCCGCCGAGCTGGGCCAGGCGGACGCCGAGCCGCCAGCTGCCCGATGTGGCGCCCCGGACTACGAGGCCCGCCGTCTCCAGGGGCCGAAGGAGCTTGTTCGCATACTGCTCGGAGAGGCCAAGCTCTGCGGCGATCGCGGACAGGCTGAGCTCGCCGCGCTCGGGCGGCCCGAACAGGTCGAGGATGGAGAGCGCGTGCTCGAGCTGGCGCACGCGGTTCGACCCGGTGAACCGCGACTCAGCCATGCCGGGTGGTCCTCAGGCTCAGGTGCTGCGGCGGGCGGCGCGAGCGCGGTCGTAGCGGAGGCGATCCTCCGGATCGTCGCGGCGCATGTGCTCGATCAGCTCCTCGCGGGAGAACCGCCAGCGCTGACCCTCGCGCCAGCCCGGGAGGCGACCCTGGTTCGCCTCCGAGCGCACCGTCCACTCCTTCGTGCGCAGGAAGCTCGCCGCCTCGGCGGCATCCATCCCCGCCTCGGCGCTCCCCTCGGCGGCCTCGAAGGGCGAGCGGGGAAAGAGCCCCTCGTCCGCCTTCGCCGACTGGCGCAGCCGCATGCCCCGGCTCTCGGCGACCAGGTCGCGCAGGAAGCGCCACTCCTTGCCGATGCGCCGAGCTGGCAGGCGCCCGGACTTCGCGGCGCGCTGGACCGTCTCGATGTTCTGGCCGAGCCATGCGGCCACCTCGCTGGCGGTAAGAATCTCGTTCGCCGGTGTGCGCGCCACGGGCGGCATCTTGACCGACCGGAGGAGGTTGCGGAGCCCCGAGGCTGGAATATTTCATAGCTTGTGCAGGCCCCTCATTGGTGCGCTATCGTTGGTTTGCCGCTCACAGTCAACCGAGCATACGAGGACGCTGGCGAGATGGCAAACGCAGACGGCGCAATGACCTTCGACGACGAGGAGCCGCGTGAGCGGTTGTCGGGAGAGAATGATCGCCGTGTCGAGGAACCGACCGTCCTCCCGTCCGACTTCCCGGGGCCCGTTCACTGGGGCGCCGTTCTCGGTCCCGGCGGTGAGGATCTCGGTGACGGCCTGATCCCTGTCGATGGGCCACCGCCTCCGACCGAGGACCAGCCCACGACGCCCGCCGCCGGGCGACGTCCTGCACGCCGTTCTCGTCGAGCACCTCTGCGCGCTGCGGCGGTGCGCCGATCTGCCTCGCACGACGGGTCACGGATGCCTGCCGGCGGGAGAAGCGCCGCCGCAGCGGCGGCGGCAGGGCTCGCGGGCCTGGCGGCGCTCGTCGTGATAGTGGTCCTCGCATTCCACGGCGGTCCGGCGACCGTGGCAGATGATGGTCCAGAGTCCCTAGGAGGTCTCCCGAGCGCAGCACGCTCAACCGCCGCCGATTGGATCGCCGCGTCGTCGCTGCTTCAGGAGCACATCGATCGAGCGGCAAGACGGGAACGCGCCATCGCCGCCGAGAGGCGCGCTGCCCGTCGGGAGGAGCGCGATCGCCGCGCCCAGGCTCCGCCGGCACGTGCGCCGGCGACGACGCAGGTCGTCGCGACCGCGCCCCCGGCCGACCGGTCCGCCCCCGACCCCTGGCCCGGCGTCTCGCCGGCGGAGCGCGAGTTCACCCCCGGCCCGTGGAACCTGAACTGATGGGCCGCCGCCGAACCATCGCCGTCCTCGTGCTCGCGGCCGCAGGTGCCGCCGCGACGACATCGCCGGCCGGCGCAACCGATGGGAGCCTCTACACCTACGGGGTGAACGCCCTCGTCGCTCAGGCGGTACCCGACGGGCAGTGCTCGGTTCAGCAGACGGCCGCGAGCTTCGGCGTGACCTGTCCGCCGATGGGGACCTCGCTCACGGGGACGAAGTGGCAGATCGACCTCCGGACGCCGGCGTCCGGGTCGGTGATCGAGTCGTTCATCTGGCGCTCGGTCCGCTTCCACCAGACGGCGACCTCGATCGCCCAGCAGGTCCTCGCCGACGGGGCGACGGTGTGGCAGGTGGCCGAGGCGGACATTCCGCGCAGCCCCGCCCAGCCGAAGGGCTACCAGGTGAACCTGCGCGCAACGACCACATCGCTGCGGCTCTTCCAGACCGAGGCGCGGCAGCAGCCCAATCGGGTCTGGGTGTTTCTCGACCCGACCATCCTCGTCCGCGACCTGGAGGCACCGGCCGCGCGCTGGACCGCGGTGCCCGCGGGCTGGGTGACCGACGATCGGGCGCGGGTCGAGTGGCAGACGACCGACAACTTCGGCTCGGACGGGATCGGCCAGCAGCGGATCGGCCTCGGCGGCCGGTTGCTCTACGCCGCCTCGCCCGGCGCGGGATCGCAGATCGCCGACCTCGACCTCGCGGCGGTTCCGGACGGCGTCGGGACCCTCCGGCTGGAAGCCGACGGGGACGGGACCGCCGGCTCGGGCCTCCAGGACGCGCCCCTCCGCATCGACCGCACCCCGCCGACGGCGTCGGTCGCGCTCCTCGGCCTGCCCGATGGACTGGTCCGCGCCACCGTCTCCGTCGCCGACGCGACAAGCGGAATCCGCGAGTGGCGCCTCAAGGCGCGCGGGGCGAACGGCCCGACCGTGGCTTCGTCGGCGACCGGGGGGAACATCGTCGATGTCGATCTCGCTCAGCACGCGGTGCCCGGGGAGTCGATCCGCTTCGTCCTCGAGGCCACCGACAACGCCGGGCTCACGCGCGAGGTGATGTCGGCGCTCGCCACCCGACCGAGCGCGGCCATCGGGGCTCCGACGACGATCATCGGCGGCGACGGCCCGTTGGGCGAGCCCGGACGGATCGAGGCGAGCGGTGCCCCGCTGCCGAACTTCGCGCGCATCGAGACCCGGGGCCTGCGCGTTCAGCAGGCGCGCGCCTACAACCGCAGCGGACGGATGCTGGTGCCGCTGGTCGTCGCGACGTACTCGAAGCAGCTCCGGATCTCCGGCCGGTTCCAGCACCCGAATGGCCGCGGCCTTCGCGGGGCGACCGTGTTCCTCGTCGACCCGAGGGGCTTCTCCCGCGGCACGACGCTCACCGACCGGCGGGGCCGATTCACGTTCCGCGTGCGCGCGGACCGCATCGGCACGTGGCGGGCGATCGCCCTCGGCCGGCCCCTCGTGGTGGCGCCCGCGTTCGTCCAGCTGCGGCCGCTCGTGCGCACTCGGATCGCCGCCCGCACCCTGCGGTCGGGCGAGACCCTGCGCATCACAGGGACGATCGCGCCCCGCGGAGCCGGGCGCGGCAAGCTCGTTAAGCTCGAATGGCGCCTGCGGGGGCGCTGGCTACCGCTGCAGCTGGCGACGGCCGACCGGCGGGGGCGCTTCGCCCTTCGCTACCGGCTCGCTCCCGGCGGCGCTGGCTTCACCGTGCCGATGCGGGTGGTCGTGCCAAGGGAGAAGGGCGGACGATTCCTCCCGATCGTCGCCCGGCGGTTCACCCTGCGCGTTCTGCCGTAGGAGCCATCGACCCGGCTCGGCCGGCTCGGATCGAACGGTGGCCGGCCCGGCGCGCCCGTGAGCAGATGCCGCTGGGCGCCGATCCCCGCCGACGCCCGGACGTGACCGCAACACGGCGCCCCGGCGTTGTCGGCAATCGTCGCCGTCCCCTCCAGACGCGGCGCTCGGCTGGGGTTGGCGAAGCGGCCTCGACCGTGTTAGTTTGCGATCAACAGTCAACCGATCTTCCGCGGAGGCGGGCGTCATGCTGTCGAGCCTCGTCCTGCAGGTGAACGCCCGGCCGGATCCGAACGGATTGCCGGGCCAGGACAAGCTTCAGTCCCTGGTCGATGGCCTGTACTCCTGGGCGCTGCTCCTGATCCTCGCGGCGCTGGTCGTGGCGGCGATCGCGTGGGCCTGGGGAGCGCAGTCCAACCATCACGGCGCGGCCTCGGGCGGGCGGAGGGGCGTTCTCCTCGCCGCCGCCGCGGGCCTCCTGGTGGGCATGGCGCCTCAGATCGTGAACTTCTTCTACCGCGTGGGACGGAGCTAGGGATGGCCCGCCTGCGGCCGTCGGCGCGAAGGCCGAAGGGTTCCGCGCAGGCGCGTCGCCATCGGCTTCGCACCCTCGGCGGCGCACTGACCGTCCTGATGATCGGAGTCCTCTTCGGCCGGCTGCTGGCACCCGCGGGCGAGAAGCCCCAACCGTCGCCGCCAGTGATCCAACGAGTGCCAAGCCCGACCCCGACGCCGGAAGGCCCGCGGGCGGCGGCGGGCGGAAGGACGCCGGCGTCCGCGGCGCGAGAGGCGGCTCGGGCCCTGTCAGCGCTCACCGACGCCCGGATGCTGTCGGACCGCGGGTTGCGGCGGGCAACCGTCGCCGACATCGCGGTCCCCGCCTACCGGCCCCGGCTGCTCCCGCTGTTCGACCGCACCTACGGCTACCTGGCCGACACACTCGGGCGCGGCGAGGCCACCCTCCGCATGGCTCCCGTCGGCTACCGCATCGAGGCGTACTCGGCGCGCCGGGCATCGGTCGCGATCTGGCAGGTGACGCTCCTCGCGAGCGCCGAGCGCGAGCCGATCGCCGCGTGGGCGACCAGCCGCGCGGAACTCGTCTGGTCGGGCGGGCGCTGGCGGGTGGAGCGGTTCGCGCCGGACACGCCCGGCCCGACGCCGGCCGTCCTCGCCCCGACGATCTCGACGCCCCCTGCGGAGTTCGTCGCGATGGCCGCCGGTCTGCGGCCTCTCGCCCCGTGATGGGCGCACTCGTCGTCAGACGCCCGACCGCGTGGCCTCTCGTGCTGCTGCTGCTCGCGGCGATGCTGCCGCTCGGCCGGCCCGGCCACGCGCAGGCGATCGACCTGCCGAGTCCGTGCGACGTCCCCGGCGTTAGCGTCGCCTGCGATGCGGTGGGTGACGCCGCGGGTGCCGCGGCGGGAGTGGCGGGTGACGCGGTCCTCGGCCAGCTGACGTCCTGGGTCGGCGACGGCGCGGCCTGGCTGCTGCGCCAGGTCGCCGACGCGATCAACTCGACGACGGCCATCGACCTCGCCGCGCCCTGGTTCGAGAGCCACTACGGCTTCATGTTCCAGGTCGGCGCGATCCTGCTGCTGCCGCTCGTCCTGCTGACGGTCCTCCAGGCGCTGTTGCGCCAGGACCCGCGGATCCTCATCCGCCTCGTCCTGCTCTACCTGCCGGCCGCCATGCTCCTGACCGGTCTCGCGGTCACCGTCGCCCAGACCTCGATCGCGGTGGTCGATGCCCTCTGCGCGGACCTGACCGCCCAGGTGGCGAGGGACACCGATTCCCTCGCCACCTCGCTCACGGAGGCGAGCGCCGTCGGCGGGCCGGTGCCGCTCTTCGCCTCGTTCCTCATGGCGCTCGTGATGGCGCTCGCGGCCATCTTCGTCTGGTTCGAGCTCATCCTGCGCGCGGGCGTGGTCTACGTGGCGATGATGTTCCTGCCCCTCTTCCTCGCCACCATGATCTGGCCCGCGACCTCGGGCTGGGTGCGGCGGCTCGTGCAGCTGATCGTCGCGGCGATCCTCTCGAAGCTCGTGATCGTCGCCACGCTGTCGCTCGGGCTCTCCGCCCTCTCGTCCGGCGACGGCGTCTCGGCGGTCCTCGCGGGCGCGGGCATGTTCCTGATCGCGGCCTTCTCGCCGTTCGTCCTCTTCTCCCTCGTCCCCCTCGCCGCCGAGGTGGCCCAGCCGCAGCGCGAGGGCCGGCACGCGGTCGCCGCGGCGACCGGCGCCTCGCTGGCCTGGAACGTCGCCCGCACGAGGATGGCCTTCGGCGCGGCCGGCGGCGGCGCGGCGACCATGGCGACGCTCGGGATGGGGGCCACCGGCGCGGGCGGACTCCGAGGCCCCGGCGGCCCGCCGGGTTCGGCCGGCGGCACGGGGGCCGGCCCGCGGGGCCCGGTCGGCCCGGCCCCCGCGAGCGCTGCCGCGGTCGGGGCTCCGACGACGGTCCGGGCGGCCGGCGGCGTTGCCGCCGCCGGCGCCGCCGGCGCCCCACCGACCGACCACACGGGTCCGAGCGGGCCCGCGGCCACGTTGCGCACCAGTCCGCCGCCGCCGCGCGACCTCGGGCCGTACGCCGGAGGCGGCGATGGGATCTGATCCGGCGCGATACCGCTTCGGGCCGCTCGAGCCGTCGGGCGCGATCGGCGGCCTGGGCTGGAGCCAGCTCGCGTGCGTCGCGGTCGGCCTCGGCGGCCTCGTCGTCTCCCTGAACGTCTCACCGGGCACCAGTGGGGCGCTGGTCGGGCTCACGCTCGCCGGGGTGGGCCTCGCGAGCGCCTTCCTGCGCCTTGGAGGAAGGCCGCCCGTCACCTGGGCGGCGATCGTCGCCGGCCACCTCGGCAGGCGCGGACGCAGCCGCCATCGCTACGCCTCGGCCGCGCCCGGCCTCGGCCGCGCGGACGACGAAGCGCCAAGCCTCCCGGAGAGCCTCGCCTCGCTCCGGATTCTCGCGGCGCAGGGCGCCCGCGGCGAGATCGGCATCGCGCGCGACGGGCAGACCTGGACCGCCGTCCTCGCCGTCGAGGGCGGCGCCTTCGCCCTCCTCGAGCTCAAGGCCAAGGAGCGGCGGGTCGCCCGCTGGGCAGCGGTCCTGTCGGGCCTGGCCCGGGGCGGCAGCCCGGTCAGCCGCATCGCCTGGATCGACCGCACCGTCACGGAGCCCGTTGACGAGCTCGCCCGCTACCTGCGCGACGGCCTGGTCATGTCCGCCTCCCATCCGGGCGTGCGCTCCTACATCGACCTGCTCGACGAGGCGGGCCCCGCCGCCCGCCAGCACGAGACCTTCATCGCCCTCCAGATCGACGCCCGGCGCGCCTCGGGCGCGATCCGGCGCGCCGGCGGCGGCGAGGTCGGCGCCGTCGCGGTCGTTGTCCGGGAGCTCGGCGTCCTCGCCGACCACCTGCGCCGGGCCGAGGTCACCGTTCGCGGCGCCCTCAGCCCGCGCCTTCTGGCCCGGGCGATCCGCCTCGGCTTCTGTCCCGACGACCGTCCCGGCCTCGACCGCCGGGGCGCCGGGGACTCCGAGATGGCGGGCGTCGATCCGGCGGGCGCCGGCCCGATGGCGGCGCTCGAGTCGTGGCGCCACTACCGCTCCGACGGCGCCCTCCACTGCACCTACTGGGTGGCCGAGTGGCCGCGGATCGACGTCGGCGCGGACTTCCTCCTGCCGTTCATGGTCGCCGGGACGACCCGGCGCACCTTCGCGCTGGTGATGGAGCCTCTCGATCCTGCCCGCGCGCTCCGGGCCGCCGAGAACGCCCGCACCAACGAGATCTCCGACGACGACCTGCGCGCGCGGATGGGCTTTCTCGCCACGGCTCGGCGCAGGCGTCAGCAGGAGGCGCTCCTGGATCGCGAGCGCGAGCTGGCGGAGGGGCATTCGGGGGTCCGGTTCTCCGGCTACCTGACCGTCTCCGCCGCCGGCGAGGACGAGCTCGCCGACGCGATGGCCGATGTCGAGCGCTCCGCTCAGACCGTCGGCCTCGAGCTGCGGCCCCTGTGGGGCGAGCAGGCGATGGGCTTCACCTACACCCTTCCCCTCTGCCGCGGCCTTCGGTGAGCGCCCGCCCGCGCCAGCCGGCCCATCAGCTGACGAGCGCCCACCTGCAGGCGGCCTATCCCTTCATCGGCGACGGCGGCCTCGGCGGGCGCGGCGTCTACATCGGCCAGGAGATCTACAGCCGCCAGAGCTTCTGCTACGACCCGTGGGTCCTCTACGGAGACGGGGTTATCACCGGCCCCTCGGCGCTCGTGGCCGGCCAGGTCGGCCTCGGCAAGTCGGCGCTGGTGAAGACCTACCTCGCCCGCCAGGCGATCTTCGGCCGCCGCGCCGTCGTCATCGACCCGAAGGGCGAGTACGGCCCCCTGGCCGAATGGTTCGGCAGCCGGCCGATCCGCCTCACCCCCGGAGGCGAGGTCCGACTGAATCCGCTCGACACGGCCGGCGGGCGGGAGGAGCGGGTGGCCCTCCTCGCGGCGCTCGTCGCCGGATCGCTTGCGCGTGCCCTGAGCCCCGAGGAGCACACCGCCCTGGACCTCGCCTACCGGGCGGCGGCGGCCGAGGGCGTCCCGACCCTCCCGGCCGTCCAGGGCCACCTCCTCCATCCCGCCCGCGATGCCGCGACGCCCCTGGCGACCGACGTCGAGTCCCTGGCCGGGTACGGGCGCGCCTGCGCGCTCGAGCTGCGGCGCCTGTGCGAGGGCGACCTGCACGGGATGTTCGACGGCCCGACGTCGGACGGCGTCGAGCTCGACGCGCCGATCGTCGTGCTCGACCTCTCCGCCCTCCACGGCTCGCCGGCGATGGCGGTGCTCATGGTCTGCGTGAGCGCCTGGCTGTCGGGGCGCCTCGCGCGCGACGACGGCGTCAAGCGGCTGGTCGTGCTCGACGAGGGATGGGCGGTGCTCGCAGATCCCGCGGCGGCCACGTTCCTGCAGCGCTCGTGGAAGCTGGCACGCTCGTACGGCGTCGCCAACATGCTGGTCGTCCATCGCCTGTCGGACCTCGCCGCGGCCGGCGACCTCGGATCGCGCGAGGTGAAGATCGCCCAGGGGCTCCTGTCGGACTCCGAGACGCGGGTGATCCTGAAGCAGAGCCCGGCGGACCTCGAGGCGACCCGCGAGCTCGTCGGCCTCACCGGCACCGAGGTCGACCACGTCGCCGACATGCCCGTCGGCGGCGCCCTCTGGAAGGTCGGCCGGCGCTCCTTCGTCGTTGAGCACCGGATCTCGGCCGCCGAGCGCGCCCTCATCGACACCGACGGACGGATGCGCAACCGCGTCCCCGCCGCCTGAGAAGGAGACCCCGCGATGGAAGACATCAGCCCCAAGCCATCCGCGCCCGATATCCCGGACGCCCTCCTCCCCCGCGCGGCGGACTCCGACCTCGCCCGCCGGGCGAGCGCGGCCGCCGACCTGGTCGCGGGCTTCGGGGCCTCGGCGCGCCTTGACGGGCGCTTTCGACTCGCGGTCGGCGACCTGGCGCAGGCGGTGATCGGGCTCGAGGGGATGCGGGCCTGCGGCCTCGCGCCGGCCGTGGCCGAGGAGACGCTGCCGCGCCTGGCCGAGGTGCTCGGCCTCATCGAGCGGTCGCTCGAGCGCGCGGTCCCCGAGCTCCAGGCCGAGCAGCGCGAGGGCGACGCCGCCCGGAGGCCGCCGCGCCGCCCCCGCAAGGCCGCCGCGTAGGCGTCCGGTGCCGCCGCTTCCGGATCGCCCGGGCGCCCCCGAGGATCCCTGGGTCGCTCTCGGCCTGATCGTCCTCGGGGGCGCTCTCGGGCTCGCTGCGCTCGTCTGGTGCGTGGGCATTGTGGCGGGGCTCGCGTTCGGCTCCGGGCCTCCCGGCACCGCGTTCGGCGAGATGCCCGGCGTGCTCGGCCGACTGCCCGACACCCTCGGCGACCCGTCCGCCGCCTGGCCGGTCGCCGACCGGCAGACGCTCCCCGGCCCGGTCGGCTTCTACGCCACCGCCCTCGTAGTTCTCGGCACGATCGGCGCGGTCGGCCTCGGCGTGGCCCGGACGGCGCGACGGGTGTCGGGGGCACCGTCGCGTGGTTTGTCCGGCGCGCGCTGGGCCAGCAGGCGCGATCTGCGCTCGCTCATGGTGCGCCGCCCCCAGAGCGGCCGGCTGACCCTCGGGCGCATGGGCCGGGTCCTCGTCGCCACGGAGGCGCGGGCGAGCACCCTGGTGATCGGCCCGAGCCAGTCGGGCAAGACCGCGGGCCTCGCCATCCCGGCGATCCTCGAGGCGGCCGGACCGGTGCTCGCCGTCTCGGTCAAGCGCGACCTCCTCGACCACACCACCGCCGCTCGGCGCGCGCGAGGGCCGGTGCTGGTCTACGACCCGACCGGTGCCGCGCGCCTCGACGGCACGGGGGTCGTCGGCTGGGATCCGGTGCGCTCCTGCGAGGAGTGGGCGGACGCCCGCCGGATGGCCCACAACCTGACGAGCGCGCACGGGGCCTCGGCCGGCCGGGACGCCGAGTTCTGGCTCCAGATGGCCGCGAAGCTCCTGGCGCCCCTCCTGCTGGCCGCCGCCGGCAAGGTCGGCGGGTCTATGCGCGACGTCGTCGCCTGGGTCGACTCGGGCGAGCAGCGCGCGGTCGAGGACCTACTGCTCGACCTCGGCGAGCCGGATGCCCACGCGGCCTTCCTCGCCACCTGCCGTAGGGAGGAGCGCACCCTCTCCTCGGTCTACGCCACAACCGAGGCGGTGCTCGCGCCGTTCGCCGACCCGGCGGTGCTCCGAAGCACGGGCGCCCACGGCATCGACCCCGAGGCGGTGCTCGACGGCGAGACCACGTTGTACGTCGTCGCGCCCTCGAAGGACCAGGAGCGCCTGGCGCCGCTCTTCGCCGGACTGGTCGAGCACGTCGTCGACGCCGCCTACGAGCGCGCGGCCGCCGGTCGGCCCTGCGACCCGCCGCTCCTGCTCGTCCTCGACGAGGCCGCCAACACCGCCCCGATCCGCAACCTCCCTCAGATCGCCGCCACCGCGGCGGGACAGGGGGTTCAGGTGGTGACCGTCTTCCAAGATCTCGCCCAGGCGCGCTCGCGCTACGGCGAGGCCGCCGACACGATCCTCGCCAACCACCGGGCAAAGCTCTTCCTGTCGGGGA
>DAISWG010000073.1:12982-13318 GCA_036826475.1 Miltoncostaeaceae bacterium | reverse complement strand
GTGGAACACCTGGCCGAGCGCTTCTCGGCGCGCGGCCACGAGGTGACCGTGTACTGCCGGCCCCACATGACCGAGCGGCGCGAGACGTACGCCGGGGCGCGGCTGGTGCACCTCCCGACGATCCGCTCGAAGCACCTGGACACGCTGGCCCACACGCTGGTGAGCACGGGACACATGATCGCGCGGGCGCGTCCCGACGTGGCGCTGTACTTCATCGCCTTCAACATCGAGGGCTCCATCCTGGTGCCCACGTTCGAAGGCAAGATGATCTCCTTCAGCGGCGCGACCGTGCTGCTGCTCATCGCCATCGGCATCGCGCTGGCCGGCATCATCGGG
>DAISWG010000073.1:0-12972 GCA_036826475.1 Miltoncostaeaceae bacterium | reverse complement strand
CAAGTGGTCCGGGCCGGCGCGGGCGTACCTGCGCCTGGCCGAGCGCATGGCGCCTTCGGCGGCGTCGGTCGCCGTCACCGACTCGGCGGCCGTGGCCGACGCGTACGAGCGCCGCTACGGCCGACGCATCCCGTGGATCCCGTACGGCGCCGACATGCCCGATCCGGGGGACGCCGGCTGGTGCCGGCGGCTGGGCGTCGAGCCGGGCCGCTTCACGCTGTTCGTGGGCCGGCTGGTGCCGGAGAACAACGCCCACCTGCTGGTGGAGGCGCAGCGCCTGCTGGCGCCGGACTGGCCCCTGGTGATCGTGGGCGATGCCCCCTACGCGGACGATTACATCGCCTCCCTGCGCGCCGCGGCGGGACCCGACGTGATCATGCCCGGGTACGTGTTCGGCGACGGCTACCGCGAGCTGGTGCACCGCTGCGGCGTGATGTGCGCGCCGACCGAGGTGGGCGGCACCCACCCGGTCATCGTGGAGGGCATGGCCGCCGGGGCGGCGATGCTGGTGAGCGACCACGCGCCCAACCTGGAGGTGGTGGGCGACGCGGCCGCGTCGTTCCCGGTCGCCGGGGGCGCCGCGGTGGGGGGCACCCCCGCCCCCGCGGCCGGCGCGCTGCTCGGGGCCGGCGCCCTGGCGTTGCTGCTGCTCGGTTGGGGCCACGGACGGCTGGTGCTGCTGCCCCTCGCGGCGCCCGCCCTGTTCGCGGTGGGCCTCGGCCCCCTGTTCCCCGCAGTGGCGGGGCTGGTGCCCCGGTGGCCGGCCCGGCTGTGGGTCGCCGCCGCCGGCGCCGTGGCCGCGGTGGCGTGGCAGGTGGCCCGCGGGGGCGACCTGCTGGCCGGCGCCGGCTACGTGGAGCCGGCGGTGTCCGCGCTGCGCGGCGAGCGCGCGCCCGCCGATGCCGCCGAGCGCCTCTGGCAGCCGCTGGCGGACATGCCGCAGGCCGGCGTCCAGGCGTTGATCATCATCGTCGCCGCGATGTGCGTGCCGCTGGTGGTGCGCCTGCGCCCGGACGGCCCGCGCGAGGCGGCGGCGCTCGCCTGGACGGCCGCGCTGGCGGTGGCGCTGGTGGCGACCGCCCCCGACCCGGCCGACGCCCTCGGCGCGGTCATCCCTGCCACCATCGTGCTGGTCGCGGCGGCCTTCCGCCCCTGGCGGGCCCTCGCCGAACGCGGCTCGCGAAAGGCGTCCGCTACGCTCCGCGGTCCCGAGCGATGAGCGTCCTCCGCAACATCGAGCAGAAGATCGAGGGCCTGTTCGAGCGGGGCTTCAAGCGCGCCTTCCGGAGTTCGCTGCAGCCCGTGGAGCTCGCGCGGAAGCTCGCCCGCGAGATGGAGGACCACAAGACCATCTCCGTGTCCCGCGTGTACGTGCCCAACGACTTCACCGTGTTCCTGTCGCCGCAGGACCGCGAGGGCTTCGCGTCCTACGAGCGGTCGCTGGTGACCGAGCTCGGGTCGTACCTCGACGCCCACGCCCGGGGGGCCGGGCTCTCGCTGGTGGCCCCGGCGACGGTGACGCTGGAGACCGACAGCGACCTGCGGGTGGGCGAGTTCGGCATCTCCTGCCGCATGGCCGACCCTCCGCCCGCGTCCGCCGCCGCCCCGCCCGCCCCCGAGGCGGAGGAGCCCGCGCCCGCGGACGAGCCGGCCCGCGCCGCCATGGTCCCCCCGCCGCCCGTCGAGGTGCCCGCGGCCCCGCTGCCGGCGCCCGACCCGCCGCCGCTGCCGCCGCCCGTGCCGCACCAGGCGCTGGAGGGCGTGAGCGGCACCCAGGTGATCTCCGCCGCCGAGGCGCGGGCCGCCGGCCTGACGCCGGAGAAGATGACGCTGGTGGTCGGCGGCACGCGCGTGGTGCTCACGAAGCGCGTCTCCACAATGGGACGCAGCCGGGACTGCGACGTGGTGGTGCCCGACCCCAACGCGAGCCGCACGCACGCCGAGATCCGGCACATCGGGCTCGACTACTTCCTGGTCGACATGGGAAGCACCAACGGGACCGAGGTCAACGGGCAGGTGGTGAAGCGCCACGCCCTGGCCGACGGCGACCGGATCGTCGTGGGCACCACCGAGATCGCCGTGGAGCTGGGGTGAACGAGACCGGCCTGATCATCGCCGAGGTGGCGTTCCTGGTGCTCCTCTACGCCTTCGTGTGGAGCATCGTGCGCAGCTCGAGCCGCCAGCTGCGGACGGCCCAGGCCCCGCCCCCGCCGCCCCCGGCGCCCGTCATGGCCGAGGAGCCGCCGGCCGCCGCGCCGGCGCACGCCGCGCCGGGGGCCGCGGCGATGGCGCCCGCAGCCGTGGTGACCCCGCCGGCGATGGCGGTGCCGCCGCCGCTCGACGGCGCGCAGACCCCGCAGAGCACCGAGGAGCCGCTGTTCGTGGCGCCCACCCGCGTGCCGGAGGCCGAGGAGCGCCCCGGGCGCGAGGAGTCGGGGCGCATCGACCTGGCCGCCAACGTCGAGCCGCGGCTGGTCGTCGAGACCTCGTCGTCGCTCGAGGTGGGGCGCGTGATCCCCCTGGCCGAGGGGATGACCATCGGCCGCTCGGAGGCGGCGGAGCTCTCGATCGCCGACCAGTTCGTCTCCCACATGCACGCCCGCATCCTGCGCCGCGGCGCCTACCACTGGGTGCAGGACCTCGGCTCCACCAACGGGACGTTCCTCAACGACCGGCGCATCGACGCGGACGCTCAGCTCAAGGTCCACGACGCGCTGCGGATCGGCCAGACGGTCCTCCGCTACCAGGAGTAGCCCATGGCCACCGAGGGCACCGCGGACCGACCGCTGGCCCTGGTGGAGGTCGCGCACCTCTCCGACACCGGCCGCATACGCCATCACAACGAGGACCGCTCGCTCGCGAGCCCCCGGGTGCTCGTGGTCGCCGACGGGATGGGCGGCGCGAAGGCCGGCGAGGTGGCCGCGCAGATGGCGGTCGACGCCGTCGGCCGTCTGGTGGGCCCCGTCCACGAGGGCGACGTCCGCGGGGCGGTGGAGCGGGCCAACCGGGCGATCCGGCGGGTCGCCAGCGACGACCCCGACAAGTCGGGGATGGGCACCACCCTCACCGCGGCGATGCTCGACGACGGACGCCTGGACGTGGTGCACGTGGGCGACTCGCGCGCCTACCTGTGGCGTGACGGGGCGCTGCGGCAGGTCACCGAGGACCACTCGGTGGTGGCCGAGCTGGTGCGCCGCGGGAGCATCACCCGCGAGGAGGCCGAGACCCACCCGCACCGGAACGTGATCACCCGGGCCCTCGGCGCCGAGGAGGCCGTCGTCGCGGACGTCGTGCAGGTCGGCCTGGAGGACGGCGACGTGGTGCTGCTCTGCAGCGACGGGCTGTCGTCGTACGTCCCCGAGTCCGCCATCGCGGAGGTGCTCGCGCAGGCGGCGACGCTCGACGCCGCCGCCAAGGGCCTGGTGAACCTGGCGAACGGGGCGGGCGGCGCCGACAACGTGACGGTGGTGCTCGCGCGCGTCGCGCGCGAGGAGGACCGCACGGGCGACACGGCCGAGGCGCCCGCGCCGGCGGCCGGCGACGCGGACCGCGACGGCGACACCGCCACGGCCCCCGCCGGCGAGATGCGCGTGCTGGGCGGCGTGCACGGCCACGCCGGACGACCCGACGGCGCCACGACACGGCCGCCGAAGGTGCTGGAGCCGGTGCGCCGGCGGCGCTCCCGCGTGATCCCGATCGTGGCCGGCGCGGTGGTGCTGCTGATCGTCGCGGGCGGGGCGGTGGCGTGGGTGTCGAGCCGCTCCTACGGCCTCGAGGAGGGGCCGGACGGGACCGTCCAGGTCACCAACGGCCTCGACTGGGGCCTCTTCGGCCAGAGCCTGTCGCGCACGTGGCAGGAGACGGGCGTCGACGCCGGCACCGTCCGGGCCGTCGAGCCGCAGGCGCTCTCGACAGCGGTGCACGGGCAGGGCGAGGCGGTCGCGCTGGCCGCCCGCCTGGCGTGGACCTACGGGGTGCCGCAGCCGCCCGCGCTCGAGGCGCCCGCCCAGCCGGCACGCAGCCCCGCGCCGAGCCGGGCCGAGAGCACACCGGGGACCACGACCGCCCCGTGACCGCGCGCACCCGAGAGCTGGGATTCCTGATCCCGGTGGCGGTCCTCGGCGTCCTGGGGATGGCCTCCGTCGCCAGCGCCCGCGTCGAGAGCGGCATGCAGACCGGCCCGCTGCCGGGCGCGATCGGCGTGCTGGCCGTGTTCGTGGCGATGCACCTGGCCCTGCGCCTGCGCGCGCCGCAGGCCGACCCGTACCTGCTGCCGGTCGTGGGGCTGCTCGTCGCCATCGGGCTGGTCGAGCTGTACCGCATCGACCCGGCGCTGGCGGCCGACCAGGCGGTGTGGGTCGCCGTCGGCGGCGTCGCGTTCGTCGCGACCCTGGTGCTCCTGCCGGACCACCGGGTGCTGGAGCGGTACACCTACCTGATCGGGCTCGCGGCGGTGGGCCTGCTGGTGATCACCATGGTCTTCGGCACCCGGATCAACGGGGCGAAGCTCTGGATCCAGATCGGCGGCGGCCAGACCGTGCAGCTCGGCGAGGTCGCGAAGGTGCTGATGGTGGTGTTCCTCGCCGCGTACCTGCGCGACAAGCGCGAGCTGCTGGCGATCCCGACCCAGCGGGTGATGGGGGTGCCGGCCCCGCCGATGGCGGCGCTCGGGCCGGTGCTGCTGTTCCTGATCGCCTGTCTGCTGCTGGTCGCGATCCTCAACGACTTCGGCACGGCGCTGCTGTTCCTCGGGATCTTCCTGGCCATGATCTACCTGGCCACGGGGCGGGCGGCGTACACGCTGTTCGGCATCGGGGTGTTCCTGGTGGGGTCGTCGCTGGTGTACGCGGCGGTGCCGCGGATCCAGTCGCGCGTGGACAACTGGCTCCACCCGTTCGACGACCCGCAGGGCCAGGGCTACCAGCTGGTGCAGTCCCTGTACGCGATGGCCCAGGGCGGCGTGTTCGGCCCGGGACTCGGCCGGGGCTTCCTGGTGCTCGACAACGGCCAGACGGTGATCCCGGCGCTCCAGACCGACTTCATGTTCTCGGCCGTCGCGAGCGAGCTGGGGTACGTCGGCGGCATCGGCCTGCTGCTCGGCTTCCTGGTGTTCACCGCCCGGGGCTTCGTCATCGCGGCCCAGGCGCCCGACGGCTTCTCGAAGCTCCTCGCCGGCGGCCTGACGGCCGCGATCGGCCTCCAGGCGATCCTGATCATCGGGGGCGTGATCCGCCTGATCCCGCTCACCGGCGTGACGCTGCCGTTCATGAGCTACGGCGGCTCCAGCATCGTGACCAACTTCGTGCTGGTGGCGATGCTGCTCGTCATCAGCCACCGCACCCGCACCCGCGGGCTGCCGCCGGCGCGCCGGCGGCGGCGCGGCGAGGAGGACGCGGAGGCCGCCGCGCTCGAGGAGGTGCGGGCGTGAACCGCTCCATCCGGCGCCTCTACCTGGTGCTCGCCGGCGGGTTCGGCCTGCTGGTGCTGATGCTCGGCTGGTGGCAGGTGGTCGCCGCCGACGACCTGAAGGACCGCCCCGGCAACACGCAGTCGCTCCAGGCCGAGCGCCTGATCGACCGCGGGCGCATCCTCTCCGCCGACGGCAAGGTGCTCGCCGCGAGCCGCGCGGTGCGGGTGCGCGGCCAGCGAGTGTACGAGCGGCTCTACCCCCAGGGGAGCCTGGCGGCCCACGCCATCGGCTACGCCAGCTCGTCGCAGGGCCGCACCGGCATCGAGAGCACCTACAACCGCTACCTCTCGGGATCGTTCGGCACCGAGCCCCTCCTCCAGCGGCTCAACCTGAAGGAGAAGCGGGGCGCCGACGTGACGCTGAGCCTGGACACCCGCATCCAGCGCGCGGCCGAGGAGGGCCTGGACGGGCGGCGCGGCGCGGTGGTGGCCATCGACCCGCGCACCGGCGAGATCCTGGCGCTCGCGTCGTACCCGACGTTCGACCTGCAGCAGGCGGTCACCGACTTCGGCGCGATCCCCACGGAGGGCAGCCCGTTCGTCGACCGCGCCACCGCCGGCCTCTATCCCCCCGGCTCGACGTTTAAGGTGGTGACCACGACCGCTGCCCTCGAGAGCGGCGAGTTCACCCCCGACTCGAGCTTCGACGACACCGGCTCGTACGACACCCCTGGAGGCCCGATCCGCAACTTCGGCGGCGAGGTCTACGGCCGTCACGACCTGACGACGGCCCTGACGAACTCCATCAACACCACCTTCGCGACGATCGGCGATGCCCTCGGCGCGGATCTGATGGGCGAGCAGATGACGAAGTTCGGCTTCGGCGACCGGCCCCCGGTGGACCTGCCCGCGGACGAGGTGCTCCCCTCGGGCCGGCGCGAGGACGGCACGCTCCTGCCGAACGCGCAGGACGGCATGGACGTGGCCCGGCTGGCCATCGGCCAGGAGCGCCTGACGGTGACGCCCCTCCAGATGGCGATGGTCGCCGCGTCGGTGGCGAACGGCGGCGTGCTCATGGCGCCCCACCTGATGACCCGCATCCGCGACCGCGGCGGCGACATCGTCCGGACCGCCGGCCCCAAGGAGCTCGGGGACGTGATGGATCCGACGGTGGCGGCGGAGCTCACGGACATGATGAAGTCGGTCGTCGAGCAGGGCACGGGGACCCCGGCCAACCTGTCGGCCGCGGGGGTCGACGTGGCCGGCAAGACGGGTACCGCCGAGTCGGACGACCCCAACCGCAACCAGGCGTGGTTCATCGGGTTCGCGCCCGCCGAGGCGCCCACCGTCGCCGTGGCGGTGGTGGTGGAGGACACGTCCGGCACCGGCGGCGCCGAGGCGGCCCCGATCGCCGCCAAGGTCATCTCCGAAGCGATCGACGTGCGATGAGCTTCCAGCCCGGGGAGCTCATCGGGGGGCGCTACGAGCTGGGCCGCCAGCTCGGCGCCGGCGGCATGGCGCGGGTGTACCTCGGCCACGACCGCCTGCTCGACCGCGAGGTCGCGGTGAAGGTGCTGGCCGAGCCGTACGCGTCGGATCCCAACTTCGTGGAGCGCTTCCGCCGCGAGGCGTCGGCGGCCGCGGGCCTCAACCACCCCAACATCGTCGCGGTGTACGACCGCGGCGAGGCGGACGGCTCCTACTACATCGTCATGGAGTACCTGGCCGGCCCGGACCTGAAGCAGGTCATCCGCAGCCGCGCGCCGCTGCCGCCGACCGAGGCGATCGACGCCGCCCAGCAGATCCTGGCCGCCCTGGGCGCCGCCCACCGCCGCGACCTCGTCCACCGCGACGTGAAGCCGCAGAACGTGCTGGTGGCCGAGGACGGGCATCTGAAGGTCACCGACTTCGGCATCGCCCGCGCCGGCGCCGAGAGCGACATGACCGAGGCCGGGTCGGTGATCGGCACCGCCCAGTACCTGTCGCCCGAGCAGGCCCGCGGCGACGAGGTGACCGCCGCCAGCGACACCTACGCGGTGGGGATCGTGCTCTACGAGATGCTCACCGGCCGCGTGCCGTTCGACGGCGGCCCCCCCGTCGCGGTGGCGATGAAGCAGATCAGCGACGAGCCGGTCTCGCCGCGGATCGTGGAGCCGAGCGTGCCCCGCGAGCTGGAGGCGGTGGTGATGCGGTCGCTCGCGAAGCGGCCCTCGGAGCGCTACCGCACCGTGGAGGAGATGAGCCGGGCGCTGGCCGAGGCCCGCGGCGCGATCGACGGCAGCGGCGGCACCACCCGCGTCCTCCCGGCGGCGGGGCCGCCGACCAGCGTCATGGGCGCGCCGACCGCCGCGACCCGCGTCGGCCCGCCGCCCCCACCGGCGCCGCCGCCGCGTCGCCGGCGCTGGCCGCTGATCGCGGGGATCCTGGTGCTGTTGGTCGCCGTCGCCGCGGCCGCGTTCGTCCTGATGTCCGGCGACGACGCCAAGACCGTCACCATCCCGCCGGTGAAAGGGCAGACCGCCGCGGCGGCCGAGACGACCCTGCGCGGCCTGGGACTCGAGGTGGACGTGCGCCAGGTCACCGATCCGGCGGTGGAGCAGGGCCTGGTCATCGACTCGGACCCCGCGGCGGGCGAGCAGGCCGACGTGGGCGACACCGTCATCCTGCGCGTCAGCTCCGGCCCGGGCGACGTGGCCGTGCCCGACGTGGTCGACCAGTCGGAGGCCGACGCCACCGCGGCCCTGCGCCAGGAGGAGTTCACGGTCAACGTGGAGCGCGAGGCGAGCGACGGCACCGAGGAGGGGCGCGTCATCCGCCAGGACCCCGCCGGGGGCACCCAGGCGCAGAAGGGCAGCGAGGTCACGATCGTCGTGTCCACCGGTCCGGCGCAGGTGACGGTGCCGAGCGTCCGCGCCCTCGACCAGGCCTCGGCCGAGCAGCGCATCCGCAGCGCCGGCCTGGAGGTGGGGTCGGTGACGTTCCAGCCCAGCCAGGCCGCCGAGGGCACGGTCATCTCCCAGGACCCGGCCGCCACCGCCAAGGTCGACCCGGGGACGCGGGTGAACCTCGTGATCGCCCAGGCGTCGTCCACGATCCAGGTGCCCGACGTGGTCGGCAACCTCGCGTCCGACGCGACGTTCAAGCTCGAGAACGCGGGCTTCAAGGTGGTGAGCGACACCGCGCAGTCGGACCAGCCGGTCGGGACGGTCATCGAGCAGAACCCGTCGGCGGGGACCCAGGTGGCGCGCGACACCGTGATCACGATCACGGTGAGCAACGGGCCGTCGGCCGAAACGGGGGGCGGCGCCGTGCCCGCACCGCCGCCGTCGGGCGACCAGGGCGACCAGCCGTGACGCGCCGGGTCGCGGTGCTCATGGGCGGCCGCAGCAGCGAGCACGAGGTGTCGCTCGCCTCCGCCGAGGCGGTCATCGCGGCGCTCGACCCGTCGCGCGACGAGGCCATCCCGGTGCTCATCTCGTCCGAGGGCGTGTGGAGCGTCGACGGCGAGCCGGTGGCGATGGTCGCCGGCGCCGACGGGGCGGCGTGTCTCACGTCGCTGGCGGGCGGGCCGCCGCGGGCGGTGGACGTCGTGTTCCCGGTGCTGCACGGGCCGCACGGCGAGGACGGCACCATCCAGGGCGCGCTCGAGACGGCGGGGGTGCCGTACGTCGGCGCCGGCGTCGCGAGCTCCGCGGTGGCCATGGACAAGGCGCTGTTCAAGGTCTTCCTCGCCGACGCGGGCATCCCGACGCCAGAGCATGCGGTGGTCACGGCGTCCGAGTGGGCCCGCGACCCCGACGCGGTGCGGGCGCGGGTGGCGGAGGCGGTCGGGTACCCGGCGTTCTGCAAGCCCGCGCGGCTGGGGTCGAGCGTGGGCATCAGCCCGGTGCCGGACCCGGAGGCCCTGGACGCGGCCCTGGCGCTGGCGTTCCACCACGACGGCAAGGCCCTGGTGGAACGCGGCATCCGGGGGCGGGAGATCGAGGTGGGGGTGCTCGGCGGCGACGTCCCGTTCGCGTCCCCCGTCGGCGAGGTCACCTACGACGGCGACTGGTACGACTACGACACGAAGTACGTCCCGGGGCGCTCGCGGCTGCAGGTGCCGGCGGACATCCCGGAGGCGGCGGCCGAGACGGCGCGGGTGCTCGCGCTGAGGGCGTTCGCTGCGGTCGACTGCGAGGGGCTCGCCCGCGTCGACTTCTTCCTGGAGGAGGACGGCACCGTGTTGCTCTCCGAGCTCAACACGATGCCCGGCTTCACCCCGACGAGCGTCTACGCGCGGCTGATGGACGCCGCGGAGATCCCCTACCCGCAGCTCGTCGCCCGGCTCATCGACCTCGGCGTGGCCCGGGCCGACGAAGCGCGCCGCTACCGCTGCTGAGGCGCATCGGCGTCGTCGCCGACACCCACGTCGGCGAGTTCCTCGACGAGCTCCCGGAGGGGGTGCTGGAGGCGCTGGAGGGGTGCGACCTGATCCTGCACGCCGGCGACCTCAGCGTCCCGCGGGTGCTGGAGGACCTGGAGCGGGTGGCGCCGGTGGTGGCGGTGCGCGGCGACCACGACCGGCTCGGCGGGCTGCGGCTGCCGCGCGCGACGGTGGTCGTCGCGGGCGGTCACCGGATCGGACTGACCCACGGGGACCGCTTCGGCCCGGTCGACGCGTCCGTCGTGACGGCGTCGGTCGCGGCCCGGCGCAACCTGCGGTACCGCGCCGGGCTGGGCGCGGCGCTGCGGCGGCGGTTCGGCCCGGTCGACGCGATCGTCTACGGCCACTGGCACGAGCCCGTCGTGACGCGGTCGGGCGGCGTGCTGCTGTTCTCGCCGGGTGCGGTGTGCCCGTGGGGCAGCCTGGAGGGCGGCCGCGCGCCGCGACCCGGGGCGAAGGGCGTGGCCGACCGGGCGGTGCGACGGTTCCGCACCCAGCTCGGGCCGGAGGCGATGCGGCCCAGCGTTGGCGTGTTGGAGGTGGGGACGGGGGGCATCCGGCCCAGGACGATCCCCCTCCCTCCCCGCTAGGTTCCCGGCGATGACGGACGACGGCTTCGGCCGCGCGATCACCACGATCCGTGCCGGGCTCTCGCTCGGCGCCGCGGCGGCGATCCTGCTGGCGATCTCCCCCCTCTTCGACGTGGTGACCGGCCCCGCCGCCGCGCCGCCGGGGACGGAGTTCACGGCGGGCGTCGGCACGTCGGTGGGTGTGGGCGCCGCGATCGGGGCGATCGTGATCATCGCCGCGGTGGCCCAGCGGGTGCTGTGGCAGCACCTCCTCGGGATCGTGGTGACGACGGGGGTGGCGCTGCTGTCGGCGCTGCTCGTCATCTCGGCGCGCACGGCCGACGAGTTCGCCGACGGCGCGGACGTGACGCTGCAGGCGGGCGGGGTGCTGCTGATCGCGGCGTTCTGGCTGGCGCTGATCGCGGTGGTGGTCGCCCTGGTGGGCATCCGGATGGTCGCCCTGGCCGCCCCGCCCCCGGTGATCCCGGCGAGCCGCCGGGGGGAGCTGGTGCGGGCGCGGACGTCGTCGATCGCGGCGGCGCTGGGCGCGGCGGGGGTGGTGCTGGTGATCACGGCGGGTGCGGCGATCGCCTACGGGGTGCTCGCGCTGGGCGACATCCGCGCGTCGGATGGACGACTGACGGGGCGCGGCTTCGCGATGACGGGGGTGATCCTCGGCGGCCTGGTGCTGTCGCTGCTGGCGGCGGTCGGCGGTGTCGGCTCCCTCACGGCGTCGCCGGGCTGAGCGGAGGAGGGGCGGATGCCGCGCTGGGAGGACGTGGAGCGGGAGGTGCCGGAGCTGGCCGCCGCGGCGCGGGGGTTCCTGGAGGGACGGACGCATCGGACGATGGCGACGATCCGAATGGACGGCGCGCCCCGCATCAGCGGCACCGAGCTCCGATTCGACGGCGGGGACCTGTGGTTCGGGAGCATGTACCGGTCGAACAAGGCGCTCGACCTCCTCCGCGACCCGCGCTTCGCCCTGCACAGCGGCAGCGAGGACCCGCCCGACTGGACGGGCGACGCCACCATCTCGGGGACCGTCGAGGAGGCCGACGCCGAGCAGATCATCCGGATCTACGGAGAGGCCCCACCCGGCCCCTCCCACCTCTTCCGCGCCGACGTCACCGAGGTCACGGTGGTCACGCTCGCCGGCTCCGGTGATCATTTGATCCTGGAGTCGTGGGTCCATGGACGCGGCTACCGGAGGCGCACCCGCACGTGACCCCTGGCCTGGCCTGACCTGGCCTGGCCTGGTGTTTGTAAGGGTTGCGTTTTTGCTCGGTGGACGTCAGCTGATGGCGTGATTCCATGCGCGCTCCCGATGCTCCCACGGCACCGTGCCCACCTCCGGACGGCCGTCGCACGCGCGGCGATCGCCCTCTCGCCGCTCGCCCTGGTCGCGTTCCCCGCGACGGGCGCCGGCGCGGACGCGCCGCTGCTCTACCTCATGAAGGAGCCGGCGGCCGCGGCCCACGACGCGCTGGGCGGCCCGACCCTGCGGCAGGCGCCGCTGACCCCGGACGGCCGGTGGCCGAGCGCCCGGGTGGTGGGGAAGGTGCGGGGCCGCGACCTGGCGGGCCAGTCACCGGGCCGGATCGCCGCGATGCTGCGCGCCGGCTGGCACCAACCGGACGTGGGCGGCCTGGTGGCGGTCGATGAGATCACCCCCCGCCAGTGGACGGCGGAGTCGGCGTCCGCCCTGTCCCAGGCGCTGGACCAGCTCGGGGGCGACGCGGGCCGGGTGATCTTCTATGCGGCGCCGTCGTTCGTGGAGCGCGTGGGCCGCGCCGACCCGCGCGCCGGCCTGCCGGCGCCGCTCGCCCAGCTGGTCGATGCGGTGAGCAGGGGGCGGGCCACGTACCTGCTGACCTACCGCGGGGACATGTCGCCCCTCCCGGCGCGGGAGATGGCGATGCATCCGACGCGGTGGGTGGCGCGCTGGCCCGCGGGGCGCGGCGAGCTGCGGGTGATGCTCGGCCCGGACGGCGGCGCGGGGCAGCCGGAGATCTGGGCGCGCCTGCGGGCGACGGCCGCGGGCCGCGCGCTGCTGGCGAATGGGCCCGCCGCGTACGGCCTGACCACTCCGGCAGCGGGGAGGGCGTGGGTGGCCCAGCTCCGGGCGTTCCGGGCCGCTCCGGACGTCTCGGTGACCGGCACCGACGTCCGGGTGCCGATGCCGGGCGGTCTGTCGCTCTCCGCCGCGGGGGCGAACCGGGTGAAGGTCCGCCTCGACCGCCCCGGCCGTGCGGTGCTCACCATGAGGCCGGTCAGGGGTGGCGGCCTGCGGGCGATCAGGAAGCTGGCCGGCCCGACGGGCGGGGACGTCCTCGTGCGCCTGCCGACCGACACCCGACCCGGCCGGTACCGCGTCCAGGCGGTGCTGATCGGCGACGGGCTGCGCGACCGTGCCGCCGTGGTCGTGCGGGTGAAGCGCTAGCCCGGACGCCGGGCCGCCGTCGCCGGGGGGCTCGGGTTCCACCGTGGAGCCGCCCCCTCCCGGACCGCTGAGGCCGCGCCATCGTCCGTCGCGGAACCAGCGGCGCATCGTCTGCACCGTCGGCGGCT
>DAISWG010000072.1:0-13444 GCA_036826475.1 Miltoncostaeaceae bacterium | reverse complement strand
GGTGAGGAGATCCTGGTGAGGCGGGCGTTCACCGATGTGGTGCTGCCCCTGGCGGTGGCGCTCGCGCTGGCCTTCGTGGTGCAGGCCGCCCTGGCGAAGCCGTACGAGATCCCCACCGGCTCGATGGAGCCCACGATCCAGCCGCACGACCGGGTCGTCGCGAACCGGGTGATCTACCGCTTCCGCGACATCGAGCGGGGGGACATCATCGTGTTCCAGCCCACCGAGTCGGCGGTCCGGGAGTGCGGCGCGCCGCCGGGGGAGCCGTTCGTGAAGCGGGTGATCGGGCTGCCGGGCGACCGGGTGGAGGTCCGCGACGGGACCACCTACGTCAACGGCGCGCCGTACCGGGTCGGCAAGGCCCGGACCCCCGGCTACGAGAAGACCTGGCCGGTGGTGCCGCCCGGCGAGTTGCTCGTGCTGGGCGACAACCGCGACAACTCGTGCGACTCGCACCAGTGGACCCCCGACCCCTTCCTCCCCGAGGACTCCGTGATCGGGCAGGCCGAGATCGTCTACTGGCCGCCGAGCCACCTGGGGTTCCTGGACTGAGCGCCGCGCGGGGCGCGCCGCGCCCCGCCTGCTTCATGATGGGTGGCGTCGTCGGCCGGCCCTCGCGCCGGCCGTCTCCGTGTCCGGGGAGGACGCCACGCGCACGACCCGCATCTCCGATCCGCTCCGCGAGCGGCGCCTCGTCTGGTGGGCGCAGTCCTGCTGCGCAATGGGCCAGGGGATGGGCGCCGTCCTGCTGACGTGGCTGGTGCTGGAGGGGTCGCACGGGCCGGCGGCGATCGGGCTGTGCATCGCCGCCGGTCTGCTGCCGCTGGGCGCGGGCGCCGCGGTCGCGACGCGGCGGGCGGAGCGCCACGACCGGCGGCTGCTCCTGGTGGGCGCCCAGGCGCTCCTCGCGCTCGTCGCCGCCGGACTGGTGCTGACCGGCCGGCCCCCGCTGGCCGTGATCGCCGGCGCCGCGCTGCTGAGCGGCCTGGCGCGGGTGGCGTTCGATGCGACCGCCCTGTCGGTGCTGCACCACCTGGTCGACGAGGCGCGGCTGCCGTCCGCGGCGCGCGACCTGACCACCCGCTTCCACGTCGGGCACCTCTGCGGTGCGGCGGCGGTGGCCGCGATGGTCCCGGCGGTCCCCCCGCGCGCGATGCTGGCCGTCTGCGCGGCGGTCTTCGCCGTGGGTGCGCTGCTCTCGAGCCGCCACCACGCCGACATCGACCTCAGGCCCGGCGGCCGCGGCACCCTCGACGGGGCCCTGCCCGGCGGCCGGAGGGCGCTGTTCGGCGAGGCGCGCCTGCGGCCGCTGGGGATCGCGACCGTTGCGGCGGGGGTCAGCGCCGGGGGCGCCGCGGCGCTCGTGGTGCCGTACCTGCGCGACGACCTGCGGCTGGGCACGGATGTCGGGCTGGTGTTCATGTGCGGGGTCGCCGCCGTCGCCGGGGCCATGGTCGTCGTGCCGCGGCTGGTGGGACGTGTGGGGTGGCGCCTCCCGGCGGCCTGCGCCCTGGCGGCCCAGCCGGCCGCGCTCGCCGCCCTGGCGCTGTCGGGGTCGGCGGGCGGGGCGGCGGCCGGCTACGGCGTGCTGCTGGCGTCCGGCGCGGCCCTCGGCATCGTGATCAACCATCGGCGCACGAGCGTCGTGTCGGACGAGCTCCGCGTCCCCGTGGGCCTCGCCGGCGGCGTGCTGAGCGCCCGCGCCGTGGCGCTCGGCGCCCTCGTCGTGGGCGCCGCCTCGGTCCCGATGGGCGAGCAGCGCGCCTATCTGGCGCTGGCCGGCGCCGGCGCCGTCGCCGGCGCCGCCGCCTACGTCAGCGCGCGGCGTCCGGCGGTCCGCCGGGCGGCGTAGGCGCGGGGTCGGCCGGCCGCACCACGTGGTCGGCGTCGAGGTCGCACGACGCCGTCGCCCCGGGGCGATGCGACCACGTCCCCGTCCGGCGCCCCGGCCGGATCGGCCGACCGCAGACGGCGCAGCGCGGGAACAGCGGGGACGCGGGGGGCGGGTCGTCGCTCACGCCCCGATTGAAGCAGCCGGACGGCGTCCGCGCGGCGAGGCATGATCGCCCCCTGATGCCCGGCAACCTTTGGCAGGTCTCGTGCGGCTCGTGCCGCGCCTCGTGGGAGGTGCAGGCCGGCGCGCGTCCGGGACGGTCGTTCGTCCCGGCGACCTGCCCCCGCTGCGCGGCGGTCGTCACGGCCGAGGACGACGACGGCGGGTGGCGCTGCTCCGAATGCGCGTCGATCGTCGAGCCGCTCCCGGGCGCCCGGCTCGAACCGGGTCGCGAGCTCCCCGACGGGGTGGGGGTCGCCTGCCCGGTCTGCGCCGCCGAAGGCCTCCAGGCGGTCGAGTGCGGACGGTGGGACTGATGGGACGACGACGGGCCCCTCCATTGGGGGCCCGTCGCGTGGCGGTGACGGCGCGACCGGTCAGGCGGGGGCGGTCTGCAGGGACTGCGCGGCGGTGGAGGCGTCGGCCACGGGTGGCTCCCGGAAGCCCTTCACGGTCATCCAGAGGCCGACGGAGAGCTCCCAGGCGGCGATCGGCAGGGCCGCAGCGAACGCCCATGCCGAGACCTGGTCGACGGCGCCGAAGATGGTCGCGACCGCCGAGGCGATCAGGATGGGCGCGCCGACGAGGCCGACGGCCGGGATGACGCGGGGCACGAGACCCGATCGGTACAGGACGGTGCCGAGGCAGAGGGCGTTGACGGCGGGCATCAGGCCGGGGCCGATCAGGAAGGTCCAGTCGTGGATCGCCACGAGCGCCCGGGTGGTGGTGTCGAGGGACGCGGCGTCGGCCGCGACGTCCTGGCGGAGGGTCAGCACCGAGAGGAGGCTGACGATGCCGGTGAAGATCATCGCCGCCTCGAGCGTGCGGGCGGCCACGAAGCCGAGGGCGAGCGTGCGGCTCCAGCGCCGGAGGACCGGGTACAGGACGACGGCGGTGCCGACGGCGGCGAGGCCGAGGACGATCTCCAGCACCGCCCCCCAGGCGACCGCATCGCCGCTGCCGGCGCCGTGCACGAAGCCGGGATCGTTGAGCACGCCGTCGTAGAGCACGAGGGCGGGGATCGATGTGGCGAAGGTGATCAGGTACAGGACGCCCGCCGCGAGGGCGGTCCTCCGAAGGGGCGTCATCCGGTGCGTCGGGGGGTGGGCCATGTCAGTTCCGCTCCTTGCGCGGGAGCCCGTCGGGCTCGGTGGGTTCGTGGGACGGCAGCTCGGTGACCGACACCAGCGGGACGCCGAGGTCGCGCACCCGCTGGAGGAGGCCGTGCAGCGCCGCCTGGTCGGCCACGCGCCCGGAGATGACGGTGGTGCCGTCGTCGCCGGGGGTGAGGCGCAGGCCGTCGAACCACCGCGCCCAGCGGGGCGCGAGACGTCCCCTGACGCGGATCTCGTAGCGGGGCCCGTGGTCGCCTGCAGCCATGGGACGACGGTAGGAACGGACCTGGTGACCCCGCATCACATCGTCTGGTGATCCGGTGTGGTGATCCTGCGGCGCCCGGGGGCGCGGCGGGGGGCCTCCCTACAGGCCGAGCTCGGCGGCCCGGCGCACCGCCGCGCGGCGGCTGTTGACCCCGAGCTTCGCGTAGATGTGCTTCGTGTGGGTGCGGACCGTGTTGAGCGAAACGACGAGCTCGCGTGCGATGTCGGGCCCGCTGAGGTCGCTCCCCAGAAGGCGCAGGACGTCACGCTCGCGCTCGCTCAGCTCCTCGGCCGGTCGGGCGCCCCGCGCCGCGACGCCCGCGCCGGCGGCGCCCCCGGCGTGCGCCAGGACGCGGCGGGCCTCGTCGGCGACCGCGCCGCCCCGCGCCGCGGCGCGCAGCAGCTCCACGACCGGCGGCCCCTCGTCGAGGAACAGGCGGACGTACGCCCCCGGCCGCGCCCGGGCCAGCGCCTGCTCCAGCGACGCGAGAGCGGCGGCCGCCGCGCCCGCGTTCACCTCCGAGGCGGCGCGCAGCACGAGCAGCTCGGCGACGCTCCCGGCGCGCCCTCCCCGCTCGGCCGCCGCGAGCAGCCGCTCCAGGAGGTCGCCGGCGGAGGCGTCGCCGGCGCGGAGGAGCGCGCGCAGGAGGGTCACGTGCTCGTACTCGCGGAGGTAGGTGAGCCGGTCTCCCGCACCGAGCCCGCGATCCCGGGCCCAGCGGAGCACGGCGTCGTGCTCGCCCATCCCGAGCCGGACCCGCGCGGCGACCGCCGGCACCGGGCGGACCACGGGCGAGAAGTCGCTGTCGAACCGCCGCTCTGCGTCGGCGAGCAGGTCCAACGCCGCCGCGGGGTCGCCGTCCAGCTCGGCCAGCCGCGCCATGGCGACGCGGGAGCGGTACGCGTTCTGGGGGAGCCCGGCGTGCTCCCCGAGGGAGGCGGCCGCCTCCAAGTGCTCCGCGGCGCCGGCGCGATCGCCGCGCTCGAGGAGGCGGTCGGCGAGTCCGACGTGCATGTCGGCGGTCCCGCGCGGCCCGCCGTGGGCGCGCCCGGCCGCGAGGCCCGCCTCCAGCGTGCCGATCGCCGCGTCGGGACGGCCCTGCGCCACCTGGATGTCGGCGAGCGCGAGGGAGCAGCCGAGCGCGTCGGAGAGGTGGCCGGCGCGCTCCAGGTCGGCGATCGCCGCGACGTACCGCGCGTGCGCGGCGACGAGGTCGCCCGCCGACCAGTCCGCCAGGCCGGCGAGCGCGCCGGCGGCCCCCCGCAGCAGGTGGTCGTCCGGCCCGGCGAGCGCGAGGGCCCTGCCCGCGTGCGACCGGGTCCCGGCGGCGTCGCCGGCCACCAGGGCGAGGCCCGCCCGGTAGATGGCGGACTGCGCGTCGCCGCCGGCGCCCATCGAGCGCTCCGCCTCGTCCAGGAGGCGCCCGGCCCCGGCCAGGTCTCCGCCGGCCATGCGTGCGCCGACGAGCGCCATCGTCAGCGCCGGCCGCGCCGCCCGGACGTCGTCGGGGAGGGCCTCGATGAACCGCCGCAGCGACGCCTCCTGGCGCGTGCGACGCATCGCGGGCGCGGCGCGCTCCACCAGTTCCGCGGCGCGACCGGGGTCGCCGCCGTCCATCGCATGGCGGATCGCCTCCGGCATGTCGCCGGCCGACTCGGCCCACTCGCTCGCCCGTCGGTGCAGCCCGGCGACCTCATCGGGCCGCTCATCCAGCAGCCGTGCGTGGAGCACGTCGCCGAAGAGGTGGTGGTACCGGTACCAGACGCGGCGGTCGTCCAGCGGCACCACGAAGAGGTTCGCCCGCTCCAGGCCGGTGAGCGTCGCGGCGCCGCCCCGCCCGCCCGTGACCGCGTCGCAGAGCGGCCCGGTGAGACGCCCCAGGATCGACGTGCGCAGCAGGAAGGCCCGGACGTCGTCCGGCTGGCGGTCCAGGACCTCGCCCGCGAGGTAGTCCAGGACGAAGCGGTCGTCGCCGGCGAAGTCCGCGACGAAGGCGGCGGCGTCATCGCGCCCCCGCATCGAGAGGGCGGCGAGCTGGAGCGCGGCGATCCAGCCCTCGGTGCGCGCGTCGAGGGTCGCGACGTCCGCGGGGGCCAGGCCCAGGCCCATCACGTCGTTGAGGTACGCCCCCGCCTCGGCGGGGGCGAAGCGCAGGTCGGCGGCCCGCACCTCCGCCAGGGCGCCCCGCGCGCGCAGGCCCGCCAGCGGCAGCGGCGGATCGGCCCGCGTCGTCACGACGAGCCGCACGCCCTCGGGGAGGCGCTCGACCAGGAGCGCGACCCCCTCGTGGATCGCCGGCGACGTGATGACGTGGTAGTCGTCGAGCACCAGCACGACGTCCCCGCCGGCGGCGTCGAGGTCGTTGAGCAGGGTCGCCACGACCGCGAGGACGGAGGGATCCGGGGACTCGAGGAGCCGCCCGGCGGCGTCGCCGACGTCGGGGCGCACCGTCCGGACGGCGGCGACGACGTATGTCCAGAACAGCGGCGGGCCCTCCCCCCGGGGGTCCCTCGAGAGCCACGCCGCCGCCGGATCGCCGGCGAGGGCGTCCGCCACCAGCGTCGTCTTGCCGAACCCGGCGGCCGCCGACACGAGCGTCAGTGCGGGCGCACGGGGACCGGCGACGCGTGCGGCGAGCCGCGGCCGGGGCACGACGCCGCCCCGGCGGACGGGCGGTCGCAGCTTGGTCTGCAGCAGGGGCACGGCCGGCGCGTCCACGTCGCGCAGCCAAGCATCCCGCGGCGGGCGGCGGCAACGTCCCTCCGGGCCCGGTACGACGAAGGGCCCCTCGTGGAGGGGCCCTTCGTGTGGAGGTGGACCCGGCCGGCACTGCCCCGGCGTCCGAAAGCGTTCCCCCATCAGCTTCTCCGAGCGCAGTCGTTGGTGAGGATCTCGCGGAGGGCGTCACCATCGACGAACCGCTCCTCCGCCAGGTGATCCTGCAATCTCGTCCGACGACCGATCACCGTTGCCGCCGGACCAGGACCGCTGACTGACACCGGGGATCCCCCTCACGGTCCGAAGGGGGGCCGATGGCCCTCAGTACTGCTGTTTAGGCAGCGAGAGCGAGCTTGGGAGAGTTCTCCGCAGCTCCATTGGTTCCCGGTTGTTGACGCGGTCCACCGGGTCCGCGGCTCGCTTACTGATGCGGTACCGCTCCGTCGAAACTGGATCGGGCCCGTGGTTCCTTCGACCTCAGGGTAGCACCCGGGGGTCCGATACGATCCTCCGATGCGAGCGCTGCTCATGCGGACCTGCCTGGCCGACATCGCCGCTCCATCGGTGTGGAAGGCCGCCCGGACCGTCCTGGAGCGCTGCGGGGTGGAGGTCGTCGTCCCACGTGCGCAGACGTGCTGCGGGCAGCCCGGCTGGTCGTCGGGACATCCCGACGAGGCCCGCCGCGTCGCCCGCCGCGCCCTCCGCGCGTTCGCCGGCGACGACCCGATCGTGGTGCCCTCGGGGTCCTGCGCGGCGATGGTGCACCACGGCTACCAGGATCTGTTCGCCGGCACGCCGGACGAGGAGGCGGCCGCGTCGATGGCCGCCCGGACCGTCGAGCTGACCCAGTTCCTGCGCCGCGAGGACCTGCTGCCGCCCGTGACCTCCCACGCCTCGGTGACCTACCACGACTCGTGCCACATGCTCCGCCTGCTCCGCGAGCGCGACAGCCCCCGCGAGGTGCTGGAGCGGACGGGGATGGTTGAGCTCCACGAGATGGAGGCCACCGACGTGTGCTGCGGCTTCGGCGGCACGTTCAGCATGAACTTCCCGGAGGTGTCGGGCCGGCTCGGCGAGCAGAAGGCGCGCAGCGCGGCGGCCACCGAGGCCGACGAGCTGGTGGCCTGCGACCTCTCGTGCCTCCTCCACATCGCCGGCCGCGCCCGCCGCACCGGCATCCCGCTGCGGGCCCGGCACATCGCCGAGGTCCTGGCCGGGTGAGCGCCCCCGGCCGCCGCGGGGACGTCGTCTACCGCGACACCGAGGGCTCGCTGCGCGACCGGTCCCGGGCGGCGCTCGCGGACGCCGAGCTGGGCGCCAACCTGCGCAACGCCAGCGCCAGCTGGGCGGCGGGGCGCGCGCGCATCGCGTCGCAGAACCCGTTCGCCGAGATGCGGGAGCGCGCCCGGGAGATCCGGCGCGGCGACATCCGCGACCTCCCCGAGCTCCTCGAGCGTCTGGAGGCGAACGTCCGCGCGGCCGGCGGGGTGGTCGCGTACGCCCGCGACGCCGACGCGGCGTGCCGCTACATCATCGGCCTCGCCGAGGAGCGGGGCGCCGGCCTGGTCGCGAAGTCGAAGTCGATGGCCACCGAGGAGATCAAGCTCAACGAGGCGCTCGAGGCCGCCGGGAGGCGCGTCGTCGAGACCGACCTGGGCGAGTGGATCATCCAGCTCGCCGGCCAGCACCCCAGCCACATCGTCGCGCCCGCCGTGCACCTCAACAAGGAGCAGGTGCGGGAACTCTTCGCCGAGGAGAGCGGCGCCGAGGTCCCCCATGAGCGGGAGGACCTGGTCGCCCACGCCCGCCGCCGCCTGCGCGAGGTGTTCGCCTCCGCCGACATCGGCATCTCCGGCGTCAACCTGGCCGTCGCCGACACGGGCACGATCTGCGTGGTCGAGAACGAGGGCAACGCCCGGCTCGTGACGGCCCTGCCCCGCGTCCACGTGGCCGTGATGGGGATGGAGCGGGTGGTGCGCGACTGGGAGGAGGCCGCGCACATCCTGCAGATCCTGCCGATGGCCGCGATCGGCGACGACGCCGCCGGCTACGTCAACCTCATCACCGGCCCGCGCGACGACGGCGAGGCCGACGGCCCCGAGGAGTTCCACCTCGTGATCCTCGACGGCGGACGCTCCGCGCTGCGGGGAACCGACCTCGAGGAGGCCCTCGACTGCATCCGCTGCGGCGCCTGCCTCTACTCCTGCCCCATGTGGCGCAGCGTCGGGGGCCAGGCGTACGGCTCGCCCTACAGCGGACCGATCGGCAGCGTCCTGACGCCCCTGCTCGAGGGGATGGAGGACGACCGCTCCGCGGAGATGCCCTTCATGTCGTCCCTCTGCGGCGCCTGCCACGACGCATGCCCGGTCGGCATCCCCCTGCACGACCTGCTCGTGCGCGTCCGGAACCGGGCGGCCACCCCCGCGCAACGCCGCGACCGCCGCCGGTTCCAGCTGTGGAGCCGCGCGTGGGGCAACCCGGTCGCCTACCGCGCATCCGCCGCGGCGGCGCGGCTCGGCCTGCGGCTCATGGGCCGCCGCGGCTGGATCCGCCGCCTCCCCGGACCCGGCGCCGACTGGACCGCCCAGCGCGACCTGCCCAGCCGTTGGCCGCCGGCGCCGTAGCGCTCGCCGACGGGCTCCTGGGCGCGCTGGCACGCCGGCGGGCGACGGGCGAGCGCGTGGCCGCCGCCGCCGTCGGGGCCGCCGCCGCCGCGCAGGCCGACGAGTGGGGCGTTGAGCGCGCGCTGCTGGCCGACGACCCGGTGCTGCGCGACCTGGAGGTCGGTGCGGCCCTCGGCGCCGACGGCCGGGAGCTGCTGGGCTGGCCCGACGGCCGCGGGCGCGGATGGCGCGAGCTGCTGGGCCTGGAGGGTCCGGAGTTCACGATGGGCGTCACCGTGCCGGCCCTGGGCGTCGCCGAGCGCGGCACCCTGGTGCTGGAGACGGGCCCCGGGCACGGCCGCTCCATCGACGTGGTCAGCATGTACCACCTGGCGGTGCTGCCGGCGTCGCGGCTGCGCGCCACGCTGGCCGAGGCGCTGACCGAGACCTACGCGCCCGGCCGGCGCCCGCCGTCCGCGGTCTCCCTGGTGTCCGCCCCCAGCCGCACCTCCGACATCGAGAAGATCTCCACCCTCGGCGCCCACGGCGCGAAGGGCCTGCACGTGCTCGTGGTGGAGGACCGCTAGGACGCCGGACGCGAGATTCGTCCCGGGCGCCTTCAACCGGAGGCCCCGGGCGTCGATGAGGAAAGGACGCCTCATCGGAAAGGATCTCCGTGCGCCGCGCTCCCCTCGCCTGGCTGGCCGCCGCCCTCGCGGCCGGCGCGGTGGCCCCCGCCGCCGCCCCCGCCGCGGTCGACACATGGTCGGCGACCCCCGGCGAGAAGGTGTTCCCCGCCACGGTGAAGCCCGCCGGGGCGGTCACGTCGCCGGTGGTGATGGCCGCCCGCGACGAGTACGAGGGTGTCCAGCTGGTCATCCGCTCCGACGAGCCCATGCGTCTGGAGCCGGCGGTGAGCGACCTGACCGGCCCGGGGACGATCCAGGCGGAGGACGTGGCGCTGTACCGCGTCGGCTACGTGCGGCTGCTGAAGCCCTCGACGGGCGTCGACCGCCTGGAGGGCGACGGGCGCTACCCCGACCCCCTGCGGCCCGTCAGCGGCCCGATCGACGTGCCCGCCGGCGAGACCACCAGCATCTACGCCCTGATCCACGTGCCGCCGTCGGCGCCCGCCGGCCGCTACGCCGGCAGCGTGGACCTGGGCCCGGCAGGCACGATGCCGCTGGCGGTGGAGGTCGCCCCGGTCACGGCGAGCCGCGACGGCTACGCGATGGTGGCGCGCCTCAACCAGATCCAGCTGGCGAAGGCCTCGGGCGTTCCGGAGGACGACCCCAGCTTCGTCGAGGGGGTCGCCACGAAGCTGCTGCCGCTGCTGCGGGCCCACGGGGTGAGCCCGGGCAAGCCGCCGCACACCGCCCCGAAGGTGGACCCCGCGACGTGGGCGCTCGACGACTCCGACAGCCCGTTCGGCATCCCGCGCCGCACCAACCTCCGGCGGTTCGCGGCGATGGGCTTCCCCGCCGTCGAAGTGCCGTTCCTGCCGAACTTCCCGCAGGCGGGCGGCGAGGACCGCACCTTCTCGGCCGACGCGAAGCGCCGCCGGGCGGCGCGCGACTTCGGCGCGGCGTTCGCCCCGATGGCGGGTCGGACGTTCGCCCTGCCGGTGGACGAGCCGAACGCGAGGACCTACGCCCACCTGAACCGCGCGGCGGCGCAGCTGGCCTCCGCGAGCCCCCGGATCCCGGTGCTGGCGACGGAGGCGCCCCACCCGGAGGCGCTCGCCGCGATCGGGCGCTCTGTCGACATCTGGGCACCGCCGATCTGGGACCTGTTCAAGGTGCCGAAGGGCGTCGCGAAGGTGCGCGCCGCCGGCAAGCGGGTGTGGTGGTACACCTACGGCAGCGAGACCCAGCGCTACACGCCGAACGTCCTGATCGACAAGCCGACCACCGAGCCGCGGGTGATGGGGTGGCTGGCGGCGAAGGAGGGCGTCCAGGGCTTCTTCTACTGGGGGCTGAACAACTGGGGCGGCGACGCGTACCGCAGCCCGTGGGACGACCCGTGGTACCTCAGCCACACGAAGGCGGCCGACACGTGCGGCCGGGGCGGCGCGATCGGCGGCAACGGCGAGGCCAGCCTGCTGTACCCCACGGGCGACCCGTCCGACCCGGCGATCGGCTCGTTGCGCCTCGAGGCCCTGCGCGACGGCGCGGAGGACAACAGCCTGCTGGCGCAGCTGAAGGTGGTGGACGCGGCGATGTACGCCCGCGTGATGGACGGTGTGAGCACGCCGTACACGGGCCGCTCCGAGGGGGGCCGCGCGGTGGGCTGCAAGGACGACGGACGCCCCTCCTACCTCCCCGTCGTCGAGACCGGCCCCGCCGCCGTCGACGGGGCCCGCCGCGCCGTGCTGGCCCGCCTGTCGTCGGCCCCGCTGCCGGTGCTGCAGGGCCGGGTCACGTTCTCCCGGGTGCCGGCGATGAGGTCGAGGGCGCCGAGGCGGGCATTCGCGCACGCGGGCACGCCGGTGCACGGCGCGGTGGTGCGCTTCGGGGCGTTCTCCACCGTCACCGACGCGAAGGGCCGCTGGACGCTCGCGGGCGTGAGCCCCACCGCCGGCACCCTGGTGGTGAGCCGCGATCCGGTGGGTGCGGTCGACCGCACCGAGGTCGGCCTCGACGCCGCCACCCTCGCGCGGCCGGGGACCATCCAGGTGGCCACGCCGGCGTTGCCGCTGTGGCCGGCGGAGCCGGTGATCCGCAAGGGCGGCCTCACCCGGTTCGCCGCACGGATCACCCCCGCGACGGCCCGCACGACGGGCCAGACGGTCACGATGACGCTCGCCCGCCGCTACCACGCGAACGGCGACGAGGTGGTCTACCCGGGGGGTGTGTCGCCGTCGGTGGACGCCGTCTACCCCACCGGGAGGACGGCCGCGAGGAACACGCCGGGGCTGCGGAACTGGTCGGCCCACCGCTTCCTGGAGTTCACCGCGACGGTCCTGAAGCGCCCGCCGGCCGACCAGGCCTTCCACCTGATCGTCACCCCCGGCGGGAGCTTCCGGAACGCCACGAAGGTCGCCGTGGGCAACCGAACCCAGCTCGTGCGCCTGCCCCTGCGGGGCATGCGCGGCCTGAGCCGCGTGAACTACCTGCGGTTCGGCATCCAGAGCGGCGTCCCGAAGCCCTGGCGCGGGGGTCACGACCTGAAGGTCACGCTCCGCGTCTCCAACCTCCAGCTGGTGCGGTAGCGCGCCGGCCCCGGAGTCCTAGCGCCGGCGGGCGGCCTTGATGGCGCGGTCCGCCTCGCGCCGGGCGTCGCGCTCCGCGATGGTGCGGCGCTTGTCGTAGAGGGTCTTGCCGCGGCCGAGGCCCAGCTCGATCTTGGCGCGCCCCTCCTTGAAGTAGAGGCGCAACGGGATCAGGGCGAGCCCCTTCTCGTTGAGCGCCGCCGCGATGCGCTCGATCTCTCGCCGGTGCAGCAGCAGCTTGCGTGTGCGCCGCGGGTCGTGGCCGGCGTAGCCGGCGTTCTCGTAGTCGTGGAAGTGGGCGCCGATGAGCCACGCCTCGCCGTCGCGGATCTGGACGTAGGCATCCGAGATCGTGGCGCCGCTCTCGCGGATGCCCTTCACCTCGCTCCCCTGCAGCACGATCCCGGCCTCGAAGCGGTCGGTGATCGCGTACTCGTGCAGGGCGCGCCGGTTCTGCGCGACGTCGCGGAAGCGCTCGTCGTTCTTCTTCTTCTTGGTCGCCATCGGATCGGGGAGGTTAGCGCGAGGCCGAGCGCGGGCGGGCGCCCGCCCGGCCCCGACGCGACGGCGGAACCGGGGCGCGCCCCCGCCGGTCGCGGCCACGCCCGGGGCTCGGCGGGGCGTCGGCCGGCTCCAGCTCCACCCGTCCCCGGAGCGGCTCCACCCGGACCACGCGGACCTCGATGGGGTCGCCCAGGCGGATCCGCCGGCCGGACGCGTCGCCGATCAGCATCACCCCGAGCGGGTCGGCGCGGTAGTGGTCGTCCTCCAGCCGGCGGGACGGGAGGAAGCCGGTCACGATCCCCTCCTCGAACGTCACGAAGAGCCCCGCGTCGATCAGGCCGGTCACCACGCCGTCGACGGGCTGGTCCCATCCGCGCTCGCCGAGGCGGTCGCGCAGCCAGAAGGCGGCGCAGATGTCGTCGCCGCGGCGCTCCACCGCCGCGGCCGCCCGCTCGGCGCCCGAACTGCGGTCGGCCTCGAAGCCGAGCTCCGCCGCCTCCGGGGGCGGCCCCTCCAGCAGCCCGAGCGTGCTGAGCAGCCCGCGGTGCACCAACAGGTCCGGGTAGCGCCGGATCGGCGACGTGAAGTGCAGGTACGCGGCGCTCGCCAGGCCCGAGTGGCCCACCTCGGTCGCCGAGTAGTAGGCCTGGCGCAGCGAGCGCAGCACCAGCGGCCACAGGGCCTCCGCGCCGCGCCCCCCGTTCGCCGCGATGTGGCGGGCGACCGCCTCGGCCGCCGCGGCCGCCGCGGCGCGCCGGGCGGGGCCGCCCATCTCCCCCTCCGGCAGCGGCGGCGTGGCCACCTCCAGCGCGGCGAGCTGCTCGTGGAGCATCGCGACGCGGCTCTGGGCGGGGTCCTCGTGGTGGCGGAACACCGTGGGCCGGGCCCGGGCGATCAGGTGCCGCGCGACCGCCTCGTTCGCGGCGATCATGCACTCCTCCACCAGCGAGTGGGCGGGCGTCTGGCCCTCCAGGT
>DAISWG010000071.1:0-15309 GCA_036826475.1 Miltoncostaeaceae bacterium | reverse complement strand
CCGCCTCCGACTACGAGGACGCCGTCCGCTTCAACATCGAGGGCGCCCAGCGCCTGGTGCTCACCATCCCGCCGGGCGTCTACGACGATGTCCTGGACGTCGGCTGCGGCACCGGGTGGGCGACCCAGGCGGTGATCGACCGCTTCCGCCCCGCCCGGATCACCGGCGTCGACCCGGCGGAGGGCATGCTGGAGAAGTTCGAGGCCAAGCTCGGGGGCATCGAGGGCGTCGAGATCACCCTCGCCCAGGCCGACGTGGAGCACATGCCGGTCGCCGACGGCTCGTTCGACCTGGTCGTCTGCTCGATGGCCTACCACTGGTTCCCGCGCAAATGGGCGGCGGCCGCCGCGATGGCCCGGGCGCTCAAGCCGGGCGGGGTGATCGCGATCCTCATGTCCGGCCGCGGCGGCGAGCAGGCCTACCGCGACGTGATCAGCAACGTCGAGCCGATCAACTACCGGTGGGTCGGCGCCTTCGACGGCAACCTGCGCAACCAGTCGGAGATGGAGGACTACCTCGTCCAGGCCGGGCTGGAGCCGGTCGACATCTGGATGGAGACGCGGGTGCGCCACACCACGGTCGAGGCGTACATGGAGCGGATGCGGGTCGTGGCCGGCCACATGATCGGCGACCAGTCCGAGGCGGAGGTCGCCGACTACGTCGCCAGGATCGAGGCGGAGCTGCGCGCCCGGACCGGCCCGCGCGGCTGGCGCTACGAGTTCGCCAAGCTCTTCGCGATCGCCCGCAAGCCGGCCTGAGCGCCGGCCGGGGTCACCCCCGCCCGGCGGACGCGCCCCAGCCGCCCCAGGCGGCGAGCTTGTCCATCGCCCGGAGCGTCGCGGGACCCAGGGTCCCCTTCCCCGCCGGCTCGCGCACGTGGCGCTGCGCCTGGAAGCGGGAGACCGCCTTGGTGACCGCGCCGTCGTAGCGGCCCGAGCCGGCGGCGCCGCGCAGCACGCCCGCCCACACCATCCGGGCGCGCGCCTCGCTGAGGACGACCGCCTGGATGCCGACGCGCGGGCCGCCGCCGGGGAGCAGGCGGTCGCCGAGCTTCCCCTGGAGCCCCGGGTCGCGCAGGCCGCGGAGCCGGATGGGCGCGGGGACGGGGGCCGCGAGGCGCGTGATGTTGCCGTACCGGTCCGAGGCCACCAGGACCGCGACCCGGCCGGCCGGCACGGCGGTGGTGCCGTTGGCGCCCATCGCCCGGCCCTCGTTGACCCGTGCGCCGCCCGGGCCGGACGCCGCGTCGCGGACCGACCACTGCACCTTGCCCAGGGCGGCGCCGGGCGGCGTGCTGGCGCGCGCCTTCACCGTCGGCCCCCGCGTGTCGACGATCGCCGTGACGGTCATCGTGCGGGTGTTCCCCGCCGCGTCCTTCGCGGTGAGGGTCACCTGGTGCTTGCCCTCCGGGATGGCGATCGTGGTGCCGCGCACCGTCCGGGTGGGGCCGTTGTCGATGCGTGCCGTCAGGGAGGCGAGGCCGGTGAGGTCCTCCGGCACGACGCGCAGGCGCATGCCCACCATCTTCGCGTCGATCTTCGGGACCGTCCCGTCCACGATCACGGTCACCGACGTGGTGAGCTCGAGGCCGTCGGGCATGCGCGCCGCCACCTTCGCGGTCATCGCGCCCGCCCGGAACTTCCGCGTCACGCGGGCGCCCGTCAGCACCTTGCCGTCCGGGAACGTCCAGCGGACGGTGGCCGCCGAGGGGGCGCCCGCCGTGAACGTGACGTCCTCGCCCGGGCGGGCGAACGCCGTGGAGGCCTTCGCGGTGAGCGTCGTCGGTCCCGGATCGGGGCCGCGGACGGTCAGGCGCGCCGCCGCCGAGCGGTTGCCCGCCCCGTCGATCGCGGTGACGGTGACGTCGTGCATCCCCGCCGGCAGCGGCACGTCGGCCGACATCGCCGACCCCGGGGCCACGGCCGCGACCGTGCCCGTGACCGTGGCGACGGGCGACCCGTCGCGCGCGACCTCGAACGTCACGCCGTCGGCCGTCGACTCCAGCGGCACCTCGGGGGAGGCGGTGGTGTTGCCCTCGTCGTCGGTCGCGACCACCTGGTAGCGGTACACGGTCCCGCGGTCGGCCACCGGCATCCAGCGCAGCAGCACGCCGCGCGACGTGGCCTCCGACGCGACACCGCCCGGGGCGACCGGCGGCGTCACGTCGCGGGCCTCGGGGTCGGTGAACGACGGGCCGGCGGCGTTGCCGACGAAGACGCCGTCGCGCATCACGCGGTACCCGGTCGAGCCGGCGGCGGAGCGCCACGCGAGGCGCGGCGGCGCGCCCGTCGCGTCGAGCGCGACCGGCTGTGCGGGCGGGGTGCGGTCCGGAGTCGTCACCTGCGAGTCGTTGACCGGCGAGACGTTGCCGATCCGGTCGTAGGCGACGGCCTCGTAGCGGTACGAGGTGGAGTCGGCCAGGCCCTCGTCGCGCACGGTGCCGAACCCGCCGTCGTGCACCAGGCGGCCGTTCTGGGTGATGACGACGCGCACCGACTTCGTGTCGCCCGCCGCCGGGGCGGTGGCGATGGTGACCGCGCCGCGGCCCGAGTTGGCCGCGACCGACGTGTCGGCCGTGACGATCATCAGCGGGGAGCCCGGCGGGGCCCGGTCGATGCGGATGCTGCCGGCGCCCCCGGCGGCGGCCGTGCTCCAGGCGCTGGTGTTGCCGGCGCCGTCGGTGGCGCGGAACTGGACCAGGGTCTCGCCCTCGGCGGTCAGCGTCACCGAGGCGCCGCCCGCGGGGGCGCTCCAGCTGGTGCCGCCGGTGGTGGAGGTCCGCGACTCGTGCCCCGCCACGCCCGATGCGCCGTCGGTGGCGGCCGCGCTCACGACGACGGATCCCGCATTCGTCCACGAGCCGTCGGCGCCGCTCACCGTCACGGCGGGCGGCGTGCGGTCGATGCGGACGGAGCCCGCGCCGCCGGCGGTCGCCGCCGTCCAGGGGGACGTGTTGCCGGCGTGGTCGGTGGCGCGGAACTGCACGAGGGTGGTGCCCTCGAGGGTGGCGGTCACGGCCGCGGTCGCCTGGGGGGCATCCCACGTTGCGCCGCCGTCGACCGACATGCGGGACTGGTAGCCCGCCACGCCCGAGTCGGCGTCGGTCCCGGATGCGGTGACGCCGACGGCCGCGGCGTTCGTCCACGCGCCGCCGGCGCCGGAGACCGCGATCGCGGGCGACGTGCGGTCCAGCAGCACGGATCCCTGCCCGCCCGCCGACGCCGGCGTCCACGCCGAGGTGTTGCCGGCGTTGTCGGTCGCGCGGAACTGGACGAGCGTGGTGCCCTCGCGGGTGACGGTCGTCGACGTGCCCGCGGTGGTGGCGCCCCACGTCGAGCCCAGATCGTTCGAGGTGCGGTACTGGGTGCCGGCCACGCCGGACGCCCCGTCGCTCGAGGTGGAGGTGACCGCCCGCGACGCGGAGGTCGACCAGACGCCGTCCGCCCCGCTCTGCGACACGCCCGGGGCGGTGCGGTCGATGCGGACGCTGCCGCTGCCGCCCGCGGTCGCCGCCGACCAGGCGCTCACGTTGCCCGCGGCGTCGGTCGCCCGGAACTGCACGAGCGTCACGCCCTCCGCCGTGACCGCCGCGGTGGTGCCGGTGGTCGGCGTCGACCAGCTGGCGCCGCCGTCGGTGGAGGTCCGATTCTCGGTGGACGCCACCGACGACACGCCGTCGGTCGCCGACCCCGTCACGGTCACCGTGGCCGCGTTGGTCCAGGCCCCGGAGGCGCCGGACACCGAGACGTTGGGGTTGCTGCGGTCCAGGCGCACCGTCTCGGATGCGGCCCACGCCGACGTGTTGCCCACGGCGTCGACCGCCCGGAACCGCACCAGGGTCTCCCCCTGCGCCGAGATCACGGCGCTCGCGCCCGACTGGGGCGTGCCCCACGTGGACCCGGCGTTGGTGCTGGACGCCCACTGATACCCGGCGTTGCCGGAGCCGGTGTCGGCCCCGCCGCTCGCGGTGATGGTGGTGGAGGCGGCGGTCAGCCACGCCGTCGAGCCGCCCGACGCCGCCGGCACCGCCGGGGCGGTGCGGTCGAGGCGCACCGAGCCGTTGCCGCCCGAGGTCGCGGTGCTCCACGGGCCGGTGTTGCCGACGCCGTCGACCGCGCGGAACTGGATGAGGGTCTCGCCCTCGGCGGTGACGCCCGCCGAGGCGCCGGAGACGGGCGTCGACCAGGTTCGGCCGCGGTGGGTGGACCCCCGCGACTCGTAGCCGCCGATGCCCGAGCCGGCGTCGCTGGCGCCGCTGGCCGTGACGGTCCGCGAGGCGGCGGCGCTCCACGCCCCGGTGGCGCCCGTGACGGTCGGGGCGGCGGCCGGGCCGGTGCGGTCGATGCGGACGCTGCCGGCGCCGCCGCTCGTCGCCGTGCTCCAGCCGCTGACGTTGCCGGCGGCGTCGGTCGCGCGGAACTGGACGAGGGTCTCCCCCTCCGCCGTCACGTTCACCGTCGACCCCGTCAGGGCCGAGGTGTACGCGCCGCCGTTGTAGGAGGTGCGGTACTGGACGCTGGCGACGCCCGACGAGGCGTCGCTCGTGTTGGCCGTGACCGCCACGGAGGCGGCGCTGGTCCAGGCGCCGGTCGCGCCGGACGACGACACCGTCGGCGCGACCCGGTCGATGCGGATGGTCGCGGCGGCGGTGCCCGCGGCGGGCGCCCAGGTCGAGACGTTGCCGGCCGTGTCGGTGGCGCGGAACTGCACGAGGGTCTCGCCGTCGGTGTTGACCGAAACGCTGCTCCCGGTCTGCGGAGCGCTCCACGTGATGCCGCCGTCGGTGCTGGTGCGCTGGTCGTAGGAGCTGACCCCGGAGAGGGCGTCCGACCCGCCGCTCACCGAGACGGTGCGCGGGCCGCTGGTGCTCCACGTGTTGGAGCCGCCGTAGGCGCCCGGGGAGGCGCTCCCGAAGGGGTGGCCGGGCGTGAGGCTGGCCTGCGTCCCCCACTTCCACGCCAGGTAGCCCTCCATGAGCTGCCGGTCCGCGGTGGTGGGCACGCGGTCGAACACGACGACCTCGCCCAGGTCGCCGGCCAGGCGGAAGGTCGAGCTCGGGTTCACCGCGATGCCGTCGACCGCCCACACCGCGCCGCCGGTGGCGGCGGGCGACCCGGCGGCGCCGTTGCGGTAGGCGGTGATCGTGGAGCCGGTGTCGATCCCGCCGAGCACCTGCCACGACACCTCGCTCGCGCTCGGCGCCAGCGCGGCGCCGGACCCGTTCTGGGCGATGGCGTTGCCGAGGCCGCTGGAGGTGCCGAACGCCAGGTACGAGTCGCTCGCTCCGCTCGCCCCGATGATGACGTTGGCGTTGCCGAGCGCCTGCTTGCGACCCGCCACCAGGATGGCGCGGGGCGCCAGCGACGGCAGGGAGAGCCACTGGGCCCCGCCGCTCGCGAACCGCACCACGGCGCGCCCGTTCTGCACCGCCGCGACGGTGGTCGGCCGGTTGCCGGGAGTGGTCTGGGTGGCGTCGTTCGAGTGGCCGCTGCGATCGGCCCAGCGACTGATCGCGTTGCCCGACGCCGTGATGGTGGACGCGTCGGCGGCGTCGAACCAGGCGATCACGCCCGCCACCTGGTCGGGCGGCGCGCCCGGGGCCGTCGGCCCGGTGCGGTCCAGGCGGACGCTGCCGCCCGCGCCCGGGGTCGCGGCGGACCAGGCGGAGGTGTTGGTCGCGTTGTCCGTCGCCCGGAACTGCACGAGGGTCGTCCCCTCGGCGGTCACGTCGACCGTGTCGCCGGCGGCCGGGGCGGTCCAGGTGGACCCGTCGTCGGTCGACGTCCGGTACTCGACGGTGGCGACCCCGGATCCGGGGTCGTCGGCCGTGGCCGTGACGGTCACGGATGCGGCGTTGCTCCAGGCGCCCGTCGCGCCCGACACCCACACGTCCGGCGGCGTGGTGTCCGGCGGGTCGCCCGCCGCGACGCCGGGTGCGGCGACGACCGCGCCCAGGGCGAGCAGCGCCAGGAGACGCGCACGGCGTCCGGTCAGGTTACGTCCCACACGGACCTGATCGGCCCCCGGGCCCAGCAGTTGAGCCCGCGGAACCCGCCGTGACGATGGGGGAAATCCCGCTTGACAGATCCCTCGCGTCTCGGATCCGATCGTGGGCGACGGGGACACGGTGTCCGATCCGGCTCCACCTGGGGGTGTGCGATGGACCACGCAGCCGCGATGCGACGCATCTACGAGCTGATCAACTCCGGCGACATCGACGGGTTCGGGGCGCTCCTCGCGGACGACTTCGTCGAGCACGAGGACCTGCCGGGGCTCTCCCCCGACCGGGACGGGGTGATGGCCTTCTTCAGGATGCTGCGCGCGGCGTTCCCGGACATGCAGATGAACCCCGACGACGTGCTGGTGGATGGCGACAAGGCGGTGGCGCGGGCGACGACCACGGGGACCCAGCAGGGCGAGTTCATGGGCATCCCCGCCACCGGCAGGCGGATCGACGTCCAGCTCATCGACATCATGCGCTTCGGCGCCGACGGGCGCGTGGCCGAGCACTGGGGGGTGTTCGACGCGCTGGGGATGATGCAGCAGCTCGGGGCCATCCCGGACGGCCCGCCGGCCTGACGCCGCGCCCCTGACGCCGCCCGCGGGCGGCGCCCATCTCGTACCGACGGGATGATGGCGCCGTCCGCGGGCCGTGCTTGAGTCGCCGGCTGATGGACGGACCGGACCCGTCACCCGCCACGGATGCGCGCCGCCACGCGCGCCGGCGACGCGTCCGCCGCCGCCGTCTGGTCGCCGCGTGCGTCGTGGCGGCCCTGCTGGTGGTGGCGGGGGCGGCGTTCGCGGGAGTCGTGGCGCGCACGGGCCCCTCGGTGTCCGGCGGCAGGGCGAGCGCGGCGACGACGACGGCGGACCGGCCGGCCGCGACGGCCCCGGCGACGACGACGGCCCCGGCGACCGCGACGGCCCCCACCCCCACCGTGCCCGCCGGCGCCCGTGGCGGCGACGCGCCGACGCCGGAGGAGCAGGTGGCCGCGGTGGAGGCCGTGCGGACGGTCGGCGTCCCCCTCTACCGCACGCCCGGCAACGCGGGGAAGGTCGTGGCCCTCACCTTCGACGACGGGCCGGGGCCGTACAGCCGCACGACCGTCGAGACGCTGGAGCGCTACGGCATGCGCGCGACGTTCTTCCTCTGCGGCCGCAGCGTCGTGCGCTACCCGGACGATCCCGCGGTGGAGACGTCGGTCGCCGCGATGGGCGACCACACCTGGAACCACCTGGAGTTGCCGACGCTGGGCGCCGCGCGGATGCGGGACGAGATCGCCCGCGCCCAGCGGGTCATCCAGACGACCTCGGGCGAGCGGGTGCGCCTGTTCCGCCCGCCGTACGGGGCGCGCACGCCGCAGATCGACCGGACGGCGAGCGAGCTGGGGATGATCACCGTGCTCTGGAACGTCGAGAGCGGCGACTCGGCGGGCGCCGGCTACGCGGAGATGCTCTCGGCGATCAAGAACGGGATCGCCCCCGGCGACATCATCCTCTTCCACGAGAACCGCGGGCAGACCCAGATGGTCGTCAACCGGCTGATCCCGTGGATGCGCGCCAACGGGTGGCGCTCGGTCAGCATCCCCGAGTTGCTGGCCATGGATCCCCCGTCGCCGGCGTTCCTCCGCCGGGAGGCCGGCCGCTTCCGGTAGGGGGCGGCGGCCCGCCGGTGGGGCGCGTGGTTGTCCGCACCCTCCGTGAGGGGCGGCCCGGTCGCGGCGGCCGCAGAGGAGGACGAGCCTGGGAAGCGGCCGCCTGCGGGAGCCGGGCGGGCGGTCCCGGTCCCTGCGGCTCGACAGGAGGTGGGCCATGGCCATCGATGTACGGCGCCCGACGGCGTGGACCGGATGGGTGGTCTTCGCCGCGGCGGTGATGCTGACGATGGGCGCCCTCGACATCGTCCAGGGCCTCGTCGCCCTCAACAAGAGCAGCACGTACCTGATCCCGGCGCAGGACCTGCTGGTGACCACCGACTACACGACGTGGGGTTGGTCCCTCATCGTCTGGGGGGTGGTGGTGATCCTCGCGGGCCTGGCCCTCTTCGCCGGACGCGCATGGGGCCGCTGGTTCGCGATCGTGGCGGTGATCGTGAACGCCATCGGCCAGATCGCCTGGTTCCCGACGTACCCCCTGTGGAGCCTGCTGGCGATCGGACTCGGGGTCGCGGTGCTGCTCGCGCTCACCGTCCACTGGCACGAGGCCCGGCCGCCGTCGTACTGAGGGGCGCCCGAACGGAGGAGGAACGATGCAGTTGATCATGGTGGGAGTGCCGTCGAAGGAGGTCGGGCTCGAGGCGCTGGAGCGCATCGACGACGCCGTCGAGGCCGGGGCGATCTCGGTGGACGACGCGGCGCTCGTCTACCGCAACGAGAAGGGGAAGGTGAAGATCCACCAGACGCGCGGCGTGACCGTCAAGCGGGGCGCCCTCGGGGGCGGTGCGATCGGCCTGCTGGTGGGCCTGGTCGCGGCCCCGGCGGTGATCGCGGCGACGGCCGTCGGCGCGGGCGCCGGCGCGGTGGTCGGGAAGGCCCGCGACAGCGGCGTGAGCGACGCGCTCATGAAGCAGATCGGGTCCTACATCGAGGGCTCCGAGGCCGGGCTGTTCATCCTGGCCGACGACTCCTCGTCGCAGATCATCGCCGGCACGATCGAGGAGTTCCGGGCGGGCGGGGCCGACGTCTCGTACCAGGTCATCCCACCCGAGGCGCAGGACTTCCTGCGCGAGGCCCTCAAGCTGGCGGCGGAGGACTGACCGCGGGGCCGGGTCGCGTGGCCCGCGAACGGCCTCGGGACGCCGCACGGAGCAACAGCGTCCCGAGGATCGCCGCGACCACCGACCCGGCCAGCACGCCGAGCTTCGCCGAGTCCACGACATCCGGGTCCGCGTACGCCAGCTCGGTGATGAACAGGGACACCGTGAAGCCGATCCCCGCCAGGAGGCCCACGCCGACGACGTGGAGCCAGCGCACCGACCGCGGGAGCCGGCTGAGGCCGAGCCCGACGGCGAGCGCCGCGCCGGCGGTGAGCCCGACCGCCTTGCCCGCGACGAGCGCGAGCGCCACGGCCACGGCGACCGGGCTCCCGGTCGCCGCGTCGATGGAACCGCGGTCGATCACGATGCCCGCATTCGCGAGCGCGAAGATGGGGAGCACGACGAAGCTCGACCACGGGTGGAGTGCATGCTCCAGGCGGGTCAGCGGGGAGACGGCCTCCCTCGACAGCCAGGCCAGCCGGCGCCACTCGCCGGCGTCGCCGTCCGGGACGGCGGGATGGTCGTCGGTGCGCTGGGCGGTGAGCACCGCCTCGCGGCTCACGACCGACGGGGTCTGGAATGGGCGCACCGGCGTGAGCAGGGCGATCGCGACCCCCGCGATGGTCGCGTGCACGCCCGACTCGAGGACCGCGAACCAGACCGCCACCCCGAGCACGAGATAGACGCCGAGATGACGGACGCCGAGCTGGCGGGCACTCCACATCGCGACGAGACCGACCCCGGCGACGGCGAGCCAGGGGAACGCGAGGGCATCGCTGTAGGCGACCGCGACGACCCCGATCGCGACGATGTCGTCCACCACCGCCACGCCCAGCAGGAAGGCCATGAGCGCGGTCGGCACCCGGCGGCCAAGGGCCGCGAGCGCGGCGAGGGCGAAGGCCACGTCGGTGGCGATCGGGATCCCCCATCCGCGCGCGGTCCCGTCGCCGGCGGTGAGGGTGACGAAGATGAGCACCGGGACGACGACCCCGCCGAGCGCGGCGAACGCGGGAAGCAGCGCCGCCCTGACGGTCGAGAGCTCGCCGAGCACGAGCTCGCGCTTCACCTCGAGCCCGATGACCAGGAAGAAGATGGTCATGAGGCCGTCGTTGACGACGTGACCCAGGTCCTCGGTGAGCGACCACTCCCCCAGGCGGATCGTCAGCTCGGTGGCCCAGAACGCCTCGTACGCCGAGGGCGCGAGATTCGCCCAGATGAGGGCGACGACCGACGCGGCCAGGAGGACCGCGCCGCCGGCGATCTCGAGCCGCATGAAGCGCCGGACCGGACGGATGACCCGGCGCGGCACCGTGCGCTCGCTGGCCGACCAGGGCGGGCGCACGGGCGGCGCGATCCCGGCCGGCGCGACGGTGCCCCGGGGGTCGCGCGAATCCGGGCCTGGCGGGGCCTGCATGGCTGCTCCTGGGAGGGGTCGACGACGGATCGCCGACCAGCCTTCCCGGCACACCGCCCCCGACCCTAGCCCACGAGACCCCCGTCACCCATCCACGTGGGCGCCCGGGACCGCGGCGGACGCTGCGTGACCCCGGATGGCCGCCCACCGGTGGAAGGGACGCGTCCGGCTCCTTCGCGATCCGCGCGTCGCGGCGTCGGTCAGCGTCGGTCGTCCCAGCGCAGGTCCTCGATGAGCAGTTCGCGCGGGACGCCCGGAGCGTCTCCGGGCCGCCAGGCGGAGACGATCCGGTCGCGGCCCGCCACCTTCGCCCGGCGCATCGCGCTGATCGCGTCCGTGACCACGGCATGGGCGGCACCCGGCTCGTGGTCGGCGCTGGAGGCGACGCCGATGCTCGCCGAGACCCGTCCGCGCGTCGGGTGCGGCAGCGCCCGCCGTGCAAGCGCGGCACGAATCCGCCCACAGACCCCGAGGGCACCTTCGCGCGTCGCGTCGGGCAGCAGCGCGACGAACTCCTCTCCGCCGTAGCGGTAGAGGGCGTCGCCGGCCCGGATCGCGTCCGCGATCGTCTCCGCCGCCAGCGTCAGCGTGCGGTCGCCCGCCTCGTCCTCCCAGGCCTTGTTCACCAGCCCGAACTCATCCAGATCGAGGAACACGACGGCATACGGGACCCCGCGCCGCACGGAGCGGGCATCGGCAGCCGCGAGGTCCTCGTCGAAGCGGCGGCGGTTGCCTGCGCCGGTCAGGGCGTCGGTACGCGCCTCCTGTGCCAGCGCCGCGTTCTCGCGTCGCAACGCCGCCACCTCGCCCGCCCCGCCGGGCCGCGCGGTCACCGCGTCGTCGCCGAACACGAGCATCCGCGCCCTGCCGGCCGCCTTGGCGGCGTAGAGCGCCTGGTCGGCCTGGGCCAGGCTGGCGGCCGCGACCACCGGCGCGGGCCGGCGGCCGCTACGGCGCACGACCGGCGACACGCCGGCCGAGGCGGTGATGACGCCCACCTGTTGGGGAACCGCGATCGCGTCCAGCATGGACTGCACGAGCGAAGCGGCCGCCGCGGCATCGCAGTCGGGCAGCAGTACGGCGAACTCCTCACCGCCGATCCGGGCGATCGTCGCCCCGAGGCGCTCGGGCGTGACGCGACGGAGTCGGCGGGCGATCTCCACGAGCACCTCGTCGCCCGCCCCGTGCCCGTGCAGGTCATTCACGGACTTGAAGTGGTCGAGGTCGAGCACCGCCACCTGCCCCGGCCGCGCCGTACGCGTCGCCTGGGTGAGCCGATCGATGAACAGGCCGTGAGTCGCGAGCCCGGTCAGCGGGTCGGTGGTCGCCTGACGCCATACCTCGGCGACCCGCTGGTGATGGAGGGTCACATCGTGCAGCGCGATGGCCAGCAGCCCCGGCCGGTCGGGTGCGCTCACCGCCGAAGCCTCGAACGACAACACCCTCGGCGGCTCGGTCAGCGTCGCCACCTCCCCGGCGCGGGGATCGGCCGCGTCGCCGTCCACGAGCGCCTCAGCCAGACGCGCGATCAGTCCCGAACGCGACTCCTCGCGCACCACTGCCAGCAGGTCCGGCACGGGCGACGCGCCCAGCAGTCGCTCGGCGTGGGGGGTCGCCGCGATGACCCCGCCGGCCCCGTCACAGATGACGACAGCCACAGGGGCATTGGTCGAGAGCCAGCGCGCCAGTGCTGGGTCGAGGTCCCCCAAGCCGCCCCTTCCTCGGAGGTGAGGTCGCTTCCTTCCAGCGATCGGCAGTTGCTGCCCAGGTCATGAGCGCCGCCGAAGCTCGGCGCAGGTCACAGCCGGTCTGCTGTGGCATCCCTGCGCTGCGCCGCGAGAAATCACACCCGCCCGGCCCCTTCGGTTCTCATCCTGGTCGCCGGAGCGACACCCCGAGACGTCGTCGTCCCGCCACCCCGCGGGGTGTCCCGGCTTCGGCGATCGCAGTCTCCATGCGTCATCTCGTATCGATGCGGAAGCTCGCGCGGGCGGAGTTCCCCGATCGTGCGCGCCCTGTCACGGGTCGAACATGAGAGCCGCGAGGGCTTGGTTCGCCCCGCTCAACACGCCGCGGATCGCCCAAGAATCGGCCGCAGATGCCCCGGGGGCGCCCCGTGGGCCCGAGCAGTCCCGCCACGCTCCTGCGGTCAGACATCCGACGCTCGCGGTGCGGGGCCAGGCCGCTCAGCTGGGCGGGCCACCTCCCGATCCGGCCCGCCCGTTCTCGTGGGCCCAGATGGCGATCTCGACGCGGTTCCGCGCGCGTAGCTTGCCCATCAGGTTGGCGATGTGGGTCTTGACCGTGCTGAGGCTGATGTGGAGCTCGGCGGCGATCTCGACGTTGGTGCGGCCGTGCGCGAGGCTCGCGAGCACCTGCTCCTCACGCTCGGTCAGGGGCTCGCGGGGCGCGGCGGGCCGTGCGGCGGGGCCGGCGGCGGCGAAGGTCGCGAGCAGGCGGGCGGTGACGCTGGGGGCGATGAGGGCGTCGCCTGCGGCGGCTGCCCTCACGGCCTGGCCGAGCAGCTCGGGCCCGGCGTCCTTGAGCAGGAACCCGCGCGCCCCGGCCTTGAGGGCGGCGTGGACGTGCTCGTCCAGGTCGAAGGTGGTGATGACCACCACGGCCATCGGATCGGCGACGCCGGGGCCCGCCAGGCGGCGGGTGGCCTCGACGCCGTCGAGGCGGGGCATGCGGATGTCGAACAGGCAGACATCCGGTCGCAGCCTGCGGGCGAGGGCCACCGCCTCCTCGCCGTCGGCCGCCTGCCCGACGACCGTGATGCCCGGATCGGCGTCGAGGATCATGCTGAGACCTGTGCGGACGATCTCCTGGTCGTCGGCGACCACCACGCGGATGCTCGTGCTCACGCCGACGCCCCCCGCAGCGGCAGCACCGCGGTCACCGCCCACCCGCCGCCCGCGCGGGGCCCGGCGACGCAGGTGCCGCCCAGGCCCTCGGCGCGCTCGACCATGCCGGCGATGCCGAAGCCCACGTCCCCCCGGACGCTCGCACGCTCGCCGTCGTCGTTCACCTCGACGATGACCGCCTCGTCGTCGGCGCGCACCGTCACGTCGATCCGGCTCGCCCGGCGGGCGTGCCGGCGGGCGTTGGTGACCGACTCCTGCACCAGCCGGTAGGCCGCCGCGGCGACGGACTCCGGCACCCGGGCGTCGTCGCCGTGCAGCTCGACGTGGACCGGGGGGCCGCCGGGCGTCGCGGGGTCCGCGAGCCCGCGCACGTCGCCGAGCCGGGGCAGCGGGGCGGTGCCGCCCTGCCCGTCCGTCCGCAGGCTGCGCACGATGGTGCGCATCTCGGTCAGCGTGCGCGACGCCTCGGCCTCGATGACGCGCAGCGCGGCGACGGCCGCCTCCGGGTCGGCGGGTGCGGTGGCGATCCCCGCCTGGGCCCGGACCGCGATGGCCGAGACGTGGTGCGCGACGGTGTCGTGCAGGTCGCGGGCCAGCGCCTCGCGCTCCTTCGCGCGCGCCGCGTCGATCCGGCTGACGCGCTCCCGGGTGCGCGAGCGCACCGCGACGCCCAGGGCCAGCGCGAGGAAGAAGACGGCGAAGCCCATGACCGCCTCGCTCACGCTCGTGAAGTCGAGGACCAGCGCGAGGGTCGCGGGCACGAGCATGATCCCGAGGCCGATCAGCGCCTCGTGTCCCGAGCCCCAGCGGAAGAGGGCGTACGCCGGGATGAGCACGTAGACCATCGTGAACAGCCCGGGCGGGTCGCCACCCCCGAGGATCCACGGCATGTCCATCACGACCGCGGCGCCGAAGATCGCCGCGACGACCGGAAGCGGGTGCGTGCGCCGCCACAGCAGCAGCGGCACGCCGGCGAGCGCGACGGCGAACGACAGCCAGCGGTACGGCAGGTCCTGGCGGAGGACCACCTCCGCGATGCACAGGAGCGCCAGGAGGGCCACGAGGGCCCAGTCGCGCCACACCCGCCGGGGTGGGTCGGGGACCCGGGGCTCGCTCCAGAACGATCGCAGGAAGGCGCGCACGGCCCCATCGTAGGACGGCGGCGCGGCGCGGGGATCGGCCGAAAGTGCCGCATGCGGATCGCCCGTCCGGCCGGATGCGATCGAGCCGGAGGTCCGATGTGCGGCGCGCCCCGGGCGGGGAGCATCGGCCGCAGTCGATCCCGCCTCCCGAGGAGCGCTCCGCATGTCCCGCACCCTCGCGATACTCGGCCGCTTCGCCGCGCGCCGACCGCTCGTCGCCATCGCCGCGTGGGTCGTGCTCGCGGCGCTCGTGATCTCCGCCGCCGCCGCCTTCGGACGCGGGCTCGACGACGGCTTCAGCGTGCCCGGCACCGATTCGCAGCGCGCCACCGAGCTGCTGGAGGCCTCGGGCTCCGGGTCGGCCGGCCTGACCGCCCAGGTGGTGGTCACGCCGCGCGGCGACGCCACCTTCGAGACCGGCGGGCCCGCACTGGCCGCCGCGCGGGAGCTGCGCGACGACCTGGCGGCCCTTCCCAAGGTCGTGGCCGCCACCGATCCCGCCGACGCCGTGTCGGCGGACGGGAGGGTCGCGATCGTCCGCCTGCAGTATCCGGTGACCGCGGAGCTGGACGCCACCGACCTCGGGCGTCTGACCGAGGCGGTGGACGCCGCGCGCTCGGGCGGGCCGGGGCGCGTTCTCCGGATCGAGGCGGGCGGGGACCTGTTCTTCGCGTTCGAGCAGCCCGACAGCGGCCTCGGCGAGCTGGCCGGCGTCGCCGCGGCGGCGGTGATCCTGCTGGTGGCGTTCGGATCGGTCGTGGCCATGGGCGTGCCGATCCTGCTGGCGCTGTTCGGGCTCGCCCTCGGGGTGAGCGCGATGCCGCTGGTCGCCCACGTCATCGCGGTGCCGAGCTGGGCCCCCACCATGGCCGCGATGGTGGGGCTCGGCGTCGGCATCGACTACGCGCTGCTGCTCGTGACCCGCCACCGCGAGCACCTCGCGGAGGGGATGGCGCCGGTCGAGTCGGTCGGGCTGGCGGTGGCCACCGCCGGACGGTCGGTGGTGTTCGCGGGCGGGACGGTGCTCGTGGCGATCCTCGGCCTCGCCGTCGCCGGCATCCCGTTCGTGACGGCGGCGGGCGTGGCGATCTCGGTGGTCGTGCTCGTCATGGTCGCCGCCGCGGTCACGCT
>DAISWG010000070.1:0-15724 GCA_036826475.1 Miltoncostaeaceae bacterium | reverse complement strand
ATGATCATGAACATGTGCATCTTCGGCGCCGTCGCGCTGGGGCCGACCATCGGCGGCCTCCAGGCCGAGGCCGACAAGTGGCGGCCCCTCTTCTGGATCGTCTCGGGCATCGCCCTGACCGCCCTCGTGCTGTCGCTGCTGACCTTCGAGGACGCGCCGCCCGCCGACCCCTCGGCGCCGGTCGACGTGCCGGCGCTGGCGCTGGCGACCGTCGGGTGCGTCGCCGCCTTCTTCGGCGCCGCCCAGCTGCTCACCAACGCCTTCCTGAGCCCGATCGCGATCCTGCCGCTGGTGGGCGGGCTGCTCACGATCATCGGGCTGGTCGTCTACCAGTACCGCGCCAGGAACCCGCTGCTCACGATCCGCGAGATGCTGACCAGCTCCATCCCCATCGCGGGGATCATCGTCGCCCTGTTCGCGGCGGCGGCGTCGGTCTCCGCCACGGCGCTCACCGCCGCCGCGCTCTCCGACGGCTACAGCCCGCTCCACGTGGGCCTGCTGTACCTGCCGGAGGCGGCGGGCGCCGTGATCACCGCGGTGGTGCTCGGGATGGTCCTGGACAAGAGCTTCATCCACTGGCTGCCGCTCATCGGCATGGCGTTCCTGGCCGCCGGGATCGCGGTCTTCCTGATCCAGGTGCCGTCGAGCCAGCCCCTGGCGCTGACGGCCTCGCTCCTCACCGGGATCGGGCTCGGCGCGACCGTCGCCCCGGCGCTGTTCGTGGCCGGCTTCTCGCTGCGGGCCCTCAACCTGCAGCGGGTGTTCGCCATCGTCGAGCTCTTCCGCGCCGTCGCGGCGTTCATGGTCGCGCCGATCTTCTTCCACTTCGCGGAGTCCGTCAGCGACGACCTGGTGGAGGGCGTCACCATCTCCCTCTGGATCGGGCTCGCGCTCGCCGTCGGCGGCGGCGTCCTGGCCGTCGCGACCTACGCGCTGAGCGGCGCGCGGCCGCAGACCCCCGACATCGAGGGCTTCATCGCGGGCCGCTCGTCCGCCTGGTACTCGCCGCCGCTGCTGGCACGGCTGCGGCGGACCAGGCTGCCCGCCCAGGCCGTGACCGAAGGAGCGGACTGACATGGCGCCCGTCCTCGTCGCCTACGACGGCTCCGACCTCGCGGCCTTCGCCATCGAGCGCGCCGGCCAGGAGCTGGCGCCGGGCCGGGAGGCGATCGTCGCCTGCGTCTGGCATCCCGCCGACGTCGGGTTCACGCCGGTCGACGGCGAGCACCTGCACGCGGCGGCCGCCGACGAGGTGCGGGAGGCCGCCGAGCAGGTCGCGGCGCGCGGGGCCTCGCTGGCCGAGGCCGCGGGCTTCCGCGCCCGCGGCCTGGCGGTCAACGCCGCGCCGACCTGGGAGGGGCTCGTCGGCGCCGCGCGGGAGCACGGCGCCACGCTCATCGTGCTCGGCTCGCACAACCGCACCGGGCTGCTGGGCCACCTCTCCGGCAGCGTCGCCGCGGCCACGGTGACCCACTTCGGGGCGGCCGTGATGGTGGTGCACCGCCCCGACTGACCGCGGGCCGCGCCGGCCTCAGGGAAGGATGGTGAACGTGTCGGTGCTCGGCGCGCCGAGCGCCGTGAAGCCGCCGCGCGCCCCCGCGTAGGCCCCCGTGCCGCCCACGATCGCGCCGCGGACGTCGTTCGGTCCGTCCACGGGGGCGAAGCGGGTCGCCAGGAACAGGTCGCCGTCGGCGAGGTGGGCGACCGCGGTGCACAGGAAGACGGCGCCGTCCTGCACCCGGCCGCGGGTCACCGCGGTGCAGGTGGCCTCCAGCCGGCCCGCCCGGGCTCCGGCCGGGTCGGTGAGGCGCGTGGAGACGACGAGCCCGTCGCCGGGCGACGCCATCGGCGCGCCGCGCCGCTCCGTGGAGCGCGGCGGGTTGTCGGTGAAGTTGACGAGGGAGCCGGCGGTGGACTCCCTGAGCACGATCGTTCGTCCGCCGGTCTGGGCGTTGCCGGTGAACGCGACGGCTGCGAGGGCCGCGACGGCGGTGGCCGCCGCGACGCCGATCAGGGCTGGATGCTTCACGGGAACGCTCCTCGGGACGCGGGCTGGGATGGCCGCCAGCCTGGTCCGCGGCGTTCCGCCCGCGCATCCCCCGGCCCGCTCGAGCGTGTCGCTCCGACGTACCGATCGACGCGCCGCCGACCGGTACCTGCGAGCGATTGACCGGCCGCCGCGGGCCCGACTACGTTCGACCCGTGATCCGAGCCACCGTCCGCGCGATCCGATCGGCGGCATCCCGCTACGGCGACGCCGCGCTCGGCACCGCGGTCGGGGCGATGCTGCTGCTCGAGCTCGTGGGGGCGGACGGCCTGTCCGGGTCCGAGCGGCTCGTCGGCGGCGCGCTCTCCGTGCTCATGGGGGGCGCCGTCACGCTCCGGCGCCGGGCGCCCCTCGCGTTCCTCGCCGGCGTCGTCGCGCTGTCGCTCGCCGCGGTGGGACCTGGTCCCGCACGGCGAGAGCGGCCTCGCGTGGGCCCTCGTCGGTCTCATCGCCGTCTACACCGTGGCCTCGAGCCCGCGTCCGGCGACGCGGCGCGCGGGGATGGCCCTGGCCGTCGCGCTGGTGGCGGCGTGGATCCTGGACGACCTGGACCACGTCGATTTCGACGCCGGCGTCATCGTCGGCTACGTGGTGTTCGCGGCCGTGCCGTGGGTCTTCGGCCGCGCGATCGGCCGGCGGCGCGAGCGCGAGCGCGGGCTCGAGCAGCGGGCGCTCATCCTCGAGCACGGCGCCCAGCACCTCGCGCGGCGCGCCGTCGAGGACGAGCGGGTCCGGATCGCGCGCGAGATCCACGACGTCGTGGGCCACGCGCTCGGGGTGATCGTGGTCCAGGCCGACGGCGCCGCCCGCCTCCTGCCCACCGACCCGGACGAGAGCGGTCGCGCGCTCGCCACGATCGGACGCACCGGCCGGGAGGCGCTCGACGAGATGCGGCGCCTGGTCGGCCTCCTCCGCACCACCGACGACGACCCGGCGCTCGACCCGGCCCCGGGCGTCGCCCAGCTCGACGCCCTGGCCGACCAGATGCGCGTCGCGGGACTGCCCGTGGAGATCGTCGTGGAGGGCCTCGCCGAGCCCCTTCCGCCGAGCGTCGACGTCTCGGCGTTCCGCATCGCGCAGGAGGCGCTCACCAACGTGCTCCGTCACGCGGGCCCCGCCAGGGCGCGCGTGCTGGTCCGCTATCGCGACGCGGCCGTCGAGGTTTCGGTGGAGGACGACGGCCGGGGCCTCGCCGACGGTCCGCACCGGAACGGCTCGGGCCATGGCCTCGTCGGCATCCGTGAGCGGGTCGCGGCCTTCGGGGGTGAGATGGAGGCGGGGGCGCGGCCCACGGGCGGCTTTGCCGTGCGCGCCCTGCTGCCGTACGGCTCGCGCGCATGATCCGGGTCCTGCTGGCCGACGACCAGGCGCTCGTGCGTCACGGCTTCGGGATGATCATCCGCACCGAGCCCGACATGGAGGTCGTCGCCGAGGCGGGGACGGGGGCCGACGCCGTGGACCTCGCCGCCCGGCTGAGCCCGGACGTGGTGCTGATGGACGTCCGGATGCCCGGGCTCGACGGCATCGAGGCGACCCGGCGGGTCGTCGTCGACGAGCACAGCCCGCGCGTGCTGGTGCTGACCACGTTCGACAGCGACGAGATCGTCCTGGGCGCCCTGCGGGCGGGGGCGAGCGGCTTCCTCCTGAAGGACGCGGGCGGCGACCAGCTGGTCGCCGCGATCCGCATCGTCGCCGGGGGCGGATCGCTGTTCTCGCCGTCGGTCACCCGGCGGCTGATCGAGCGCTACGTGAGCAGCTCGCCGGCCGAGCCGGCCCGGGGGCTGTCCGAGCTGACGGCCCGCGAGACCGAGATCCTGAGACATCTCGGCCGGGGGCGCTCGAACGCCGAGATCGCGCGGGCGCTCGTCCTCAGCGAGCACACCGTCAAGAGCCACGTGACCCACCTGCTCCGCAAGCTGGGGCTGCGCGACCGGACCCAGGCGGTGGTGCTCGCGTACGAGGCCGGCGTCGTCAGGATCGGCCAGGCCCCGCCCGGCGTCCCCCTGGATGCCTGAGGGCGTTCGAGCGCCCGGCGGCGCCCCGCGGGGGTGGCGCCACCCGCCCGGTTCCGCCATCCTCACGGTGATCGTCGTACCCAGGCTCCCGACGCCTGGGTCATCCCGGACCAGATGGAGAGCGCATGCCGCCCACCCCCGAGCGGCCACGCCGACGTGGCCGACCTCGCGACCCTGCCCTCGACGGCAGGATCCTCGCCGCCGCACGGGAGGTGGTCGCAGACGCGGGCGTCTGCTCCGCCTCCATCACCGCGATCGCCGAGCACGCCGGCGTCGGCAAGCCGACCGTGTACCTGCGCTGGGGCAACGTCGTCGAGGTGATCACCGCCGCCTTCGAGGAGACGGAGTGGACCGACGAGGTCGGCGCCCGCTTCCGCGCCGCGGTCGCGGCCCTCGACGCGCTGGCGGAGGTGCCGGACGGCCGCTTCCTGGCCGAGGTCGTCGCGCTCAGCGCGCAGGAGCGCCTGGGGTGGCTGTCCGACCCGCACCCGCGGCTCAGCGGCCCGGCCTGATCCGCCCCCCCGGCGGTGCCGGCCCGCGGTCCGGGGCGCCCCCCCGGTCGCGCCGGGCCGGCGGCGGCGGGGTCGCCATCTCGGCGAGCAGCGCCTGGGCGGCCTCCAGCGAGGAGGAGACGATCTGCCGCGCGGAGTCCAGGAGCTGGAAGGTCCGGGGGTCGCGCACGCGGTAGAAGACGCTGGTGCCCTCCCGGCGCGACTCGAGCACGCCCTGCCGCCGGAGCACGCCGAGATGCTGCGACGTGCCGCTCGAGTCGAGCTTCAGGTGGGCCTGCAGCTCCCCAACGCTCCGCTCGCCGTCGCGCAGCAACTCGACGATCCGGACGCGCGCCGGATGCCCCAGCACGCGGAGGAACTCCGCCCTGGCGACGTCGATCGGCGCCCGCCCGTCCGTCCCCCCGTCGGTCATCTCGCCCCTCTCGGATCATCCGGCGGCCGCGGGCCGTGGCCGCCCCGGAGTGAGGGCATGGGTGGGCTGATAGGGAAGCGGCTCAGCCCACCCGCCCTCGCGACCCGTCGCCGCACGACGGAACCGCGCGCGGGAGTATCGGCGATGGACCTCATAACGTCAAATCTTTGAAGATTTGAATCATTGCGGCCTCGCCCGCCCGCGGGCGGCGGTGGCATCGGCCTCCGCCAGCGCGGCGGCGGCCAGCGCGGCGGCGTCCACGCCCATCGCCCGGAGGGTGCGCGCGGCCGTGCCCTGCTCCTCCTGCGCGACCGCGATCACGACGTGCGCGCCGAGGAGCCGCGACGGCGTGAGCCGCTTCGACAGCGTCACCGCCTCGTGGAAGGCGCGTTGCGCCGCCGGGGTCGATCGGAAGACGCCCGTCGCGGGGCCGGCGTCGACGTCGGCGGGATCGAGCGCCACCGGCTCCACGCCGATGGCGCGCAGTGCCGCGGCGTGCTGTGCGACGACGGCCGTCTCGAAGGCGTCGGCGTCGGCGCCCGCGCGGGCGAACGCGCGGCGGGCGGTGCCGTCGTCCATCTCGAGCGCGGCCAGCAGCAGGTGCTCCGGGCCCGGCGAGGCGTCGCCCATGCGGCGGGCCGCCGCGTCGGCGCCGGCCAGGAGGGTGTTGATGGCGCGGATCTCCCGCACCGGGTTGGGCAGCCTCACGTCCGGTCCCTCCGTCCGTCCTCGTCCAGGCGGTGCGCGTGACGCTTGTGCGCGGCCTGCCGGGTCACGCCCAGCGCGTCCGCCACCTGGGTCCAGCTCCAGCCGGCGCCGATCGCGCGGCGCACCGCCGCGCGCTCCAGGCCGTCCGCGAGGCGCCGCAGCGCGATGACCGCGGCCAGCGCCTCGGCGGGGTCGTCGGCGTCGGGGATCTCGATCTGCCGGGCCATGCGTCAACCATCGTTGACACCCCGACGGCCTGTCAACCTACGTGGTAAGTATCCCTTGACTGTATAAGTGCTCTATGGGAGGATCCCACCATGCCTCCTGTAGATCGCAATCGTCCCAAGCGCGCAGCGTCGTCTGATTCGCGTTACTCGCTGATGGAGTTTGTGCGCGAGTTCCCTGATGACGCGACGTGCCTCGCCTGGCTGTGGCGAACTCGCTACGCCCCCGACGGGACGCACACGATCTGCCCGAAGTGCGAAGTCGTGCGCGCCTTCAAGCGGTACGAGACGGCGACGCAGCGCCAGTCGTGGACCTGCACCGGGTGCGGTCACCACATCCACCCGACCGCCGGGACGATCTTCCACAAGTCGTCCACGTCGCTGCACCTGTGGTTCTACGCGATGTACCTGATGACTAGCACCCGCTGCGGAATCTCCGCCAAGCAGCTGGAGCGTGAAATCGGCGTGACGTACAAGACGGCATGGCGGATGTTCCACCTCATCCGCAACGAACTCATGGGGCAGGACGACGCCGACCTCGGGGGCGAGGTCGAGATCGACGAGACGTACGTCGGCGGGAAGCGCCGCAACGCTCGCCGTGGTGGCCGGCCCGCCGAGGGCGACAAGCAGAAGACCCCCGTTCTCGGGATGGTTGAGCGCGGCGGCCGCGTCGTCGCCGTCACGGTGCCGAACGTGCGCCGCGTCACGCTCCTGCCCCACGTCATCAAGCGGGTGCTGCCGTCGGCGTCGGTCTTCACCGACGAACTGAACTCCTACCAGGCGCTCGGGAAGGCCGGGTACGACCACCAGAAGATCGCGCACTCCCAGGGCGTCTATGTGAGCGGGAACGTTCACACGAACACCATCGAGGGGTTCTGGTCACTGGTGAAGCGCGGGATCGGTGGGACGCACCACGCCGTCTCTGCGAAGCACTTGCAGGGGTACCTGAACGAGTACGCCTGGCGGTACAACCACCGGGACAAGACCTCCGGTGAGGCCCAGTTCCGGCTACTGCTTCGGCGTGCTGCTTTCGTCCGTCCGGCCGTCTGAGGGCTCGGGGGCCTTCGCAACCTTGCGAAGGTCACGAAGCACCTCCGCGCGGGTCGGGATGGGGATCCTCTCGCCCTGCGGGGTGGTCTGCTCTGGTTGCACCTTCGGCTCCTGCTCCATGTTCGGACGGTAGCGGATGCCTCCCGATCTGAGCGGCGTGCGAGCCAAACTCGACCGGGCGCAGCACCACTTGGAGGAACTTCGGCGGGAGGTAGTGGCCTTCCGCGAAGGAGAGTTCAACGGTGTCGCCTATGAGCAGAATCCTTGCTCGGATGATTGGGTCGAGCACCGCCTTACGGCGGTCATCACGAGACAGCCGGACCCGGTCATCGCGGTAGTCCTGGGGGACTTCATCCAGAACCTCAGGGCCTCTCTCGATCACCTCGTCTGGGCGCTCGCAAGACGGCCCAACGGGACGACTGGGTTCCCGATTTTCACCGACCGTTGCGAGTTCCAGGTCATCGGCGAGAAGCGCATAGCTCGTCTGAGTTCGGACCACAGGGCATTCATTGAGAGCGTTCAGCCGTACCACCGACCTTACGGACCCAACGACTACCTCACTCTGCTCAACAGACTTTCCAACGAGGACAAGCATCGACTCCTGCTGCCCATCGCAACCGGCGTCAGGGACCCCCCGTACATCGCTCACGATGGGAGGGTCCGGAAGGCTCGCTTCCCGTACCGCCCCGGCACACGGCTCGAGAACAAGGCAGAGATCATCCGATGCGAGGCCCCCGCTGACATGAACGTGGAGCTCAAGGCGGCCATCGACGTAGGCATCAGCGGCGTGGACATGGACGTCCTCACCCTCTGCGAAGTACTCATCTCCAGCGTGAAGAGGCTCGTCATCGATCCACTCGCCGCTGCGCCCTGATCCCTGCTTGCCATGCTGCTCTAGCATGGCATGTCTTCTACAGAGAAGGGATACTTACCACCTACGTTGACACCTCGTCGCCGTCGCGCCTCGGCCGCGCGGGCCACGGGGCCATGAGGTGCCCGGCCTCGCGGTCGTGGTGGAACGCGGATGCGGGCTCGAGGCGCCGCCGGTACCGGGCGGTGACGCCCGCCCGGCCGTGATCCAGCCGCTGCTGCAGCCGGTCGTCGTCCACGCCCCGGGCGATCAGGCGCGCGACGCCCGCCCGTCGCAGGGCCTCGGCGCTGACCGGCGCCGACACGCCGGCGCGCCGTCCCAGCGCCCCCAGCTCGCGCCGCACGTAGGAGTCGTCGAGCCGTGCGCCGTCGAAGGTGCAGAACAGGGGGCCGGACCCGAGGCCGTAGGCCGCGCGGCACGCGATCCAGCGCGACAGGCGCGCCAGCGGCGCCTCGTCCAGGGGCACGTCCCAGTCGCGTCGCCCGCGCAGGCGCATGCGCGCGGCCGTCACGTCGACGTCGGCGGCGTCCATCCCCAGGGCGACGCCGAGGCGCGGGCATGCGTGGTACAGCGTCGCGACGAGCGCCGCCATCCGCAGCCCGGCCGCCGAATCGCCCGCTTCGTCCAGCAGGCGTGCGACCTCGTGCTCCTGCAGCACCGCGACCGTGATCCGTTCGGCCATTCACGCGACCCTCCCACCGTGCGGTTCCGCCGGGCAAGGGGGTCCGGCATCAGCCCTGGCCGCGCGGCTCCGCGGGAGTGCCGGTCACATCGACCAGCGTGAACCGGAGGCTGCGGGTGGTGAACGGGTCGACGCCGGCCCGCTCGGCGAGCGTCGCCAGCAGCTTGCGGACGTAGGCGTCGCTTACGCGTCCCCCGGCCAGCGTGCACAGCAGCGGCGCGGAGCGGTCGAGGCCCATCGCCTCGCGCTCGTGGAGCCAGACGTCCACGACCGCGCTCGCCAGGGGGTCGAGCGTCGCGGTCCCGCGGGGCTGGCCGCGCCGGTCACGAACCGTGACGTCGCCGGACACCGGACACACGTCCTCCATCCGCAGCCGCTGGGCCTCCTCCAAGCGCAGGCCGCCGGCGGCCAACAGCACCAGAAGCGCACGGTTCCGCGAGCTCACCGGCCCAGGGGGCACGGCTCGGATGAGGGCGTGGACCCGCTCGGCGGTGCTGGACGACACGGGTTCCTCCTGGACACGAACCGTGACCAACCGAGTCTACAACGCGCGAACCGTCACATTCGCCGGCCGAGACATCCCGCGCAGGTCCGGCACCCATCCGCAACAGGTTGCGCGGGCATCCTGCGTAGACTCACGCCGCGAGGGGCGAAATCCGTAACACGACACGGGAGCGGTGAATGGGCGAATCCGCCCCGAAGCGTACGCCCGGTCGCCCCAGGGATCCCGGGGCCGACCAGCGCATCCTGGCCGCCGCGAGGGAGGTGGCGGGCGAGGTGGGCATCCACGGGGCGTCGATGTCCGCGATCGCCGACCGCTCCAGCACCGGCAAGCCGACGATCTACCTGCGGTGGCCGGACCGCCGGCACGTGATGGCGGCCGCCATCGCCGACCTGGACGGGAGCCTCGGGGACCCCGCGGGGGCGACGTTCCAGGAGGCCCTCCGGGCGGCGCTGCTCGAAGATCGCGAGCTCCTGGTCACAGGCCCCGAGTCGCGGTTCCTGCGCTCCGCCCTGTTCGAGGCCGCCACCGACGAGCTCATCGCCGAGTCGCTCGACGGGCGCATCCTCGGGCCGCGGCGCGACCGGCTCCGGCGGATCCTGGAGCGCGGCGTCGCGGAGGGGGCGGCGCGCGACGGGCTGGACCCCATGGCGTTCGCCGACCTGCTCCTGGCCACCCTCGTCCGCGCGATGGTGCTGCGCGGCGAGGGCGCCGACCCCGAGGATCTGGCGTACCACGCCGGCCTGGCCTCAGCCGGCGGGGCCCGGCCGGGCCGCTCGCGCTAGCCGGCTCCCGGGGACGCCGCGGCCTCGGGCTCCGACGGCGCCCGGCCGTCGCGGCCCCCCACCAGGTGCCCCTCGAGGGACACGTTGGGGAGGATCCGCCCGAGCCACGCGGGCAGCCACCACGCCCGGTCGCCGAGCAGGGTCACCACGGCCGGCGCCACCACGAGGCGCACGATGAGCACGTCGATCAGGATCGCGAGGCCCAGGCCCAGGCCCATCATCTTGGCGATGACGTCCGGCTGCGTGACGAACGCCAGGAACACCGACGCCATGATCAGGCCGGCGAACAGGATGACCTTGCCGATGCGCGACATCCCGTGGATGACGCTCTCGCGCGGCCGGTCGCCCTCGTTGTAGGCCTCGTGCACCCGGGAGAGCAGGAACACGTTGTAGTCCATGCTCAGCCCGAACAGGATCGCGAAGAGCATCACCGGGACGAACGACACGACGGGGACGTCGCTGTCGGCGCCGATCAGGCTCGCGCCGATGCCCTCCTGGAACACCGCGACGACCACGCCGTACGCCGCGAGCACCGACAGGATGTTGAAGACGGCCGACACCAGCGGGATCAGCAGCGAGCGGAACGCCATGATCAGCAGCAGGACCGACAGGCCGATGACCGCCGCGATGAACAGCGGCAGGCGCGAGGCGACCTTGTCGGAGAAGTCCTCGAAGCCGGCGGTGTTGCCGCCCACGTAGACGCGCAGGGGCGTGCCGGCGACGGCGTCCGGGATCACGTCGGAGCGCAGCGTCGCGAGCAGGTCGCTGGTCCGGGAGTCCTGCGGCGCCGTGGTGGGCGTCGCGAAGATGGTGGCCATCTCGCCGTCGGCGCTCGGCAGGGCGGGCGCCACCGAGGCGATGCCCGGCGTGGCGCGCACGGCGTCCTCCAGCGCGGTGAGCTGCGCCGCCGTTTCGGTGTCGCCCTTCGGCGTGTCCACGGCGAGCAGGAACGGCCCGTTGGAGCCCGGCCCGAACGCCTCGCTCAGCGTGTCGTAGGCCTGGCGCTGGGTGGTGGAGGTCGGCTGGTTGCCGTCGTCCGGCTGCCCCAGGCGCATGTTCATGACGGGCAGGGCGAACACGATCAGTACGGCGACGCCGAGCACGATGGACACCCACGGCCGGGCGGTCACCAGGCGGCCCCACCGCTCGAAGCCCTCCGACGGCCGCGTGTGCTCGGGCTTCCTGGGCTTCAGCCAGCGTGCGAGGGCCCCGATCATGATCGGCAGGATCGTGATCGCCGAGACGACGACGGCCGCCACGCCGATCGCGGCGCCCAGGCCCAGCTTGCCGATGAGCGGGATGCCGATCAGCAGCAGGCCGGCGATCGCGACCATCACGATCAGGCCGGCCGCCACCACCGACGCGCCCGACGTGGCCGCCGACTTGGCGGACGCGTCGGCCACGCTGTCGCCGGCGGCGACCTGCTCGCGGTAGCGGGCGATGATGAGCAGCGCGTAGTCGATGCCGGCGCCCAGCCCGAGCATCACGGCGATGATGGTGGCGAAGTCCGGCAGCCCCAGCGGCTGGGCGAGCGCGCCCAGCAGCATCTGGCCCACGGCCACGCCGATCAGCGCGCCGATCAGCGTCGCGGCCATCGCGGCGAGCGAGCGGAACAGCAGCGTGAGCAGCACGATCGCCACCGCGACGCCGATCAGCTCGCCGACGGGGGCGTCCTGCTGGGAGGCCAGGTCGATCACCTGCCCGCGCATCGCGACGTCGACGCCGCCGGCCTCGGCCGTGCGCGCCGCGTCCTCCAGGGCCGTACCGTCGGACGACTCGAGGTCGGTCACCTCCACGCCGTAGCGGACGTCCACCGACGCGATGCGGCCGTCCTCCGAGATGGTGCCGCCGTCGGCGAACGGGTCGGACACCTCCTCCACGTCCGGGAGCGCGGCCACCTCGTCCAGCGCGCCCTGGATCGCCTGACGGTTGGCGGGGTCGCGGAGCGTGCCCTGGTCGACGCTGAACACCAGCTGGGCGTCGGCGCCGGCGAAGGCGGGGCTGTGCGCGCGGAAGAGGTCGACCGCCTTCTGCGACTCGGCCCCGGGGACCGAGAAGTCGTCGGCGGCCTTGCCGCCGGCGGCGGCTGCGGCACCGACGAGCACGAGCACGGCGATCGCCGCCACGAGGCTCCGCTTCCAGTGGGTCGTGAGGGATCGCGCGAGTCGTGCGAGCAGGTTCGACATCGTCCGTTCCGTATCGTGTGGTGACCGGTCGAAGGGCGGGAAGCTAGCAGACGATGCAAAATGTATGAGCCTGCAAAGTTACGCCGAGGATAACTTTTGACGACCGCCCCGCAGCCGCCCGCCCTCGATCCGGAGCCGGAGGGCCTCCGCGAGCGGAAGAAGCGCCAGACGCGCGAGGCGATCGCCGCCGCCGCGCTCGACCTGTTCGCGCGCCAGGGCTACGCCGCGACCACGATCGCCCAGATCGCCGCCGCCGCCGACGTCTCGCCCCGCACCGTCTTCGGCTACTTCGCGTCGAAGGAGGAGTTGATCTTCCTCGACCAGGCGGAGTGGTTCGGGCGGCTGGAGACACGGATCACGGGGCGCCCCGACCACGAGACCGCCCCGGAGGCGCTGCGCGCCTGGATGGAGGAGATGCTGGGGGAGTGGGCGGGCCGCGAGACCGAGATGCGCGTCCGCGGGAGCGTGATCGCCGCCGACGAGGGGCTGTGCGCGTTGAAGGCGCGCAACAAGGAGCGGGTGTGGGAGCTCCTGGCGGACGCGATCGCAAAGGACCTCGGCCGCCCGCCCGACGCGCTGGAGCCGCGGATGGCGGCGGCCGCGACGACCGCGATCCTGGAGACGCTGGACCGGTACGGGCAGGAGGCCTGCCCGCCCGCCGACCTCCAGGCGTGGCGCGCCGAGGCCCTGGCGGCGGTCGACCGGGCCGTGGTGTTCATCGCCGCGGGCATCCGCGCGCTGCGCGACGCCGACCGCGGCGGTTGACGGGGCGCTCCGCCGGGCTCAGGCGGGCTCGAGCTCGCCGGCCCCGGTGAGCATGGCGGCGTAGGGGCCGCCGAGCACGGCGAGCTCGTCGTGGGTGCCGCGCTCCACGATCCGGCCGCGGTCGAGCACCACGATCTGCTCCGCGTCGCGCACGGTCGACAGGCGGTGGGCGATCGCGATGACGGTGCGCCCCTCCGACAGGCGCTCCAGGGCCTCCTGCACGGCGCGCTCGGTCTCGGTGTCGAGGGCGCTGGTCGCCTCGTCGAGCACCAGGATCGGCGGGGTGCGCAGGACGGTCCGGGCGATCGCGATGCGCTGCTTCTCGCCGCCGGAGAAGCGGTAGCCGCGCTCGCCGACCACGGTGTCGTAGCCCTCGGGGAGGGCGGCGATGACGTGGTGGATCCGCGCGGCCCGCGCGGCGGTCTCGATCTGCTCGTCGGTCGCCTCGGGCCGGGCGAAGCGGATGTTCTCCCGCACGGTCGCGTGCACGAGGTACGTCTCCTGGGACACCACGCCGACGGCGTCGGCGAGGGAGGCGAAGCTGAGGTCGCGGACGTCGTGGCCGTCGATGGTGACCCGCCCGGCGTCGGCGTCGTAGAGGCGGGCGACGAGGTAGCCGAGCGTCGTCTTGCCGGAGCCGGTCTCACCGACGACCGCGGTGGTGGTGCCGGCGGGGATGGTGAAGGTCACGTCGTCGAGGGTCGCGCGCTCGGCGCCGCCATAGGAGAACGAGACGTCCTCGAAGGCGACCTCGCCGCGAAGGGTGGCGCGGTCGAGCACGACGGGGTCCGGGCGCTCGGCGATCTCCACCGGCAGGTCGAGGTACTCGAAGATGCGGTCGAACAGCGCGAGCGCCGTCTGCACGTCGATCTGCACGGACAGCAGCGACATGATCGGGCGGAACAGGCGCACCTGGAGGGTGGTGAACGCGACGACGGTGCCGATCGTCACGGCCGACCCCGCCCACGACTGCCCGGCGAACCAGTAGACGGCGGCGGGCATGACGGCGAAGCTCGTCCCGATCGAGGCCATGACCCACCGGCCGGCCATGCGCTGCCGCACCTCCAGCTCGGCGAGCCGGGCGGACTCGGTCTCGAAGCGGTCGGCGAGGGCGTCGGAGCGGCCCATCGTTTTGCCGAGCAGGATCCCGGAGACGGACAGGGACTCCTGCACGATGCTCGACATGTCGGCGATCGTCTCCTGGCGGGTGGTGGTGATGCGCCGCCGCTGCGCGCCGACGCGGCGGGTCAGGACGACGAAGAACGGCAGGAGGCCGAGGGAGAACACGGCGAGCCGCCAGTCGAGGAAGAACATGGCGATGACGCTGGCGATGACGGTGGTGACGTTGGAGACGATGGACGTCGCGGTGGAGGTGACCACGTTCTGCACGCCGCCGATGTCGCTCGCGATGCGCGACTGCACCTCGCCGGTGCGGGTGCGGGTGAAGAACGCGAGCGACAGCCGCTGGAGGTGCCGGTAGACGGCGGAGCGGAGGTCGTGCATCACCCGCTGGCCGACCTGGTTCGACAGGAGCGTCTGGAACACGCCGAGCACGCCCGTCACGACGGCGATGAGGACCATCCCGCCGACGAGGGCGGTCAGGAGGGCGTTGTCGCGCTCCGGGATGGCGGTGTCGAGGACGGCCCGGAGCAGGAACGGCGAGATGATGTCGAGGCCGGCGGCGACGGCGATGAGCCCGAGGACGGCGCCGAGGCGGAGGCGGTAGGGCCGGAACAGGGCGATGGCGCGGCGCGCGTTGTCGCGCCGGACGCGGGGGTCGGCGGGGCGGGTGGCGTCGGGCTCGGGTGCCCCTCCGTGTCGCGTGGCCATCGGCGGGTGGTACCACACGCCCCGTCGGCGGGCCCGAGAAGCGCCATTGCGACGGCGGTGCCGGCGACCGCGAGGGCGGCGAGCGCGGCGTCGGTCAGGCCGTCCCCGCCGGCGGCGTGGACGGCGAGGGCCCCGGCGGACGCGGCGGTGGCGGCGACCGCGAAGGGGACGGGGCGGAGGCGGCGGCCGCGGGCGGCGAGCAGGTGCCACGCGACGGCGGTGAGGATGAGGGGGGCGAGGGGGAGGACCAGCCCGGCGGCCAGGGAGGGCGGGGTGTCGAGGGGCGCCGTGGCCGCGGCGGCGGCGACCAGCAGGCCGTACGCCCACCCGGCGGTGCGGAGCAGCGCGAGCGCGGCCAGGCCGAGGTCGTCGAGCGCGGTCCGTTCCATGGACCCACGGTGCGCCTCCGGGCCCCCGTCCGCACTCCCCGGTGGGTGGGCGGGATCCGGACGTTCGGACGGCCGGACGGGGGATGACGCGCCGCCGCCCGCGCACGTAGGCTTCGGCCGTCTGGCCCGCCGAGCCTTCCCGGGGGTGAGCGTGATGATCAGGCGTCGTGTGCTGGTGCCCAGTGAGCTGGAATGTCCTGCCGAGGCCCTCGCGCATGCGGCCGCCCTGGCGGGCTCGGATGGCGAGGTCGTGCTGGCCTCCGTCACGGTCGTCCCGCACTCGGAGCCCCTCGAGTCGGGGGGTCCCCCCGCGTGGGACGTGGGGTGGGGCGCCGACGAGGGGCGCGTCGCCGGGGTCGCCGCCGTCGGGACGAGGCGGCTGCGGGCGCGGTCGTTCTCGGAGGCCGTCCTCGACGCCGTCGCCGCGGAGCGCTACGACGCCATCGTGATCCAGGCGGGGCGCGAGACGCCCTGCAACGGTGCGAAGGCCCAGATCGACGCGGTCCTGGAGCGCGCCGCCCCCACCGTCGTCCTCGTCCGGCCCGGGTGACCCCGGGGGCGCGGAGGGGGATGCCCCGCCGCCGCCTCCTCCTGGACCCCCGGGTCCGCGCCATCGTCCGTCGCGGAACCAGCGGCGCATCGTCTGCACCGTCGGGGGCTGCTGCGGCCCCGGCCGATCAAGTTCCCGCCTGCGGATCTGGGTGATCACCACCGCCGGTGACTCCCCGGCGGCGAACCGCTGCTCC
>DAISWG010000069.1:362-16719 GCA_036826475.1 Miltoncostaeaceae bacterium | reverse complement strand
GGCCGGCGGGCTCGCCACGGTGTCCCTCGCGCCCGCCGCGCCCGGGGGGTCGGGCGCGCCGCGGCGGCTCGCCCGGCTCCGGATGCCCGAGCTCCCGAAGCCGCCGTCGATGCCGAGCGTCCCGTCGATGCCCGCCGTGCCGGCGATGCCCGCGCTCCCGGACCTGCCCCCGGCGCCGTCGATGCCCGACATCCCGTCGGCGCCCTCGCTGTCCGACCTCCCCGACCTGTCGTCCCTGCCCTCCCCGGGCGACGCGGCCCGGCAGGCCGTGCAGGCGGTGGGCGGGGCGCTGCCCGGCGGAGCCGGCGGGCTGCTCGGCGCCGCCGCCGGCGCGCTGCCGAACGCCGACGAGATCTACGAGGCGGTGGTCGAGCGCCTCCGGCGCGACCTGCTCGCGGAGCGCGAGCGGATGGGCGACCTGCTCGGCGACCTCGGACACTAGGAGGGGCCGGTGACGACACGCAACGCGGGCCCCGGCGGCACGACGGAGGACCCCTATGTGGGGATGTTCTTCCAGGTCGAGGCCGGCGCCACCATCGGCTTCTTCACCGAGGTCTCCGGACTCTCCATGGAGTACGAGGTCGAGGAGTACAAGGAGGGCGGGGTCAACGACTTCGTCCACAAGCTCCGCGGACGGGTGAAGTTCGCGAACCTGGTGCTGAAGCGCGGCATCACCAGCAACGAGGAGTTCACCAAGTGGTTCGCCGCGTGCCGCGAGCAGATCGAGCGGCGCGAGCTGACCCTCACCATGCTGGACCGGACCCTCAAGCCGGTGCGGACCTGGTCGTTCGTGGGCGCGTTCCCGGTCAAGTGGACCGGGCCGGACTTCAAGGCGAACCCCGACGGCGCCGCGATCGAGACCATCGAGATCGCCCACCAGGGCCTGAAGTCGGTCTGAGGACGACGCGATGGCGATCCCCGACAACCTCACGAAGGCGTACCTCAAGGTGGAGGGCGGCGAGCAGATCGACTGCTGGTTCAACCCCGCGGAGTACACGATCACGAAGTCGAACAAGTGGAAGGTCGAGCCGGTGGTGGGATCCGGCCTGCCCACCGCCCAGTTCGGCGGCGCGGACGCGCAGAAGCTCACGCTGGACCTGCTGTTCGACGCGGCCGACCACGCGAGCGGCGACGTGCGCGGCATCACCAACGCCCTGTTCGCGGCGATGGCGGTCGACAAGAAGTACGCCTCCGGCAAGAACAGCGGGCGCCCGCCGACGATCGAGTTCGGGTGGGGCTCCACCACGACGTTCGTCGCGGTCTGCGACAGCCTCTCGGTGCAGTTCACGATGTTCCGGCCCAACGGCACCCCTGTGCGGGCCAAGGCGAAGATCTCGCTGCTCCAGGCCGAGCCGACCGTCGGCAAGGGGCCGCAGAACCCGACCACCCGCGGCACCGCCGGCCTGAGCACCCACGTGGTGCGCGACGGCGACAGCCTGCAGAGCGTCGCCCACCAGGCCTACGGGGACCCCACGCTGTGGCGCCGGATCGCCGAGGCGAACGGCATCGACGACCCGCTCAGCCTGCCTCGCGGCACCGTCCTGTCCATCCCGACCCTCCTCGGGTGAGCCGGTGGCCGTGAACGGCAAGACGGCCGGCGTCGCCGGCGTCGAGATCCTCGTCGCCGGGCAGCCGCTCGACCCCACCCTCACGCCGCTGCTGCAGGAGGTCCGCGTGGAGGACAACCTGACGCTCCCCGACGCCTTCCTGGTGCGGGTCTCCGACCCGGGCCTGAAGCACGTCGACACCCACCCGCTGGAGGTGGGGTCGGAGATCGAGATCCGGATCGGCGGTCCCGACGCGAACCTCCTGACGCCCCTCATCAAGGGCCAGATCACCGCCGTCGAGCCGGAGTTCCGCGCCGACGGCATCGCCATCGTCGCCCGCGGCTACGACCACTCCCACGCCCTGAACCGCACCCGCCGCAACGCCACCTACCAGGACACGAGCGTCGCGGAGGTGGTGCGGAAGGTGTGCCAGCGGGCCGGGCTCCAGGCGGCCGAGGTCGAGGACGCGGGCGGCACCCAGCCGTTCATCCAGCAGAGCAACGAGACCGACTGGGAGTTCCTCTGGCGTCTCGCCAACCGGGTCGGCTGCGAGGTGGTGGTGCTCGACAAGGAGCTGCGGTTCCGGAGGCGCGGCGGCGGGGACGCCGGCGGCGAGCCGCTCATCCTGCGCTACGGCGAGGAGCTCCAGACCTTCCGGCCGCGCCTGACGGGCGTGCAGCAGGTCGACGAGGTGGTGGTGCGCAGCTGGGACCACACCGCCAAGCGCGCGATCGAGGCGACCGCCAAGCCGGAGCCGACCCGCTCGACGATCGGCGTGGGGCGCGACAAGGTCGCGTCGGCGCTCGGCGGCGGCGCGATCACGATCTCCGACGCCCCGGTCGGCAACCAGGAGGAGGCCGACGCGCTCGCCAAGACCGTGATGTCGCGGATCACCAACGGCTTCCTCGAGGCGGAGGGCACGTGCCGCGGCGCCCCCAAGATGCGGGCGGGCTCGACGCTGAAGGTGGAGGGCGTCGGCACCCGCTTCAGCGGCACCTACCGGGTCACCTCCACCGTCCACGTGTTCCGCGGGACGAAGGGCTACGAGACCCGCTTCCGCGTCTCCGGCGACTCGCCCCGCAGCCTGGTCGACCTGCTCACGCCCTCGCAGCGGCCCGGCTGGGAGTCGGGCGGGGTGCAGGTGGCGCTCGTCACCCAGAACGACGATCCGCAGGGCCTCGGACGGGTGCGCGTGAAGTACCCCGAGCTGGGCGAGGAGACGGAGGGCTGGTGGGCCCGGATCGCGGCGCCCGGCGCCGGGAAGGACCGCGGCCTGCTGATGACGCCGAACGTGGGCGACGAGGTGCTCGTCGCGTTCGAGCACGGCGACGTGCGCCGCCCCTTCGTGATCGGCGCGCTCTGGAACGGCGAGGACACCCCCGGCGACCTCGCCCAGACCGACGGCTCGTTCCGGCTGAGGAGCGCGGAGACCGTGGGCGCCAAGGCCGACAAGTCCATGACGCTCGAGGCGGTGGACGAGCTGACCGTGAAGGTGGGCGACGCGTCCGTCGTACTCAAAAAGGACGGCTCGATCACCATCAAGTCGTCGGCCGCGATGACGATCGACGCGGGGTCGAGCCTGACGATCAAGGCAACCGGCAGCATGTCCCTCCAGGCCAACGGCACCCTGTCCGTCAAGGGCGCCCAGGTGCAGCTCGGCTGATGGGCGCGCTCCTCGGATCCGGACTCGCGTTCCCGCTGCGGGTCGACGCGCGCGGGGGGCTCGCCCTGGCCCACGAGGACGAGGACGTCCGCGAGGCGATCCAGGTGATCCTGGGGACCGCGCCCGGCGAGCGCCCCATGCGCCCCGAGTTCGGCTGCGGCATCCACGACCACGTGTTCGAGTCGGTCGACGCATACCTGGTCGGGCGCATCGAGCAGGAGGTCCGCATCGCACTCGACCGCTGGGAGCCGCGCATCGAGGTCCTCACCGTCGAGATGTCCGTCGAGCGGACGACGCAGGGCGGCGTGCTGGACGAGGTGGTGGTGATCGACATCGAATACAAGCTGCGCGCCACGAACGACGTGCGCAACCTGGTCTATCCCTTCTACGTCATCCCGGCGGAGGAGTGACGTGAGCACCCGCCTGCCGTCCGTCCCGCTCGACGACCGGGACTTCCAGGACCTCGTCAACGAGGCCCGCCTCCGGATCGCCCAGAGCTGCCCGGAGTGGACCGAGCACAACGTGTCCGACCCCGGCGTCACGCTGATCGAGCTGTTCGCGTGGATGACCGAGATGGTCATCTACCGGCTCAACCGGATCCCCGACAAGCTGCACGTCGCGCTGATGGACCTGCTGGGGATCGCCCTCGAGCCGGCCACCGCGGCCCGCGCGGAGCTGCGCTTCCGCCTGGCCGCGCCGCCCACGGGGCCCGTCTTCATCCCCGCCTCCACGACCGAGGTCTCCACCCCCCGGTCGCCGGGCGAGGAGCCGGTCGTCTTCCAGACCCTCGACGACGTCACGATCCCCGCGATCCGGCCGGCGAGCTACATCGTCCAGCGCGGCGCCGCCACGAAGGACGTGGGCGTCGCGGCGGGCGTGGCGCGGCCGAAGGGCCCCGACCAGCTGCCGTTCGGGATGCCCCCCGCGGTGGGCGACGCGCTGTACCTCGGATTCGAGTCGACGCTCGAGCGGCTCGTCATCCGGGTGGACGTCGACTGCTCGCAGGCCCGCGGCGCCGGCGTCGACCCGGAGGACCCGCCCCTGAAGTGGGAGGTCTCGTCCGGCGAGGCGCCCGGCGGCTACGCGCTGGCACCCGTCCTCGAGGACACCACGGGCGGGTTCAACTACGGCAGCGGCGTCGTCGAGCTCCAGGTGCCGGCGTCGCACGACGCGGCGACGGTCGCGGGCACGCGGGCCTTCTGGCTCCGCTGCCGCCTGGACGACACCACCCGGGCGGGCGCCCCCGCCGCCACGTTCTCCCACCCGCCCGAGATCTACTCCATCACCGCGTCCCCCCTCGGGGCCCTGGTGCCCGCGGCCCACAGCGTCCGGGTGGACGAGGAGCAGATCGGCGAGAGCGACGGCACGCCGGGGCAGACGTTCCGGCTGCGCAACGCCCCCGTGCTCGCGCTCGACGGCGAGGAGGGCCTGGAGGTCCTCGACCCGGAGTCGACCCAGTGGCGCCGGTGGGAGCTGCGGGAGTCGTTCGCGGAGAGCGGCCCCTCCGACCCCCACTACGCCCTCGACCTGGCCAGCGGGGAGGTCGCCTTCGGCCCCGCGATCCGCACCGGCGACGGCGCCTGGCGGCAGTACGGGATGGTGCCGGCGAAGGGCGCCCGGCTGCGGATGGCCGGCTACCGCCATGGCGGCGGACGCCGGGGCAACGTCGCGGCCGGGGCCCTCACGGTGCTGAAGAGCGCGATCCCCACCGTCTCGTCGGTGGTGAACCCGGACGCCGCCGCCGGTGGCGTCGACCCCGAGAGCCTGGAGGCCGCCCGGCAGCGCGCGGCGATGGAGATCCGCACCCGGTACCGCGCCGTGACCGGCGAGGACTTCGAGTTCCTCTGCGGCGAGGCGTCGCCGCGGGTGGCCCGGGCCATCTGCGTCGAGCCGCCCGACACCGTCGGCGTCGCGCGGCTGCACCTCGTCCCCCGGATCGAGCCCGCCGACCGCCTGCTGACCATCGACGAGCTGACGCCCGACGAGGAGCTCTTCGGCCAGGTCTCGGCCTACCTCGACGAGCGCCGCCTCATCGGCACCCGCGTCGAGCTGCTGCCCGCCCGCTACCGGGGCGTGAGCATCGTCGTCAACCTCCAGGCCTCGCTGCGGGCCGACCCGCGGCGGGTGGAGGAGGACGTGAACCACGCGCTCTACACGTACCTCAACCCCCTCGTCGGCGGCGCCATGGACGGCAGCGGCGCGGGCTGGGAGTTCGGCCGGGCGCTCAACCAGGGCGAGCTCTACGGCGTGATCCACAAGGTGGAGGGCGTCGACTTCGTCAAGATCCTGCGCGTGTACGAGACGGACCTGAAGAGCGGCGAGCAGCAGCCCAAGCAGGCGGGGAGCCACATCGCGCTGGAGGCGGACGAGCTGATCGCCTCCGGACGCCACCTCGTCCGCGCGGAGCACCCGGAGCTGTGAGCGGGGCGCCGGACGGCCTGGTCGCCCCCCCGGCGGCCTCCGCGCGCCGCTACCTGCGCCGGGGGCTCCCGGCGATCTACCAGGAGGGCGATTTCGGGATGCGCTTCGTCGGCGCGCTCGAGACGCTCCTCGACCCGGTGGTCGGGACGCTCGACAACCTCCCCGCCCGCTTCGACACCGACCTGACCGACCGGCGCACCCTCGGCCTGATCGCGGCGTGGCTGGGCGTGGAGCTGGACGAGTCGTGGCCCGAGGACCGCCAGCGCGAGCTGGTCCGCAAGCAGGCCGACCTGGCCCGGCGGCGGGGGACGCGGCAGGGCCTGGAGGAGGCGCTCCAGATCGCCTTCCCGGACCTTCCGCTGCGGGTCGAGGAGGACGGCGGCGTGGTGCACGCCACGAGCGTCGAGGAGCTGCCGCCCGCACCGCCGCCGCGTTTCGTCGTCTACTGCGACGTCCCCCTGGAGGAGCCCGCGGGGCTCGCCCGTATGATCGAGATCATGAAGCCGGTGCACGTCCAGTACCGGTTGCGGATCCGATCCGCGCGGCGCGGGCCGGAGGACCGGTGAGCAGCGTCTGCCGCGCCTGCGGGCAGGTCGCGGAGAACGATCCCGACTTCTGCCCCAACTGCGGCGAGTACCTGCGCTGGGACCCGACGGGCCACCAGGAGGCCGTGCCGTCCCCCGCCGCGCCGCCGGCCGCCGCCCCGCCGCCGCCCGCCGCCGCGGCCCCGCCGCCTCCCGCCGGCGGCGCTCCACCGCCGCCGTCCGCGCCCCCGCCGCCCGCGGCCCCGCCGCCTCCCGCACCCGCCCAGCCCGACGCGGTCCTCATCGCGCTGCGCGCGCCAGACGAGGAGGGCTACGCCGGCGAGCGGGTGGCGGTGGCCGTGCAGCCGGGCGGCTCGGTCGTCTTCCACGCCCTCGTGCGCAACCAGAGCGGGATCGTCGACAACTACGACATGGAGGTCGCCGGCCTGCCCGAGGGCTGGTCGCAGGTCTCCCCCGCCACGGTCTACCTGGTGCCGTTCGGCGCGGCGGGCGGCTCCTACGAGCAGGAGGTGGAGGTGCGGCTCGCGCCGCCGCGCGCCGCCGAGGCCGAGGCCCGCGAGTGGGAGATCTCCGTCGTGGCGCGCTCGCGCGCGCACGGGACCGAGGTGCACTCCGGGCCGGCGACCCTCGAGATCGCCCCCTACAGCGAGCTGGACGCCGCGATCGCGCCGGAGCGGCGATCCGCGCGGATCGAGGCGACGTTCGACATCACCCTCACCAACCGCGCGAACGCCCCCGTCGATGTGGACCTGGCCGGGGTGGACCCCGAGGGCAGCATGGAGTTCGCGTTCCGGGAGCCATGGGTGCCGCCCCAGAAGCGCAAGCGGGATGCCGTGGACGTGGCGGAGCGGGCATACCGGCGCGCGGAGGGCGCCGGCGTGGGCCGCGTCGACCCGGAGCAGATGGCCAAGCAGGCCCTGGACCGGGCGACCGCCGGCGCCGAGGGCAAGGTCGTGCGGTGGGTGAAGCGGCACAAGAAGACGGGGCGCGCCATCCGCGGTCCGGTGCGGATCGCCCCGGGCGAGACGATCGAGGCCACGGTCGGGGTGAGCCCGCCGAAGCAGATCTGGATCGGCCGCTCGGTACTGCACCCCTTCCAGGTCACGGCGCGGCCGGCGGGCGCGGACGTCCCGGGCCCCACGGTGAACGGGACGCTCCGCCAGAAGCCGTGGCTCCCGTGGTGGCTGCTCATCGTGATCCCGCTGATCGTGCTGGCGGTGGTGTGGTTCCTCTCCACCCGGACGTCCGAGGCGGCCGTTCCGGACCTCTCCAAGTCCGCGGACGTCTTCGCCGCGAAGGGCCTGCTCGAGTCGGAGGGGTTCACGCTCGGCGAGACGTTCGAGGAGGAGACGCCCGGCGCGACGCCCGGCACCATCATCGAGCAGACCCCCGCGGCGGGCGACGTGGCGGCGGAGGGCACCGCCGTGTCGGTCAAGGTCGCGACCGGAGCCGAGAAGAAGGCGGTCCCCGACCTCACCGGCCAGACCGCCGACCAGGCCAAGGCGGCCCTCACCGCGGCGGGCTTCACGCTGGGCCGCCCCCTGAACGACGCGGCGGACCCGGCCGCGAAGATCGCGAACCAGATCCCGGTGCCCGACAGCCTGGAGGCGACAGGGGCGGCGATCGACGTGGTCTTCGCCGAGACGGCGGTCGCGTCGACCACGCCCACGGCGCCGGCGACGCCGACCGCACCCGTCACCCCGCCGCCCGTCCCCGGCGGCACCCCGCCGCCCGCCACCACCCCCGCGACGCCCGCCCCGACGCCCACCGCGCCGGGGACGCCGGCGCCCCCCGGCGCGCCCGTCGCGATCCCCGCGCCCACCGGGACGCCCGCGCCGCAGGCGAGCCCGCCCACCCCCGGCGGCGGCGTCAGCGTGCCGGCGCTCACCGGCCGGTCGCAGGCCGAGGCCGCCGACGCCCTGGCCGGCCTCGGCCTGGTGCCCGGCGTGCTCAGCGCGGTCAGCCCCGACGCCCCCGCGGGGACCGTGGTGTCCCAGGACCCCGCCGGCGGGACGGAGGTCGCCCCCGGCGCGACCGTCACGATCACGATCTCCCGCGGCTACCCGGCGGTCATCCACGACCAGGACGGCGACATCGTCCGCGTCGGGGGCGCCACCGGCGAGCCGGTGCAGCCGCTCGCGGCCAGCGACGAGATCGAGGAGCAGGCCAGCGCGTCGTTCGCGACGCCGCTGATCGCCTACCGCCGCGGCAAGGAGGGCTCGACGCCCGGCGTCGCCCCCAACGGCCAGATCTGGGTGCTCGACCCGGCCGACCCGCGGTCCGCGCGCCCGCTCACCGACGAGGGCTTCGACGACCGCCGGCCCGCGATCTCGCCCGACGGCAAGGTGGTCGCCTTCGTCTCCAACCGCGGCGGGCGCACCGACGACTACGACCTCTGCTTCGTCGCGATCGACGCCACCCAGGCGAAGCCGCGCTGCGTCGCCGACCGCGACCGCAACGTCAGCCGGCCGGCGTGGTCCCCCGACGGCCGCTCGATCCTGCTGACCGCGAGCCAGGACACCCAGACCGAGCTCCAGCTGCTGACCTCGACCGTCCCGTCGTCGGCGAGCCCCACGGACTGGGTCGACCAGGGGCTCGTCACGGACGGGATGCACAAGGACCGCAAGACCGACCAGGTGCTGTCGTCCGCGTTCTCGCCCGACGGCACGAAGGTCGCCTTCTCGGCCAACTGGACCAGCAACACCTTCACGCTGTGGCTGGTGGACGTGGCGAACGGGGTCATCGGCACCCAGGCCCAGCAGCAGCCGTTCGTCGCCGCGTGCGAGCTGGCGTGGCGGCCGGACGGCGGCGAGCTCGCCATCACCCAGCGCAACTCGACGTGCGACGAGCGCGGGCGCATCGTCCGGGTCTCGCCCGCGACGCCCAACGACCAGACGCTGATCAGCCGATTGGACGCCGCCTCGGGCAACCCGGTCTGGGCCCCGCCCGCCGCCGGCTAGCGCGGAGCGGCCGGTGCTCTGCCGCGCGTGCCGCCGCCAGGTGGGCCGCAGGGACGCGGTCTGCCCGTTGTGCGGGGCCCCGGTGGACGGGCGCACCGGCGCCTTCGACCTCGTGCTGCCGGGCGGCGGCCGCGTGCCGGTGGCGGGCGTCACGACGATCGGCCGGTCCCCGGAGAGCACGGTGCGGATCGAGGACCGCACCGTCTCGCGCACCCACGCCCGGGTCAGCCCGGGCGCCGGGGGGCCCACCCTGGAGGACGCCGGCTCGAGCCACGGCACGTTGCTCGACGGCGTCCCCGTGTCCGGCCCGACGACCCTGCGCGACGGCGCCACGATCACCGTCGGCGACGTCGACCTGCGACTGGAGCAGCACCGCGACGCGTCGGATGCGGGTCGCACGATCGTGGTGCCCGCCAACGCCAGCGTGGTGGTGGACACCGGCGGCCACGCCCGGGTCCGCCAGCCCGGCACCCAGGCGGGCTTCCGCCCCGCCATGCGGCCCGGCTGGCGGCTGAAGCGGCTGGAGGCCGACGAGGGCCGGCTGCGATGGGTGCTCTCCAGCGACCACATGCCGGAGCTGCTCCGGATGGGCGAGGACGAGGCCGCCCTGGTCCAGATGCTCGACGGCGAGACGTCGCTGCCGGAGCTGATGGCCGAGGCGGAGCGGCGGTACGGCGAGGCCGGCGTCACGCGCCTGGCGGGGCTGCTGGCGACGCTGGGCGAGCGCGGGCTGCTGGAGGGCGTGGACGGCACCGGCGCGCACGCGGGCGGCGGGCGGATGGCACGCCTCACGCGGCCGCGCGAGCGCACGTTCGCGGGCGCGGGCGCCCTCTTCGAGCGCATCTACCGCCGCGGCGGCTGGGTGTTCTTCACCCGCACGGGGCTCGTCGCGCTGACCCTGGTCGCGATCGCCGGGCTCGCGGCGTTCACGGCGCTCATCGTGGGTCGCGGCGGCACGCCGTTCGTCGTGGCCAACCGCATCGGACTGGGCGGCGTCGTGTTCCTGTTCGGCCGCTTCCTGGTGGTCGCGGTCCACGAGCTGGCGCACGGGCTGGCGATGGCGTCGTTCGGCCGGCGGGTGCCCCGCGCGGGGGTCAAGGTGATCGTCGGCATCCCCTTCGCCTTCGTGGACACCACGGCGGCCTGGTTCGAGCCGCGCCGCCGCCGCATCGCCATCAGCGCCGCCGGACCGGCGAGCGATCTGGTGGTCGGCGGGATCGCCGCGCTCGTGGCGCTGTCGCTCGACGCCGGGAACCTGCGCGACATCGTCTACCAGGTGGCGTTGGCGGCGTACGTCGGCGCGTTCTACAACCTGAACCCCATGCTCGACCGCGACGGATACCACATGCTGGTCGACCACCTCGGCGAGCCCGGCCTGCGCAAGCGCGCCCGCGAGCGCCTGGCGCGCCGGCTCGCGGGGCAGCGGCCGGCGGCCGGCGACACGTCCCGCGCGATCGCGGTCTACGGCGTCGCATCCCTCGTGTGGATGGTCCTCGCGGCCGGCTTCGTGATAATCCTCAGTCTCGTCTACTTCGACCGGCTCACGGCCATCGCACCGCCGGAGGTGGTGTGGGTGGTGCTCGGCGCGTTCTATCTCCTGCTCTTCGTCCCCGTCGGGTTCGTCCTCGGCCGCCCGCTGATGGCGCGGCGGCGGGCTGCCCGCGGCGAGGTGGCCGATGCCGCTCGATAGCGTCGTCGCCGCCGATCTGCTGGCGCGGATCCTGACCGACGACGCCTTCCGGGCGGAGTTCCGCCGCGCCCCGGTCGCGACCTGCCGGCGCATCGGCCTGGACGACGTCGCCGACGAGCTCGAGCGGGAGGCCGCCCGGGCGTTCCAGACGCTCGAGGTGCGCGAATCGCGGTCGAGCCTCGCCGGGGTGCTGCTGGCGGCGGCCGCCGAGGGCGTCGGGGTGGCCCAGCTCGTCGAGCATGTGCGCGCGGACGGGGGCGGCGGCGCGGGCCCGATCGGCGCCGACCGGTTCTCGGCGGCCAACGCGCTGTCGCGGGCGATGCCCGCGATCCACGACGCGGGGGTACCGCAGGGCGGCGACGCGCCCCCCTGCCCGTTGTGCCTGCTGCGCGACCCGCAGGCGCCGCCGGCGATCACGAAGTGCGCGTCGTGCGGCGAGCCCGGCCCCGTGGGAATGGGCCTGTGCCCCACGTGCATCGCCGAGCACGCCGCCGCGCCGGGGGCGCCGCCCCCGGCCGTGGCCGCGCCCGACGAGGCGGCGCCGCCCGTGGCCGCGCCGCCGGTGGCGCCCGCACCGGAGCCCCAGCCCCTGGCGGTCGCGTCCCCGCCGGCCCCCGCCCCGGCGGCCCCGGTCGACGCCCACGCGGTCCCGGCGCTCGCGCCGCTGGCATCCCGCTACGACATCGGGGTGTCGTCCATCGCGTCGGGGGGCGGCCTCGACCGGGTCGTCATCACCAGCGTCAACGGCGCCCCGGTCAGCCCCACCAACGTCGCGGCACGGGACCTGGCGCACGAGCTGTCCACCCTCGACCCCGCGTCCCGGCCGAGCCGGGTGGCGACCCCCTGGCGGATCGCCGGCGAGGGATTCGTGGCCGACGACGCCCTGAAGGACCGGATCGAGGTGGAGCTGCCGCAGGGGGGCGGCGGCGCGGGCGTCGCCGCCGGCCCGGCGGACGGCGCCCCGGCCACGCCCGCCCCGGTGGGATCCGCGGGGCGCGCCAGCGCCGTGTTCCGGGCGGTCCCCAATGGGGCCGGCGCCCCGGCCGCGCCCGCCCCGCAGGGGGCGCCGGCCCCCGTCGTCCCGGCCGCCCCGCCGGTGCCCGCCGCCCCCGCGTCCCCCGCCGCCGCGGTTGCCGAGGCCCTCCCCGCGCCGACGGCCGCGGGCGCGCCGTCCGCGGCGCCCATCGACCCGGCGCTGATGACCAACACCAACGCCGGCGGGAAACTGCACGGCTCCGAGTTCCTGGTGCCCGACGCCGAGGGCGCGCCCGGGCCGAACGGCAACATGCACGCCGGCTACGACTTCTTCGCGAAGGAGAACGCGCCGATCCGGTCCCCGATCGCGGGGAAGGTCGTCGAGGTGCGCGCGTCGCGCGGGACGTCCGGGCAGATCTTCGGCGGCACGGTGAAGGTGCAGGGCGCGGACGGCAAGGTGTGGGTGTTCCGCCACGTCACGCCGGGGTCGGTGAGCGTGGGGCAGACGGTCGCCGCCGGCAGCGAGATCGCGAAGGTCAGCCCGTGGACGGACGGCCCGGAGCACACCCACATCGAGGTCTGGAAGACCCTCGGCGGCGGCTACAACATCGGCAACATGGAGGACCCCCTCCCGCACCTCAAGGCGCTGTACGGGAACGGGGCGCCGCCCGGCGCATCCCCGGTCGCCCTCGACGAGCGGCGGATCGTGGCGATCCCGGCCGTGCGCGACGAGCTGGCCTCGCGCGACCTCGACCCGCGCGCGGTGCCGATGCTCTCGCGCCTCGCGGCCCGCTACGAGGTCGGGCTCACCACGGTCGAGACGCGCGACGGGGTGAGCCGGCTGGTCATCGGCAGCGTCAACGGCCGCCCGGTCAGCCCGACGAACGTCGACGCGCGCGACCTGGCTCAGGAGCTCGCCGGGCTCGACCCCGCCTCACGGGCGTCGGATGTCGGGACCCCGTGGCGCATCCGGGGCGCCGGCTTCTTCACCGAGCCGACGTTGCGCAACCGCATCGAGGTGTCGTTCCGCGCCGACGACCTGCCGAGCCGCCCCGCGGCCGCCCAGGCGGCCCCCGTCGCGCAGCCCCGGTCCGCGCCGGTGCAGCCCTCCGCCGCACCGGGCGCCGCGGCGGCCGCCGAGGCGGTCCCCCTCCCGGCGAGCGACGCGCAGCTCGCCTCGCAGATCGACGCGTGGATGGCGCGCAAGAACCCCGGCGCCCCGCTCAACGGCTACGGCGCGGTGTTCGTCCGCGAGGGCAAGGCGAACGGCGTCGACCCGCGCCTGCTCGCGGCGATCGCCCGCGCGGAGACCTCGCTCGGCTCCGACCCCGGCGCGATCGGCATCAAGAACGCGTTCGGCTGGGGGGTCAACCGCCCGTTCGCCACCTGGGACGACAACATCGCGACCGTCGCCAAGGGCCTGCGCACGGGCTACATCGACGACGGCCTCGACACGATCGACGAGATCCAGAAGCGCTACTGCCCCGTGGGCGCGGCGAACGATCCCACGGGGCTGAACGTGAACTGGCTGCGCAACGTGCGGCTGCTCTACGGCGAGCTCGGGGGGAACCCGGACGGGTCCGTCGCCATCACGCCCTCCGGCGCGCCCGACCCCTCCCAGATCCCGGCGCCGGTCGCCGCGCCGGTCGCGGCGCCGGTCGCGGCGCCGGTCGAGCCTGTGGTCGCCGCGCCGGCCGTGCCCGCCCAGCCGGCCGTCCCGGCCCCCCCGGCCGAGCCGGCGGCGCCGCGCAGCGAGGGCCGCGCCAGCGCCGTCTTCGGCGCCGTCCACGAGGACGACGGCAGGATCGCCCGCCCCAACACCGCCCGGGTCCTGCCGGCCGCCCCCGACCCCACCCGGGAGCCCCTCCGGCCCGGCGACCCGCAGGCCGCCGCCCCCCAGGCCGCCGACCAGCAGCCGGGCGCCACGCCGGCCGCCCTCGCCGATCCGCTCCAGGCCGCGGCGCCGGGCGGCACGGGGGCGAACATCGTGGCGATCGCCAAGGCCGAGCTCGACCGCGGCGTCGCCGAGACCTCCACCAACGACGCCCCCCGCATCGCCGAGTACCGCACCGCCACCGAAGGCGCCGGCGTGGGGCCCTGGTGCTCCTATTTCACCTCCTGGGTCGCCGCCAAGGCAGGCGTCCCCGTCGGCCCCAACGGCTCCGGCATCGGCTACGTGCCGACGCTCAAGAACTGGGCGGAGCAGACCGACCGCTACATCCCCAACGGCGCCGGCAAACCCGAGATCGGCGACCTCGTCGTCTTCGACTGGCAGCGGGACGGCGTCCTCGACCACGTCGGCATCGTCAGCAAGGTCAATCCCGACGGATCGATCGAGACGATCGAGGGCAACAGCGGCGACCGCGTCGCCGCCCGCACACACGCCGCCGACGGCTACGCCGGCCTGGTGCGCCTCGCCAAGCCCGGCGACCAGGCGCCGGCCCCGCCCGCCGTGGCGGCGCCGGTCCAGGCCGCGCCGGTCCAGGCCGCGCCCGTGCAGGTGGCCGCCGCGCCGGCCGCCGCGACCCCCGCGGCACCGGTCCAGCCCGTCGCGGCGGCCGCGGCGCGCGCGCCGGAGCCCGCCGCGCCGCGCAGCGAGGGCCGCGCCAGCGCCGTCTTCGGCGCCGTCCACGAGGACGACGGCAGGATCGCCCACCCCAACACCGCCCGTGTCCTGCCGGTGGCCCCGGCCGAGCCATCCGCGCCGGCCGCTCCGGTGGAGCAGCCCGGGCAGCCGTCGCCGGTGGCCCAGGACCCCGCCGCCGCGACCCCCGGCGCCCTCGCCGACCCGCTCGCGGCCGGGGGCGGCGGCGGGAAGGGGGCGAGCATCGTGGCGATCGCCAAGGCCGAGCTCGACCGCGGCGTCGCCGAGACCTCCACCAACGACGCCCCCCGCATCGCCGAGTACCGCACCGCCACCGAAGGCGCCGGCGTGGGGCCCTGGTGCTCCTATTTCACCTCCTGGGTCGCCGCCAAGGCAGGCGTCCCCGTCGGCCCCAACGGCTCCGGCATCGGCTACGTGCCGACGCTCAAGAACTGGGCGGAGCAGACCGACCGCTACATCCCCAACGGCGCCGGCAAACCCGAGATCGGCGACCTCGTCGTCTTCGACTGGCAGCGGGACGGCGTCCTCGACCACGTCGGCATCGTCAGCGGCGTCAAACCCGACGGCTCGATCGAGACCATCGAGGGCAACGCCGGCGACAAGGTCGCCGCCCGCAGCTACGGCCCCGACGGCTACGCCGGCCTGGTCCGCCTGGCGCCCGCCGGCGAGCAGGCCGTCGCCATGCCCGCCGTCCCCGGCCCGCCGCCGGCCGCCGCGACCCCGGTCGCCGCCGTGGCTCCGGACACGCCCGCGGCCGCCGCCCCGGCCCCGCCGGCCGCCCCCGCCGAGCCGCCGGCGCCGCGCAGCGAGGGCCGCGCCAGCGCCGTCTTCGGCGCCGTCCACGAGGACGACGGCAGGATCGCCCGCCCCAACACCGCCCGGGTCCTGCCGGCCGCCCCCGACCCCGCCCAGCAGCCCCTCCAGCCGGCCCAGCCAGCCCAGCCGGCGATCCCGGTCGACCCGTCGCAGGCCCAGCCGGCCGGCGTCGCGCCCGCGGCGGACGGCCTGGACGCGGCCGCCGTGGCGGGCGCGCCGATCCCCTACCCCGGCGACGGCGCGCCGAAGGAGCAGGTCGCCGCGTGGATGGCCGGGATGGCCCGGCAGGCGGACCTCCCGCCCGAGTTGCCCGTCATGGCGGCGCTGGTGGAGAGTGGCCTCAGCAACCTCGATCACGGTCACGCCGACTCCCTCGGCTTCTTCCAGATGCGGGTCAGCGTCTGGAACCAGGGCGACTACGCCGGCTACCCCGACGACCCGGAGCTGCAGATGAAGTGGTTCATCGACCAGGCGTCGGCCATCAAGGAGCGGCGCCTCGCAGACGGTCTGTCCAGCTTCGGCACCGACCCCAACGGGTACGGCGAGTGGATCGCCGACGTCGAGCGGCCCGCCGAGCAGTACCGCGGCCGCTATCAGGGGCGGCTCGAGCAGGCGCGGGAGCTGCTGCGCGCCGGGGGTGCGGCGAGGTGAGGGGGGCGCTCGCGGGCGCGGCGTGCCTCGCCATCCTCGCCGCGACCGCCGCGACGGCCTCCGCGACGCCTCCCGGCATCAACGGCCTGATCGCGTTCGAGCAGGTCAACTCCGGCCAGCTCTTCACGATGACGGCGACCGGCACCAACCTGTCGCCGCGGCTCACGGACACGCCGGAGGAGAACAGCGACGCCGCGTGGTCGCCGGACGGCACCAGAATCGCGTTCACGAGCCGCCGCGACGGCGGCAACGCCGAGATCTACATCATGAACGCCGACGGCTCGAACCAGCGGCGCTTCACGGTCGACGCCTCGACCGACCAACAGCCGACCTGGTCGCCCGACGGGACGCGCCTGGCCTGGTCCTCGGACCGCGTGGGCAACTTCGACATCTGGTCGGCGAATCTGGATGGGTCTGATCTCCGCCAGCTGACGCTGAACGGCGCGTTCGCCGAGACGAACCCCGACTGGTCGCCGGACGGCTC
>DAISWG010000069.1:0-352 GCA_036826475.1 Miltoncostaeaceae bacterium | reverse complement strand
AATCGCGTTCTCCAGTTCCCGTAGCGGCAGCGGAGACATCTACCGCCTCGACCCCACAGGTACGGAGAAGGACATCCGCCAGCTCACGTCGGATCCCGGCGCGGACGACGCCCCGTCCTGGTCGCCGGACGGCTCGCGCGTCGCGTTCGACAGCCTGCGCGGCGGCATCACCGACATCTATTCGGTCTCCTCCGCCGGCGCCGCGCCGGAGGCCGGTCTCCAGCGCCACACCTTCGACGCCAAGGGGGCCAAGGACCCCGCATGGTCTCCCGACGGAAGACGCCTCGCGTTCGCGAGCTTCCGAAACAACGCCGACTGGAACATCTGGACGGTGTCGTCGACTCCCAACGGC
>DAISWG010000068.1:10777-18038 GCA_036826475.1 Miltoncostaeaceae bacterium | reverse complement strand
GGTTCACGCCGGCGCCGGAGCCGCCGCGGAAGATCTCCGACTCCGAGGCGATCCACCGCTGGATGGACGGCATGGTGTCGTTCACGGACAGGATGAAGCAGGCGGAGGCCTGGTTGACCTGGGGCTCGTCCGGGTCGGTCGGCGGATCATCGACGTCGAGGATCCGGTCCTCGTCGTGCTCGCGGGTGGCGGCCGCGACGCCGCAGTTGAACCAGACGGGCGAGTTGAACGCCGCCTTCTGCGTCACCAGGATGTGCCGCAGCTCCTGCGCGAACGCCTCGGCCTCGTCCTCGTCCGCGAAGTGGCCGCCCTTCGTGCCGTGATGGCGGATCGTGTCGACCACCCGGTCGATGACCTGCTTCAGGCTCGTCTCCCGGCGCGGGTCGTCCATGCCGTACCGGAAGTACTTGGAGGCGACGATGCGGACCGCGGTGTCCGACCAGTCGAGGGGGAACTCGCACGCCTCCTGGGCGAACACGACGCGCTCGGGCCTCCCGTCCCGGGGAGGCTCCACGATGCGCGCGTCGCGCGGGCCCCATGCGACCTCGTCGTAGGGGTGGACGCCGGGCCGCGTGAAGCGCCGGGAGATCCCGAGCGCGCGGTCCGTCATCGTGGGCGGCGCGTCAGTCGCCATCGGTTGCCTCCTGGGCGGTCGTGCGCGGGGCGCCCCCGTCGCGACCACCGGGGAGCGCCCGGAGCGTCGCGCGGCCGGGCTGGGCGGCCCCCGCGTCGAGGGTGTCGAAGAGCTGGTCGTCGAGGGGGAACTGCCCGCGGGGCAGCGGCGGCTCGCGCTCGAGCCGCGCCAGCTCGTCGCCGAACTCGTCCACGTCGGCGAACTGGCGGTACACGGAGGCGAAGCGGACGTACGCCACCGAATCGATCTCCTTGAGCCTGCGCAGCGCGAGCTCGCCGATCTGGGTGCTGCGGACCTCCTGGCGGAGGCGGTTGCGCAGCTCGGCCTCGATGTCGCGGACGGCCAGGTCGAGCGAGGCCGTCGAGACCTGCCGCTTGTGACATGCGCGCTGGAGCCCCTCCAGCAGCTTGGCGCGGTCGAAGCCCTGGCGCTCGCCGGACGTCTTCACCACCACGAGCGGCATCTCCTCGCACCGCTCGTAGGTCGTGAACCGCCGGCCGCACGCCTGGCACTCACGGCGGCGCCGGATGGCGTCCTTGGTGTCGGCCACACGGCTCTCGACCACGCGGTGCTCTGGATTGTCGCAGAATGGGCAGATCACCGCTGGACGCTATCCCTGGTGTCGCTGTGCCGGCCGCCACCCCATATTCAGCGTGGCGGAGGGCCATCCTTCCACACGTGCCGGAAGATGCAAAGCCTCGGGCCGGACGGGAACCACGCACCGTCCGGGGACTTCGTGGGCACCATCTCGCACCCCTCGGACGGCTCCGCCGAGCGGCCCCGCCGCCCCCGCTGGGCGCGCCGGGCGCGGGACCAAGGCCGTGCGGCCGACTCCCGCGGCCGGCGTTAGTTCAGGAAGCCCAGATGGGACGGGGGCCAGTACGTGATCTCGGCCTGCCCGACGACCGCGTCCTGCGGCACGAAGGGCGCGATGTTGCCGTTCGCGTCGCGCCACTGGTGCGAATCGCAGCTGCCCGGCCGGTTGTCGCCGAGCACCAGCAGGGAGTCGGGCGGAACGACGGGGAACTCCATCGTGTAGTTCGGCCGCAGGGCCTTCTCGACCACGAACGGCTCGCCGTTGACCAGCGTGGTGCCGTCGGCCCGCACCTCGACCTTGTCGCCGGGGAGCCCGATCACCCGCTTCACGAACGGCACGTTCCCGCCGCCGGCGTCGCCGCACGTGCGGGTCGCGGCGAGCGGCGGATCGAACACGATGATGTCGCCGCGCTCGATGTCGCGGATCCGGTAGATGAGCCGGTTGGCGATGATCCGGTCGTTCGCCTGGATCGTCGGGACCATCGACTCGGTCGGGATCTCGTACGGCTTCGCCACGGCGGCCTGGATCACGAACGCCAGGGCCACGGCGACGGCCATCGGCAGCAGGAAGTCCTTGACGAAGCGGCGCATCAGCCGCCCCGCCGGCGCCGGGCCGCGAGGCCCGCGCCCGCGCCGACCAGCCCGACGCCCACCAGCAGCCCGCCCCACAGCGCGGCGCTCGCGCCGCCCGTGTCGTCGACCGCCTCGCTGGGCACGCGACGGCCGCTGCCGCACGGCTGGCCCTTCACCTTCACGTTGCTGATCTGGGCCTCCGAGATGACGTCGACGAGCACACCGTAGAGACGCTGGTCGGCCCGGGCGAGGCGGAGCGCCTCGTTGAGGTCGGCCCGGGTGTAGCACCCGTCCACCCGGTTATCCTGCTGCGCGTCCGCCAGGACGTCCCGGCCGTCGGCGAGCGCCGCCGGCGCGGTCACCAGGAGCGTGAGCAGGATGATCGGGAGCACCCAGGCGGGGCGTCGGAGCAGGGCATCCACCCGGTGACGGGGACGGGGGGCGCTCGCCCCCAGGGCGCCGCGGATCGTAGCGGCGGCCCCGAAGGTCGACAAGCATCGGCGGCCGCGCCCGGGATGCCGCGGACCGCCCTCTGGATCGGCGCCGTCGCGGTCGCCGGCTGGGCGGCGGTCACCTGCGCCGACGGGGGCATGGACTTCGGCGACGGCCTCGGCGGCGCCGGGGCGACGTCGGCGTTCCTGGCGCTGGCGGTCGGCGCCCCGCTCGCCGCCGCCTTGCTCGCCTGGGGCGGCCCGGCGCTGCGGGCGTGGCCGACGCGCCTGGCGCTCGCCGCGATGGCCGGCCTCGGGGTCTGGTCGGCCGCGTCCATCGCCTGGGCCGACGCCCCCGACCTGGCGTGGATCGACGTCAACCGGGTGTTCATCGGGCTGTGCGCGCTCGCCATCGGCGTCGGCCTGGGCGCGGTCCTGCGCGACGCCCCGCGCCTGTTCGCCCTGGCGCTGGCGGCGGGGGCGGCGCCGGCCGTGCTCTACGCCCTGGGCACCAAGGTGCTCCCGGGGGTGATGGGCGACGACGCCGACCTGGCCCGCCTCTCCGCCCCCCTGGGCTACTGGAACGCGCTCGCGCTGGTCGCGGTGTTCGCCGTCCCCGGGCTGCTGTGGCTCGCCGGCGGCGCGGCGCGGCCGCGGTGGGGCCCGCCCGTCGCGGGCGCAGGGATGGCGCTCGTGGTGACGACGGTGCTCCTCACCTACTCCCGCGGCGGGCTGCTGTCGCTGCTCATGGCGCTCGGCGTCACGATCGCGTTCCTGCCCGGCCGGCGCGACGGGGTGGCCGCCGCGGTGGCCGGCGGCGTCGGGGCGATCCTGCCCTCCGCCTACGCGCTGACCGAGCCGCTGCTGTCCACCGACCAGGTGCCGACGGCGCTGCGGGAGGGGGCCGGCGGCCAGCTGGGCTGGCGCCTCGCGGTGGGCGTCGCGATCGGCGCCCTGCTGGCACCCGCCCTCGCGCGCCTCGCGATCCGCATCGGGCCCGCCCGGGGCCGGCGCATCGGCGTCGTGGCGCTGGCGGTGGCGGCCGTGGCCGTGGTGGGGACGTTCGCCGCGAGCGGCGAGGCGCGGAGCTGGGCGGGCGACCGGGTGTCGGAGTTCCGCGGCGCGGGCGGCGACGCCGTGGCCAACGAGCCCGGCCGGCTGGTGAACGCCTCGGGCAACCAGCGCAAGGGCTGGTGGGAGGAGGCGTGGCGCGCCTGGACGGACGCGCCCGTGGCGGGCCAGGGGGCGGGCGGCTTCGCGCTCGTGCACCTGCAGGAGCGCACCAACGGCGACGATTCGCTGAACACCCGCGAACCCCACGACATCGTCCTGCGCACCCTCTCGGGTACGGGCGTGGTGGGCCTCGCGCTGCTGCTGGCGCTGGTGGTCGCCGTGGGGTGGGGCGCGCTGCGCGTCGCCGACCGCGACCCCGGGCCGTCCATCGGCCTGCCGCTGGCGATCGTGGCGGCGTTCGCCCTCCAGGCGGCGGTCGACTGGTCGTGGGCGATCCCGGCGCTCACCATCCCCGCCCTCGCCGCGGCCGGCATCGTCCTGGCCGCCGCGGCCTCGGGTCCGCCCGGCCGCACGCGGGTGCGGCCCTCCCCGGTCGCCGCCGGCGTGCTGGCGGCCGCCGCGGCCGTCCTCGTGGTCAGCGCGGTGCTCCCCTGGTGGTCGTCACGCGACGTCCGCGAGGGCCGGCAGGCGCTCGCCGACGGCCGGCCAGGCGACGCCGTCGCCCTGGCGAAGGACGCCCGGGCCACCAACCCGCTGGCCATCACGCCGCTCATCCTCATGGCCCAGGCCTACACCGACCAGGGCGACCTGCCGCGCGCCCTCGGCGCCTACCGCGCCGCGACGCGGGTCCAGCCGGACAACCCCCAGAGCTGGCGCGCGCTAGCGATCTTCCTGGGCCCCGACCGTCAGGCGGCGGCGGCCTGGCGGCGGGTCCACCGCCTGGACCCGCAGGACCCCGAGGCGGCGATCCGCGGCGGCTAGCGGCTCGACCCCGGGGTGGTGGCGGCCTCGGCGGCGTCGCCGGCGACGGCCGGCCGGGCGCCGCCGCGGGGCGGGCGGCCGAGCCTGCGCAGCCGCGGCACCAGGGAGGCCGCCTCCCACACGATCCCGCCGCTCATCTTGGACGTCCCGTGGACGCGCTCGGTGAACGTGATCGGGATCTCCGCGACCCGGAACCCGAGCACCATCGCCCGGTAGGTCATCTCGATCTGGAAGCCGTAGCCCGCGGCGGTGACCTCGTCGAGCGGGACCGCCTCGAGCACCTCGCGGCGGAAGCACTTGAAGCCGCCCGTCAGGTCGCGCACGCCCACGCCCAGGACGGCCTGGGCGTACAGGCAGCCGGCGCGGCTGATCGCCCGCCGCAGCGGCCCCCAGCGCGCCACCCCTCCGCCGCGGACGTAGCGGGAGCCCAGCACCAGGTCGGCCGTGGCCGTCGCGTCGATCAACCGGGGCAGCGCCCCGGGGTCGTGGGAGAAGTCGCAGTCCATCTCGATCACGACCCCGGCGCCCTCGTCGAGCGCCCGGCGGAACCCCGCGCGGTACGCCGGGCCGATCCCCTCCTTGGCGGCGCGGCGCAGCACGGCGACGCGGGGCTCGCGCGCCGCGACGGCCTCGGCCAGGTCGGCCGTGCCGTCGGGGGAGCCGTCGTCGACCACCAGCACCCGCATCGTGATGCCCGACGCGTCGGCCACCCCGAGGACGGCCTCGATCATCGGGACCACGTTCTCGGCCTCGTCGTAGGTCGGGAGGACGACCCAGGCGGGCCCGTCGGCCGCGGGGCTCACGGGCCGGGCGGGATCATCACCCCGAACGTGAAGGGGCCGGCGAGCGCGTCGCGCTGGGACGGCGACGGCGAGTGGCCCGGCATGTCGGCGAGCCGGACGCCGAGGGCCCGCGCCTCGGGGTCGATGGGCGGAACCACCTCCAGGCTCGTCTCGCTCCAGCCGCGGCGCGCGGCGCCGTGGATCGGCGTCACGGAGTATGCGCGGCCGCGGTCGTCCCACACCTCGGCCCGCCCGACGCCCGGCGTGAGCGGCGCGACGCGCAGCGGATCCTCCGCCAGGGTTGCGACGCTCAGGACGGCCCGGTCGGCGTAGCGCTCGAGCGCCCAGAGGCAGACGGCGACACCCTCGGCCACGCGCGCCTGGCCCACCGGGACCAGGTCGCGGAACCCCCCGAACGTCCGCGCCGGGACGCGTGCCGGGCGCCCGGGCGGCGGCCCCTCGCCGGGCTGCGGCGGCGGCTCGGCGGCGGTGCGCGGGGGCAGCAGGTCCAGCTCGAGGCGCCACGTGGTCCCGGCGAGCGGCCGCTCCACGGAGGCCCCGCGCGCGACCGCCGTGCGCACCAGGCCGCTCACCTCCAGCACCAGACGGCGCGCGTCCGGCGGGGGCGCCGGGCTGATCCAGACGGCGGTCTGCAGCGCGCCGAGGCCCGCCTGCTGCGCGAGGTTCGCCACCTCGTACCGGCGGCCGTGGTCGTCGCGCGCGACCAGCCCCTGGACCGGATCCCAGCCGAGCAGGCCGGGCGCGTCGGAGAGCACGAGCAGGGGCAGGACGGCGCCCTCCGCGTGCACCTCCACGCACAGCGCCACCACCAGCGTGTCGCCCTCGCGGGCGACGGCCGACGTGGGCAGCAGGCCGCCGAAGCCGGACTGGCGTCGCTCCGGATCCGTCGCGACGGGGGTACTGGTGCTCACGCGGACACGGTAGCGTCCGGGCGATGCCCCGGGCGACCCCGCTGGTACTGCTCCACGCCTTCCCCCTCGACGCGGGCCTCTGGTCCGGGGTGGTCCCGGAGCTGTCCGCCGACCGGTCCGTCCTGACGCCCGACTTCCCGGGGCTCGGCGCCGCCGCCCCCCGCCCCGGCGTCTCCGTGGACGGGTTCGCCGACGAGGTCGCGGCGCTCATCGCCGGCCTGCCGGGCGGGCGCGCCGTGGTGGGCGGCCTGTCGCTGGGCGGCTACGTCGCCCTGGCGCTGGCCGCGCGCCACCCGGACCGGGTCGCCGCGCTGATCCTCTCCAACACCCGCGCGGAGCCGGACACGCAGGAGGCGGCCGCGGGACGGCACGCCGGCGCCGCCCAGGTGCGGTCCGGCGGGTACGCGGCCTTCCTCGACGACTTCGTCCCGCGGATGGTCGCGCCCGGGGACGCGGCCGCGCGCCGCGCCACCCGGGCGATGGCCGAGTCGCAGGACCCCGAGGGCGTCGCCGGCGCGCTGGAGGCGCTCGCGGGCCGTGGCGACCGCCGGCCCGATCTCGCCGCGATGGCCATGCCGGCCCTGGTGATCGTGGGCTCGGAGGACGCCCTCACGCCGCTGCCCTTCTCGGAGGCGATGGTCGCCGGGATGCCCGACGCGCGCCTCCACGTCGTCGAGGGGAGCGGCCACCTCACCGCGCTGGAGCGGCCCGAGGAGTGGGTCGCCGTCGTGCGCCCGTTCCTCGCCGCGGTGGACGCCGCGCGGGCCGAGGGGGCCTAGGGCCCGCCGTCGCGACGGCGGCGGGCGTAGTACGCGGCCGCCTTCGCCCGGGCGCCGCAGACCTCCATCGAGCACCATCGCCGGCTCCGGTTGCGGCTCGTGTCCAGGTACAGCACGGGGCAGCGCTCCGCGGCGCACTCGCGCACCCGTCCGGGGGTCTCGCGGACGATGTCGAGGGCGTCGAGCACCGCCGGGACCAGCAGGCAGCCGGTGCTGCGCGTCGCGGGGGTGAAGCGGGGGGTGAGGGTCTCGGGCTCGACGCAGAGCCGGCCCGGCGTGTCCTCGAGCCACCGCTCGGCGATGCCCGCCACGGCGGGGG
>DAISWG010000068.1:0-10754 GCA_036826475.1 Miltoncostaeaceae bacterium | reverse complement strand
CAGGTCCTCGCGCAACCGCCGCGCCGACTCGAGCGCGCGGGGCGAGATCGCCACCGGCCGGTCGGCCAGGCCGACCGCCATGAACCACCGCGACAGGTCGTCAGGGGTGGCCAGGAGATCATCGCCGCCCAAGTGGGTATTGCACAGGTCGAGCGCGGGGCGGGCGGCGACCAGGATGAAGGATCGACCGCTCATCACCGTTTGACGGTGCAAGTTTCCGGGCGTATTCTCACCGGTAAACCAGTATCACAGTGGTTACTAGGAGCGCGTCGATGCCCTCACTCCCGCCCGCAATCGAACTCGGGGTCCATCGTACCGGCGAGGGCCCGCCGCTGATCGCGCTGCACGATCTGGGACAGACCGGCCAGAGCATGATCGAGGCGCTTGCGCCCGTCGCGGACGAGTACCGCATCATCGCCCCGGACCTGCGCGGCCACGGCAGCTCGCCCACGCCCCACGGTCCGTGGAGCATCGACGACTTCGCCTCCGACGTCGCGCGTCTCACCGCCGCGGAGGGCGGCGGCGCGGTCATCGTCGGCGTGGGCCTGGGCGCGGCCACCGCGCTCAGCCTCGCGCTCGGCCACCCGGGGCTGGTGTCGGGCCTGGTGGTGTCGGGCGTCGGCCCGCGCGGCGAGGACCCGGAGGGCCAGGACCGCTGGGCCCGCGTCGCCCGCGCGCTGCGGGAGCGCCGTCACGCCGAGGGCGTGGCGCTGGCCGCCGAGGCGATGGGCACCCGCCCGGACGTCCGCGGCGCGCTCGCGCAGGTGGACGCCCCCGTGCTGGTGCTCGCCGGCGCCGCCGACCGGGCCGTCCCGGCCGAGGCGCAGCGGGAGCTGTCGGCGTGGATGACCAACGCGCGTTTCCACGTCGTGCGCGAGGCCGGCCACAACGTCGCGGTCGAGCGGCCCAACGAGCTCATCTCCGCCATCCGCAGCCTCGCCCCGAGCCGCCAGGCCGTGGCCGCGTAGCACCCTGGCCGCCGCGATTCCTCCCGGGGCCCGACTGCTTTAGAGTCGGCCCGTGATGGGCGCGGGTGGTCGTGAGGGGCGTGGGCGGTCCCGTGCGGCCCCATGGGGGCGCGGGGGATGATCGGCCGTGGCCCGGAGGCGGCCGAGATCGAGGCCCTCATCGCCGGGGCGGTCGCCGGTCGCAGCGGCGCCCTGCTGGTGGTCGGCGAGCCCGGCATCGGCAAGACCGCGCTCCTGCGGTTCGCCCGCGCCCGGGCCGGCGGCGCCCGCGTGCTGGAGACGACGGGGTCGCAGGGCGAGTCGCGCCTGGCGTTCGCGGGGCTCGGCGACCTGCTCGGGCCGATCCTGGACCACCTTGGCGAGCTTCCGGAGGCCCAGGCGAACGCCCTCAGCGGCGCCCTCGCGCTGGGACCGGCGCCGGCGCCCTCCGACCGCTTCGCCGCCTACGTCGCCACGCTGCGTCTGCTGGCCGCGGCCGCCGAGGCCGGCCCCATCCTCTGCCTCGTCGACGACGCCCACTGGCTCGACGCCGAATCGCTGGAGGCCATCCTCTTCGCCAGCCGACGGCTGGTGGCCGAGGGGATCGCGGTCCTGATCGCCGCGCGCGAGGGCATCAGCGCGCACCTGGACGAGGCGGCGATCCCGCGGCGCCGGCTGCGGGGCCTCGCCGCCGAGCACGCCGCCGTGCTGGTGGAGGACCACGCCGGGGTGATCCCCGATCCCGCCGTGATCGCCGCGCTGGTGGACGGCTGCGCCGGCAACCCGCTGGCCCTGATCGAGCTGGCCGGGGCGCTCACGGCGCCGCAGCTCACGGGCGCGGCGCCACTCCCCGACCCGCTCCCGGTGGGTCCGCACCTGGAGCAGGCGCTGCTGCGCCCGCTGGAGGACCTCCCGGAGCCCACCCGGCGCGCCCTCCTGCTCGCGGCGACCGAGAACGGCTCGCCCGAGGTGCTGGCGAGGGCCCTGACGATGGAGGGGCTGTCGATGGCCGACTTCGAGCCGGCCGAGCGGGCCCGCGTGGTGCTGGTGGGGCCGGCGCGGCTGCGCTTCCGGCATCCCCTCGTCCGGGCGGCCGTCTACGCCGGCGCCGCCGGCCCCGACCGGCGCGGCGCCCACCGCGCGCACGCGGCGGCCGCCGGGTCGCTGGGCGACGCCGGCGCGCTTGACCGGCGGGCCTGGCACCGGGCGATGGGGGCCACCGGCCCCGACGAGATGATCGCGCGGGCCCTCGAGGACGCCGCCGCGCGCGCGGCGGGCCGCACCGCCTACGCCGCGGCCTGCGAGGCGCTGGAGGCGTCGGCGCGCCTGTCGCCCGAGCCGGCCGAGCGCGGGCGGCGGCTGACGGCCGCGGCCCAGAGCGCGCTCGCCGCGGGCGCGTTCGACCGCGCCGCCCGCCTCTTCGACGAGGTGATCGCCCTCGCGGCCGAACGCGGCCAGGTGCTCCGCGCGATGGTCGGCCGGGGCAACGTCGAGATGCTGAACGGCTCGACGCGGGCGGCGGTCGACATGCTCACCGCCGCGGGGGAGCGGATGCGCGAGGAGTCCGCCGCCGCGGGCGCCGCGCTGCTGGTCCAGGCCGTCCTGCCGTGCCTGCTGCGCCGCGACCTGGAGCGCGCCCGCGACCTGTCGGCGCGGGCAGCCGCCCTGGTACCCGACCCCGACCCGGCGCTCGCGGCGCAGCTCGCGGCGGCGCAGGCGATCAGCGCCACCTACTCGGGGACGCCGACGCCGCTCGACGAGGCCGACGCCGCCGAGCTCCGCCGCCAGGCGGCCGAGGGCGAGCCGCTCGGGTTCGTCTGGTCGGTGGGGCACCTGATCTCGCTGAACCTGCGGGAGCGCTACGCCGACGCCCTCGCCGGGCTCGACGCCGTGATCGGCGCCGCCCGCGAGCACGGGACGCCCTCGCTGCTGCCGTGGCCGCTCGCGGTGCGCGCCGACGTGCGGCGCCGCACCGGCCGCCTGCCGCAGGCGGCCGCCGACGCCGCGGAGGCCGTGCGGATGGCGGAGGACACCGGCCAGGCGCCGCTCGCCGGCTTCGCCCTGGCCGTGGAGGCGATGCTCCACGCCATCACGGGCGACGCGGCCGCGTGCCGGGAGCGCGCCGCGCGGGCGGTCGAGATCGGCGTGCGCACCGAGTCCCACAACCTGTCGTGGTACGCCGACGGGGCGCTCGGCCTGCTGGCCCTCAGCCAGGGGGACCTGACGCGCGCGGGCGAGCGCTTCGGCGCGCTGGAGCGGCGCTACCGGGCCACGGGCGACTTCCATCCCCTCCTGGACGGCCACGGCGCCGACATCGTTGAGACGCTCATCCGCACCGGCGAGGACTCGCATGCCCGGGACGTGCTCGCGTTCCTGCAGGCGCAGGCCGCGCGCGCCGACGCGGCGTGGACGCTGGCCGGGCTGGAGCGGTGCCGCGGGATGCTGGCCGGCGACGACGCGTTCGAGGCGCACATGGAGGCCGCCCTGGCGCAGCACGACCGCACCGACACCCCCTTCGAGCGGGCGCGGACGCTGCTGGCCCTCGGCGAGCGGCGGCGCAGGGCGCGGCGGGTGCGCCACGCGCGGGAGCCCCTCACGGACGCGCTCGAGACGTTCGAGTCGCTCGGCGCGGTCCGGTGGGCGGAGTGGGCGCGCCGCGAGCTGCGCGCCGCCGGCACCCGCGCCCACCCCGCCCGGCCGACCGCGACGGGCGGCCTCACCCCGCAGGAGTTGCAGGTGGCGCTCACCGTGGCCCGTGGCGCGACGAACCGGGAGGCGGCGACGGCCCTGCTCATCAGCCCGAAGACGGTCGAGTACCACCTCGCCCGCGTCTACGCGAAGCTCGGCGTGCGCTCGCGGGCGGAGTTGGCCGCGCGGATGGCGTCCCGAACCTCGGACTTCCTACCGGCGGGCGACGGGACTAGGGAAACCCCCGATGACGGCGGGCGCTGACAGGCGGATAGTGCGCCGCAGCGTGAGCTGATCCCCATCGGAGGTGAGGCACATGAGGGGCACGTGCGGTGACGACCGCGACCCCCGGCGCGACGACGGGACGCGCCGGGAGACCGACTTCGGCGCCTATTCCTCGGCGCGCGATCGGTACTTCGCCACGCTGCGCGCCGACGCCGAGCTCCGCAGGCTGGAGAAGGCGTGGACGATGCCGGTGGTCCGGGAGCCCTGGGCTCAGGGGCCCTCCGCGTAGCGTCGCCCGGGGTCCGGGGACCCGCGCGAGCGCCCGCGCGCGGGTCCCCGGCGGTGCTCAGCCCAGACGGACCCGGATGGTGAGGGGGCCCTTCGGATCGTCGGTGACCCGCGCGATCTCCGCGTCCCGCCCGTGGCGGACGGTGCCGAGGGCGGCGGCGATCGCCGGCCGCAGCGCGTCGAGCGTCGCGTCGTCGGCCGGGGCGCGGAGGCGGTCGTTGATCCGCAGCAGGATCTCGTCGCGGTCGAAGCGGACGCCGCCCGCGGCGGGGTCCGCTTCGATGTCGGCGGCCGCGCGGTCCACGGCGGCGATCGCGGCGGCGAACCGCTCCTCGAGGGATCCGGTCCCCTCCCGCTTGCGCTGGTAGAGGACCCCGGGCCGGCCCTCGCCGAAGTCGAGGGCACGGTCGGCCTCGTGGCCGATGAGCATGACGCCGGGACCGTCGGGGACGTGCGTGTAGTCGGCCACGTCGATGGGGGTGCCGTCGAGGCCCCGTCGCTGGATCCAGCCGTGGAACAGCGGGACGTAGTCGTCGGCGACGATCACGCCCGGGTTCGCGGCGTAGAGCTTCGCGCCGATGCGGACGATGTCGGTGGCGGTGGCGGTCGGCATGCCTACACCAGCGCCGACTGCGCGCCGGCCTCGCGGATCTCCATAGCGGCGACCGCGTCGATGAAGAGCTGCGCCTCCTCGATGAGGCCGCGGGTGGCCTCCGCCTGGTGGTCTGTGGGGGGCGTCTCGTGCCGGTCGAACAGCGGGCGGGCGAACCGCCCCTTGGCGAACCGGTCGAAGAACCGCTCCGTGTCGTAGAACCGCTCCTTGAACTCCCGGACGATCACGTCGGGGTCGTCCGTGACGTTCGGGTTCTCGGTGCGGACCAGGGCGCGGGCGGCGCCGAGCATGGCCGCGTAGGCGCGCTCGTCGGCGCGGGCGAGGTCGCCGTCCTCGAGGGCCACGGCCGCGTCGAACACGATGCTCTCGGCGAACGACAGCTCCAGGTCGGTCTTGGAGATCACCTCGCCGGCGCACTCGCCGATGCCCATGTCGCCCATCGTGAAGACGCGGGCGTCGCCCCAGTCGGTGTAGTAGCTGGGGTCCTCGTCGGGCGACGGCACCGTCTTCAGGTCGGCGATCATCGCGCCGAGCTCCTTCTTGCCGAGCCGGGCGATGTAGTCCTGGAAGGACTCCTCGCCCTCCCGCTCGGCCACGAAGCGGGACGTGATCCCGTCGACCACCTCGGGGATGCGCTTCGACGGCACCGACCCGATCGCCAGCCCGTAGGAGCCGGCGTTCTCGCGCCAGCGCCCGCCGAGCACCACTTGGAAGTGGGGCACCGTCACCCCGTTGATCTTGCGGCTGTTGCCGAAGAACCCGATGTCGGCGACGTGGTGCTGCCCGCAGGAGTTGAAGCAGCCGCTCACCTTGATGCGCAGGCCGCGGATCGACTCGTCCAGCTCGAACTGCTTCGCGGCGAGGCGGGTGCGCAACTCGCCCGCGAGCCCCCGCGAGGAGGCGATGCCCAGCTTGCAGGTGTCGGTGCCGGGGCAGGCGGTCACGTCCACGATCGTCCCGGCGCCGGGGGCGGCCAGGTCGATCGCCTGCAGCTCCGCGTACAGGGCCGGGAGGTCCTGCTCCGCGACCCAGCGCAGCACGATGTTCTGCTCCACGGTCGTCCGCACGGCGTCGCCGACGTACCTTCGGGCGACCTCGCCCAGCCGGCGCGTCTGCACCGAGGTGATGTCGCCGAGCGGGAGCGCGACGGTGGCCACGGCGTAGCCGTCCTGGCGCTGCCGGTACACGTTGGTCCGCGCCCACTGCTCGTAGCCGTCGGGGAGCGGCCCGCCGTTCACGGCGACGGGCACGGCCTCGCGGACGGGCGACTCGTCGAAGTCGTCGATGCCCGGCAGGTAGGACGTCCAGCGGTCGTCGTGCGGGAGGGTCTTCCGCTCCTCGTCCACGAGGCGGCGGAACTCGTCGATGCCGAGCTTCGAGACCAGGAACTTGATGCGGGCGCGGTTGCGGTTCTGCTTCTCGCCGAGACGGCCGAAGACGCGGGCGATGGACTGGACCGCCGGCAGCAGCTCCTCGACGGGGTGGTCCTCGTAGAGCAGCTTCGCCTGGTGCGGGGTGGTGCCGAGGCCGCCGCCGACGTAGAGGTCGAAGGAGCGGCGCTCCACGCCGTCCACGACGGTCCTGCGGGCGATGGCCCCGAAGTCGTGCATCATCACCAGGCCGCAGGCCTCGCCGGCGCAGCCCGAGAACGCGGGCTTGAACTTGCGCCCGAAGTCCTGGCAGTCCGGGTGGCCGAGCAGGAACCGGAAGAGGGCGTGCGCGTAGGCCGTGGTGTCGAACGCCTCGGTGTGGCAGACGCCGGCGATCGGGCAGGCCGTGAGGTTGCGGACGCCGTTGCCGCAGGCCTCGCGGGTGGTGATGCCGACGGCCGCGAGCCGGCGCATGAGGTCGGGCGTGTCGTCGATGTGGACGTAGTGGAGCTGGACGTCCTGGCGCGTCGTGACGTGCAGGATGCCGTCCGAGTACTCCTCCGCCAGCTCGGCGATCACGTCGAGCTGGTCCGGGGTCACGCCGCCGTACGGGATCTTGATGCGCACCATCCCCGGGGCGTCCCAGAGGGTCTCGGGACCCTTCGTCAGGTCGCCGGCCGGGAAGCGCAGCGTCTGCGAGGCGACGCCGTCGTGGCGCTGCCCGTTGTCGTAGCGCTGGCCGTACACGCCGCGGCGCAGGCGGGTCTCGGCGAAGACCCGGTCCTCGATCTTGTCCTGCCGGCGCAGCTCCATCTGGCCCTCGAAGATGTCGATCTCCTCGGCCAGGTCGGGGGGCATGCTCGGTAGGAGCCGCCCCCTCCAGTCGGTGGTGCTCATGGTATTCCCGCCCTCGTGGTCGCTCGGAGCGGGGAAAATACCAGATAGCCCCGGGTTATTCCTCGTTTGCTGCGACGTCCTCCATGTCGCCGTTCGCGACGCCGGCCAGCGCGCGCACGACCTGCACGCACATCGGGTCGCTGACGGCGATCTGCACCTGGCTGCCGTCCTCGTCGTCGAAGGCGAGCGTCCAGTGGGGGATGACGCCCTCCACGGTCTGCTGGGGCGGGGTGACCGACACGCCGACGACGTTCGGCTGGAGGGCCCAGAACAGGCCCTCCGGCAGCCCCGACGGCATCGGCTGCCACTCGCCGGCGCCCTGGATCTCCTGGCGGTGCGGCTCGGCCTGGGTGAACGCGTTCATCAGGTTCTCGGCGTCGGCGGTCGCCAACGGGAGGGTCAGCACGCAGTTGGGGCCGCTCTCGAAGGCCAGCAGCGCCACCGGCAGGGCGTCCGGGTCGGGCGGCTCGCCGTTCTCGTCGATCTCCACCTGGACGGGGGAGCAGTTGAAGCCGGTTGCCTGGAAGGCGATGGTCTGCCGCATGCCGAGTAGCTCCTCGCCGCGAGTTCCGGACGTCGCGCATCCTGGCACACGCGTCGTGTGGCTCGACGGCGGGATCGTCCCGCCCGACCGGGCGGCGCTGGCCGCCGACGACCCGGGGGTGCGCTGGGGCCTCGGCCTGTTCGAGACGATGCGGGCCGACCGGGGCCGGGTGCCGCTGCTCGACCGGCACCTCCGCCGTCTGCTGGCGTCGGCCGCCGCGCTCGGCCTGGCGCCGCTCCCGGACGAGGCCGCCATCCGCGACGCCCTCGCCACGACCCTGTCCGTCCACGGCCCCGGCCCCGCCCGGGTCCGCCTGACCGTCACCCCGCGCCCGACCCTCCTGATCGAGGCGACCCCCCTCGCCCGCGACGTTCAATCGGACGGACCGCGAGGTTCATTCGCACTGTCGCTGCGCGGCGCCTGGGTGCCCGGTAACCGGATCGCCGAGCACAAGACGCTGTCCTACGCGGCGTGGCGTCTCGCCCAGGCCCGGGCGGAGGCCGCCGGGGCCGCCCATGCCCTGCTGCTCGACCGCGACGGCCGGCTGGGCGAGGCGGCGGTGGCCAACGTGTTCTGCGACCTCGGCGGCGAGGTGGTGACCGCGCCCGCCGACGGCCTGCTGCCCGGCGTCGCCCGCGCGATCTGCCTGCCGGCCGTCGGCGCGCGCGAGCGGGCGGCGGAGGAGCGCGAGTGGCGGGCGGCCCGGGAGATCGTGGCCGTCAACGCCCTCCGCGGCGCCGTCGCGATCACCTCGGTCGATGGGGCCCCGGTGGGCGGCGGCGCCCCGGGGCCGCTGGCCGGTGCCCTGGCGGCGGCGCTGGCGGGCGCCGCGGCCGACTAGAAGTCGAGGTCGAAGAGGTCCTCGAGCATGCCGCGGCGGCGGCGCTTCTTGGACTCCTTCGGCGACTCCGCGTCCCGGGGGTCGCGCTCGCGCGGGCGCTCGTCCCCACCGGTGCGGCGACGGCCCTCCATCTCCTCGAAGAAGTCCTCGTCGTGGTCGCGGACCCCGGCCGAGGCCCGGCGCTCGCGGTCCAGGATGCGATCCAGCTCGCCCCGGTCGAGCCACACCCCGCGGCACTCGGGGCATGCGTCGATCAGGATCTCGCTGCGCTCCAGCTCGACCAGGCGGGTGCCGCAGGTCGGGCATCGCAGGGGCTCGCCCCGCGCGGGTCGGATGGGCACGTCCGGCACCCCGTCGACGCTAGCGGAGGTGGATGAGGCCGCTCACATCGTCACCCGGCGGCCCGGCGGCGTCCGGTGCGCTCGGCGGGCGGCGCCACCCGGCGGCCCAGCAGGCGCATCGCCTTGAGCCCGAGCGACAGCTTCTCGCGGTCGTCGGTCTTCGCGATGTCGAGCCCCGACAGCTCCGCGATCCGGTCGAGCCGGTACCGCACCGTGTGGCGGTGGGTGTAGAGCGTGCTGGCCGTGGCCGCCAGGTTGCAGTCGTGCCCCAGGTACGTCGACAGCGTCCCGACGAGCTCGGTCTGGTACTGCTCGTCGTACCGCACGAGCGGCGCGATGGTCTGGTCGTAGAAGGAGGTGAGCTCTCCCGGCCGGTCGGCGAAGATCTGGAACAGCAGCTTGTAGGTGCCGGTCTCCTCGAAGGTCACCACCTCGCCGATCCGCCCGAGCCGCTCCCCGATGGAGAGGGCCAGGCGGGCCTCGTCCAGCGCGACCCCCAGCCGCTCCGGCTCGGGCGTGTAGCGCGACAGGGCGAGGGTGAGGGCCAGGCCGGGGACCGTCTCGCGGGTGGCGCCCAGCAGGCGGCGGCCCAGCACCAGCGCCTGGGCCTCGATCTCCTCGCGCTCGGGCTCCGACGGGCCGGCGGGCGGCGGCAGCAGCGCCAGCAGGCGGCCCTCGTTCCAGTCGACGAGCGCCCGCGGCCAGTGGATGTCCATCGCGGCGCGCGCCTGCTGGAGGAAGCGCCGCACCAGCCGCGGGTCGGTGATGATGCGGCCCTCGGTGTGCGGGTCCTGCAGCTTGCCGATCAGGGCGACGCCGCCGCCGGAGAGGTCGGCGCCGAGGTGGCGCGCCCGCCGCACGAGCGACTCGCGGCTGACGACCTCGCCGGCCATGAGCTCCTCGATGAGGTCGCCGCGCAGCCGCGACTCGGTCTCGGTGCGCACCTCCTCGCGCGCCCGCTCCAGGGCGACCGCCTCGGCCAGCTCGGCCAGCACCGCCTCCTGCGCGGGCGCCAGCGGCTCCGGCACCCAGGCCACCAGCACGCCGATGACGCCGGAGTCGCCCGTGACGAGGGTGCGGGTCATCCCCGGCATCTCCTCCTCGACGAACGGGCCCATGATCGACGCGGGGCCGTGCCCGCGGGCCCGGACGATCGCCGCGTCGAGGAACGTCTCCTGGTCGGCGGAGAGTCCGTCGCAGGCGCGGATGTCGAGGTACTCGTCGAGCAGGGCGACGGGGGCGTCCAGGAGCCGCCCCGCCACCTCGGCCAGCCCGCTCATGCCCTCGCCCGCGACGAGCGGCCGGCGCAGGGCGGCGCGGGCGGCGGCTGCGCGGGCGCCGGCGGCGCCGCCGGCGACGGCCGCCACGAGACCGGCGATGACCGGGCCCCAGGCCGCCCCGGCGCGTAGGACCATGGTGGGCACGCCCAGGTCGCGCTGCGGCGCGGCCCGGCACACCACCGCCACGCAGCCCGCCGGCAGCGGGTCCGGCGGCGCGCCGGGGCACACGAGCAGGACGTCGGCCTCCTCGGGGCCGTCGGCGTCGGCGATCGCAACGGCCGAGACCGGCCGGTCCATCGCCGCGCCGTTGGGCATGAGGCGCACGCCCTCCATCGCGGGGATCCGCGCCAGCTCCGAGATGAGCGCCCGCCCGGCGGGGGCGGCCGCGGTTCGCGCCTTCGTCGTCACCGCGCCCCACAATGGGGCGCTCGGCGGCCCGTTTCAAGCGGCGGCCCGACGCCGGCCGGCTGTTTGTCCACCGGGCGAAACATCGGCCGCGCCGTTTGGCCCGGCGTCACAAAGCGCCCGTATGCGGGAGCGTCGTATCATCCGGCGCTGCCTGAGGCCAGACAAGGGGGACCTTCCGCGCCATGCCAGTCCGAGAGAACAATGTGGTCGCCGCCCAGTGGAGCTCGAACGGCTCCCTCCCGAAGGGCGACCTGACCCTCCGGGGCGCCGAGATCTTCGGCTCGAACGTCTTCGGCCCCGACGAGCAGCGCA
>DAISWG010000067.1:0-18412 GCA_036826475.1 Miltoncostaeaceae bacterium | reverse complement strand
AGCACGTCCTTGCGCCGCGCCTTGACGGTCTCGCGGGCCAGGATCTTGCCGCCGATGGCCGCCTGGATCGGCACCTCGAAGAGCTGTCGCGGGATCGTCTTGTACAGGCGCTCCACCAGGCCCTTGCCGCGCGCGTAGGCCTGGTCGCGGTGGACGATCATCGACAGGGCGTCCACCTGGTCGCCGGCCAGCAGGATGTCGAGCTTGACCAGCGGGCTCTCGCGGTAGCCGATGATCTCGTAGTCGAGCGACGCGTACCCGCGGGTGCGGCTCTTCAGCTGGTCGTAGAAGTCCAGGACGATCTCGGCGAGCGGCAGGTCGTAGACCACCTGCTGGCGGTTCTCGATCGGCTCCATCGTGACGAACACGCCCCGGCGGTCCTGGCAGAGGCCCATGACGGCGCCGACGCCCTCCTTGGGCACGAGGACCGTGCAGCGGACGTACGGCTCCTCGATGGTGTCGATGGACGTGCTCGGCGGCAGCTCGACCGGCGAGCGCACGGCCTTCACCTCGCCGCCGGTGGTGGTGACGCGGTACTCCACGTTGGGGGTGGTGGCCAGGAGCTCCAGGTCGTACTCGCGCTCCAGCCGCTCGCGCACGATGTCCATGTGCAGCAGCCCCAGGAACCCGCAACGGAAGCCGAACCCGAGGGCCTGCGAGGTCTCCGGCTCCCACCGCAGCGACGCGTCGTTGAGCGAGAGCTTCTCGAGGGCGTCGCGCAGGTCGGGGTAGTCGTCCGCGTCGACCGGGAAGAGGCCGCAGAACACCATCGGCTTGACCTCGCGGTACCCGGGGAGCGCCTCGGCCGCCGGGTGGATCGCCCGGGTGAGCGTGTCGCCCACGCGCAGGTCGCCCAGGCTCTTGAGGCCGGTCACCAGGTAGCCGGTCTCGCCCGCCGCGAGTCGGCCGGTGGGCGTCATGACCGGAGACATCACTCCGATCTGCTCCGCCTCGACCACGAGGCCGGTCTGCATCGCCACGAGCTTGTCGCGCTCGTCGAACGCCCCGTCGACCACCCGGACGAACGCGACGACGCCCCGGTACTGGTCGTAGACCGAGTCGAAGATCAGGGCCCGGGCCGGAGCGTGCGGGTCGCCGGCCGGCGGCGGCACCCGCGCCACGATCGCCTCGAGCACCTCCCCCACGCCCTCGCCCGTCTTGGCCGAGATCCGGAGGACGTTGTCGGGGTCCTCGCCGATGAGGTCGGCCACGGCGCGGCCGTGCAGCTCCGGATCGGCGGCGGGCAGGTCGATCTTGTTGAGCACCGGGATGATCTCCAGGTCGCCCTCGATCGCCAGGTACGTGTTCGCGAGGGTCTGAGCCTCGATCCCCTGGCTGGCGTCGACCACCAGCAGCGCGCCCTCGCATGCGGCGAGGCTCCGCGAGACCTCGTACGAGAAGTCGACGTGGCCGGGGGTGTCGATCAGGTTGAGCTGGTAGGTCTCACCGTCCGACGCCGTGTAGTGCACCCGCACGGCCTGGGCCTTGATGGTGATGCCGCGCTCGCGCTCGAGGTCCATCGAGTCGAGCACCTGGCTCCGCATGTCCCGCTCCGACACCGCGCCGGTGCGCTGGAGGATGCGGTCCGCCAGCGTCGACTTGCCGTGGTCGATGTGGGCGATGATGCAGAAGTTGCGGATGCGGTCCTGGTCCACGATCCCTCATGGTAGCGGCCGTCTCAGGCGCCCCAGGGCTCGGAGCTCCCCCATCTCGAACGCCTGGGCCGCCGCGAGGTAGGCGAAGGCGGCCGCGGCGACCGATGCTCCGACGCTGATGATCTGGGCGATCTCCCCCCTCCCGAGGGCGTCGTCGAGCACCCGCCACACGCACCAGGCGAACAGGGCCGACACGCCGCTGGCGACCAGGCTCCGCACCGCCCCGTCCACCACCCACGCCCCGTGCATGCCGCCGAGCTCGCGGTGGAGCAGCCAGAGCATGACCGCGAACGTCACCATGCTGGACAACGAGGTGGCGAGCGGGATCCCGCCGGTCCCGAGGGGCTGGTAGAGGGCCGCGTCGAACGCCGCGTTCAGCACCACCCCGAGCGCGGCGACCTTGGTCGCGAGCCACGGCTGCTGGAGGCTGAAGAAGGCCCGGATCACGAGCAGGCTCGCGCCGTTGAACGCGAGACCGATGGCGAAGAACACGAGCGCCTCGGAGGTGAGCGCGGTGCTCTGGGCGTCGAACTCCCCGCGCTGGAAGACCAGGCGCACCACCGGCTCCGAGAGCACCAGCAGGAACGCGGACGCCGGCAGCAGCATGAAGAAGATCTGCCGCAGCCCGCGGGCGATGGTCGACCGCATGCCGTCCATGTCGTCGCGCGCGGCGAGGCGCGAGATCGCCGGGAACAGCACCGTCGAGATCGCGACGCTGAACACCCCCTGGGGCAGCAGGTACAGGCGGAAGGCCGCGTCGATCGCGCGCGGCGCCTGGTCGCTGACGAGCGTCGCGAAGATCGTGTCCACCGTCAGGTTCACGTTGATGAGGCCCAGGCCGAGCGTCACCGGCAGCATCAGCACCAGGACCTGCCGCACGCGCGGGCTGCGCCAGCCGAACGAGATCGGGAAGGGGCCCTCGCGGCGGAACGCCGGGACCATGTAGAGCAGCTGGGCGACGGTGCCCACCACGATGGCGACGGCGTAGACGGTGATCCTGTCGTCGTCGGGGACGAGCGGGGTCACCGCGATCAGCCCGACGATGATGATCACGTTCCACAGCACCGGCACGAACGCGGTGATGCCGAACTGGCCGGCCGCCTGGAGCACCGCCGCCACCAGGCCGGTCAGGCCCAGCAGCACGACGATGGGGAACATGATCCGCGAGAGCTTGACGGTCTCGTCCACCAGGCTCTGGTCCAGCCCGGGGGCGAACAGCGGCATGATCCACGGGGCCAGCACGATCGCCAGCAGGGTGATCAGGCCGAGCACCATCGAGATGAGGCCGATGAACGCGCCCACCAGGCGCTGCGCCTCGCGCTTGCGGCCCTCCTCCTCCAGCTCGGTGAACACGGGCACGAACGCGGCCGACAGCGCCGAGTCCGCGACAAGGCTCCGCAGCAGGTTGGGCACGTTGAACGCCACCACGAAGGCGCTGATCGCCCCGGAGGTGCCGAAGATCGCGGCGGCGACGATCTCGCGGACGAGGCCGGCGATGCGGCTCACGCCGGTCCACGCGGCGAAGACGGCGGTCGACCGGCCCAGGCCGGTGGTGACGTCCCCGCGCCCCTCGTCGCCCCCGTCCGGCCGCGCCGGGCGGGCACGGCGCGCGCTCATGGGTGGCCGTCCCCGGCCGGGACCGCTACCATGCACCGCCGACCGAACGACGGAGGACCGCCCGCGTGGCGAACATCAAGCAGCAGAAGAAGCGCAACCGGCGCTCGCTGGAGCAGCGCGACCGCAACCTGCGGTACCGCTCCACCATCAAGACGCTCTTCCGGCGCCTCGACGAGGCCGCCGAGGGTGGCGAGGACATCGACGTCCGCGCCCGTGAGCTGGAGCACCTCATCGATCGCGCCGCCGCCGAGGGCGTGATTCACCGCAACAACGCCGCGCGCAAGAAGTCCCGCGTGGCGCGCATCTCCCAGAAGATCACGGCTTAGGCTTCGCGGCCGGCGCCGACCGGCCTGCCGCGCATCAGCCCGATGAGGTCGCGCACCGCGGCCTCCAGCACCAGCCGCTCCCCGTCGTCGCGGGAGCGGCCGAGCCGCGCCAGCTCGGACACCCGCAGGTCCAGCTCGAGCGCCGCGAGCCGCGCCACCGCCCGCTGCGCCGCCCCGGGCGGGACGGACCGCGCCTGCTCGGCGAGGATCCGGGCCGGGTAGCCCCGCACCCCGGTCGCGGCGGACACCGCGTCGGGCGACGGGTCGGGCCCGAGGCCCTGCGCGAGCGCCAGGGCGCGGAAGCGGTTGGTCAGCTGCACCTGGATCACGATCGGCGCGGTCGGCTCCTCCCCGGTCGCGAGGTCCTGGAGCAGGTCGTAGGCGCGGGCGGCGTCGGCGCGGGCGAGCGCGTCGGCCAGCTCGTAGGCCTTCGCGTCGGGGTGCGGCGGCACGAGCGCCTCGACCATCTCCTGCGTGATCGGCTCCCCGCCGGCGTAGGCCGCCAACTTCTCGGCCTCCCGGGCGAGCTCCATGGTGGTGATGCCGCCGCGGCGCGCGTCGGGGCGGTCGACCACCACGCGCTCCACCACGGCGCGGGCGATGGCCGCCGACGCCGAGCCTCCGGCCCGCTGCACCTCGTGGCGGAAGTGCTCGACGAGCCACTGCGTGCGCTCGCGCCCCTTCGCCTTCGGGTCGGGGCCGTAACGCAGCTCCCCTCCCAGGGCCGCGATCGCGGCATGCAGCTTCGGCGTGACCTGCCCCGACGACACCAGCGCCAGGCAGGACCCCGGGTTGGGCTCGGCAAGGTAGTCGAGGAGCGCCGCGGCGGCGTCGGCCTTCCAGGCATCGGCGCCGTCCACCAGCACCAGCCGCAGCCCCGCGAACGAGAGCGCCTCGCAGGCGGCGACCACGTCCTCCGCGGGCGTGTCCTCCGCCCGGAAGCGCTCCGGCGCCATCCCGCCCTCCCGCTCCACGCGGGCGACGAGGCGGGCGAGCGCGCGGTCGATGGTGGCCCGGTCCTCCCCCCAGATGATGTATGCGGGCTTGAGCGGTTCTGCGGCCATCGACCGGCCAGGTTAGCGGGTGCCCGCGACGCCCAGCGAGCCGCCGTCGAGCACGGCCGTGACGTCGCCGGAGCGGTCGGTGCGCCACACGCGCACCCCCGCCGCGGCCAGCGCGTCCAGCGTCTCGTCGCGGGGGTGCCGGAACGGGTTCCCCTCCCCCGCCGAGATGAGCGCCACGCGGGGCCGGAGCCGGGCCAGCTCGGCGGGCAGGCCGGGGTCCTCCGACCCGTGGTGCGAGACCTTCAGCACCTCCACGCGGCCGGCCACGAGGCGTCGGAGCGCGTCGGACTCGGCGTCGGCGGTCAGCAGGACGTCCAGCGGACCCGCGGACGCGAGCGCCACCAGGCTCCACGGGTTGGGGTCGGCGCCCACCGGGCGCGGCCCGCGCGGGTTGAGCGCCCGCACCCTCCACGGCCCGAGCGGGAACGCGATCCCGGCGCGCAACTCCCCGGCCGGGATCCCGCGCCGGCGGGCGTCGTCGAGGGCGGCTTGCGCCCAGGGGAGCCATCCGTCCTCGGGCGGCACCGGGCTCAGGACCGTCCCCACCGGTATCCGCGCCATCACGTCCCGCGCCCCGCCGACGTGGTCGAGGGAGTCGTGGGTGAGCACCATCGCGTCGAGCCGGTGGACGCCCTGGCGCCGCAGGGCCGCCACCACCGGGGCGGCGCGCCCCTCGCCGCCGGGCGGCCCCGTGTCGATCAGCGCCGCCGTCCCATCGGGTCCCCGCAGCAGGATCGCGTCGCCCTGGCCGATGTCGAGCGCGGTCACCGCCGGCCCCGACGGCCACGAGGCGGGGGCAGGGGGCCGCCCGGCGGCCCACCAGCCCGCCACGGCGAGCACCACGACGGCCGTCGCCAGCCGCCACGTCACGGGGCGTCGCAGCCACTCCGGCGGCCCGCCCGGCCGCATCCACGCCGACGCCGTCACCACCACCGCCGGCAGGGCCGCGAGCGCCGGCGCCGCCCACCCCGGCAGGTCCACCGCCGCGCCGGGCAGCCGCGAGGAGCACCACGCCGCCTCCAGCAGCGCCCACGCCCCCGCGCCGGCGAGCCACGCGACCGCCACGCCCGCCGCCGGCACGAGCGCCCCCGCCGCCATCCCGAGCAGGGCGAGGATCACCACCGGGGCCGCCACCGGCAGCCGGCCGAAGTGGGCCACCGTGACCGGCGCGGTCGCCAGCCCCGCCGCCGCCGCCATCGCCGCGAGCCCCGCGACGCGCGCGGGCATCCACCCCCGCAGCCATCGCTCGACCGGCGGCGCCAGCAGGAACAGCCCGGCCACGGCGGCGAACGACAGCTGCAGCCCGGGGTCGCCGACGGCGCGGGGGTCGTGCGCGAGCAGCCCCGCAAGCCCCGCGAGCATCAGGTACCACCGCTCCCGCGGCGACGACCGCAGCTCGGCGAGCAGCCCGAGCCCTCCGGCGATCCCCGCCCGCGCGACGGACGCCCCTCCGTCGCATGCCAGGCAGTACGCGGCCATCGCCAGCGCCGCCCCGCCCACCGCCGCCCGCCGCCGGGCCCCGAGCGCACGCAGCAGCGCGAGCGCCGCCAGGGCCACGACGGTCACGTTCTGCCCGGAGACGGCCAGCAGGTGCCAGAGCCCCGCGTCGCGGAACGCCGTGGCTCCCTCCTCGGACAGCCCGTCGCCCCCGCCGAGCGCCATGCCGCGCACCAGCGCCTCCCGGTCGCCCGTCAGGCCCGCCCCGGCGCGCGACGTCGCCCAGGTCCGCCACCGGTCCCGCAGCCCGTCGAGTCCGCCGCGCCTCCCCGCCGGCGCGATCCGGTCGGGACGCAGGCGCCCCGCGATCCCCTGCCGCGCCAGCCACGCCCGCCACCACCCGGGCGACGTCGCCGCCGCCGCCGAGCGCATCCACCCCTCGACGCGCACCCGCTCGCCCAGGGCGGGGGCGTCCGGGCCGTCCTGCAGGTCGAGCAGCACGCGGGCGCGCCCGGGGAGCCGGCGCCCCGCAGCCGTCCGCAGGTCGTCGGCCCGGACGCGCGCCCGAAGGCCCCCGAACCGGTCGGGCCGTGGCGGCGCGTCCACCACCACCGTGCCGCTCACCCGCACGGGCACCTCGACCGCGACGGGCGCCGTGGCCGCGTACCGCGCCGATCCCCATGCGACGCCCGCCGACCCCCCCGCCACCAGCAGCAGCGCCAGCGCGGGTGCCGCGGCGCCGCGCGCCGCCGCCAGGCCCGCCCCCGCGGCGGCGAGGACGCACGTCGCGAGCCCCGGCCCGGGCGCCCCGATTCCCGCGAGCGGTGCGCACAGGCCGGCGCAGAAGACGGCGAGGACGGCGTGCGGGGCGGCGCGCAGCCCGGCCGGCGCCGCCGCGTGGCGGCGGTCGCCGACGGGCATGCGCCGAGGCTAGGCCGGTGTCCCGACCCGCCTCAGCATGCGGATGTCACGACCGGCGCGCGCGAGCGCGCCAGGGTGCGTCACGGAGTCCGGCGGGGCGCAATGGCCGTGCGCGCCGCCGGCGGCTCCTACCCCTCGGCCAGCGGCTCCCCGGCGCCGGGGTACGGCATCCGCTTGGCCTTCTTCTCCTGCTGCCCCTGCTGCTCGGCCTCGCGGGCGAGCTCGGCCGCCTTCGCGTCCCGCTCGGCGAACACCAGGTCCTCCCGCTCCCCGTTGAGGAGGGCGATGAACTCCTCGCGCTCGATCGTCTCCCGCTTGAGGAGGATCTGCGACAGGTTCTCGAGGTCCTCGCGGTGCTCGACGAGGATGTCGCGCGCCCGCTGGTGCGCCTCCTCGATGATCCGGCGGATCTCGGAGTCGATGGTCCGCGCCATGTCGTCCGAGTAGTCCGGCTCCGAGTGCATGTCCCGGCCGAGGAACGGCGCCCCGTGGTTGTGGCCCAGCACGCGCGGGCCGAGCTTGTCCGACATGCCGAAGCGCATCGTCATCGACTTGGCCGTCTGGGTGACCTTCTCCAGGTCGTTGGCCGCGCCGGTGGTGATCTCGTCGAAGACGAGCTCCTCCGCCGCCCGGCCGCCGAGGGTCATGGCCATCTGGTCCTCGAGCTGCGCCCGCGTGGTGAGGAACTTGTCCTCGACCGGCATCGAGATCGTGTACCCGAGGGCCTGCCCGCGCGAGACCACGGAGATCTTGTGGACGGGGTCGGCGTCGGGCAGGAAGTGCCCGACGAGCGCGTGGCCCATCTCGTGGTACGCCGTGACGACCCGCTCCTTCTCGGATAGCAGGCGCGACTTCTTCTCGGGGCCGGCGATCACGCGCATGATCCCCTCCTCGAGCTCCGCCTGGTCGATCAGGCGCTTGCCCTTGCGGGCGGCGAGGAGGGCGGCCTCGTTGACCAGGTTGGCCAGGTCCGCGCCGGTGAAGCCGGGGGTCTGGCCCGCGAGGGTCATGAGGTCGATGTGCTTCGCGATCGGCTTGCCCTTGGTGTGGACGCGCAGGATCTGGGCGCGCCCCTCGCGGTCGGGGCGGTCCACCACGATCTGGCGGTCGAAGCGGCCGGGCCGCAGGAGGGCCGGGTCGAGGATGTCCGGACGGTTGGTGGCGGCGATGAGGATGATGTTGTCCTTCGCCTCGAACCCGTCCATCTCGACGAGCAGCTGGTTGAGCGTCTGCTCGCGCTCGTCGTGGCCGCCGCCGAGGCCGGCGCCGCGGTGGCGCCCGACGGCGTCGATCTCGTCCATGAAGATGATGCAGGGCGAGCTCTGCTTGGCCTGCTCGAACAGGTCGCGGACGCGGCTGGCGCCGACGCCGACGAACATCTCGACGAAGTCCGAGCCGGAGATCGAGAAGAACGGCACGCCCGCCTCACCGGCAACCGCGCGGGCGAGGAGCGTCTTGCCGGTGCCGGGGGGGCCGAAGAGCAGGACGCCCTTCGGGATCCGCGCGCCCAGGCTCTGGAACTTCTTGGGGTTCTCCAGGAACTCCTTGATCTCGTGGAGCTCCTCGACCGCCTCGTCGGCGCCGGCCACGTCCTTGAACGTGATCTTGGGCGCGTCGACGGCCATGCGCTTCGCGCGGCTCTTGCCGAAGCTCATCACCTTGGATCCGCCCCCCTGCATCCGGTTCATGAGGTAGATCCAGAACCCGATGAACAGGATGAACGGGGCGAGCCAGATGAGGCTCGACCACCACGGCGAGCTGGGGATGCCCTTCACCTCGAACGGCACGTTGGCCGCCTCGAGCTGGCTGATGAGGGTGTCGGAGTAGTCCGACGGGTAGCCGGTCGTGAACTTGGTCTTGTCCTTGAGCGTGACGTCGACCGTCTGGTTCTCGACCTTCATCGTCGCCTTGGCGACCTCGCCGTCCGCGATCTGCTGCGTGAACTCGTTGAAGGTGGGCGCCGGCTTGGACGGCTCGCTCGAGACCACGAGGCGCTGGGCGACGAACACCAGCAGGATCACGATCAGGATCGGGAACGCCGCGCTCTTGAGGAACTTGTTCAGCCTGGGCCCCCCTCCGGGCCTCGTACCCTGGACGCCTCGGGCGCGTCCCCTGGCGTGAGGATAGACCACCTCGGGCCAATTGGACCCCCCCTCACGGCACGACCTTCGTACGGAGTGATTCGAGCCGGGTGGGGCCGATCCCTGGTACGTCGAGCAGGTCGTCCACTGAACGAAAGCCGCCGTGGGCGTCGCGCCATTCCACGATGCGGGACGCGAGGGTCGGGCCGATGCCGTCCAGCGCCTCCAGCTGCTCGGGCGTGGCGCTGGCCAACCGCACCTGCGCGTCGGCCGCGGCGCTCGTGCCCGCGGCGGCCGGCGCCCCCGGCCGCGCCCGCTCCGGCACCAGCACCTGCTGGCCGTCCTCCAGGGTCGCCGCGAGGTTGAGGGCGGCCAGGTCGGCGCGCCGGGTGGGGCCGCCCGCCTCCCTGATGACCTCGACCACCCGGGCGCCGGGGCCGATCTCGTAGACGCCGGGGTCGCGGACGGCGCCGGCGACGTGGACGAGCCCCGCCGGGCCGTCCTCCGGCGCGCCGACCGCGACGGGCGCCGTCGCCGCGCCCGCTGCGGCCGCCTCCGGGGGCTGCCCGCCGCCCCCGCCGCCCCCCATCCGCCACGCGACCAGCGCGAGGGCGATGGCGACGACCACGTACGCCCATCCCGAGCGCCGCAGCCATGGCAGGAGCCGATCCATGCGACGACGGTAGGCCGGCGCAGGCGCGCCGGTCAGCACCCATCCGTGCCGTGAGGCGCGCGGCGCCGTGCCCGCGCGCGGCTACTTCACGACGAGGTTCACCAGCCGGTCGGGGACGACCACCTCGCGGACGACCTGCCTGCCCTCGATCGCGGGCGACACCTTCGGCAGCGCCCGCGCCAGCGCCACCAGCTCGGCATCCGGGGTCCCGGCCGCCACCTCCGCCCGATCGCGGAGCTTCCCGTTGACCTGCACGACCACGGTGACGGTCTCGCGCGCCAGGAACTCGGGCGCCGCCTCGGGCCACGGCTCCTTCCACAGGCGCTCGCCGCCGAGGGCCTCCCACATCTCCGATGTGACGTGCGGCGCGAACGGGAACAGCAGCGACACCGCCGTCTGCGAGGCGTAGCGCAGCGCGGCTCGGCCGGCCTCGTCCTGGAACAGGCCTTCCCCGGCGCCCTTCGTCGCCAGGTTGACGAGCTCCTGGATGCTGGAGATGGCGGTGTGGAAGGAGAAGCGCTCGCCGATGTCCTCGCCGACCTTCGCGACCGTCGCCTCGGCCGCGCGCACCAGCTCGAGTGCCGGGCCCTCCAGGGCGTCGCGCGACGGCCGCGGGACGATGCCGCCCGGCTCCAGGCCGCCGACGAGGCGCCACAGGCGGTCGATGAACCGCCGCTGGCCGTCGACCGCGCGGTCGCTCCACTCGATGTCGTCGGCCGCCGGGCCCATGAACAGGACGTAGAGCCGCAGCGCGTCGGCGCCCAGGCGCGCGACGATCTCGTCCGGGGAGACGACGTTCCCCTTGCTCTTGCTCATCTTCGCGCCGTCCCGGTAGATCATCCCCTGGGTGAAGAGGCGGGCGAACGGCTCCCGGGCGCCGACCAGGCCGGCGTCGTGCAGCACCTTCACGAAGAAGCGCGCGTAGAGCAGGTGCAGGATCGCGTGCTCGATCCCGCCGATGTACTGGTCGACCGGCAGCCAGTAGTCGACGACGTCGCGCTCGAAGGGCCCGGTCGTCAGGTGCGGCGCGGTGTAACGGAGGAAGTACCAGCTGGAGTCGACGAACGTGTCCATCGTGTCGGTCTCGCGACGGGCCGGTCCCCCACACTGGGGGCATGTGGTCTCCACGAACGCGGCGACCGACGCGATGGGGCTCCGGCCCTTCGGCGCATAGTCGTCCACATGCGGCAGCAGCACCGGCAGCTGGTCGTCGGGCACGGGCACCACGCCGTCGACCGGGCAGTGCACGACGGGGATCGGCGCGCCCCAGTAGCGCTGGCGCGAGATGAGCCAGTCGCGCAGCCGGTACCCCACCGTCAGCTCGCCGAGGCCGCGCTCGCACAGCCACTCGGCCACGCGGGTCTTGGCCTCGGCGACCGTGAGGCCATTGAGGAATCCGGAGTTCACCAGCCGGCCGGGGCCGGTGTACGCCTCCTCCAGCGGGGCGTCGGCGTCCTCCCCGTCGGGGGCGATGACGCGCGTGACGGTGAGGCCGTGAGCCTGCGCGAACGCGAAGTCGCGCTCGTCGTGGCCCGGCACGGCCATGATCGCGCCGGTGCCGTAGTCCATCAGCACATAGTCGGCCACCCACACGGGGATGGGGTCGCCGGTGACCGGGTTGACGACGTGCCGGCCGGTGAACACGCCGGTCTTCGGACGCTCCGCGTCGCCGCGGTCGGCGGCCGAGGCCCGCGCCGCGGCGGCGGCGTACTCGCGCACGGCGGCCGCCTCGGGGCGGCCCTCCACCAGGTGGCCGACGGCGGGATGCTCGGGGGCGAGGATGAAGAACGTCGCGCCGAACAGCGTGTCGGGGCGCGTGGTGAACACGGGGATGGGGTCGCCCCCGCCCTCGACGGCGAACGTGACGCGGGCGCCCTCGGACCGGCCGATCCAGTTGCGCTGCATGGTCAGCACGCGCTCGGGCCAGTCGACCAGCTCGTCCATGTCGTCGAGCAGGCGCTGGGCGTAGTCGGTGATCCGCAGGAACCACTGGGTGAGCTGGCGCAGCTCCACCTCGTGCCCGCAGCGTTCGCAGCGGCCGTCGATGACCTGCTCGTTGGCGAGGACGGTCTGGTCGTGGGGGCACCAGTTGACGGCGGCCTCGCGGCGCTCCGCCAGGCCACGCTCGTACATCCGCAGGAAGAGCCACTGCGTCCACCGGTAGTACTCGGGGTCGCTGGTGGCGATCTCGGTGTCCCAGTCGATCGCGAAGCCGAGCGTCTTCAGCTGCTCGCGGATGCGTGCGATGTTGCGGGCCGTGCCCTCGGCGGGCGGTACGCCGGTGCGGATGGCGGCGTTCTCGGCCGGGAGGCCGAACGAGTCGTAGCCCATCGGGTGGAACACCGCCATGCCCATCCGCCGGCGGTGGTGCGCGACCACGTCGCCCATCGTGTAGTTCTTGACGTGGCCCATGTGGATCTCGCCGGAGGGGTACGGCAGCATCTCCAGCACATACGACTTCGGGCGGTCGGGGAGCGCGGCGTCGACGCCGTCGCGCGAGACCGGCTCCGCCCGGAAGGCGCCCTCCGCCTCCCACACCGCCTGCCACTTCGACTCGACCGGCGCAGGGTCATATCGTTCGGGCAGGATCCGTGGCGGCGCAGACATCCCGCGGACTATCGCATAGCCTCCAATCCTGGAATGACCACCACACGCCCACCGATCGTGATCCGCGAGGCCGACGTCGCCGCCCACTTCGACGGCATCATCGGCCTGTACCGGGCGCACGGCTGGACGCACGCCGGCGACCCGACGCGGCTGCGCACTGCGATCGAGTGCTCGTCGTTCAGCGTGGTCGCCCTCGAGGGCGACCGGGTCGTCGGGTTCGCGCGGGCGATGTCCGACGAGGCCTTCGCCGTCTACATCGCCGACATCCTCGTGGCACCCGACCGGCAGCGTCAGGGGATCGGACGCACGCTGACCGGCGCGATCCTCGACCACTATCCGATGGACCGCTTCCACCATCAGGTGCTTGTGGCGGAGCGCGGCGCCGAGGGCTTCTACCGCCGCCTCGGCATGGTCCCCGTCACGTCCTACGGGTTGACCGCCTTCATTCGCGCCCGCCGATAGGGGTCGTCGCCGGAGTGTTGTCGGCGGATCGAGTCGACGGGACGCGGGCCTGGAGTGTGGAGGTGTGGCACCACCGCACGGCGGACGTCCTCGTGACCTTCGCGAACGATCGTCTGAGCGCTTACGAAAGGATCTCGCCGACGAGGGCCCGCCGGTCACGGTACGGGCCGAACTCGCGGCGCTCGATCGCACCCGGCAGCACCGGGATGAGAACCCGCCGGCCCGGAGGCCCACTGTCCATGGAGGATACCGGGATCGAACCGGTGACCTCTACGCTGCCAGCGTAGCGCTCTCCCAGCTGAGCTAATCCCCCGCGGAACCGATTATAGGAAAGGCTCGGTCCCGGTCCAACCTGGCGCCAGCCCAGCTCGAAATCTGAAGGCGCCGCGTTGCAGGTTGGGGGTCGTCGTGGGAGATCGTGGGTCGCTGGCCTCTGCGGATACCGTCGGGCGGCGATGATGCTTCTCCACGAATCTCGACATGGGGCAGCGGAGGCGCCCAGCGCCTGGCGGTCCAGAGACGAGTTCACGGCCCGGCCCAGCCCGGCCCGGGGCCCAGACATCGAGGTGGACCGCGCCCGGCTGCTCGAATCTGGTGGCGCTGCCAGGGGTCCTGGCCGGTGTCCAGGTCGCACTCGGAGCCCAACCGGTGGGCAGTCGCCGCTCACACCGCCGGTGATCGGCGCGCGTCACGCCGGCGCACGGCGGTCGCCGGTGTCGACGCGAGGTCGTGGGCGCCCCTGATCGGCCGCGTTCAGGGCACCCGCACCCCCGTCGGCGCGCACGCCCGCGGACGCGCGCCAGCCACTCGGAGCCGGACGAATCGCGCCCAGCGGACGCCCGACAGATCGGGCATGGCGGCCCACACAGACCGCGATCGAGCGGCCTGGCAGCCGCGCCCCACACGAAGCGTGGGCGTCGGGCCGGCCCGTCCTGTCGGCGACCCGCACCCGCTTCCCGGCGGCCTCCCCGCGAGGTCTACGACGCGGCCGCGAACTCCTGGCGGGGGGCCTCCCGCCAGAGGCGGTCGAGGCGGTAGAAGTCGCGGGCCTCGGGCGTGAAGACGTGGACGACCGCGTCGAGCAGGTCGATGAGGATCCAGTCGCCCTCGCGCTCACCCTCGACGCGGCGCGGGAGGATGCCGTGGTCGCGCTTCATGCGCGTCCGGATCTCCTCCGCGATCGCCTTGGTCTGACGGGATGTCTGACCGGTGCAGACGATCAGGTAATCGGTGTAGGACACCAGCCCCCGCATGTCGAGGATCACGATGTCCCTGGCGTTCTTCGACTCCGCCAGCTCGGCGGCGGCCAGGGTCAGCTCGAGCGGGTTCGCGAGGTGTCCTTTCGTCGGACCGGGATTCCGGGCGAGGGTACCACGCCCTCCCGGACGAGTGCCGCCTCCACCGCCGGCGGCAGCAGGTGGCCCACCGGCTGCCCCGCAGCCAGGCGCTCGCGGATCATGGTGGACGACACGCCGATCGCCGGCATGCGGACGATGTCGTGGCGGCCCGGGGCGATGCGCTCCGCCAGGGCCGTCAGGTCCCCGTCGTCGACGCCCTCCCGGGCGACCACGGCGAGGCGGGCGGCGGCTAGGACGCGGTCAGGGTCGCGCCACGACGGGACGCCCGCCAGCTGGTCGGCGCCGAGCACGAACCACAGGTGCACGCCGGGCTCGGCGGCCGCCAGCGCCTCGAGCGTGTCCGCCGTGAAACTCGGCCCCTCGCGCTCCAGTTCGACGCGGGAGACGGTGATGCCATGACGGCCCTCCACCGCCGCATCCGCCCACGCCGCCCGCGCCCGCGCCGACGCGATCTCGCGCCCCAGCTTGTGGGGCGGGGTCCGCGCGGGGACCAGCCGCACCTCGTCCAGCGCGAGCTGCCAGCGCGCCTCGCACGCCATCACCACATGGCCGATGTGGGGCGGGTCGAAGGTGCCGCCCAGGACGCCGACCCGCCGCGGCGCTCCCGCGGCGCTACCGGAGGTGCCCGTGGCCCGTGACCAGGTAGGTGTAGGTCGTCAGCTCGGACAGGCCGATGGGCCCCCGGGCGTGGAGCTTCTGCGTCGAGATGCCGATCTCCGCGCCCATCCCGAACTCGCCGCCGTCGGTGAAGCGGGTGGAGGCGTTCACGTAGACGGCGGCCGCGTCGACCGCATCCTGGAAGGTGCGGGCGGCGTCGAGCGAGCCCGTCACGATCGCCTCGCTGTGCCCGGAGCCGTGACGGGCGATGTGCTCCAGCGCCTCGTCGAGCGAGCCGACCACCCGCACCGCCAGGGTGAGGCCGAGGAACTCGGTGCCGAAGTCGGCCTCGGTCGCCTCCGCGATCCCCTCGGCCGCGTCGCCGAGCACGTCGAGGCCGGCCCGGTCGATGCGGAGCTCCACCGCCTCGGCCCGCAGGCGGGCGACGGCGGCCGGCAGGAACGCCGGGGCGGCATCGCGGTGAACCAGCAGCGTCTCGGCCGCGTTGCACACGCCGGGGCGCTGCACCTTGGCGTTGACGGTGATCTTCAAGGCCATGTCCACGTCGGCGTCGGCATGGACGTAGACGTGGTTGTTGCCCGACGCGGCGTAGATGACGGGCACACGGGAGTGCTCCATCAGGAACGCCTTGAGGTCCTCGCCGCCCCGGGGGATCACCAGGTCGACGGCGCCGGTCATCTGCACCAGGTTCCGCAGCTCCTCCCGGTCGGAGCCGAGCAGGGCGACCGCCCACCGGGGGGCCTCCGCCTCGATGAGGGCGCCGGTCAGGACCTCGGCCAGGATCAGGTTGGAGCGGCTCGCCAGCCGGCTGCCGCGCAGGATCACGGCGTTGCCGCTCTTGATGCAGAGGCTGACCGCGTCGACCGTCACGTTCGGGCGCCCCTCGTAGACGACCGCGACGACGCCGAGGGGCACGCGCCGGCGCACCAGCTCCAGCCCGTTCGGCAGGGTGCGGCCGACGTCGACGACGCCGATCGGGTCGGGCAGGGCGGTGACGTTGCGGACCGCGCGCGCCATGTCCGCCACCCGGTCCTCGTCGAGCAGCAGGCGGTCGATCAGCGCCGGCGCCGCGCGGCCGCGCTTCGCGGCCTCCACGTCCAGCCGGTTCTCGCGCAGGATCTCGTCGCTGCGGCGCTCGAGGGCGTCGGCCATCTCCAGCAGGATCGCGTCGCGGCGGTGGCCGGGTAGCCGCGCCAGCTCCCGGCGGGCTTGGGCGACGTCGGCGACGACTCTCTCGAGCGTGGTCATGGGGACGGGATTACACCACGGCGGCGGCCGTCCCGCCGCCGGTGGGCGGTTCCGCCAGTACGAACTCGTCGCGGTGGATCACCTGGGGCGCGGCATCGGGCAGGCGCCCCCGCACCGCCTCGGACTTGAGCCCGGCGACCATCGACACCTCGTCGGCCGACATCGCCGAGATCCCCTTCCCCACCACTTCGCCGTCCCGGCCGACCACCTCCACCGCGTCCCCCGCGGCGAAGGCGCCCTCGGCCGACACGACGCCCACCGCCAGCAGCGACGTCCCCCGCTCCCGCAGGGCGGTCGCCGCGCCGCCGTCGACCACCACCCGCCCAAGGGTGGGCTTCGCGTGGCGCAGCCACAGCTTGAACGCCGGCTCCGGACGGGGCGACGCCGCGAAGCGGGTGCCGACGTGGCTGCCGGACGCGATCGCCGGGATCACCCCGTCGGCGGTCCCCGAGGCGATCACGCAGGTCACGCCGCCGCCCGTCGCCATGCTCGCCGACGCCACCTTGCTGGAGATGCCGCCGCGTCCGATGCTGCTGGCGCCCATCTCCGCCAGGGGCACGTCCGCGGGGCGTGTGCCCGCCGGCACGTCGCCGATGAGCGCGGGGCCGTCCGGGCCGGGCCCGTAGAGCCCGTCGCGCTCGGTGAGCAGCAGCAGCCACGCGGCGCCCAGGAGGATCGCGACCTGGGCGGCCAGGACGTCGTTGTCGCCGAACGTCAGCTCGTCGGTGGCGGTGGTGTCGTTCTCGTTGATCACCGGGATCGCGCCCAGCTCGATCAGCCGCCGCAGCGTCACCCTGGCGTTGAGGTACGACGCCCGCGCCGCCAGGTCGCTGGAGGTCAGCAGCACCTGGGCCGGCACCACGCCGTGCGGGGCGAACGCCTGCGAGTAGCGCTGGAACAGCACCCCCTGCCCCACCGCGGACGCGGCCTGGAGGTCGGGCAGGGCGCTCGGGCGCTCACGGAACCCCAGGCGGCCGAGCCCGGCGGCCACGGCGCCGCTGGTCACCAGCACGGGGTGGTTGCCCTGGCGGTGCACGCGCACCAGGTCGCGCACGCGCGCCTCCAGCACGTCGTGGCGGAGCTCCCCGGAGGCGTCGACCAGCGTCGATGACCCCAGCTTGACGACGATGACCGCCATCTCAGCCGGCGCGCAGGGCGGCGATCACGCGCGCGCGGAGGGCGTCGACGCCGCGCCCCGTGACGGCATCGACCGCGACGTCGGCGCCGTCCACGGGCTCGGCCTCGTCGGAGTGGGTGGCCACCACGATCTCCTCGGCGCCGTCGCCCACGAAGGGCGCGACGGCGTCGCGGACCAGGGCGATGCGCTCGCCGGCGGGGGCGGGATCGGCGGCATCGACGGCATGGAGCACGACCCGGGCCCGCTCCAGCTGCCCCAGGTGGGCGTCGCGGCGCGGGACGCCGTCGGCGGCCACGCCCGGCAGGTCGGCGACCAGATAGAGGTTGCCGTCCTCGTCCTCCAGCGGGCCGAACGCGGGCTCGCGGGTGGACTGCGGATAGGGTGCCACCGTGGCGGAGGCGCCGGTCAGGGCGACCAGCAGGGCGCTCTTGCCGGCGTTGGGCAGGCCCACGATGCCCACGTCCACCGGCAGCCGCAGCTCCAGGGTGAGCCACGCCTCCTCCCCGGACGTGCCGGGGGTGGTGTTGCGCGGCGCCTGGCGCGTCGACGAGCGGAACGCGCGGTTGCCCACGCCGCCGTCGCCGCCGCGGGCCACGGGCACGCGGTCGCCGGGGGCGGCGAGCTCGGCGATGACGTGGCCGTCGCGCAGCACCCGCGTGCCCGGGGGCACCTCCACCAGCAGGTCGTCGCCGTTGCGCCCGTGGCGCACCTTGCCCTCGCCGTGGCCGCCGTTCGCGCCGCGGTGGTGCACGGCGTGCCGGAAACGCGAGAGGTCGGTGACCTGCTCGTCGGCGACCAGCACGACGCCGCCGCCCCGGCCGCCGTTGCCGCCGTCGGGACCGCCCTTCGGGATCTTCGGCTCACGGCGGAACGACATGCAGCCGTTGCCGCCGTGGCCGCCCTCGACGTTGATCTGCACCCTGTCGGTGAAGGGCATCGGCCCTCCCCCGGCCCAGCCCCGCCCGTCGGCTAGACGGCGGTCGGCTCCTCGGCGTGCACGAAGATCCGGCGGCCCTTGCGGCCGTTGGTGAACTCCACCCGGCCGGTCACCGTGGCGAAGATGGTGTGGTCGCGCCCGATGCCGGCGCCGTCGGCGGGACGGAAGCGGGTGCCGCGCTGGCGGACGATGATGGAGCCGGCCGGGACGACCTGGCCGCCGAACACCTTCACGCCCAGCATCTTCGGCTTGCTGTCACGACCGTTGCGG
>DAISWG010000066.1:0-18434 GCA_036826475.1 Miltoncostaeaceae bacterium | reverse complement strand
CCACGACGTCGAGGCGCTCGGCCTGCTGAAGATGGACTTCCTGGGCCTGCGCAACATCGACGTCATCGACGGCGCGCTCGCGCTCATCCGCGACCGGCACGGGGTGGAGCTCGACATCGAGACCGTCCCGCTCGACGACGAGGCGACGTACCGCATGCTCGCCCGCGGCGACGCCATCGGCGTGTTCCAGTTCGAGTCGAGCGGCATGCGCGAGGCCCTCCGCGAGGTGGGGCCCACCGAGTTCGCCGACCTGATCGCCCTGGTCGCCCTCTACCGGCCGGGCCCGATGGCGTTCATCAGCACCTACGCCCGCAACAAGCGCGACCCCTCGCGGGTGACGTTCGAGGATCCGCGCCTGGAGCCGATCACGGGCCCCACCTACGGGGTCGCGGTGTACCAGGAGCAGCTGATGGCGATCTCCCGCGCGCTCGCCGGGTTCTCGCCGTCGCGCGCGGACGACCTCCGCAAGGCGGTGGGCAAGAAGGACAAGGTCCTGATGGCCTCGCTCAAGGACGAGTTCATCGAGGGCTGCATCGCCAGCGGCACCGCGAAGCCGGTGGCGCAGAGCCTGTGGGCCCTGTGCGAGGCCGCCGGCGACTACTCGTTCAACAAGAGCCACGCCGCCTGCTACGCCCTGCTGGCCTACCGGACCGCCTACCTCAAGGCCAACCACCCGGCCGAGTACATGGCGTCGCTCCTCAGCTCCGTGATGGACACGAAGGACCGGGTGCCGTTCTACGTGTCGGCCTGCACCGACATGGGGCTGGCGGTGCTGCCGCCCGACGTGAACGTGAGCCGCGCCGACTTCGCGGTGACGGGGGAGACGGAGATCCGCTTCGGCCTGACGGCGGTGAAGGGCGTCGGCGGCCCGGCGGTGGCGGCGATCATCACGGCGCGCGACGCCGCGGGGCCGTTCGAGACGATCTGGGATTTCTGCCGCCGCGTCGACCAGGCCCAGGTCAACAAGCGCGCCCTGGAGAGCCTGGTGCGGTCCGGCGCCCTCGACTGCACGGGCGCGACCCGCCTCGGGATGCTCGAGGCGATACCGGCGGCCGTCGCGGCCGCCGCGCGCCGGCGCAACGACATCGCCGCCGGCCAGGAGTCGCTGTTCGGGGGGATGCCCGGCGGCGACGGCGGCGGGGTGCCGGGCATCGTGGAGCTGGACCCGCCGATCGGGCTCCGCGAGATGCCGAAGGACGAGCTGCTGGCCGCCGAGAAGGAGGCCCTCGGCCTCTACGTCTCCAGCCATCCGCTCCAGGACTGCCGGCAGCAGCTCGCCCGGGCCGTCAGCTGCGGCCTGGCCGGGCTGGCGGACCGCGCCGACAACGAGACGGTCACGGTCGGCGGGATCATCGGGATGGTGAAGAACATCACCACCCGCCGCGGCGAGCCGATGATGTTCATCCGGCTCGACGACCTGGAGGGCTCCGTCGAGGTGGTCGTGGTCCCCGCGGTGATGACCGAGTGCCGGGAGCACCTGATCGCCGACGGCATGGTCCTGATCACGGGCCGGGTGGACCAGAAGGGGGAGGGCGAGACGAAGCTCGTCGCCCAGGTCGTGAAGCCGTTCATGCCCGAGGAGGGCGCCGAGGAGGAGCGGCTGGTGGTGCGGGTGCCGATGTCCCGGCTGGCCGCGACGGAGCTCGGCGAGTTTCGCCGCCTGCTGGTCGATCACGCCGGCTCGGCGCCCGTGGTGGTCGACGTCGAGACGGGCGCCGGGCGGCGCCGGCTGTACCTCGGCGACGAGTTCAAGGTGGACCCGCGGGCGAACGGTCTCGTAGCAGAGCTGAAGACGCTCTTCGGCGAGCGGTGTCTCGCCTGACCATGGCGTCCGCGGCGGCTTGACCACCGCTGCGGGGCCCGGCTTCAATAGCCGGGTGCCCCATCCGAACCAGCAGTGGCGCTGACCCCTCCGGCGGCCGCGGCCTCACACGCAGCAGGCTCCTGCCGCCAGTGTCCCGTCTCGTGCGAACGGGTGGTGCAGCCGGCCGGTTGCCTGGAGATCGGCTGCCCCAACATGTACTCGTACGAGCGCGACGGCCGCACCTGGGTCGGCTGCCTGGAGGGGGTCTACCGGGTCGAGATCGACCTGGAGCGCATGCGTCGCATGCAGCGCACCCAGGCGGGCTTCGGCGCACTCCGCGCCGCCCGCGAGCCGCTGCCGATGTGCCGCGCCACCATCGAGCGGACGTTCGAGCACCGCGGCGTGGAGCCGTGCGTGAACCCCGACTTCCTGCTGTCGGGCGCGGCGAGCACCTACACCGTCACGGCGACCCGCCGGGTGGGCGACCGCCGGGAGTGACCGTCAGCCGCGGGTGGTCAGCGCGTCGATCGCCACGGTGAGCGCGAGCATGAGCGCGGCGTCCTCGCCGGGGGCGACCTCGACGCCGTAGGTGTCCCGGATCCGGAACCATCGTTTCGACACGGTGGCCACGGTGTCCCCGTCCCGCTCGATCTCGTACTCGTGGTCCACGACGTTGCCGTGCGCCTTCATGTCGGGGCCGTCGTCGACGTCGATGGCGAAGCGGTCGCGGAGCCCGACGAGCGCCTTGTGCACGATCACGTCGGGGGCGCCGTCGCGTTCGATGGCGATCTTGTCGCGGATGGTGAGCGTGCGCTCCTTGATCCGTGCGACCTCACGGCCGGACCGGTCCTTCAGCACGAAGGTCTGGCGGAGCCGGAACGCCTTCCCGTCGACCGTGAAGACGCGGTCGCCGCGGTCGTCCTCGATCCAGGAGTCGTCCCCGATCGCCAGGAGCTTCTGACGCATGACGAAGCGCTGGGGGTCGGGTTCGTCGTGGCGGCGCCGGAGGAGTCCCATGCGGGGATGCAAGCCACCGCGCGGGTGGGCCGCATCGGCCGGAACGGGTGAATAGGCTGCCGCGGTGCCCGCGCCCGTCGGACTGATCACCGGGACCGGCCTCTACGAGCTCGAGGGGCTCGCGGGGCGCCGGACCGAGGAGGTGGGGACCCCGTACGGCCCGGCCACCGTCACCCTGGGAGAGCTGGACGGTGTGCCCGTGGCGCACGTCCCCCGCCACGGGGCCGGCCACGCCCGCCTGTCGCACCAGGTCACGCCGCGGGCGAACGTGGCGGCGCTCGCGTCGCTGGGGGTCGCCGCCCTCGTCTCGACCACCGTGTGCGGGGCGGTGGACCCGTCGCTGGAGCTCGGCCAGCTGGTGGTGTTCGACGACCTCCACTTCCCGTCGAACCGCCTGGCCGACGGGTCGCTCTGCACCCTGTTCACGGGTCCGGAGATCCCCGGCCGCGGCCACTGGATCTACGAGTTGCCATTCGGTGGGCGGGTCCGCGCGGGCCTCGTGGCGGGCGCCGCCGCCGCGGGCCTCGCCGTCCACGACGGGGGCGTCTACGGGCACGTGGACGGCCCGCGGCTCAACACGGTCAGCGAGATCGCCCAGCTCGCCGCGGCCGGGGTGACGTGCGTGAGCCAGACCGGCGGTCCCGAGACCGTCCTGGCGGGGGAGGCACGGCTACCGTTCGCCCTGATCGGCTTCGTCACCGACCACGCGAACGGGGTGATGGAGGAGCTGACCCCGGCCGACACGCTCGCGCGCCTGTTCGGCGCCAGCGCCGGGGTCTTCCAGACGGCCCTGCGGGCGGCGCTGCCGCTCATCGCCGCCGACCCCGGCGAGCCGGCGGGGATCATCTTCTCGCTCTAGCCGGCCCGGTCGGGACCGCGGGCGCGCCCCATCGTTCGATTGACGCCGCGTGGCTTCAATTGACCGCGGCGGGCGCGTTCAATTGGACATCGGGGGCGCCACCGGGATCGGGGGCCGTCACGTCCCGGCGGCGCTCGGCCCGCCACGCCGAGACGGCGGCGCCGGCGAGCGCGACCGTCCACGCCCAGTGGAGGGGCCAGGTGGCGGCGTCCTCGACGAGGTAGTCGGGCGTGATCCAGCGGATCGCGCGGTACAGGGGGTCGGCGGTGGTCTGCAGGTCGACCACCCAGGCGATCCGGCCCAGCAGTCCCTCGGTGACGATGAACGCCTGCGCGACGACCCCGATCGCGCCCAGCGCGACGGCCGCGGCCAGGCGGGCGCCGCCGCCCCGGACCCACCAGGCGATCGCGACCGCCGCCAGCGGCAGCACCACCACCAGCTGGCGGCCCGGGAACCACCAGCCCTGCATCGTCAGCGCAAGGAACGTCGCCACGAACCAGCCGGCCGCGAGCGGCACCAGCAGCGCGGCGGTGCCGCGGGGGCGCCGCGCCAGCAGCGCGCCGACGGCGGGGACCAGGAGCAGCCACAGGGGCTGCCAGGCGCCGATCCCGAAGTCGCGGTCCACCAGCAGCCCCACGATCCGGCGGCTCCGCCCCACGTAGTCGGGGTCGTCCCCCACGACGGTCAGCTGGCCGTTCGCGAAGTGCGACCCGGCGGCGTATGCGGTGACCCCCCCGTACACCGTCACGTGGACGGCGACGAACGCCACGGCACACGCGGCCAGAGCGCCCGCCAGCGCGGCGGCCGGGACGACGCGGCGCTCGCGGGCGAGGCGCCACAGGGCCACCGCGGCCAGCGCCGCCGCCACCGGGACGTACTTGATCGACAGCCACGGGAGCGCCACCAGGAACAGGGCGAGCGCGAGCAGCCCCCCGCGGCGCATCGGTCCGGTCATGGCGGCCACGGCGCCCATGGCGCAGAGGGCCCCCACGATCTCCGGGTACACCTGCGACCCGTAGGCCGCCAGGGGCACGGTGGCGGCGAGGAGACCCACGACCGCCAGTGCGGGGAGCACCGGCACGGCGAACCGCCGCACCGCCGTCCACAGCGTCAGGGCGGCCAGGGCCCCCGCGACGAGGCACAGCGTGAGCTTCGCCGCGATCCATCCCCCGAGCCCGGCCGGCGCCGCCAGCAGCACCGGCAGCAGCGGGTCGTGCGGCTCGATCAGGCGTCCGTCGCGGGTCGGTTCCGCCTGGGGTCGCAGGACCAGCCCGTTGAACGGCGCGTAGTCGCGGTGCAGGAACTCGTCGTAGACGTCGAGGTCGCCGTCGTTCCAGATGCTGATCGCCGTGACCAGGTAGTGGGGTTCGTCGGCGGTGGTCCGCTCGGCGTACGCCGCCCGCACGCCCACGCCGGCGGCGGCCGCGCCGAACGCGACCAGCGCGACGATCACCATCGCCGCCCGGAGGGACGGGGCCCTCACGCGAACGCCCGCTCCCGGCGCACCACCAGCAGCCAGGTCAGCAGCCCCGACAGGGCCACCAGCACCAGCGCCGCCAGGCTGGCGTCGGCCCAGAAGGCGTCCTCCGCGGCGCTCCAGATGCGGGTCGCCAGGGTGGGGAAGCCGGCCGGCGCCAGCAGCAGCGTCACCGGCAGCTCCTTCATCGCCGACAGCAGCACCAGGCCGGCGGCGGCGGTGAGGCCGGGCGCCATCAGCGGCAGCTCGACGGTCATCAGCCGCGACACCCGTCCGCGTCCGAGCGTCCGGGCCGCGTCGTCGAGCCGCTGCGGCACGCTGGTCACCGCCACCCGCGCCGGGCCCAGGGCCAGCGCGCCGAAGTGCAGGGCGTACGCCCCGACCAGCAGCGGGAGGGTCTGGTAGAGCGCGCCGAATGCGCCGGGGCTGTTGAGGGTCCAGAACGCCAGCGCGAGGGCCACCACGATGCCCGGCAGCGCGAAGCCGCCGGTGATGAGCGCGTCCGCGGCGCCGCCGATGCGCGTGCGGTGGCGCATCGACAGGTAGGCGACCGGCAGCACCACCGCCACCGCCACCAGCGCCGCCGCCCCGCTCGCGATGGACGTGTTCACGGCGGGCTCGACCAGCCGCTCCGGGTTCCCGATGATCGACGTCGGCCGGTCCGACCCCGCGCCGGCGCCGCGGACCGCCCAGTAGGTGAGCACGGCGATCGGGGCGGCCAGGGCCAGCCCGAGCAGGACGCCCAGGTATGCGTGGGCCGCGGTCCGCCACCGGCCGAGCGGCACGATCAGCGGGCGGCCCTGGCGGCGGGCGTCGACGGCGGAGGACGCGAGCCTCCGCTGGCCCAGGACGACCACGATCGCCAGCAGGCCGAGCGCCAGGCTCAGCGTCGCCGCGATGGCCGGGTCGATCAGGCGGTTGGCGTAGATCGCCCGCGTGAGCGTGTCGTAGCGCAGCAGCTGCACCGCGCCGAAGTCGGCCAGGACGTACAGGAACACCAGCAGGCCCCCCGCCGCGATCGCGGCGCGGGCCTGCGGCAGCACCACGGTCGCGAACGTCGCGAGCGGCCCGCGGCCCAGGAGGCGGGCCGACTCCTCCGCCGACGCCGGCAGCTGGCGCAGCCGGGCGGCCACCGGCAGGTACACGTACGGGTAGGTCAGGAGCGTCAGCACCGTGAAGGCGCCGGCGTAGCCGTCGACGGCCAGCACCCCCGAGATCCCGAGCGGCTCCAGCATCCGCTCCACCAGGCCGCCCCGCGCGAACGCCGCGATCAGCGCGAAGGCGCCGATGAACGACGGCAGCACCAGCGGCAGCGGCAGCAGCAGCCGCAGCGCCCGCCGGCCCGGCAGGTCGGTGCGCATCACCAGCCAGGCGGCCAGCGTGCCCGCCGCCGACGCCGCCAGCGCGACGCTGGTGGCCAGCAGCAGGCTGCGGCCCAGCGGACCCAGCAGCGCCTCGTCGCCCAGGATCTCCCACGCCCGCCCCTCGTCCCAGGTGCGGACCGCCAGGTATGCGAGCGGGGCGGCGAAGGGCAGGGCCAGCAGCGCCACCGTCACCCGGAGGCCGATGCCGCCGCCCCTCCCCGTCCCCCGGAACGCCGTCAGTTGAGGCCGGCCTCCGCGATGAGCTTGCCGGTGGTGGCGATGTCGCCGAGCTCGTCGGGCTGCTCGCCCGGGGGCGGCCGCAGCGAGCCGAGCGGCGGGACGCCGTCGGCCGCGGTGACGCCGTCGGCCAGCGGGTACTCGAACGTCTCCTCCGCGAAGTACTCCTGGGCGTCCTTCTCCAGCAGGAAGGCGATGAACCGCTGGGCCGTCTCCTGCCGGTCGGAGCTCGCCAGCACGCTCGCCGAGCTGGGGATCACCAGGCCGCCGATGTCGCCGGCGTCGAACTGGTGGTTGCGGCTCGGCAATCCGGGGTCCTCCTCCAGGAAGCGGAAGTTGTAGTAGTGATTGACCAGGCCGAACGGGATCTCCCCCCGGCCGACGGCCTCCACGATCGCGTTGTTGTTCGCGTAGGTCGGGGAGTCGTTGGCGGCCATCCCCTCCAGCCAGGCCTTCGCGTCGTCCTCGCCCCGGAGCTGCCGCATCGCGGTCACGAAGTCCTGGAACGAGCCGTTGGAGGGTGCGATGCCCACCTTCCCCCGGTACTCCGGCGCGGTCAGGTCCAGGACCGAGCCGGGCAGGTCCGCCTCGTCGACCATCTCCGCGTTGTACACCAGCACCCGCTGGCGGCCGCTCACGCCGACCCAGCGGCCGTCGTCGTCCTCGAAGGTGGGCTGCACCTTCGCGAGCAGCTCCCCGGGCAGCGGCGCCAGCAGGTCGCGGTCGGCCAGGTAGGCGGTCGCGCCGGGGCTCTGGCCCCAGTAGACGTCGGCGGGGGAGCGGTCCCCCTCGGTGCCGATGAGCAGGGCGAGGTCGTTGGTGTCGCCGTAGCGGACGTCGATCGCGACGTCGTTCTCCTGCGAGAACTCCTCCAGCAGCGGCGCCACCAGGCTCTCCGTGCGGCCCGTGTAGATGGTCAGCGCGTCGCGGTCGTCGCCGCCGCATCCCGCCGCGACCACCATTCCGACCGCCGTGACCACCGCCGCCAGGACACCCGCCGTCCCCACCCGCACGCGCCGCCTCCCCGTCGTATCTCCGCGCCCCGCGGGCGCGCCCGGCGCAGTGTAAGGTCAACCGACGTTGAATATAAGGCCCACCTTCGATCGGATCTCGGCCCGGCCCAAGTCCGCGATCACGGCGGTCGGCGCCGTGGCCCTCGCGGCCAGCGTCGCCTACCTCGTCTGGGCCGTCGATCTGTCGGCGATCGGCGACACCGTCGCCGCCGCGCTGAACGACCCGCTGGGCCTGACGCTGGCGCTCGCGGCGTATGCCCTGGCGTTCGCGATCCGGGCGGGCCTGTGGTGCCGCACGCTCCCCGGCCTGTCCTTCGGCCAGTCCCTGGCGGCCATCCACGTGTCGCTGGCCGGCAACCACCTGCTGCCGCTGCGCCTCGGCGAGCCCCTGCGCGTGGTGTCGGTGGTCCGCCGCGCGAAGGTGCCGGTGGCCCCCGCCACCGCATCGACCGTGTTCCTCCGGGCCGGCGACGTCCTGGCCGTCATCGCGATCGCCGCGATCCTGGGGCCCGGCCTGGCGCACCGCCTGGTGGGCGACGCGGCCGTCCCGCTCGCCGTCGCCTCGGCGCTGCTGCTCGTGGCCGCCGCCTGGTGGCTGGGGCGCGTGGTGCGCCGCTCCGGCGGGGCCACGCGCGGCTGGCTGGCGCTGGCGGTCCCGGGGGCGGCCGCGGCCTGGCTGCTCGAGAGCGTGCTGATCTGGTCGTGCGCCGGGTGGGCCGGCATCCCCGTGTCGCCCGCCGACGCGGCCCTGGTGACCGCCGTGACCATCGCGGCCCAGACGGTGGCGATCGCCCCCGGCGGCATCGGCACGTACGAGGCGGCCGCCACCGCGGCCCTCGTGGGGGTGGGCGCCGGGCCCGGCCCCGCGCTCGCGGCCGCGGTGACGGCCCACGCCATCAAGACGGTCTACGCCCTCATGGCCGGCGGGGTCGGGGCGTTCGCGCCCGCCCCCGGCCTGCTGGGCCGTCTGCGGCTCGCGCCGCCGCCGCGCCGTCCGCCGCCGCCGGCGACGGCCCCGGACGCACCGGTGGTGCTGGTGCTGCCCGCGAGGGACGAGGCCGCCACGGTGGCCGACGTCGTGCGCCGGGCCCCCGCCGAGGTGTGCGGCCACCCGGTCCACGTGGTGGTGATCGACGACGGCTCGCGCGACGACACGGCGGCCCTCGCGGCCGCGGCCGGCGCCCGGGTGGTGTCGCATCCGTCCTCCAGGGGGCTCGGCGCCGCGGTGCGGCGGGGCCTCGCCGAGGGGGTCCGGGAGGGCGCGGCGGCCGTGGCGTTCTGCGACGCCGACGGCGAGTACGCCCCCGAGGAGCTGCCGGCGATGGTGGGGCCGATCCTGGCCGGCGACGCCGACTACGTGGTGGGGTCCCGCTTCAGCGGCCACATCCGCCACATGCGCCCCCACCGCCGCGCCGGGAACATCGTGCTCACCCGGGCGCTGAGGCTGGTCGCGCGCACCCCGCTCACCGACGGCCAGAGCGGCTACCGGGCGTTGTCGCACGCCGCGGCGCGCGAGGCCGAGATCATCCACGACTTCAACTACGCGCAGGTGCTCACGCTCGACCTGCTGGGGAAGGGCTTCCGGTACGCGGAGGTGCCGATCGGCTACGCCTTCCGCGAGCACGGGCGCTCGTTCGTGCGGCTCGGGCGCTACCTGCGGACGGTGGTCCCGGCGGTGCACCGCGAGCTCAACGGCGCCGCGGCGCCGTGGGCCTCAGTCCTCCACGACGTGACGGGCGAAGCGGGCGCGGGCGGCGGCCCACGCCCCCTCGTCGAACCCGCCGTCCGCGCGTAGGCAGTCGACCGCCGACCACGCCATCGCCAGGGCGTGGTGGGCGTTGTCGTGGACGAACAGGCCCTGGCGCCCGAGCGTGAGCAGCGCGGGCTGGGCGGCCGCCCACGCGTCCAGGCGGGCGACCTGGTCGCCGTCACCGGCGCGCAGCACCGGGTAGGCGTGCGCCAGCCGCTCCACGTGCACCGCGACAGGCTCCGGGCGGGGCAGGCCGCTGGCGACGAGGCCGTCGGCGACGAGCCGGCCGAGCGCGCCGTCGGACGCGTCCCACAGGGCGTCGCCCGCGTCGCAGGGGATCTCCGCGCACAGCACGGTGCGGTCGGGCGGGTCGTCGCCGTCGCGGTAGTTCGGCGGCTCCGACACCCGGGTGACCGGCGTGTGCGGCTCGGGCAGGTAGTGGGCGTCGAACGGGCTGTAGCGGCCGCCCTCGAGCACCAGGTACACCAGCAGCATCGCTCGGAAGCGCAGGCTCCGGGCCGCGGCGAGGGCCTCCGCGTCGGGCGCCGGGCGGGCGATCGTCGCCAGGGTCGTGAGGGGGATGGTCGTCCACACCCGCCTGCCCGTGACCGCCCGCCCGCCGGCCACGGTCACGCGGGCGCCGCCGGGCGCCAGGTCCACGCCGGTCACCTCGGCGCCGAGGTCCACGCGCGCCCCCGCCGCCGCCGCGTCGTCGGCCAGGGCCTCCCAGAGCTGACCGTATCCCCGGCGGGGCGACAGGAAGCCGCGGCGGGCGGCGTCGGGCCGCGCCAGGACGCGGCGCAGGATGCGGCCCGGCGAGCCGGCGCCCACCCGGCGCCGCGCCTGCTCGCCGGCCAGCTGCTCGGGTGCGACGCCCCAGATCTTCCGCGCGTACGGGAAGTAGAAACGGTCGCAGATCGTGGGGCCGAGGGCGGCGCGCAGCACCTCGGCGAAGGTGTCGGCGCGCGGCCGGCGCAGCGGTCCCAGTGCGGTGTCGCGAGCGATGCCGAGCGCCATGCCGGGCGGCATGCGCCGCAGCAGGTCGCCGGGTCGCAGCGGGAACGCGATCCAGCGTCCGGCCAGGCGGATGCGTCCGTGGCGCGGCCGCCACTGCAGGTCGTCGCCGAGCAGGCGCCGCAGCTCGGCGAGGATCCGCGGCTCGATGGTCGGGTGCAGGCGGTGGCTGCCGAGGTCGGCGCGGATGCCGGCGACGCTGATGCTGCCGGCCGCCCCGCCCACCCGGTCCGCCCGCTCGAGCAGCACCACGCGGTGGCCGGCGCGTGCCGCGCGCTGGGCGGCGCCGACCCCGGCCGGGCCCGCCCCCAGGACGATCAGGTCGGCGTCGGTCAGCGCGCGGGGAAGGCGACGGTGGGCGCGCCGGTGAAGGCGAGCGTCACGGCGTCGCCCGCGGCCAGCGCGGGGGCCCCGATCACCCGGGAGCGCACCGTCTCCCCGTCGGCCAGGCGCACCCGGTACACCGCGTCGTGGCCGAAGTACTCGACCGCCTCGACCGTCGCCGCCCCGCCGGGCGCGGCCAGCAGCCGCTCGGGCCGGAACATGACCTGCACCGGGCCCTCGCACGGCGCGTGGAGCGGCACGGCGCCGAGCGGCGTGCGCGCCACGTCGCCCTCGCCGACGCCGTCGACCAGGTTGGCGTCGCCCACGAACTCGGCCACGGCGCGGCTGGCGGGCAGCTCGTAGAGCGTGGCGGCGTCGGCCTGCTGCAGGACGCGGCCCTCCTGCATCACCGCGACCTCGTCGCCCACGACGAAGGCCTCCTCCTGGTCGTGCGTCACGAAGATCCCGGTCGCGCCCGTCTCGGCGAGGACCCGCCGCACCTCCAGCCGCAGCTCCGCGCGCAGCGGGGCGTCGAGACCGGAGAAGGGCTCGTCGAGCAGGATCACCGACGGCGCGGGCGCGAGCGCCCGCGCGAGCGCGACGCGCTGCGCCTGGCCGCCCGAGAGCGTCGCGGGCGCGCGGCCGGCCAGCCCCGCGAGCCCGACGAGGGCCAGTGCGGCGTCGACGCGGTCGGCGCGCCGGGGGTCGCGGCGGGGGAGCCCGTAGGCGACGTTGCGCCCGACGCTCAGATGCGGGAAGAGGGCGGCGTCCTGGAAGACCATCCCGATGCGGCGGCGCTCGGGCGGCGTGAACGTGTCCGGGCCGGACAGCACGCGGGCGCCCACCCGCACCTCGCCGGCGTCGGGCCGCTCCAGCCCGGCGATCGTCCGCAGCAGGGTCGTCTTGCCGCAGCCGCTGGGTCCCAGCAGCGCCACGAGCCGGCCGGCGGGCACGTCGAGGGCGGCGCCGCGCAGCACGGGCGCGTCGCCGAACGCCTTCTCGAGCGCGCTCACGACCACGGCCTCGCCCGCCACGGCGGGGGCCGGGGGCGACAGGGGGACGGCCGTACGCATTCGGGCCACCTTACTACGCGCCTGGGTGCCCCCGAAGGAGCGGGTCAGCGCGTCAGGCCGGCTGGCCGGGGAGGACGTACAGGCCGGCGGCGGCGCGCTCGCCGATGACCCGCTCGTCGCCGTCGATCCGCACCGTGAGCTGACCCGCGGACGGGTCGATGCGCGTGACCTCAAGGTCGGTCCCGGGGACGAGCCCCTGGTCGTAGAACCAGTGGAGCAGGTCGCCGTCGTGCTCGGCCAGGCGGACGATGGTGGCGGGGCCGACCTCGATCTGGCTGAGCGCCCGCAGGTCGCGGTTCTCCTCCTGCTCGTGGGAGGTGTCGACCGGCCACCCGTGGGGGCAGCGGTCGGGCTCGCCGAGCTGGGCGGAGAGGCGCTCGACCATCTCGTCGCTGAACGCGTCGCCGATGTCGTCGGCGTGCACGTGCGACTCGGCGGCCGAGTAGCCCATGAAGTCGGTGAGGAAGCGCTCGATGATGCGGTGGTGGCGCACCACCCGCTCGGCCTCCGCGCGGCCCTTCCGGGTGAGCAGCGGGGCCTTCCGCGGGCCGCGCTCGATCAGCCCGTCGGCCTCGAGCCGCTTGAGCATCTCGCTCGCCGTCGGCGGGGTCACGCCGAGCATCTCGGCCACGCGGGCCGCGGGGACGGGGGCCTCGCCCACGATCGGGCCGTACTCGCCGATCGGCGTCGCGAGGAAGTAGATCGCCTCGAGGTAGTCGTCGACCGAGTGCACGCGTCCCATCGGGGGCATCCTACCGCGCCGGTCGGCGGGCTGGACCGCGGGGCGCCGCTTCGATACGTTCGCCACATGTCCCCGCCGTCAGGCTCCGGGGCGCGTCCCCGGCGGATCCTGGTCATCGCGAACGAGACCTGCGCCGCGCGCGGCGTGGTGGACGAGGTGCGCTACCGGGCGGGGGAGGGCGCCGAGGTGGTGGTCGTGGCCCCCGCGCTGGCGAAGAGCCGGCTGGAGCATTGGCTGGCGTCCGACTCGGAGCGCCGCAGGAGCGAGGCGGGGACACGGCTGGAGGACTCCGTCCGCGCGTTCGAGGCGGCGGGCATGAACGCCCGCGGCACGCTGGGCGACGCCGACCCGCTGCAGGCCCTGGACGACGCGCTCCGGGTGTTCGACCCGGACGAGATCGTCATCTCCACCCACCCGCCGGCCCGGTCCAACTGGCTGGAGCGCCAGGTGGTGCGGAAGGCCCGCGAGCGGTACGCGGTCCCCATCACCCACGTGGTGGTCGACCTGCTGCACGAGTCGACGAGCACCGACGATGCGGGCCGCCGCCCGATGGTGCCGCCGGAGCGGCGCATGCGGGTGTTCGCCGCGGCGGCCTACGACGAGGCGCTGGCCATCCAGAGCGGCGGCTTCCGCGACCGTCCCGTCCCCGGTGACGGCGGATCCGGCGTGTGGGTCAGCGACCGCCCGCCGCCGGCCGAGCAGGGCGACGCCTGGGTGGTGTTCGCGATCGACGTGCCCGAGGAGGTCGCCGCCGGCTACGCGCGCGGCGACGGCCCGGAGGGCCGCCAGTACCTCATGCCCGCCGAGCTGCTCAACCGCATGGGGCCGCCCGTCCAGCAGGACGACTTCTCGGAGTAGCGGCCCCGGTCACGACTCCTCGATCGTGACCGAGTCGATCCAGATCGTGGACGTCGGGACCTGGCTGGCCGGGTCGCCCGGGTCGGCGTCCGGGTCGGCGAAGCGCTCGATGGTCCTGGCCACGTCCAGCCCCTTCGTGACCCTCCCGAACCGGGAGTAGGAGTTCGGCAGGAAGCTGGCGTCGCCGGTCACGATGAAGAACTGGGAGCCGTTGGTGCCGGGGCCGGAGTTGGCCATCGCGACGCTGCCGGCGGGGTAGCCGTCGTCCGGCAGCTCGTCGGCGAACGTGTACCCGGGGCCGCCGGTGCCGTCGCCGGACGGGTCGCCGCCCTGGATCACGAACCCCGGGACGACGCGGTGGAAGGTGAGCCCGTCGTAGAAGCCCGCGCGGGAGAGGAAGACGAAGTTGTTGACCGTCCGCGGCGCCGCCTTCGCGTCCAGGCGCACGACGATGTCGCCGCACGACGTGGCGATCGTCGCGGTGTAGGTCGTGGCCGGGTCGATGGTCATCGGCGGGGGCGCGTCGTAGGTCGCGGGGTCGCCCGCCGTGGGCGGCTGCTGCGCGCTGCAGGCGGCGCCGTCCGCGTTGGTGACCGTGCCGCCGCCGGACGCGGCCGCGGCGGTGGCCGACGCGGCCGTGCCGCCGCCGCCGGCGGCCGCGTCGCCGTCGCCTCCCCCGCACGCCGCGAGCCCGGCCGCGAGCAGCAGCGCCGCCAGCGCCGCCGCCACCGTCATGATCGTCCGCCTCACTCCCCCTCCTCGATCTCGCGCAGCCGGAAATAGGTGAGCGTCCACGCCACCGCGGCGAAGGGCGCCGCCAGGCTGTTGGTCACCGCCTGGCCGATCAGGGTCTTCCACGAGTCGCTGTTGATCGGCGAGAGCGCCAGCGCCAGGACGACGCCGGCCACCAGGATGATCAGCAGGGTCAGCACCGCGACGGTGAACACCGGCCAGGCGGAGCCCTGCACGAGCTCGCGGCTGCGGCCGAAGCTCTCGAGCACGCGGCGGTGCTCGATCATGATCACCGGGGACACCACGAGCCACCAGGTCAGCAACACCAGGCCCGGGACGATCAGCAGCACCAGGCCGATGCAGATCCCGACGAGGGCCAGGATCCCGGCGCCGGCCAGGGCCACCAGCCGCCCGCTCGCGTGGCCGAAGGTGCCGGCGATCCCCAGGTCCACCCGTCCGTCGCGGACGTCCTCGACGGCCTTCACGAGCGCCCCCTGCACGAAGAAGATCGCCGCGAGGCCCAGCAGGTTCGCCGCGAGCACCCCGGGCCAGCCCAGCCCCGCCAGGACGCCGCCGACGACGCCGAGGGGCACGAACACGACGGCCGCGATGCCGATCAGGTGCCGGGGGTGGGCCCGGTACAGCTCCCAGCTGCGGCGCAGGATGTCGCCGGGCTCCATGCCGGCGGACTCTACGTGCGGATCCCCACGCCGCGCAGGAACGTCGTCCAGGCCCACGCCGTCATGCCCACCGCGATCCCGAGCGTCACGCCGAGCGAGAGGGCCAGCGGCACCTCCGCGTCGCCGAGCACGCCGTGCCGGGCGGCGACCACCATGTAGAAGATCGGGTCGGCGTGGGTGAGGCCCTCCCACGGCTGGCCGAGACGGTCGACCGCGTAGAAGACGCCGCCCAGGAACACGAGCGGCTGGATCACCAGGTTCCCGACCACGTTCTGCTGGTCCCACCCGGTGGAGTAGAGCCCCACCACCGTGCCGAGGGCGGTGAACGCGACACTGGTGCCGAGGAGGACGAGGGCCAGCACCAGCGGGTGCTCGACCGGGAAGTCCACGAAGAGCCGGGCCGCACCGAGGGTCAGCACGCCGATGAGCAGGCTGCGCACCACGCCGCCGGCCATGTAGCCGATCAGCATCTGGGTGGGGCTCATGGGGCTGGACGCCGGGTCCTCGATGAAGCCGTCGTTACGCGCCTGGTAGATCGAGGTGGCGTTGTTGCCGAAGGCCGATGTGGCGACGCCCATCAGCACCAGGCCGGCGACGATGAACTGCTCGTAGGGCACGCCGTCGATCACCCGGATCGACCCGCCCAGCGCGACCCCGAACACCACGATGAACAGCACGGCGGCGACCACCGGCGGGGCGATCGTCTGGGTCCACAGGCGCATGACACGGAGCACCTCGCGCTCGGCCAGCGCCGCCACCCCGCGCACGCGCACCCGCCGGATGCCGGCCGTCGTCACCGGCCCACCAGGTGCAGGTAGACGTCCTCCAGCCGCGGGGCGCCGAAGCGCTCGCGCAGGTCGGGCGGCGCGCCCTCCGCCACGATCCGGCCGCCGCGGATGAAGGCGACCTGCTCGCACAGCGCCTCCGCCTCCTCCAGGTAGTGGGTGGTCAGGAGGATCGTGGTGCCGTCGGCGTGGAGCGCGCGGATGTAGGCCCACAGGTCGTGGCGCAGCTCGATGTCGACGCCGGCCGTGGGCTCGTCCAGGATCACCAGGCGCGGGCGGTGCAGCAGGGCCCGGGCGAGCAGCAGGCGCCGCCGCATGCCGCCCGACAGGTGGTGGGCATACGCGTCCGCCTTCCCGGTCAGGTCGAACGCGGCCAGCATCTCGGCGGCGCGCTCCCGGGCCTCGGCCCGGGTGAGCCCGAAGTAGCGGCCGTGGAGCGACAGCAGCTCGCGCACCGGCACGAACCGGTCCAGCGCGACGTCCTGCGGGGCGTACCCGATGGTGCGGCGCGCCTCGGCCGCCGTCGGGCCGCGGGCCGGCAGGCCGAAGACCTCGATCGACCCGCCGTCCGGCGTGGTCAGGCCCACGATGCTCCGGATCAGGGTGGTCTTGCCGGCGCCGTTCGGGCCGAGCAGGCCGAAGAACGACCCCGCGGGCACCCGGAGGTCGAGCCCGTCGAGGGCGTGCACCCCGCCGAAGCCCTTCCGGACCTCGGCGCAGTCCAATGCGGGGGCGTCGGCGCGGCTCACGACGCGCGACGGTATCGCGCGGGCCGGGGGGCGCGCCCCCCGGGGCCGCTACCAGCCGACCGCGACGACCGCGACGGCGCAGATGAGGTGGTCGGCGCCGGGCCCGCCGTCGGTGCCGTTCGGCATCCGCAGCCCGCCCTCGCGCGCCGTGACCGTCACGCGGCCGTACGGGAAGATCGCCGCGACCGCGTCGGGGTCGACCCCCTCGTGCCCGGGGACGGCGACGGTCACCTCCACGCGCATGTCGGCGCGGTCGCCGCTCGGGATCAGATCGCGGACACCGGGCAGCGACGTGCGGCCCATCGCCTCGCGGGCCGCCCGCCGCGCCGCCGTGGTGGGGTCCTCGCCCACCAGGTCGACGCCGAGGCCCATCTCCAGGAAGACGGGGAAGGCGCCCTCGCGGGCGCCCCCCTGCTCAGTAGGTGGGCTCGTCGTCGCCGCGCTTCAGCTTGCGCAGCACCACCACCACGCCGCCGGCCACCGCGCCGATCACGGCGACCCGGCCGATGAACCGCTTGACGCCACCCGTCTTCTTCGGCGCCTCGACGAGCCCCGAGACCGCCTTCTGGAGGTCCTGTGCGGAGCTCTCGACGCGCTTCTGCAGCTTGCGGTCGTTCGCGAGCTTGCGGGCGGCCTTCGACGGCTTCTTGCCGCTGATCTCGTCCTTCACGTCCATGCCGGTCGCGAACGCCTTGCGGAGCGCGTCGTGCAGCTCCGGGTCGTTCATGGCCTTCGTCACGATCGGTCGCACCGTCTCGACCAGCGCGACGGCGCGGGCCGTGTTCAATGCGCTCCTGGCCTGCTTCATCCTCTGGCCTCCATCGGCGTCGTCGGGTCGCACCGCGCCGAAGGCGCGGCGCAGCTTGCGTCGGGCGATCCGCCGGGCCAGGCGGTAGGTCACGAAGCCCAGGACGGCCCGGCGGGGATCGATCACCTCACGAGTGTATGCCGCGCCCGCCGGAGCGCGAAACCCGGGCGTAGGCTCTCCGCGTGCCCGATCGCGTGGTCATCGTCCGGCACGGCCGGACCACCTACAACGACCTGCGCCGCCTCAACGGCGACCCGGCCGTCGACGTGCGCCTGACGGCCGCCGGGATGGCGCAGGTGGCGCGCCTGCGGCCGCGGGTCGCCGCGCTGCCCGTCGATCTCGGGGTGCGGACGCGGTTCCCGCGGACGGCCGTGACCCTGGACATCCTGCTGGCGGGCCGCGATCTGCCGCGCGTCGTGTGCCCGGATCTGGACGACGTGCACCTGGGCGAGTTCGAGGGCGCCGACGTCGAGGCGTACCGGGCGTTCCGGCGCGATCACGGCCAGGACGCGCGGCCCGAGGGCGGCGAGAGCCGCATGGACGTCCTGGCGCGGTACGTCCGCGGGTTCCGCCGGATCCTGGCCGTGGAGGCGCGGATGCCGCTGGTGGTGACCCACGACATCCCCATCAGGTTCGTGCTGAACGCACTCGAGGGCGCCGACCCGCTGGAGGGGCCGGTGACCGCCATCGAGAACGGCGTCCTCCACGACCTCGGGGCGACGGATCTCACGCGCGCGGTCGATCGGATGCAGGAGCGCCTTCCGCCCGCCGCGGCGTGAGCTACCATGCAGCGGGCCTCGATCCACGGGGTCAGTCGTGTGGAACAACGAAGGAAGATCAATGGCCGAGGGTGTCGTGAAGTGGTTCTCCGCAGAAAAGGGCTATGGGTTCATCACGCCGGATGACGGCGGCAAGGATCTGTTCGTCCACTTCTCGGAGATTCAGGGTTCGGGGTATCGCAACCTCGAGGAGGGCCAGCGGGTCACGTACGAGGCGACCGAGGGCCAGAAGGGCCCGCAGGCCTCCGGCGTGAACGTGCTCTCATAGCGCAGTCGGCGCCTGAGGCGCACTGAGAGGAGAAGTTCTGGCGACGAAGCAGAAGGAAGAGGCGATCGAGGTGGAGGGTGAGGTCACGGAGGCCCTCCCGA
>DAISWG010000065.1:0-19901 GCA_036826475.1 Miltoncostaeaceae bacterium | reverse complement strand
ATCGGCAAGACGATCCGCTTCGCGGAGGCGCCCGTGGAGGGCAAGAGCGTGATCCGCTACGACTCCGGCGGCCAGGCCGCGCGCTGGTACCGCCAGCTCGCCCGGGAGGTCGTCGCCAGCCCCGTGGGCATGGCCCCGGGGGGCGCGGGGAAGGCGGCGGCGTGAGCACCCGCGGGGGACGCGCCAGCATGCGCGAGGGGCCGCTGTCCGAGCTGTTCAAGTCGACGGACGCCATGGCCCCCGTCGAGCGGGGCCCCGAGTGGGAGTCGGAGCGCCGGCCGGCGTCCGAGGGCCAGAACTACGTCGCGGTGATCCGCGTCGTCGGCGTCGGCGGCGCGGGCTGCAACGCCGTGAACCGCATGATCGAGGCCGGGCTGCGCGGCGTCGAGTTCGTCGCGATCAACACCGACCGCCAGGCGCTCGAGGTCAGCGAGGCCGACATCCGCATCCCGGTGGGCATGGAGCTCACGCGCGGGCTCGGCACCGGCGGCGACCTGGCGCTGGGCGAGCAGGCGCTGCGCGAGAGCGAGGACCAGGTGCGACGCGCGCTGCGCGGGAGCGACCTGGTGTTCATCGCCGCCGGCGAGGGCGGCGGCACCGGCTCCGGCGCGGCGCCCGCCGTGGCGAAGATCTCCCGCGAGCTGGGCGCGCTGACCGTCGCCGTGGTGACCCGCCCGTTCGGATTCGAGGGCAACCGCCGCACCCGGATCGCCGACGAGGGGCTCGCCCGCCTCCAGTCCGCGGCGGACACCGTGATCATCATCCCGAACGACCGCCTGATGGCCGTCCTGGACCGCGGCACGAGCATGGTCGACGCCTTCAAGGTGGCCGACGACCTGCTGCGCCAGGGCGTCCAGGGCATCTGCGACATGATCACGCTGCCGGGGCTGATCAACCTCGACTTCGCCGACGTGCGCACCATCATCCGGGGCGCCGGCACCGCGCTCCTCGGCATCGGCTACGCCGGCGGCGGCAACAAGGCCAGCGAGGCGGCGCTCGCCGCCATCGCGTCGCCGCTCCTGGAGACGCCGATCGACGGCGCCAAGGGCATCCTGCTCGGCGTGACCGGCGGCCCCGACCTCTCGCTGGTGGACGTCAGCGAGGCGGCGCGCGTCGTCTCCGACGCGGCCGACCCCGACGCCAACATCATCTTCGGCGCCACCATCGACCCCGACCTGGAGGGCCAGGTGTGGGTCACCGTCGTCGCCGCCAACTTCAGCGGCGTGCGCGCGGTCCCCGTCCCGCCGCCGGAGCCGCCGAAGAAGCCGGCGCCCGTCACCCGCGAGGCGCCCGCCGCGCCGGTCCCCGCCTCCGGGGCCGCCGCCCCCGAGGACTCCGCTCCGTCGCTGGTCCGGGCCGACAAGGTCACCCGCTTCGACCTGCCGTACCCGGCCACCCGCGGCGCCCCGGCCCCCGAGACGGTCCCCGAGCCCGAGACGCCCCGCGTGTTCGACGTCGAATCGGTCGGCACGCCCCCGCGCGACCCGGACGCCACCACGATCATCCGCCGCGCCGACCTCCAGGGCGACGACGACGATCGCGACGGCCCGGAGGGCGCGGCGTAAGCACCGGCCGGCGTGACGCGCCCGTCGGTGTCGTCGCCGCCGGTCACCGGCTGAGCGCGCGGGCGGGGGCAGAGGCCCTGGCGCAGGGCGGCGGGGCCGTCGACGCCGTCTGCGCGGCGGCGTTCGCCGCCGCCGTGGCCGAGAGCCCCCTCACCGGTCCGGGCGCCGGCGGCTTCCTGATGGTGCGCTCGCCGGAGGGCGACGTGGCCCTGCTCGACTTCTTCGTCGCCGTCCCCGGCCTGGGCCCGGCGGGGCGGCGCCTGGACCCCGGCGACCTGGACTCGTTCACGGTGCCGTTCGGCGGCGCCGACCAGGTCTTCCACATCGGTCCGGCCTCCGTGGCCGTCCCCGGGATGGTCGCCGGCCTGGGCGAGGCGATGCGGCGCTTCGGGCGGCTGCCCATGGCCGACGTGGTGGCGCCCGCCGTCCGGATCGCCCGCGAGGGCGTGGTGCTCACGCGGGAGGCCGGGTACCTCCACGGGATCCTCGGCGACATGCTGACCGCCGGGCCGGCGTCCGCCGCGGTGTACGCCCCGGGCGGGCGGCTGCTGGGCGCCGGGGACCGGCTGCGCAACGACGACCTGGCCGACGCGCTGGAGACGATCGGGCGGGAGGGGCCCGAGGCGATGCGCACCGGAGCCCTGGGAGGCGCGATCGTCGAGCACCTGGGCGCCCACGGCGGGCTGGTCACCGCGGAGGACCTCGCCGCCTACCGGGTCGTCGACCGGGCGCCGCTCCGGGTCGCCTACCGGGGGGTGACCCTCCTCACCAACCCGCCGCCGTCGTCGGGCGGGGCGCTCATCGCCCTGGCGCTCCGTACGATGGAGCAGGAGGCGTCGCCCGCCGACGACGTGGCGCGCTACCGGGCCGTCACACGGGCCGGGGTGGCCGCCAACGCCGTCCGCGACGATCGGTTCCACGCGGACCTGGGCGAGGAGGACGTCGTCGAGCGGCTCTGGGCGCGCCGTCCGACGGGGACCACCCACGCCAGCGCGGTCGACGCCCACGGCGGGATGGCCAGCCTCTCGAGCTCGAACGGCTCCGGGTCCGGCGTGATGGCCCCGGGAACCGGCATCCTTCTGAACAACATGCTCGGGGAGGAGGACCTCAACCCGGGCGGCTTCGGACAGACCGACCCCGGAGAGCGGATGACCTCGATGATGGCCCCGAGCCTGCTGCTGCGCGATGGCGAGCCCGTCATGGCGCTGGGCTCCGCCGGATCCAACCGGCTGCGCTCGGCGATCCTCCAGACCGTCGTGAACCTGGTGGACGGCGGCATGGACGTCCCCGCGGCGGTCCGCCACCCCCGCGTCCACCCCGAGGGCGACGGCGTGGACGTGGAGGGCGGCGTGCCGGACGCGGCGGTCGCCGCGCTGGTCGCCGACGGGCACCGCCTGCGCCGCTGGGGCGAGATGAACCTGTTCTTCGGCGGCGTCAGCGCCGTTGGCGCCGGCCGCGACGGCCTGGACGGCGCGGGTGACCCCCGCCGCGGGGGCGCCGCCGTCGCGGTGACGGCGGCAGGCGAGCTGATCGGGCTATGACTCAGCGTCGAGTCGAGGTTGAGGGTAAGGCCTATACATTGGTGCCGCGGGAGATCCGGACATCGCTGACCGAGGGCCCGCCGATGCTGTGGGGCTTCCAGGTGCAGGTGCTCGACGGGGAGGGGCGCGAGCTGGGCATCAAGACCTGCTTCGTGGGTCGCGTCAGCGTCCAGTTCCGCGATCCGGCCGCGCCGGACGGTCCGATCGACGTCCTGGCGCCCGTGCTGCACGACCTCGCGTTCGCGAAGGTGGAGACCCGGATCGCCGAGGGCGAGCCGGGCGACGAGATCCTCTTCGCGTAGCCGCCGGGCGCGTCAGTCGCCGGCGAGGCCCGCCCGGGCGCGCCCGAGGGCGGTCGCCACGCCCTCGCGGCCGGCCTCCCAGGCGATGAGCCGGGCGAGGGCCTCGCCGAGCTCGCGGCCGGGCGCCGGCACGGGCCGGGGGGCGCGGTCCACCACGCAGAGGGTGCCGAACAGCGAGCCGTCGGGCAGGCGGACGGGGTGCCCGCTGTAGCTCTGGATGCCGGTCGCGGCGATGACGGCCAGGTCGGCGTAGCCGGAGCCCGCGTCCGAGAGGCGGCCGTGCGCCGGCGGCGCGGCGCCGGTGAGCATGCGGTGGCAGAAGGCCTCGGTCACGGGCATCCGGATGCCGGCGGCCACGATGTCGCCGCCGCTCACCGCCACGATCTCCAGCTCCTCCTCGCGGATGCGGGTCAGGAACGCCTGCTCCCAGCCCATCGCCATGCGCAGCTCGTCCAGGGCCTGGCGGCACGCGACGGCGAACCCCCCGCCCCCCGGCTCGGCGGGCGCAGCCACCGGCGTCGCCGCCCGGGCGGGGCCCGGCGCCCGCTCCTCGATCGCGCCGGCCGCGACGAGCCGCTCCAGGGCGTCGATCGTCCACGGGGCGAACTGGCGGCCGGCCTGGGCCCGGCACTCCTCGAGGGCGGCGGGCACCGCGAGCGGCGACTTGTAGCTGCGCTGGCTGGTCATGACGTCCCACGCGTCGGCCAGCGCGAGGATGTGGGCGCCGTCGCCGGCCGCCTCGCCGGAGAGCCCGTCCGGGTAGCCGGTGCCGTCCCAGCGCTCGTGGTGGTGGCGGATCCACTCCACCTGCTCGGCGTCGAGGACCTCGGCGGCGATGTTCGCCCCGAGGGGCGCGTGCTGCTTCACCTGCTCGTACTCCTCCGGGGTCAGGCGCCCCGGCTTGAAGAGCACGGCGTCGGGCAGCCCGATCTTGCCGACGTCGTGCAGCAGGCCCGCCTCGTGGAGCCGGGCCGCCCGCGAGACCGCCCACCCCGCGGCCGTCGCGAGCTGCACCGCCACGTGCGCGACCCGCTCGGAGTGGCGCCGCGTCGAGTGGTCCTTGGCGTCCACCGCCCGTGCCAGGGCGCGGAGACCGGCGAGGGCGCGCACGCGCTCCAGCCGCTCGGCGCGCTCCTCGGCCGACAGGTCGGTGACCACGTCCGGCGCGTAGCGGATCGCGACGTCGCGGCCGTGCGCCTTCGCCCAGTAGAGCGCCCCGTCGGCGAGCTCGAACAACGCGTTCGCGTCGCGCGCGGCGGCCAGGTCGCAGACGCCCGCCGACGCGGTGAGCATCCCGACGGTCTCCATCTCCGCGGAGATCGCCTCCCGGGCGCGCTCGGCGGCGATGAGCGCGCCGGACGCGTCGGTGCCGCGCAGGATCCAGCCGAACTCCTCGCCGCCGATCCGTGCGATCACGTCCTCGTCGCGGGCCACGTCGCCCAGCCGCGCCGCGACCTCCATCAGCACCCGGTCGCCGGTCTGATGGCCGTAGGCGTCGTTGACCTGCTTGAAGTGGTCGATGTCCAGGAGCACCAGGGCCACGTCCTCGCCGTGACGAACGGCGTGCGCCACCTCGCGGCGCAGGGCCTCGTGGAAGGTGCGGTGGTTGTCCAGGCCGGTCAGCGGGTCGAGCGCGGCGCGCTGCTCGGCGCTGGCCAGGCTCGTGAGGGCCTGGGCGTGCAGGCGGGCGTTCGCGATCGCGAGCGCGGCCAGGCCGCCCAGGGTGCGCGCGGCCGTGAGGTCCTTCGCCGACATGCGCCGCGGCTCGCGGAAGCTCAGGAACAGCGTGCCGAGCAGGGCCGGCCGGCCGTCCTCGGTGACGGTGCGGTGCTCCAGGCGCACGCCCACGATGGCGCCCGAGCCAAGGCGGTCCGCCAGCTTCGGGGGGATGCGCGGGTGGTGGTGGATGTCCTCCACCACCAGCAGCGGGTCGTCCTGCTCCACCAGGAGCTTGCAGATCGGCAGCCTGGCGAACGGGATCCCGACCGAGTCCTCCAGGAACGCGCGCTCCCGCGGATCCTCGGCCGTGGTGTGGACCGAGACGATCCGGGTGTCGACGCCGTCGTGAACGAAGCAGCTCGCCCGGTCGCTGCCCAGCGAGCGCTGGGCGGCCCGCGCGACGGCGTTGAGGGTGGTGTCCATGTCGAGCTGGCCCTCGAGGATCGCGGCGACCGTCTCGAGCACGATCCGGTCGGACACCTCGCCGGGCGGCGCCGCCGCCGGGGTCTGCACATGGTGAATCGCCATCGCCCCCAGATATTCGGCACTCCGAGGGGATGTATTGACCGTCGCGGTTATGCGGCCTCGTGGTGCCCGCCGAGCACCCCGGCGACCCCGCCGGGGCCGGCGCGGAGGATCTCTGCGGCCCGGCGTGCGCCCCGCGCACGGTCGTGGGCGGCCTTCGCGCTGACGGCGTCGCCGCGGCGGAAGCCGTCGGCCATCTCGCGTTCCGCGGCCTCGGCGATGCGCTCGAGCTCGAGGACCTTCCGCTCGACCCGCGTGGGCCGGCGGCGGCGGGCGGCCGGCGCCGGTGCGGGGGCCTCCGCGATCCCCGGGAAGAGGATCAGCTGGCCGTGTGTCGAAGAGGGCGAACGCATGTTCGGAGTGTGCCACCCATCGCGGACGGCATGCCTCCGTGATCGGCCCTGCGTCAGCGCGGCTGAACCGTCCCCGAACCGTCCGCGGGGGGCTTTTCCCGCTCGGAGCGGATCACGGCGTATCCGCTCGTGGTGCGGTAGCCCTCGCCGCCCTCGTGATGGGCGGCCAGCGCGGCCACCGAGCCGCGGCGCACCTCGTCCCACGCCTCCGGGCCGGCGACCCGTCGCAGGGCGCGCCACACGGGGTGGAACCCCTCGTGCTCGGCGAACCACGCCTCCGGCGAGGGCGCCGGGAACGTCAGCCCCCGCCGGACCACCGAGCCGCCCGGCGCGCCCGCCGCCGCCAGCAGGCCCAGGATCCACTCCGGGTCGTCCCACCGGGGCCGCGGCTCGGGCCGCGGCGGCAGCAGCGACATCAGCACCTCGGCCGCGGCGGGGATGCCGCCGCCCGGCAGCCACGTGCTCAGCGCGAGCGTGCCGCCGGGGCGGGTCACCCGCACCATCTCGCGGAGCGCCGCGTCGGGCTCGGGGGCGAAGATCACCGCGAAGCTGCTGAGCGCGGCGTCGAAGGCGCCGTCCGGGAAGGGCAGGGCGCCGGCGGAGGCGACCCGCACCTCCACCGTGGCGCCGGCGGCGTCCGCGCGGCCGCGCGCGGCGGCGACGAGCCCGGGGGACGGGTCGACGGCCTGGACGATGGCGCCGCGGGCGGCGGCGGCCATGCTCGCGTTGCCGGTGCCGCAGCCCACGTCCAGCACGCGGTCGCCCGCGGCGACCCCCGCGATCTCGACCAGCGCGTCCGCGGCGGGCGCCAGCGCGGCGGCCGTCCGTGCGTAGTCGCCATCGCCCCAGTCGATGTCCACCGGACCATCGTATGCTGGGCGCATGACCACAACCGCATCCCTCATCCAGCCCGGCGACTCCGGCTGGGACCCCGCACGCACCGCATGGAACCTCGCGGTCGAGCAGCGCCCGGCCGCCGTCGCCACACCCGCCTCGGCCGACGAGGCCGCCGCCGCCGTGCGGGCCGCCGCCGAGCGGGGCCTGCGCGTCGTCGTCCAGAACACCGGCCACGGCGCCGGCCGCGTGGCCGTCGACGAGGGCGCGCTGCTGCTGCGCACCGGCGGCCTCGGTGAGATCGCGATCGATGCCGAGCGCCGCGTCGCCCGCATCGGGGGCGGCGTGCAGATGGGCGACCTCGTGATCGCGGCGGCCGAGCACGGCCTGGCGCCCGCGCCCGGCTCGTCGCCCTCGGTGGGCGCGGTCGGCTACCTGATGGGCGGCGGGCACAGCTGGCTCTCCAGCCGGACCGGGCTGGCCGCGAACGACCTCCTCGCCGTCGAGGCCGTGACCGCCGACGGCGGGATCGTCCGGCTGGACGACGAGGTGGACGACGAGGCGATGTGGGCGCTGCGCGGCGGCGGCGGCGGGTGGGCCGCCGTGGCGGCCGCCGAGGTCGCGCTCCACCCCGTCGGCGAGCTCGCCGGCGGCAGCCTCATGTTCCCGCTGGAGCGCGCCGGCGAGGTCCTGGAGGCGTGGCGCGAGTGGTCGGCCGCCCTGCCCGAGGGCGTCACCACCATCGGCCGGGTGCTGCGATTCCCTCCGGTCGAGCCGGTGCCGGAGCCGCTGCGCGGCCGGGCGTTCGCCATCGTGGAGGCGGTGGATCTCGACGGCCCGGAGCGGCTGGAGGGCCTGCTCACCGGGCTGCGTGAGCTCGGGCCGGCGCTCGACACCATCCGCCCCCTGCGGTCGACCGACCTGCGTGAGGTCCACATGGACCCGCCGGAGCCGGTGCCCGCGATCGGGGGCGGCCTGCTGATCGGGACGCTCGATGCCGGCGCGCTCGCCGCGGTCGTCGCCGCGGCCACGGAGGGACCGGGCGAGGCGCTGATCGGCGCCGAGGTCCGGCGCCTTGGCGGGCCGGTGGCCCGCGCCCGGGCGGAGGGCGTGGTGTGCGCGCTCGCCGCGGACGCGGCGGTCTACGCCGTCGGCATCGCCGCCGGCCCGGACCTGGCGGCTGCGTCGAAGGCCGGCGTCGACGCGGTGCGGTCGGCGGCGGGCCCGTGGGCCGCCGGGTACGGCCTGCCCAACCTGGCGGCCGAGTCCGACCCGATGGCGTCCCTCTTCCCGCCCGATGCGCTGGCACGGCTCACCGCCGTCGCCGACCGCTTCGATCCGGACGGGAGATTCGTCCGCCGGGCCTAGGAGCGGCGCAGGTCCCCGGGGGTCAGGGGGTCGGGCCCCGCGCCGGCGTCGCGGATCCGCGGCGGGCTGCCGTCGTGCGGCACGTGCACCACGACGTGGCGGTCGCGGGCGGGCAGCTCGAACCGGAACGCCCAGTCGTCGGCCGTCCAGCCGGCCACGCGCAGCGACGCGGAGGCGGCGTCGGTGGTGCGGGCCAGGGCCCGCGTGGCCTCGGACAGCGCCGCGGCCCCCACGGGCCCCAGCAGGCCCGCCAGCGCGCCGGCCCCGCCCTCCTCGCTCACCGGCGGGCGAACGGGAGCGCGGCGACCCTGCCGGTCACGCCTCCCGCCTCCACCTCGTCGCCCGGCGCGACCTCGCGCCGGAGGATCGCCAGGCCGATCACCCCGAGGTCCGGGGTCCGGGCCACGCTCGTCACGCGGCCCGCCTCGCGGCCGCCGGCGGTCACCGGGGTCCCCGGCGCCGCCGGGCCGTCCAGCAGCACCCCGCGCAGCGCCCGGTTGGCCCTCCCGCGGAACTGGAGCCGCGCGACCGTCTCCTGCCCCAGGTAGCAGCCCTTGCTGAACGACACCGTCCGCTCCTCGAGCGCCGCCTCCTGCACCAGGGTGGCGGGGCCGGTGTCGACCCCCACCCGGGCGACGCCGGCGGCGACCCGGGCCATCTCCAGCGCCTCGGGCGGCGCCTGGCCGCCCGGCAGCGCGGCGCCCGCCGCGGCGGGGTCGTCGACCACCACGCGCGACGTCCCCGGGAGCACGCCCGGCACCGCGGGGCCGGCGGGTGCCGGGATGCCGGACACCGTGAGCGCCCACGCCCCCTCGGGTCCGAGGATCTCGAGGTCCTCGGAGAAGTGGTACCGGTCGAGGGCGGCCGCCACCGCGTCGCCGTCGGCGGGGTCGAGGACCAGGGTCACGGCATCCTCGCCGTCGCGGTGCACGCCGATCGCCGCCTGCACGTGGCCCTTCGCGTCGAGCAGCAGCGCCTCGGCCGAGCCGCCGGGGGCGAGCGACGCCACGTCGTTGCTCAGCAGGCCGTGGAGGAACGACACCGCGTCGGGACCCTCGACCCAGATCAGGGCGACGGGCTCGGCCACCCACGTGGGCTCCCCGTCACGCAGGCGGAGGTAGCCGGCAGCCGCGTCCGCGGACACGGCGGTGCTCACCCCGGGGCCATCCCGTCGCGCGCCGCGGCCACGAGGCGTGTCGCATCCGGGGTCACGGCGTCGTGACCTTGCCGTTGCCGGACGCGCGGTGCGCCGCCAGCCGGGCGTGCGCCATCTCCTTGTCGACCTGGTCGAGCAGGCCCGCCACGAGCTCTAGGCGGCGGGCCTCGGAACGCTCCTCCAGGAGCTCCTGCTTGGGCTCGGGCGGCAGCTCGAACCGGCTCGCGACGGCATACGACCGCGCGACGCCCTCGGGCAGCCCGGGGGGCGCGTCGCCGTCCAGGCCGGCCAGGGCCCGGTAGCGCTCCATCACCCGCTCCACCAGGTCCCGCGGGGCGTCGGCCGGGTCGTCGGCCAGCGGCTCGACCTGCGCGGAGAAGTAGAGGCGGCCCTCCGTCTCCTCCACCACGCGCACGGGCTCCACGCCGGCGACCACCACGTTCATGCGGCCGTCCTCGTAGCGCTGCACCAGCGTCTCGAAGCGGGCGCTGCAGCCGACGTCCTCGGTGCCCTGCGGGCTGGTCCGCAGGATGACGAAGGGGAGGTCCTCCAGGACGCAGTCGGCGTAGAGCTGCCGGTAGCGCGGCTCGAAGAGATGGAGGGGCACGCGCTCGCCCGGGAGCAGGACGAGGTCGAGGGGGAAGAGGCCGAGGTCGAGGGGGTCGCTCACCCTCCCGAGTGTAGCCGCGCGGGGGCCGGCCCCGTCCCGCCCCGGGGGCCGGCGATCAGGTCGCGGTAGAAGGCGAGCAGGTCGCCGATGTGCCCCTCCACCGTGAAGCGGTGCCGGCGATCCGCGACGCGGGCCCGCAGGGCGTCGAGGTCGACCCGCGCGAGCATCGCCCCGAGGTCGGCGGGGTCGGGGACCACGAAGCCGACCCCCTCGTCCTCGACCAGCCGCCGCAGTGCCCCGTGCGGCCCGGCCGCGACGGGCAGGCCGGACGCGAGGTACTCGAACGCCTTGTTGGGCAGGGCGGTGTCCAGGTGGGCGGCGTTGAGGCCGCTGTTGAAGCCCGCCCAGCCGAGGTCGTAGGCCGGCAGGCGGCGCAGCAGCGCGGACGGCTCGAGCGTGTCCATCACCCGCATCCCGGCCGTCCGCTCCGCCAGCTCCCGGTAGGCGGGGGCGTCACGGTTGGGGAAGACGTCGATCGGCACCCCCGACCGCGCGATCGACGCGAAGTGCCCGCGCAGGTCGTAGTGGCTGCCGTTGGCGGAGAGGCTCCCCTGGTACACCACCCGCGGCGGGCCCGCCGCGGGGCCGCGGGCGCCCGCGTCCGGCGACAGGTCCCGCTCCAGCGCGTAGTTCGCGAACAGCAGGACCGGCCCGCCCACGTCGTAGCGGGCCTCGAGCTCGGCGAGCATCTGGATGGAGACCGCGATGAGCCCGTCGCAGCCCTCCACCGCCGCCCGCTCCAGATCGAGCGGGTCCTCGGGATCGTCGAAGCCGTCCTCGTACGGCGTCCGCCGCAGGCTCTGCATGTCGTGGACGTCGTGGACCACGGGGACGTCGCCGCCGACGGCGCGGAGGGCCAGCACCGTCAGCAGGTCGGGCAGGTTGTGGCTGTGGATCAGGTCGGGGCGGAACTCCTCGACCGCGCGGGCGATCGCGTCGCCCGGGTCGCTGCGCGGCAGCCGCCACCAGCCGTCGAAGAGCTCGTCGCCCGACCCGTACCACTCGCTCAGCGTCCTCCCCTGATAGGCGAACCCGAGGGTGACGTCCTCGTCCCGCCCCTCCAGCCCGAGGGCGTACTTCATCGCCCGGATGCACGGCTGGCGGTGGAGGAAGAGGACCCTCACGCGGAGGCGCCCCGGCGGTCGCGGATCGGCTTCGCCGGGTTGCCGACGGCGATGGCGAAGTCGGGGACGTCCTTCGCCACCACGCTGCCGGCGCCGATGATGGCGCCCTCGCCGATCGTGACCCCCGGCAGGATGCTGACCCCCATCCCGATCCAGCAGTCGGGGCCGATGCGCACCTCGCGGTTGGTCCAGCCCTGGTCCTGGATCGGCGAGTCCAGGTCGGTCTCGTGATTGGCGGTGTGGATCATCGTGTACGGCCCGAAGATCGTGCGGTCGCCCACGACGAGGCCGCCGAACCCGTTGACGTAGCAGCCGTAGTTGAAGCCCACACGGTCGCCCATCTCGATGTGGTCGCCGTTCAGCCAGACGATGAGGTCGAGGTAGAAGCACCCCTCGCCCACCCGCTTGGCGTCGGCGGGGCGGAACGGGATGACGCTCTTGCTGCGCTCGGTGATCATCATGGGGGTGCCTCCGGGTTCGGGCCCGCGGAGGTCCTACCCCGGGGGCGGGTTGCTGAGTCCCCAGCCTCGGGGGTGCAGCCGGGGATCACCACGCAATCCCCGGGTCAGGGGGCTAGCATCGCGGCCCGTGGCACCGGACCGACAGACCACCCGCCCGGGCGCGGCCGCGCTGCCCCAGGGGCTCGTCCGGCCGGCGCTGGCCCACGTGGAGGCGTACGAGCCGGGACGCCCGCTGGACGAGGTGCGCCGCGAGCTGGGCATCGACTCGGTGATCAAGCTGGCCTCCAACGAGGGGCCGTTCCCGCCCATGCCGGGGGCGATGGCGGCCATGTCCGCGGCGGCCGCCGACGTGCGCAGCTACCCCGACCCCGGCGCGTGGGCGTTGCGCGACGCGATCGCGGAGCGGGTGGGCCTTGAGCCCGAGCAGGTGCTGCCGGGGGCCGGCGTGGACGGGCTGATCAAGCTGATGTCGCTCGCGCTGCTCGACCCGGGCGACGAGGTGGCGATGGCGTGGCCGTCGTTCCTGTCGTGGCGTCTGGGCGCGCAGATCCAGGGGGCGGCGATCGCCGAGGCGCCGCTGCGGGGCGACGGCGCGTACGACCTGCCCGCCCTGGCGGAGCGGGTGGGGCCGCGGACGAAGATCGTGGTGGTGGTGAGCCCCAACAACCCCACCGGCGGCGCCGTGGGGGCCGGCGAGCTGCGCGCCTTCCTGGACGACCTGCCGGGGCACGTGCTGCCGGTGCTGGACGAGGCGTACTTCGAGTACCTCGCCGCGGACGGCCACGACGGCGCCGCGCTGGTGGCCGAGGGACGGCCGATGGCGGTGATGCGGACGTTCAGCAAGGCGTACGGCCTGGCCGGCCTGCGGGTGGGCTACATGCTCGCGCCGGCCGAGCTGGTGCGCGCGCTCGGCCGCGTCCGCAACGTGTTCGACGTCACGGGCCCGGCCCAGGCGGCCGCGCTCGCCAGCCTGCGCGACGGCGACGCCCACCTCCCCGAGCGGATCCGCCTGAACGACGCGGAGCGCGCCACCATGGCCGCCGGGCTCCGGGCGATCGGGATCGACCCGTACCCGAGCTCCGCCAACTTCCTGCTGTTCGACCTCGCCACCCCCGAGCGCGCGACGGCGATGAACGCGGCGCTGCTGCGGCGGGGGGTCATCGTCCGGCCGGCGCGGGCGTTCGGCGCGCCGTCGGCGATCCGGGTGACGGTGGGGCTGCCGGACGAGAACGCGCGCTTCCTGGCGGCCGCCGCCGAGGCGCTCGCCGAGCTGCCGTGACCACCGAGGAGGTCATCGCCGGCGTCCGCGCCGGGGAGCGGCGCGCCGTGGGCCGGGCGATCAGCCTGGTGGAGCGCCTGGGCCCGGAGGGCCGGGAGGTGGCCGCCGCCCTCCACCCCGGGACGGGACGCGCCTGGCGGGTGGGGGTGACGGGCGCGCCGGGGGTGGGGAAGAGCACCCTCATCTCGGCGCTGGTGCGGCTGCTGCGGGGGCGCGGGAGGCGGGTGGCGGTGGTGAGCGTCGATCCCACCAGCCCGTTCACCAGGGGGGCGGTGCTCGGCGACCGGATCCGGCTGGCCGACCATTTCCTGGACGCCGGGGTGTTCATCCGCTCCATGGCGAGCCGCGGCCACCAGGGCGGCCTGGCCGAGGCGACCGCCGACGCGGTGCTGGTGCTCGACGCCGCCGGCTACGACGTGGTGCTCATCGAGACCGTCGGCTCCGGCCAGAACGAGGTGGAGGTGCAGACCCTCGCCGACACCGTGGTGCTCGCGCTCATGCCGGGCAGCGGTGACGGGGTGCAGGCCATCAAGGCGGGGCTCATGGAGATCCCCGACGTGCTGGCCGTCACGAAGGCCGACCGCGAGGGCGCCGACGCCATGGTCGCGGAGCTGCGCACCGCCCTGTCGCTGGTGCCCGCCGGGCCGTGGGAGCCGCCCATCGTGCGCGTGAGGGCCCTGGAGGAGGGCGGCGTCGACGACCTGTGGGAGCAGGTCGAGGCCCACCGGGGGTTCCTGGACGACGGGGACCGTCTGGAGGCGCGCCGCCGCGACGGCCTGGCCCGACAGCTCAGGGTCCTCGCCGCCGAGCGCGTCGCCCGGCGGGTGGAGGCGGGCGCCGACGCCGGCTTCCTGGACGGCCTCATCGGCGAGGTGATCGACCGCCGCCTCGATCCGTCGACGGCCGTCGACCGGGTGCTGGAGCGCGCCGGCTTGGGCTGATCAGCGCAGGGGCGACTCCGCGTCGTTCGCCAGCACGAGCGGCAGGACGATCAGCAGGAGCACCAGGAGCAGGACGATCCCGATGACCCACCAGGCCCGCCGGGCGGCCGCCAGCGTCTGGCGGCCGCCGTGGGCCTCGCGGTCCTCGCGGAGGTCGCGGCGGAGGTCCACCCCGACCTTCACGATCACGCCCACCACCGCGACGGCGAGCGCGATCAGGATCACCCCTGCGGTCATGCCGGGGTGGAGGAGGCGAGCCGCTCGGCCACCGCCAGGGCCAGCCGCACGCCGAAGCCCGTGCCGGCGCCGCCCACCATCCCGGTGCCGGCGATGTCGACGTGGGCCCACGGGACGTCCTCGGTGAACTCCTTCAGGAACTCGGCCGCCAGGATCGCGCCCGCCTGCCGCTTGTTGGAGATGTTCGCGATGTCCGCGACCTTCGAGTCGAGCAGCGGGCGGTACCGGGTGTGGAGCGGCATCGGCCACGCGATGTCCCCGGAGGTCTCGGAGGCCTCCCGGACCAGGCCGGTCCACGCGTCGTCCGACCCGAACAGGCCGGCGTAAACCTCGCCGAGCGCGACCACGATCGCGCCGGTGAGGGTGGCGAAATCGACGAGCCGGGTGGCGCCCTGGCGGGCGGCGTGGGTGAGGCCGTCGGCCAGGATCAGGCGGCCCTCGGCGTCGGTGTTCAGGATCTCGATGGTCGTCCCGTTCATCGCGGTGACCACGTCGCCCGGCTTGATCGCCGTCCCGCTCGGCATGTTCTCGGTGGACGGCACCACGGAGATCACCTCGACCGGCAGGCCGAGGCGCGCGATGAGGGCGGTCGCCTCGATCACCGCGGCGCCGCCGCCCATGTCCATCTTCATCTCCTCCATCCCGTTGGAGGGCTTGATGGAGATGCCGCCGGTGTCGAACGTGACGGCCTTGCCCACGAGGCCCAGCACCTCGGGGGCGCGGCCCCGGGCCGGCGGCGTGTAGCGCATCACGATCATCCGGGGCGGCTGGGCGGATCCCTGGGACACGGCGAGCAGACCGCCCGCGCCGAGCTTCTCCAGGCGGGCGCGGTCGAGCACCGTCACCTTCAGCCCCGGGACGCCGTCGGCCAGGCCGCGGGCGTAGTCGCCGAGCATGGTCGGCGTGAGGTGGTTCGACGGGGTGTTGACCAGGTCGCGCGCGGCGTTGACCGCGTCGACCACCAGCCCCGCCCGCGCGAGGTCGGCGGACCGCAGCGTCGCCGAGTGCACGGCCAGGCGGTCCGGCGCCTTCCCCGCGTCGGACGTCTTGAAGCGGTCGAACCGGTACACGCCGGTCCCGAGGCCCTCCGCGAACGCCGAGACCTCCGCGGCGCCGGCGTCGTCCGGGGGCATCAGGGCGACCGTCTTCACCTTCCCCTTCCCGGCGGCCTTCGCGACCGCCGCGCCGGCCTCGCGCCAGTCGTCGGGCGCGCCGTCGCCGATCCCCACGGCCACCGCCCGCCGCGCGGCGAGCGCGCCGCCGGTGTGGAACACGACCGTCTGGCCGGCCGTGCCCTCGATCTCCTTCGCCCGCATCGCCGCCGCCAGCGCGCCGTTCAGCGCCCCGTCCACCTCGGCGGCGGGGCCCTGCGGAACGGTCTGGCCGGGGGCCACGACCACGACCAGCAGGTCGCCCTTCGCGGACGCGACGTCGGCCGGCTTCCTCACGGTGCTGCGCATCGCATCCTCCAGCGACTCGTTTCGACGGGGGCAGGATACGCGGGCCTCCTGGATCGCCCCCGTGCCTACCGGCTCAACCGCGCGAAGCGCGGTCGCAGCGCCCGGGTATGGAGGTGCTGCATGGCCGGCGAGTGATTCCCGCCGGCCCTACCGCGCGAAGCGCGGTCGCAGCGCCCGGGTAGAGAGGTGCTGCTTGGCCGGCGGAATTGGTCCGCACCCCCTACCGAGCGAAGCGAGGTCGCAGCGCCCGTGTAGAGAGGTGCTGCTTCGGCCGGCGGGTCGTCCACATGGGATACTTTCGGCCACCATGGACCGTCCCATCCGCATCGTGATCGCCAAGCCCGGCCTCGACGGCCACGACCGGGGGGCGAAGATCATCGCCCGCAGCCTGCGGGACGCGGGGATGGAGATCATCTACACGGGCCTCCACCAGACGCCGGAGCAGATCGCCGCGACGGTGGTGCAGGAGGACGCCGACGCGGTCGGCCTCTCCATCCTGTCGGGCGCCCACATGACGCTGGTGCCCCGCGTGGTGAAGCTGCTGCACGAGGAGGGCGCCGACGACGTGGTGGTGATGGTGGGGGGCACGATCCCCCGCGACGACATCCCCGCGCTGAAGGAGCTCGGCGTGGCCGAGGTGTTCACCCCCGGCGCGCCGATCCAGGGGATGATCGACTTCATCAACCAGGCCGTCCCCGCCGCCCGCGGCCGCTAGGCCGTTCCGGGTCGCGGTCGCGGCCGGTCGCGTGGGAGGGACGGTCGCCGGCTTCGCGGCGGCGGGGCCCCGGGATAGGGTTGCCGGCATCGTGGACCCCGTGACCGCATCCGCCGCGCGCCGCGGCCTGGTCGTCGCCGGCGGTCTCGGTGCCACGCTGCTGTCGCACGCCGTCGCCTCCGGCCCGCTGGAGGTGCTGCCCGTGGCGCCGCTGCTGTGGATCACCCTGGTGGCGCTCGCGGTGCTGCCGGGGTTCGCCGCGCGCGCCGCGGCGGCCTTCACGTCCTGGGGGACGCCCCGCATCGTCGCGGTCCTCGCCGCCGCGCAGCTCGGGTTCCACCTGCTGCTGACCGCGGCGCCGTGGGCGCTCGGCGTCACGCCGCACCACGCCCTCGGACCCGACGTCGACCCGCGCGCGGTGGCGGTCCACCTGGCCGCGGCGCTGGTGCTGACGCTCCTGATCCGCCGCGGACAGCGGTGGGTGGAGCGGGCCGTCGCGGTCGTCGCGACCATCGTGGATGCCGTCGCCCCCCGGGCGCCGCGGCAGCCGCGTGCGCCGTTCTCGACGGCGCTGCCCGACCTGCACGTCGCCGTCGCCCGCCCCGGGTGGCGGGGGGCGCGCAGCAGCCGCGGGCCCCCCGCGTCGCCGCTCCCGGCGACCTGAACCCCCGCGCCGTGACGCGTCCGCGCGCCACGGCCCGATGACGGTCGCCGGAATCGGCTGACCCGTCATCCGTCCGGCCCCGAGGGGGCCGGAGCATCAGGAGGTTCCCCATGAGGAAGTCCATGAGGCTGCTCACGGCCGCGCTCGCGGTCGGCGCCGCCGTCCCCGCGACCGCCGCCGCGCACGCCGGCCACCACCACGACCAGGACGTCACGATCCGGTTCGCGGCCGTCGCCGGCCAGACGCCGGTGAGCTGCGCCAAGCCGATCAGCGGCCTCGGTACGACGAACGCGACCGCGAACCTGCAGGACCTGCGCTTCTACATCTCCAACGTCCGGCTGGTCACCAAGGCCGGGCGGGCCGTGCCGGTGACGCTCGCGAAGAACGCCTTCAACGTCACGAAGGGCGGCAACCGCACCACCCTCATCGACCTGGAGAACGGCACCGGCTCCTGCGCCGCCGAGGGCGACACGCGCACCAATCCGGTGGTCACGGGCACCGTGCCCGAGGGCGACTATGTCGGCGCCCGGATGTACATGGGCGTCCCCTTCCCGCTCAACCACACCGACATCGTCGGGGCCCCCGCCCCCCTGAGCCTCGCGGGGATGAGCTGGGCGTGGCAGCTGGGGCGCAAGTTCGCGAAGATCGAGTTGGCCGACCCCGCCGGCCCGGGCGGCGGCATGGTGATGGGCACGGGCGCCTCCCAGGACCAGATGGCGGGGGCGTGGAGCTCACCCGTCTTCTTCGTCCATCTCGGGAGCGTCGGCTGCGTCGGAAACCCCGCCGCCGGCGACCGGCCCGACTGCACCGTCTCGAACCGGGTGGCCCTCCGGTTCGCCCGGTTCGACCCGGCGAAGCAGCGGATCGCCATCGACCTGAAGGCGCTGACCGCCGGCAACGACATCACCGTGAATCGCAGCGGCGCCCCCGGCTGCATGTCGGAGGGCACCGATCCCGAGTGTGACGGGGTGATGCGCGTCGCGATGGGCTTGAACTGGCGGGCGGACGGCACGGGCACCGGGCAGCCGGTGAACCACGGCGCCACCCAGACGCTGTTCCGGGTGCAGTCGCGATGAACTCATCCCAGGGCCCCCGGTCCCAGCGACCGGGGGCCGTGGGGCGTCGTGTCGGCGCTGTGGCGCGGCTGCTGGCCGTCGCCGGAGTCCTCGCGCTCGTGGGCGCCGCCCTCCTGCGCTCCGGGACCGGCGCCGGCGCCCCCGCCACCGAGAAGGCCTCCACCTGGAAGTGGGACCTGCCGAAGGGCTTCCCGGCGCCACGGGTGCCGAGGGACAACCCGATGACCAGGGAGAAGGTCGCGCTCGGCCGGTTCCTGTTCTACGAGCCGAAGCTCTCCGGCAACGGCACCCAGTCGTGCGGCAGCTGCCACATGCAGTCCGCGGCGTTCACCGACGGCCGCGCGCAGGCGGTCGGATCGACCGGCCAGGTCCATCCGCGAAGCTCGATGATGCTCGGCAACGTCGCCTACAACGCGACCCTCACCTGGGCCAACCCGTCCCTGGTCAGCCTGGAGCGCCAGATGGAGGTGGTGATCTTCGGCGACCGGCCCGTCGAGTTCGGCGTGACCGACCGCAACAGACGCGCGGTGCTCGCCCGCCTGACGCGCACCCCCCGCTACCGCGCGATGTTCCGCGCCGCCTTCCCCCGGAGGGGCGCGATCACCTGGGGCAACGTCATCAAGGCGATCGCCAGCTTCGAGCGGACGATGATCACCGGCCGCAGCCGCTACGACCGCTTCCTGAACGGCACGGCGACGCTGGACGACAGCGAGCGGCGCGGCGCGAACCTGTTCTTCGGCGAGCGCGCCGAGTGCCATCACTGCCACTCGAGCGTCAACTTCAACGACCAGCTCGTCTACCGGGGCAGCCTCAACGGGCCGCGACCCTTCCACAACACCGGCCTCTACAACATCGGCGGCAGCGGGGCGTTCCCGGAGCCGAACACCGGGCTGTTCTCGTTCACGGCCAGGGCGTCGGACATGGGCCGGTTCCGCGCGCCGACCCTCCGCAACGTCGGGGTCACCGCCCCATACATGCACGACGGGTCGATCGCGACGCTGGAGGAGGTCGTCGCCTTCTACGCCGCGGGTGGCCGGAACATCACCGAAGGGCCGCTCGCGGGCGACGGCCGGGCGAATCCGTTCAAGGACCCGCTCATCGCGGCGATCGCCCTGACGCCGCAGGAGCAGCAGGACATCGTGGCGTTCCTGCGCACCCTCACCGACCGGCGCTTCCTGACCGACCCGCGCCTGTCCGACCCGTTCCGGCGCTCCCGTCCGTGACGCCGCCGGTCCCCGAACCCTGGGCGGGACCAGCCGGTAGGCTCCCCGAAGGACCGAAGAAGCGAGCACAGGTTTGGGGGGCTGAATGAAGATCGCGGTCTGCGTGAAGGAGGTTCCGGACGCCGGTCCGAACCGCCGCATCGACCCGGGCACGATGAGGATGGACCGGTCGGGGGACCGGTCGCTCAACGCCTACGACCTGCACGCCGTCGAGCAGGCGATCCGGCTGAAGGACGCCGCCGGCGACGGCGAGGTCGTCCTGGTTTCCATGGGCACGGCCAAGGCCCTCGAGTCGCTCCGCAAGGGGCTGGCCATGGGCGCCGACCGCGCGCTGCTGGTGTCCGACGACGCCGCGGCCGGCTCCGACCTGGTCGCCACGAGCAAGGTGCTCGCGAAGGCGCTCGAGGGCGAGTCGCCGGACCTGGTGCTCTTCGGCCAGCAGGCCACCGACGGCGACGGCGCGGTGCTGTGGGCCGCCGTGGCCGACCGGCTGCAGCTGCCGGTCGTGTCGCAGATCTCCGAGCTCGAGCTGTCGGGCGACAGCGTCACGGCGAAGCGCCAGACCGAGCACGGCTACGACACCATCCGCGCCTCCCTGCCGGCGGTGCTGGCGGTTGCCGACTCGCTGAACGAGCCGCGCTACCCGTCGCTCAAGGGCATCATGGGCGCCAAGAAGAAGCCGCAGGAG
>DAISWG010000064.1:0-20347 GCA_036826475.1 Miltoncostaeaceae bacterium | reverse complement strand
CGCTGCAGGATCGAGTCGATCAGCGCGGGGACGTAGTGGTCGTACATCCCGGCGCCGAGGAACGTGATCTCGTCCTCCGCGCTGGTGTTGCGGGCGGCGAGCGCCGAGAGGTGGGCGAAGACCTCCTGCTCGGACATCCCCGGCGGCAGGTGCAGCGGACGGTCGAGGCGCACGCCCTCCGGGATCATCCCGTCGAACAGCTCCTCCACCGACCCCGCGCCGATCGCCGCCAGCATCACCCGCAGGTCGTCGTCGGTGAGCGAGGTGTACGTGGACATCGCTAGAGCCCTCCCAGGTACTCGCGGTAGGCCGGCTCATCCAGGAGGTCGTCGAGCTCCGACGGGTCGGAGAGCCTGACGCGCACGAGCCAGCCCTCCCCGTAGGGGTCCTCGTTGACGACCTCGGGCCGGTCGGTCACGGCGCCGTTGACGGCGACCACCTCGCCGCTGGCGGGGGCGATGATGTCCGACACCGCCTTCACCGACTCGAGCTCCCCGTAGGAGGCGTCCTTGGCGATGGTGGCCCCCACCTCCGGCGGGTCGTAGTACACGACCTCCCCCAGGGCGTCCTGCGCGTACCAGGTGATGCCGAAGACGGCCTCGTCGCCCTCGGCGCGGACCCAGTCGTGCTCACGGTGGTAGCGGAGGTCGGCGGGGTAGCTCTCGTCGGCGACGGCCACGGGGGTCTCCTCTATTCCTTCGGGGATGTGTCCACGAGGGGGCGGCGTGCGGTGCGCGCGGCCTTGTGCTTGCCGCGGACATCGATCACCAGGTCGTTGTCGGGTCCGGCGAGCGCCGACGGCACGTAGGCCATGCCGATCCCGGTGTCCAGCACGGGGCTGAGGGTGCCGGACGTGACCCGCCCCACAGGGGCGCCGCCGGCGAGCACGTCCTGCCCGCCGCGCGGGATGCCCGGCTCGGTCAGGCGGAAGATCGCGAGGCGCTCCGGCGTGCCCTCCTCCGTCTGGCGGCGCATCACGTCGGCGCCGGCGAACCCGCCGCCCGCCAGGTCGCACGCCCATCGCAGGCCGGCCTCGATCGGCGTCCGCCCGCGGCTCAGCTCCTGGCCGTAGAGCGGGTAGCCCATCTCGATGCGGAGCGTGTCGCGGGCGACCAGCCCCGCGGGGGCCGGGGCGGCCTCGACGTCCTGGAGGGCGTCCCACACCGCCGGCGCGGCGTCCCACGGGCACATCAGCTCCACCCCGGGCTCGCCGGTGTAGCCGGTGCGGGCGATCAGGCACGGCACCCCGGCGATCACGTCCTCGCCGATCTCGAAGTAGTCGAGCGAGAACGCGAGCGGCGTGGCGGCCAGGGGGCGCAGGGCCTCGGCCCAGCCGGGGCCCTGGAGTGCGAGCATCGCCACCTCCGGCGAGCGGTCGGCCACCTCGACCCCGGCGGGCAGGCGGTCCTCCAGCCGCTCGCGGCAGGCGGCGATGTTGGAGGCGTTGACCACGAGCAGGAAGCGGTCGGCGAGCGCGTAGACGATCAGATCGTCGATGACGCCGCCGTCGTCCTGGCAGAGCAGGGTGTACTGCCCCTGGCCCGGCCCGATCGCGGTGACGTCGTTGGTCAGGAGACCCTGGAGCGCGTCCCGCGCGCCGGCGCCCGCCACCTCGAGCTGCCCCATGTGGGAGACGTCGAAGATGCCGGTGGCGCGGCGCACCGCCAGGTGCTCGTCGCGCGCGGAGTCGTACAGCAGCGGCATGTCCCAGCCGGCGAAGGCGCCCATCCGCGCTCCGAGCGCCACGTGGCGGTCGTGGAGCGACGTGTGCGACTGGGCGACCGCCATGTGCGCCGACGCTAGCACGCGGGTCCGGTCGGCAGGCCCCCTCCGGCGCCGGTCGCGACCCTCGCGCTCGACACCGTCCGGGGTGGTCGGCAGAGTCCCCGCCCGATGACGCCCGCCTCCCGGATCGCCCTCCCCGCCGCCCTCGCGGCCGCCGCCGCGCTCGCGCTGACGGGTTCGGCCGCGGCCGCCGCGCCCGCCCTCGACGACGCGAAGCTCGGCCCCGACGGGCTGGGCCCGGTGAAGATCGGCATGACCCTGGACCAGGCCCGCGCGGCGACGTCGTCGAAACTCCGGGTGACCCGGCGCCACGGCACGTGCGCGGTCCTGGAGCAGGCCGGCCGGTACGACGGCGTGTACTTCCTGATGACCGGCGACGTCATCCGCACCGCCACGATCTCGTCCACGACGTCGGTGAACTTCACCAACATCACCACGCGGGGGCTGCGCCTGGTGGCGTCGGACGCGCGCGTCCGCCAGCTCTACGGCAGGCCGTTCTTCGTGGCGCGGGACGGGGACGGCGCCGGCAGCACCCTGCTGTACCGGCCGAAGCCGGCGAAGGCGCCGCAGCGCCGGTACGCCTTCACGGTCGCGCCCCTGGGGCATGGGATCATCGGGCGGTACGTCAACGAGATGACCGTCGGCGAGCTGCCCGAGGTGCGATTCACCGAGGCCTGCTCCTAGCCGGAGGGCGCGCTGCCGCAGTTGCGGGACCTCGTGGGGGAGGCGCGCCGGGCGAGCGGGGCGCCGGCGATGGGCGCGGCCCTGGTCGCCGCGGACGGCTCGGCGCGGGTCGCCACGGACGGCGTGCGCGTCCGGGGCCGGGACGCGCCGGTGACCGACGCCGACCCGTGGCACATCGGGTCGTGCACCAAGGCGATGACCGCCCTGCTCTACGCGCGGTTCGTCGAGGCGGGACGGGCCGCGTGGGGGACGCCGCTGCCGGACCTGTTCCCCGACCTGGCCGTCGCCCCCGGCTGGGAGGCGGTGACGATCGACGACCTCCTGGTCCACCGCGGCGGCGTGCGGCCGAATCTGTCGGTGCGCGCCATGCGCGACGACGCCGCCGACGTGCGCCCGGTCCGCGTCCGGCGGTCGGAGGCGGCCGCCGCCGCGCTCGCCGGGCCGCCGGACCGGCCCGGCCGCGTCCGGTACTCGAACCTGGGCTACATGGTCGCCGGGGCGGCCATCGAGCGCATCGCGGACGCGTCGTGGGAGGACGCCCTCGACGCGGAGGTGCTCGCCCCGCTCGGGATCGCCGGGGCGGGGGTCGGCGCGCCACCGGGGAACGCCCCCTGGGGGCACCGGGCGCTCGTCGGCGGCCGCTGGCGCGGACCCCCGGCCGACCCGTCGCGACCCGAGGTGGCCGACAACCCTCCGGTGATGGGCCCGGCGGGGCGGGTGCACCTGCCGCTCGCCGAGTGGGCGCGGTTCGTCGCCCAGTTCCTGGACGGCGGGGCGACCCTGGTGGGCGAGGCCTCCGTCGCCCGGCTGCTGGCGCGCCCCGACGGACCCGGCCAGCCGCAGGCGATGGGGTGGGTCCACGCCGACGCCCGCGCCGAGCGGCTGCTCGGCACGGCCGTGTCCCTGGGCCAGCAGGGGTCGAACCGCCGCTGGGTGGCGACCGCCCTCCTGTCCTCCGACCGGCGGCGCGCCGCCCTGGCCGTCGCCAACGACGGGCGCTCGCGCGCCCTGACCGCGACGGCCAGGCTCGCCGCAGGCGTCCTCGCGGACGCCTGACGGCTACTTCAGGAAGTCCGGGATCTCCAGGGCGTCGTCGGGGATCTCGAAGCCCTTGCGCTCGGACTGCTCCAGGGTGATCGTCGGCCGGGAGGTCTCGGCCGGCTCCCGGCGGCGGGGGGCCGCCGGCGCCGGAGACGAGTCGCCCGACGTCCGCTCGGCGCGCTCACGGCGCCCGTAGCGCGGCGCGTCGGCGTCGCTCTGCGGCATCTCGCCGCCCTCGAATCCCGTGGCGATGACGGTGACGCGGATGCTGTCGCCGGCGTTCTCGTCGATGACCGCGCCGAAGATGACGTTGCAGTCGTCGTGGGCCGCCTGGCGGATGATCCCGGCCGCCTCGTCGATCTCGAACAGGCCGAGATCCGCGCCGCCGGTGATGTTGAGCAGCACGCCGGTCGCGCCCGAGACCGTCGTCTCGAGCAGCGGCGAGGAGATCGCCGCCTTGGCCGCCTCGCCCGCCCGGTTCTCGCCGGAGGCGGTGCCGATGCCCATGAGCGACGCGCCGGCGTCCTGCATGATCGTGCGGACGTCGGCGAAGTCGAGGTTGATCAGCCCCGGGACGGTGATCAGGTCGGTGATCCCCTGGACGCCCTGGCGCAGGACGTCGTCGGCCATCCGGAACGCGTCGATGATCGACGTGCGGCGCTCCACCACCTGGATGAGCCGCTCGTTCGGGATGACGATCACCGAATCGACCTGCTTCTGCAGCTCGGCGATGCCGTCCTCGGCGCGCCGGGTCCGCTGGGCGCCCTCGAACATGAACGGCCGGGTGACCACGCCGACGGTCAGGGCCCCCTGCTCCCGCGCGATCTGCGCGATCACGGGCGCGGCCCCGGTGCCGGTGCCGCCGCCCTCGCCGGCCGTCACGAAGACCATGTCCGCGCCGCGGACGGCCTCCTTCAGCTCCTCCCGGCTCTCCTCGGCGGCGTCGCGGCCGACCCGCGGGTCGGCCCCCGCCCCGAGTCCCTTCGTGATGGTGCCGCCGATGTGGATCTTGACGTCGGCGTCGCACATCGACAGGGCCTGCGCATCCGTGTTGACGGCGATGAACTCCACGCCGCGAACGCCCGCGTCGATCATCCGGTTGACGGCGTTTGTGCCACCGCCCCCGACACCCACGACCTTGATGACCGCCAGGTAGTTGCTCGTCTCCACCGAGTATCCCCCGATCGCACTGCTCATGCGGTGATTCAGGACGACCTCAACCTGGGGTCGAGGCTGGCGAGCGCGCGATTCGCCCAGTCGTCACCTGGCTGAGGCACGGCTACACCAGCCTGGAAACTAGATCGGGCGACCAGGCATGTCAAGCACATCTCATGTGTGAGTCGAGCCTTTTCACGGCTTGAGGTGATAAGCCTCGACCTTCACTGGAGGCTTGTTCCCGCCGGTGTGCCCGCGGTCGCCACCGCCATCCCGACGGCCGGCCGCTCGGGCGACGACAGGTCGATGTAGGCGGCCGACGCCTCGTCCTCGGCGCTCATGTCCGCGAGCACCAGGCCCAGCGCGGTCGCCTTGGCCGCCATGCGGCTCCCCGACCCGAGGCGCAGCTCGGGACCGCCGGTCAGGCGGCCCACCCAGGTGCCGTCGGCGCCGACCTGGAGGGCCCGGACGCGTGCGCCCACCTCGGGGTCGGCGCCGGCGATGAAGGCGAGCGCCGGGCGGGCGCCGTCCGGGACGTCGGCACCGGCGGGCGGCGGGGCCACCTCCACGCGCACCCCGCCGACGCCGGGCCCGCCCCCACCCCGGCCCCCCACGCGCCCCGCCGCGCTGACCAGCACGGCCTGGTCGCTGAAGCTCGCCACCGCGGCGGGCGTGGCCTCGGTCACGCGCACGGCCATGCCCCGGGGCCAGTCGCGCGAGATCGACACCGACGCGACCCAGGGGAAGCGGTCAGCCGCCGCGGCGACGTCGCCGGTGGCCGGCGCGATGATCGTGCCCTCCCCCGCCGCACGGGTGACGGCGGCGACCAGCTCGGCCCGGTCGGGACGGTCGTAGCCGCTCACGGAGACCCCGGAGGTCGCCAGGAGCGGGCCGGTGGCCAGCCAGTAGACGAGCAGCACCACGGCGGCGGTGCCCATCGCGAACAGCGCCGCCGAGCGGCGGCGGCGGCCGCGCGCCCGGGCGATCTCGCGACGCCGGCGGGCGAGCGCGGGGTGGGTGGCGCGGGGCGGCCGCGGGCGCGCGCCGGCCGGCGGGCGGGTGGCGCGGGTGCTCACGCGTCCCCCAGCGGGGCGCGGACGATCCCCCGCAGCGGGTCGAGGTACCGCACCTCCGGCTCCAGGCGCGGGCCGCCGAGGGCCGTCACCCGGCGCCGGCCCTCGGCCATGAGCGCCAGGACGTCGGCCGCGGTGCTGCCGGGGGACGCCTCGATGAAGTTCGCGTGGACGGGCGAGAAGCGCGCGCCGCCGACCGTCAGGCCCTTGCAGCCGGCGGCCTCCAGCAGGCGGCCGGCCGAGTCGCCCTCCGGGTTGGTGAACACCGAGCCGAAGGTCCGCACGCCCTGGGGCTGGGTGGCGCGCCGATGGGCGCGGAACTCGGCCAGGCGCCCGGCGATGGCCTCCGGATCGCCGGCGCGGAGCGCGAAGCCGGCGGCGGCGACCACCTCGCCCGGCCGCACCGCCGAACGCCGGTAGCGCAGGTCGAGGTCGCCGGGGCCCACCCGGCGGCGTCCGTCGGGACCGCAGATGACCGCCCAGCGGAGCACCTGGGCCAGCTCACCCGCGTGCGCGCCGGCGTTCATCGCCACCGCACCGCCGACGGTGCCGGGGATGCTGGCCCCCCACTCGAGCCCCTCCAGGCCGTTCGCGGCGGCGCGCTGCACCGCCCGCGGCAGCGATGCGCCCCCGCCGCACCAGACGTCGTCGCCGCGCACCGAGATGCCCGTGAGCCGTCCGGTGAGCCGCAGGACCAGCCCGCGGAACCCCTCGTCCGAGACGATCAGGTTCGAGCCGCGGCCGACCACGGCCACGGGCACGCCGGCGTCGCGCGCCCACGCCAGTGCCGCCACGACCCCCGCGAACGACCCGGCGCGGGCGAGGTGGTCGGCGGTGCCGCCCACCCGGATCGTCGTGAGGGGGGCGAGCGGCGCGTCGGCCGCGATGTCAGGTCGGTGGCGGTTCGGTGCCATCAGGGCCGGCATCTCCTGAGGGTCTTCCGAGGCGCCGGACCAACTCCTGCCCCAGGCCGGTCACGTCGCCCGCCCCCATCGTGATGAGCAGATCCCCGGGGCGCGCCTCGGCCAGCGCCGCGTCGGCGGCGTCGGCGAGCGTCGGCGCGAACACCGCCCGTGCCGGGGCGGGCACCGCCGCGGCCACGTCGCGGCCCGTCACCGCGGGGTCGGCCGGCTCCCGCGCCAGGTAGACCTCGGTCACGATCGCGACGTCGGCCGCCCCCAGGGCCTCGGCCAGCTCGGGCCCCAGCGCCCGGGTGCGCGACGGTAGGTGCGGCTGGAACACCACCACCACCCGCGACGGGCCCCGCTCGCGCGCCGCCTGCAGCGTCGCCCGGATCTCGGCCGGATGGTGGGCGTAGTCGTCGACCACCTCCACCCCCCCGGCGGCGCCGCGCGACTCCATCCGCCGCCCGACGCCCGCGAACCCCTCCAGGCGGGCGGCGGCCCGCGCGAGCGGCACCCCGCACCATTCGGCGAGGGCGAGCGCGCACGCCGCGTTCGTCGCGTTGTGCTCGCCGGCCAGGGCGAGCGGCACGGGCTCGCGGATGCCGCCGGGCAGCAGCATCTCGAACCCGCGGCGGCCCCCGGTGCGCTCGACGCGCGCGAACGCGCCGGAGACGTCGCCCACGAGGCGCACCGGGCACGGCGCGGCCTCGGCGCAGGCGCGGGCGCGGGCGTCGGGCCCCACCACCAGCATCCCGTCGGGCGGGAGCGCCGCCGCGAACGCACGGAACACCTCCTCCACCTCGGCCAGCGAGCCGTAGGTGGCGTGGTGGTCGTGGTCGACGTTGAGCAGGATCGCGGCCTCCGGCCGCAGGTTCAGCAGCGACCGGTCGCTCTCGTCCGCCTCGGCCACGAACCAGGGGCCGTCGCCCCACACCGCCCCCGTACCGCCGCCCCCCGCGACCGTCGCCCCCACGCAGGCCGACGCATCGCCGAGCGCGCTCAGCAGCATCGCGCTGGTGGTCGACTTGCCGTGCGCCCCGGCCACGGCCAGCCCGCGGCGGCCGGCCATGAGCTCGGCCAGCAGCTGGGAGCGGTGCAGCACCGGCAGCCCCCGGCGGCGGGCCTCGACGAGGTCGGGGTTGTCGGACGCGATGGCGGTCGAGACGACGACCGCCGCGGCGTCCGGCGCGACGGCGCCGGCGTCGTGCCCGGCGCGGGCGTCGACCCCCTCGGCCCGGAGGGCGGCGAGCGTCGCCGACTCCTCGCGGTCGGTGCCGCCCACCGTGTACCCCGCCGCCCGCGCCAGGCGCGCGAGCCCGCTCATCCCCGCGCCGCCGATCCCCACCATGTGGATCGGGCGCGGTCCCCCTAGCGCTTCCGCCACGGCATCCGGGGGCGCGGGATCCGCCGGCGCCGGCGGCGGGGGCCGCCGCGGGCGATGGCCAGCACCTCGTCGGCCACCCGGTCGGCGGCCTCGGGGCGTCCGACGCTGCGGGCGGCCTCGGCCATCGCCTCCAGCCGGTGCGGGTCGGAGAGCAGCGCGCCGACCAGGCCGCGGAGGGTCTCGGCGTTCAGGTCGGCGTCCGGGACCACCACCGCGGCGCCCGCGTCCGACAGCCACTTCGCGTTCTTGGCCTGGTGGTCGGCGGTGGCGTGCGGGTAGGGCACCAGGATCGACGGGCGCCCGATCGCGGCGAGCTCGAACACCGACCCGCCGGAGCGCGACACCACGAGGTCGGCGGCCGCGATGGCCTCCGGCAGGTTGTCGAGCCAGCCGAACAGGCGGTAGCGCTCGCCCGCCCGGTCGCCCAGCAGGCGGCGGGTCTCCTCCAGCTGCGTGGGCCCCGCGACGTGGATGATCTCCATCGGCGCGTCGCCGAACGCGCCCACCGCGGCCTCGTTGAGGCTGCGCGCGCCCTGGCTGCCGCCCACCACCAGCACGACGGTGGCGCTCTGGAGGATCCCGAACGCGCGGCGCCCCGTCGTCCTGGTCGCGAGGACCACCTCGCGGCCCACGGGCCGGCCGGTCACCATGTAGCGGCCGCCCTGGCGGCCGGCCAGCGGGAAGGCCAGGGTCACGCGCTTCGCGAGCGGCGCGGCCATGCGGTTCGCCATGCCCAGGTGCGAGTCGGCCTCCATCAGCAGCAGCGGCCTGCGGGTGAGCCGCGCCGCCAGGGCGACCGGCCCGGCGACGTAGCCGCCGCCGCCCACCACCGCGTCGGCGTGCCGGCGCACCAGCAGGCTCGCGGCCCGCGGCGTGGCGAGCGCGGCGAGCCACGCGGTCCACAGGTTGCGGATCGTCAGCCTGCGGGCGAAGCCCCGGAGCGGGATCGCGTCCTCGCGGTACCCCGCGGCGCGCACCACCCCGGACGCGCCGGTGCCCCGCACCCCGATGAAGGAGACCTCAGCCCCCCGCGCCCGCAGCGCGTCGGCGACCGCCAGCGCCGGCATCACGTGGCCGCCCGTGCCCCCGGCCGCGATCGTCACCCTCACGGACCGGGCGGAGGGCGGGGACGGCACGGCGGTTCGATCGGCGTCCGATGTTGACAAGTAGCCCCGAGGCGGCGAGGAGGACGATGAGGGAGCTCCCCCCGAACGACACGAAGGGTAGCGGGACGCCCGTCACGGGGAGGACGCCGACCACCGCGCCCACGTTGATGAAGGCCTGCATCACCACCAGCGTCGTCAGCCCGGCGGCCAGCGCCTGGTCGAACGCGTCCCGGGCGCCGATCGCGATCCGGTAGCCCGCGACGGCGAACAGGGCGAAGCCCGCCAGCACCGCCAGCACCCCGACCAGGCCGAGCTCCTCCCCCACCGTGGCCAGGATCATGTCCGTGTGGGCCTCCGGCAGGTAGAAGGCCTTCTGGACCCCGTCGCCGAGGCCCACGCCGTGGAGCCCGCCGGTGCCGATCGCCACCTGCGCCTGGACGCTCTGGAAGCCGGAGCCGTTGGGGTCGGCCCACGGATCGAGGAACGTGAAGAAGCGCTCCCGCCGGTAGGGCTCGGCCAGCATCGCGATCGTCGCGAGCAGGAACAGCGTGCCGACGACGGCGCCGATGTGGCGCATCCGCGCGCCGGCCACGATCAGCATCGCCAACGCCACGACGCACAGGGAGGTGGCGGTGCCCATGTCCGGCTCGATCAGGATCAGCAGCCCGAGGACGCCGGTCACGATGAGCGGCGGCGCCAGCCCGCCGCCGGTGCGCAGGCGCCCGCCGTTGGCGGCGACGTACCCCGCCAGCCAGAGCGCCAGCGCGACCTTGGCGAGCTCGGAGGGCTGCAGCTGGCCGATGCCGCCCAGCGAGATCCAGCGGCGGGAGCCGTTGACGGTCATGCCGATCGACGGCACCAGCACCACCAGCAGCAGGAACCCCGAGATGGCGAGCGCGGGCCGGCCGAGGCTGCGGATGGTCGCCGGCGGCATCCGCACCATCACCGCGTAGGCCGCGAGGCCCGCCAGCGCGTACGCCCCCTGGCGGATCGCGAGGCCCAGGGGGTCGCCGTCGTTGAGCAGCGCGGTGGCGCTTGAGGTGGAGAACACCATCACCAACCCGAAGCACACGAGCGCCAGGACGGTGGCGGTCAGGAGGTTCTCGGGCCGCGCGGCCGGACCGCTCGCGGGCCGGCCGGTCGCGGCGGCCTGCGAGCGGCGTCGCGCGGGGGGTGCGGATCGGGGGGCGGCCACGTCCCGGACCACTTCGCCCCGGGGCTACGCGCCCCTCCCCGCCTCAGTCCGCCCCGGGTCCCCCCGCCAGGCGCCGGAACGCGTCGCCGCGGGCGGCGAAGTCGGCGAAGTCGTCGCCGCTGGGCGCCCCCGGCGACAGCAGCACCGCGCCGCCCTCGGGCACCATCGCCCGCGCCCGCGCCACAGCGTCCTCGAGCGACGCGGCGGCCGCCCCCGGCACGTCGGCCGCCTCACCCACCCGGGCCAGGACGTCGGGGCCGTTGGCGGGCATCGCGACCAGCCCGGCGACGGACGCCTCGCCGGACGCGAGGTAGGCGGCGAGGGGCCCGTAGTCCTGGGTGCGGTCGCGCCCGCCGACCAGGATCACCGTGGGCCGCGGCGCGAGCGCCCGGGCCGCCGCGACGGTGGCCTCGGGGATCGTCGCGATGCTGTCGTTCACCCACAGCACCCCGTCCCGCTCCCCCACCGGCTCCAGGCGGTGCGCGAGGGGCCGGAAGCCGGCGATCGCCGCGGCCGGGTCGTCCAGATGGACACCGGCGCGCTCGATCGAACACAGGGCGGCGCAGACGTTGTCGAGGTTGTGGTCGCCGGCGAGCGGGATGTCGGCCCGGGTCAGGTACGGGTCGCCGGCGCGGGTGATGCCGCGCGGCCCGGCGTCGAAGCCGGCGGGGTCGCGGAACCACACCGGGTTCGGCAGCGCCTCACCCGCCCTCCGCACGGCCGGGTCGGCGGCGTTCAGCACCGACGTCATGCCGGGCCGGTGGGCGAAGAGGTTGAGCTTGTCGGCGTGGTAGCGCTCCCGGGTGCCGTGCCAGTCGGTGTGCTCGCGGAAGAGGTTCAGCAGCACCCCGACCGGCGGCGACGCCGTCAGGTCGCTCGTCTGGAAGCTCGACAGCTCCAGCACCCACAGGTCCGGCGGCGGGCCCGGGTCGGGCCCCAGGAACCCGGCGAGCGGCACCCCGATGTTCCCCGCCAGCCGCACGTCCAGCCCCGCCCGCGTGGCCAAGTGCGCCGCCAGCGACGCCGTGGTGCTCTTGCCCTTGCTGCCGGTGATGCCGATGGCCGGGGCGTCGGGGTGCCCGGCGAACCAGAGGTCGGTGCCGGTGGTCAATCGGACGCCCGCGCGTTCGATCGAACGCGCCTCGGGGCGGTAGCGGCTCACGCCCGGCGAGCGGACGACGACGTCGCAGGCGGTCAGGAGGGCGACGGGGTCGTCGCCGGCGCCCTCATCGACCAGGATCAGCTCGGTGCCGGGGAGGTGGGCGCGGACGGCGTCGGCGACGGCCCGGCCCTCGCGGCCGAGCCCCCACACGCCGACCCGCCTACCCGCGAGGTCCGAGAAGCGCACGCGCGGCCCGCAGGTGGCGCTCGGGGATGGCGTGCGGCCCGGCGGCCGCGAGCCAGGGATCGATGGCATGGGCGTCCGGGCCTCCCGCGCCGGGCGCGAGACGGGCGACCAGGGCGTCGTCCGCCCAGGCCGGGTCGGCGGCGAGCGCGCGGAGGGCGGCGCGGGCCTCATCGACCTCCCCGACGCATTCGAACGGCTTGTCCGCGCCCATGCCCAGCACCTCGCGGTAGCCCTCCTCCTGGGCCGGGTCGTCCAGGAGGTCGCGCCCGAAGACGCGCACCAGGCCGTCGCGGCCCGCGAACGGGGCGAGGGCCAGGAACACGAAGCGGCACTTGGGGCAGTCGCCGCACCACGCCTGCTCCGACGCGCGCTCGATGGTGAAGCCGCGGTTGCAGCTCATGAACGTGCCGTGGTGCTCCGGCAGCCCGGCGAACGCGCGGGCGATCGCCAGCTCCGACCAGGGCCTCAGGATCGAGAAGACGTCAAGGTCGGAGGCCACGTCGCGGTGGACGGCGCCGGCGATGGCCCGCTCGGCGTCCCACCCCTTGCTGAACTGGTGGTTGACGCTGCCGCCGAACGCCGCCCACTCCACCGTCCCGGCGGAGGCGGAGCGCTCGTTGGCCATCACCACGGCGTCGCAGTCCAGGATCAGGGCGGCCACCGCCGCCGCGCAGGTGACGATGGCGGTGATCGGCACGTGTCCGTTGAGCGCGCCCTCCCGGTTCAGCCGGAACAGCGCGGGGTCCACCTGGCGGTGCACGTGGACGATCGGGACGCCCTCGGCCGCGGCGGTGGCGTCGGCGGAGGGCTTTCGCCCCACCGAAAAGGCGATGACGTCCTCGCCGGCGCGGGCGAGGGCGGCGAGGGCCACCGCCGAGTCCTTGCCCCCTCCCACCGGGACCAGGGAGCGGGCGCGCAGGCCGGCGGGCCCCGCGGGGCGCGGCTCGCCGTCGGCGGCCGGGAAGCGGATGCCGCTGCCGATCCACGGCAGGTCGTTGTGCCAGGCGAACTCGCCGAGGCCGCCCGTCCACAGCAACTCCAGGGCCCGCGCGGTCGCGGGCGCGGGGGCGGGGCCGTCGACGGCGATCTCGCGCGGCACCGCCGCCTTGTAGTAGCTGACCCCCGCCACCAGGTGCAGCAGCCGCAGCGCCCGCCCGATGGCCGGGCCGCGCGCCGCGACGACGCCGGGGTCGGCCGACGGGAACCGGAACGTCTCGGCGAAGCGCCGCTCGTCGAGCGCGTAGCGCAGCTCCACGGCCCCGGTCGCGGGCGACCACGTGTGCCCCACGAAGCGGAACCCCCGGACGGCGGCCGGGTCGAAGACGGGCGCCGCCGCCCCGGTCACCCCGGCAGGCCCTGGAGGTCGTTGAAGAAGAGCGTGAAGCCGACCGCCGCGAAGATCGCCGCGATCAGCCAGAACCGCACGATGATCTTCGTCTCGCTCCAGGCCGCCATCTCGAAGTGGTGGTGTACCGGGGTCATCAGGAACACGCGCCGCCGGAACCGCTTGAACACGATCACCTGGATGATGACCGACAGCGCCTCGGCCACGAAGATCGCCCCGATCACCACCAGCAGGATCTCGGTCTTCGTCATCACCGCCATCGCGGCGATCGCGCCCCCGATGGCATAGGAGCCCGTGTCGCCCATGAACACGGCGGCCGGGAACGAGTTGAACCACAGGAACCCCACGCACGCCCCGGCGAGCGTGGCCCCGAAGATCGCCAGGTCGCGCTGGTCTGAGACGAAGGCGATCGCCGTGTAGGACAGCAGCACCGTCGCGGCGACGCCCGCCGCGAGGCCGTCGAGGCCGTCGGTGAGGTTCACGGCGTTCGCCGCCCCGGCGACCACCAGGAACACGATCACGAAGAAGGCGATCGCGCCGATCTCGAACGACCTGTCCCAGACGGGCACCACCAGCGTGGTGGGAAGGCCCACCACCTTCACGGCCACCGTCACCAGCACGGCCGCCACGCCCACGAGCGCGACCATCCGCACGCGCCCGGACAGGCCGAGCGACCGCTTCTTCACGATCTTCATGAAGTCGTCGACAAAGCCGATCGCCCCGCACGCGAGGGTGGTGAACAGCACCAGCATCGCCTCGGTGGAGCGGCTCGACAGGATGATGAACGGCAGCGCGGTGGCCACGATGATCAGCAGGCCGCCCATCGTGGGCGTCCCCTGCTTCTCGGCGTGCCCCTCGGGGATGAGCCCGGGCGGCCGCACGAACTGGCCCACCTCGTTCGCGCGCAGCCACGCGATGAACTTGGGGCCCAGGAACATGAGCAGCGTGGCCGCCGAGATGGCGGAGATGAGGACCCTCGGCATCAGGCTCCGGTCAGCGCGGCGCCGACCCGCTCGAGGCGCATCCCCCGCGATCCCTTGAGCAGCACCACGTCGCCGTCGGCCAGCAGGCCGGGCACCTGCTCCACCGCCTCCTCGACCGTGGCGATGTGCACCGCCTCCAGCCCGTTCGCGCCGGCCACGTACTCGGCGCCCAGGTCGCCGACGCCGATCAGCAGGTCGATGCCGGCGGCGGCCGCGGCCTCCCCGATCTCGCGGTGGTACCGCGCCTCGTCGGGGCCGAGCTCCCGCATGTCCGCCAGCACCGCCACGCGGCGCCCCGGCCGGCCGGCGAGGTCGGCCAGCGCCGCGCGCATGGCGACCGGGTTGGCGTTGTAGCAGTCCTCGATCAGGGTGCCGCCGCCGGCGAGGGCGCGCTCCTGCCCGCGCATCGCCGAGAGACCCACCTCGATGCGGGCGCCCTCCGCGGGCACGAATCCGATCGCCCGGCAGCAGGCGAGCGCGGCGGCGGCGTTCCGCAACTCCCACGCCTTGCTCAGGTTGAGGTCGAGGTCCAGGTCGGGTGCGGCCCCCACGCGGACCACGCTCACGCCCGGGTCGAGGGTTGCGATGAAGGGCTCGAGCAGCGGTTCATCCCCGGGGACGACGGCGGTCCCTCCCGGCGTGAGCGCCTGGATCAGCTCCGCCTTCGCGGCCGCCACCGCCTCGACGGTCCCCAGCAGCTCGAGGTGCACCGGACCGATGGAGGTGATGCAGCCGACGTCGGGCGGCGCCAGCGCGGCCAGGGCCGCGATCTGGCCGGGACCGCGCATCCCCATCTCGACCACCGCGACGTCGCACCCCTCCGGCAGGCCGAGCAGCGACATCGGCACGCCGACCTCGGTGTTGCGGTTCCCCGGAGTCCCCTCGGCGTTCGCCCCGGCGGCGCGGAGCATCGCCACCAGGATGTCCTTGGTGGTGGTCTTGCCCGTGGCGCCGGTCACCCCGATGACCCGCGCCCCACTGCGCTCCAGGGCGAGCTTCCCCGCGACCTGGAGCACCGCCAGCGGGTCGGGCGAGACGAGCACCGGGCGGCGCATCCCCTGCGCGTCGCCCTCGATCCAGCGCCACGCCGACTCGCCCACCAGCGCGGCCGCGGCGCCGTCGCGCAGCGCGTCCGGGGCGTGCTGGCCGCCGTCGGCCACCTCGCCGCGGAGGCCCACGAAGAGGGCCCCCTCCACCGGCTCCCGCGAGTCGACGTACGCGCCCTCGAACGCGACGTCCGGACTCCCCACGGGCAGCCGGACGTCGGCGCCGGAGCGCAGGATGTCGTTGACCGTCAGTTTCACGCCGCCGTCTCCGCGCCCAGCTCGGCGCGCGCGACCTCGCGGTCGTCGAAGGGCGTCTTCACGCCGTCGCGCTCCTGTCCCTGCTCGTGCCCCTTGCCCGCGATCACCACCACGTCCCCCCTCTCGCCCCGCGACAGCGCCCAGCCGATCGCGGCCCGCCGGTCGGGCTCCACATGGAGCTCCCCCGGGCCGGCCGACCCCGACACGATGTCGGAGATGATGGCGTCCGGGTCCTCGGTGCGGGGGTTGTCCGAGGTCACGACCGCCACGTCCGCGAGGGTCCTCGCCACCGTGCCCATCTGCGGGCGCTTGCCCCGGTCGCGGTCGCCCCCGCAGCCGAAGACCACGATGAGCCGCCCTCCGCCGACCAGCTCGCGGGCCGCCCGGAGCACGTTGTCGAGCGAATCGGGCGTGTGGGCGTAGTCGACGATCACCGGGAAGGGCTGCCCCTCCTCGATGGCCTCGAACCGGCCCGGCACGCCCGGCACCGACCCGATGCCGGCGGCCACGGCCTCGTGCGACAGGCCCAGCAGCTCGCCCACGGCCACGACGCCGGTGATGTTGGCGAGGTTGAAGCGGCCGCGCAGGCGGCTCGCGACCTCGACGGGGCCCCGCGGCGTGGCGATGGTGGTCGCGATGCCCGTCTCCAGGCCGCGCGCCGCCCGCGGCCGCACGGGCGCGGGCGCGTCGACCGCGAAGCCGAGCGCGCCGGTCTCCCGCGCCAGCCGCGCGCCGAACTCGTCGTCCAGGTTGGACGTGCCCGGAGGGTCGGGACCCTCCTCCGCGGGCCTCGCGAACAGGCGCCGCTTGGCGGCGAAGTAGCTCTCCACGTCCGGGTGGTAGTCCAGGTGGTCGCGGGTGAGGTTGGTGAACAGTGCGGCGGCGAACCGCGTGCCCGCCACCCGGCGCTGCACGAGCGCGTGGGACGACACCTCCATCGCGCAGGCCGTGTCGCCTGCGGCGCGCATCCGGGCGAACAGCGCCTGCAGCTCGACGGCGTCGGGAGTGGTGTGCGCAACGGGCAGCACCTGGCCCCCGACGCGGGCCTCGATGGTGCCGATCATGCCGGTGCGGTGGCCGGCGGCCTCCAGGACCGCGCGCAGCAGGAACGCCGACGTGGTCTTGCCGTTGGTGCCGGTGACGCCCACCACGACCATGTCGTCGGAGGGGTGCCCCGCCACCGCCGCGGCGGCGAGGGCCATCGCCAGGCGCGCGTCGGCGACGACCACCTGGGGGATGGCGACGCCGGGGGCGCCCCCCCCCCCACCCACGGCCGCGGCGGCGCCGCGGGACGCCGCCTCGGCGACGTAGTCGTGGCCGTCCGCGCGCAGGCCGGGCAGGGCGCAGAAGAGGGCGCCCGGACCCGCCTCGGAGGCCCGGTGGACGACGGAGGTGATGGCACCGCTGCCGATCAGCTCGTCGAGGGTCATGCGGGCCGGGACACTACCACAGGCCCTCGGAGGCCCTACGGCAGGATTCTCATGTTTTGCAGGGAGAACTCGGCGATCTTCTCGAACGCCGGAGCGGCCACGTCACCGCCGTAGTACGTGCCGCCGCCGGGCTCGTCGACCACCACGGCGATCAGGAGCTGCGGGTCGTCGGCCGGGGCGTAGCCGACGAAGGACGATGTGAACTTGGTGTCGCTGTACCGGCCCGTGGTGGGGTCGATCTTCTCGGCGGTGCCGGTCTTGCCGGCCACCTCGTAGCCCTTCACGTTCGCGAGCTCGCCGGTGCCCTGCTCGGACACCACCTTGCGGAGCATCCGGTCGATCTTCTTCGCCGTGGCGGCGTGCATGATCCGCCGGTCGACGCCGCCGGCGCCCTTCACGAGGTGCGGGGTCACCATGTAGCCGCCGTTCGCGATCGCGGCGTACGCGCGGGTGAGCTGCGCCAGCGTGACGCGGACGCCCTGGCCGATCGGCACGTTGGTGATGCCCGAGCCGAACCACCGGTCGCCCGGCAGCACGAACCCGGGGTCCTCGCCGGGGAAGTCGATGCCCGTGGGCTGGCCGAAGCCGTAGCGCTTGTAGTAGTCGAGCAGGCGGTCCTTGCCCACCCGGAGCGCGATCTTGTAGACGCCGACGTTGCTCGACTCCTCCAGGATCTGCGTCGCCGTCATGTCCTCGGTCTCGTGCTCGTGCGCGTCCTTGAGGGTCACCTCGCCGTCGTAGAGCGAGATGTTGTCGGGGACGTTGAAGACGGTCGACGGCGTGACCTTCCCCTCCTCCAGCGCGGCGGCCATGGTCGCGATCTTGAAGGTGGAGCCGGGCTCGAAGGTGTCCACCACCGGCCGGTTGCGCTCCAGCTCGGGGTTGAGCGTGGCGCGCTGGTTGGGGTTGAAGCGCGGCACGCTCGCCATCGCCAGGATCGACCCGTCGCGCGGGTCCATCACGACGGCCATCGCGCTCTTGGCGCCCGTGGACTCGCGGGTCTCGGCCAGCACCGACTCGACCTGCTGCTGGATCGTGGGCACCAGGGTGAGCTGCACGTCCTGCCCCGGCACGGCCTCCGTGTCGGAGAGCGTCTGGATGGGCCGGCCGAAGACGTCGCGCACCTCCAGCCGCTGGCCGGGCGTGCCGGTCAGGTTCTCGTCGAGCTCCTTCTCCATGCCGGAGAGGCCCTGGCGCTCGTCGCCGGTCAGGCCGATCACCTGCGCCGCCATCGGCCCGGCGGCGACGAAGCGCTGGTAGGTGTCGGAGAAGTAGATGCCGGCGATGCCGAGATCGCGTGCGCGGTCGGCGGCGCGCGGCGGCACGTCGCGCGCCAGCACGGCGTACCGGCCCGCCTGGGCGAGGGTGTTGGCCAGGTCGTTGGGGTCGCGCTTCAGGATCGGGGCGAGCTGGGCGGCCACCCCGGAGTCGTCGGTCACCAGGTCCGGCGACGCGGTCACGTCGACGGCCAGGCGGTCGGTGGCCAGGTCGGTGCCGTCGGCGGCGACGAGCGACCCGCGCGGGGCGAGCAGGTCGACCTGGTGGCGGTGCGCCTCCTTGCCCCGGGCGGACAGGTCGTCGGCGCGCACCGTCCCGAGGAACGCCGCGCGCGCGCCGAGCAGCACCAGCAGCATCACCGCGACGCCGGTGAGCATGCGGACGCGGCGCGTGCGCTCCCGGCCGGAGGCCGCCTTCGGCAGCCGCGGGCGGCGGACGGGCGGCCGGCGCGACCGGGAGGGCGGCCGGGACGGCGGCGGCATCACGTGCCGCCGGTGGACGGCTCGTACGCGGTTCCCGCGATGTCGTTCGCCGGCGGCACCTACGGCTGGGCCAGCGGGTCGAGGTACCTGACGGAGTCGCCCGACGGCATGACCATGCCGAGCCGCTTCATCGCGTTCTCGCGCACGCGGGCGTCGAGCTGGTCGAGCTGGCTCTGGAGGCGGGCGGTCTGCGCCTCGACGCCGCGCGAGCGCTCCATGACCTTGCCGGTGTCGTTGGTGAGGGCGAGCTTGGCGACGTTCACCCACACGATGCCGCCGAGCACGAGCGCGATGATCGGGATCACCAGGGGCCCCAGGCGCGCCCGGGTGGGCCGCCGGGGGCGGGCGACGGGGCGCGGACGGGGCCGCGGGCGGGCCGCGGGCCCCGGGGCGGGCCGGGGCTGGCGGGCGGTCACGCGGGCCGTCGCCCGGGTGCTCACGCGGGCGCCTCCAGGCGGCGCAGGCCGCGCAGCAGGGCCGACCGCGCCCGCGGGTTGCGGTCGAGCTCGGCCTGGCGGGGGCGCACGGCCTTGGCCGAGAGCATCGCCGCCTCGGCATGGCGGCCGCATCCGCACACCGGCATGTCGGGCGGGCAGATGCACCCCTGCGTGTGGGCGCGCATCGCGCGCTTCACGCGCCGGTCCTCCAGCGAGTGGAACGAGATGACGGCCAGGCGGCCGCCGGGCGCCAGCAGGTCCCAGGCCGCGCCGAGGCCCCGGTCGAGGCTGTCGAGCTCGTCGTTGACGGCGATCCGCAGCGCCTGGAACACGCGCTTGGCGGGGTGGCCCCCGGCGAACAGAGCCGGCGTCGGCACGGCGGAGCGCACCACCTCGACGAGGTCGCCGGTCGTCGTGATCGGCTCGACCTCGCGGCGGCGGACGATGGCCTTCGCGATCTGGCGGGCGTAGCGCTCCTCGCCGTAGATCCGCATCACGTCGGCCAGCTCGCGCTCGGGCGCGTCGGCGACGAGGTCGGCGGCGGACGTGCGGCGGGAGGGATCCATCCGCATGTCGAGCGGCGCCTGACGCGAGTACGAGAAGCCGCGCTCCGGCCGGTCGACCTGCATGGATGACAGGCCCAGGTCCATCAGGACCGCGTCGGCCCGCAGCCCCTGGTCGACGAGCCGGGGCAGGGCGTCGGCGAAGTTGGCGCGGATGAAGCGCGTCTCGCACACCACGTCGTCGGCGAGGTCGGCGAACCAGTCGCCGGCCTCGGGATCCTGGTCGATGGCGATGTAGCGGCCGGCCTCGCCCAGGGCGGGCGCCAGCCGGCGCGCGTGCCCGCCGGCGCCGAACGTGCAGTCGACGACGGTCTCGCCCGGGCGCAGGGCGAGCATCCGCGCGACCTCGTCAGCCAGGACGGGCTCGTGGCCCCGTGCGGGCCTACGCGACTCGAGCGGCAAGGCGCTCGGCATGGCTGGACACCCCCTCCCGGCGGAGCTTCTCGAAACGTGCGGTGAGGCGGCTGGGGTCCCAGGCCTCGAGGTAGTCGCCGACCCCGACGAGGCGCACCTTCGCGTCCTCGATGCCGGCGTGCTGGCGGTGGTCGCCTGGGTGCGGGATTGGCCCCCGCCGGTCCCCGTCGTTGGTCTGGGGGGGGCCGGTGATGAAGCGGCGCATGTCCCGGGCGGTCTCGTCGAAAGGGCTCATGTCGCCGAACGTCCTCCCCACCAGCTCGTCCCACTCGAGCGCCGGCACGACCGCGAGGCAGTCGTCGATCCACCAGGAGACCGTCGCGCCCCCCGCGAATGCGTCTCGCAGCCTCGCGGGGATGGCCAGGCGGAACCGGTTGTCCAGGCTGCACTCATACGTCCCGCTCAGCAGCCGCCGTTGCATTTCCCCACGCTACC
>DAISWG010000063.1:0-20463 GCA_036826475.1 Miltoncostaeaceae bacterium | reverse complement strand
CGAACGGGTGGTGGTCCTGCGCGAACGGCATCGCGCCGCTGTCGTACCAGACGTCGATGACCTCGGGCTCGCGGCGCATCCCGCCCCCGCAGCCGCACGTGAGCAGCACGTCGTCCACGAACGGGCGGTGCGGGTCGAACGGCTCGGCGAGCGGGGCGGTGGCCCGCTCGGCCAGCTCCGCGAACGAGCCGACCGCCTCGACGGTGCCGCAGTCGCCGCAGCGCCACAGCGGCAGGGGCGTGCCCCAGTAGCGGTCGCGCGAGATGGCCCAGTCGACGTTGCCCTCCAGCCACTTGCCGAAGCGCCCGTCCCGGACCCGCTCGGGGTGCCAGCCGATCTCCGCGTTGACCTCCAGCATCCGGTCCTTCACCGCGGTCGTGCGGATGTACCAGGAGGGCTTGGCGTAGTAGAGGAGCGGCGTGCCGCAGCGCCAGCAGTGCGGGTAGGAGTGGCGGTACACCTCGGAGCGGAACAGCACCCCGCGCCGGTCGAGGTCGTCGATCAGGTCCGGGTCGGCCTCCTTCACGAGGCGCCCGGCGAAGACGCCGACCGCGTCGGTGAAGCGGCCGTCGGGGCCGACCGGGTTGGGCGCGTCGAGCCCGTGGTGACGGGCCGTCGCCATGTCGTCCTCGCCGAAAGCGGGCGCGACGTGGACGATCCCGGTGCCGTCCCCGGTGGTGACGAATGGGGCGTCGACCACCCGGTGGGCGCCCTCGATGTACGGGAACGGCGGCGCGTACTCCCGGCCCACCAGCTCGGACGCGGGGAAGGTCCGGACCGGGCGGGCGTCCTCCCCCAGCACCGCCGCCACGAGCGGCTCGGCCAGGATGAGCGTCTCGTCGCCCACCTCGACCGCCGCGTACGTCACGTCGGGGGCGACGGCGGCGGCCTGGTTGGACGGCAGCGTCCAGGGGGTGGTGGTCCACACGAGCAGGGAGGCGTCCTCGTCGCGGAGGGGGAACCGCACGTACACCGACGGGTCGTCGACGTCCTCGTAGCCCAGCGCCACCTCGTGGCTCGACAGCGCCGTGCCGCAGCGCGGGCAGTAGGGGACGACCTTGTCGCTCTGGTACAGCTGGCCGCGGCGGTGCAGCTCGGCGAGGCTCCACCACACGCTCTCGACGTAGGTCGGGTCCATCGTGCGGTAGGCGCGGCCGGTGTCGATCCAGAAGCCGATCCGCTCCGTCAGGCGCTCCCACTCGTCCAGGTACGTGAGCACCGACTCGCGGCACAGCGCGTTGAACTCGGCGATGCCGTAGGCCTCGATCTCCGGCTTGCCGGAGATGCCCAGGCGCTTCTCCACCTCGAGCTCCACGGGGAGCCCGTGGCAGTCCCACCCGCCCCGCCGGTCGACGAACCGGCCGCGCATGGTCTGGAAGCGCGGGAAGATGTCCTTGAACACCCGCGAGAGGACGTGGTGGGAGCCGGGTCGCCCGTTCGCAGTCGGCGGCCCCTCGTAGAACACCCAGGGCGGCTCGCCCGCGCGCTGCTCGAGCGACCGCGCGAACACGTCCCGCTCGCGCCAGAACGCGAGGGCGCGCTCCTCCATCTCCCCCCAGGCCGACGCCGGGGGGACGGGCCGCCATCCGACGTCGCTCATGCCGCCAGGATCCGTCCTGCGCGCAGCCTCTCGCGGACCTCGTCGAAGTCGTCGAACGGGACGTACGGGACGCCGGCGGCCGTCAGGTCGCGCGCCAGGTGGGCGCGGGCGAAGACGAGGTCGGCCGTCTTGGCCACGCAGAGATCGGAGATGCCGTCGCCGATGAGCACCACCGTCTCGCCGCGGTGGCGCTGGCGGAGGTCGTGGCGCTTGCAGCGCCGGCCGCAGACGCCGCACGTCTCGCCCCGGTCGGACCACAGGATCTCGGCGCCGTCCTCGCTGAAGACGGCGTCGTGGCTCACGACCTCGATCTCGTCGTGCCCCATCCCGGCGAGCACGTCGCGGATCACGGAGCGGAAGCCGGACGAGAAGACGATGAGGCGGTGCCCCGCGTCCGCCGCCCACCCCACCAGGCGGCTGAAGCCGGGCCGCAGGCCGGCCGACCGCCGCACCACGTCGCGCACCTGCTCGGGCGTGGCCCGCACCGACGCGAACTCCTCCTGCATCGCCTGCTCCAGCGTCACCTCGCCCGCGCGCAGGCGCGGCTCGATGGCGGCCCAGAGCCCGCGGGTGCCGAACTCCTCGACGATCACGTGGAGCGTGTCCCGCTCGGTGATCGTGCCGTCGAAATCACAGGCGATGAGCAGGCGATCCACCATTCGAGGCTACCAGGCCCCCCCGGGGGCCGCGGGGGCATACGATCGCCCCGATGAGCGCGCCGAGACCGATCCTGATCCACGGGTCGGGCGGGGGGCACCGCGTGTGGGAGCCGCTCGCCGCCCGCCTCGCCGGTGCCGTGGCGCTGGAGCTGCCGGGGCACCCCGGCGGCGAGGCGCTGCGCGACGTCGGCGACATCGGCGCGGCGCTGGCCGAGGCCCTGGAGCAGGTCCCGCCGCCGCGGGTCCTGGTGGGCCACTCCCTGGGCGGCGCCGCCGCGCTGGAGGTCGCCCGGACGCGGCCGGAGCTGGCCGACGGGCTGGTGGTGGTCGCGAGCGGTGCGCGCCTGCCGGTCCCCGATCACGCGATGGCCCGGGTCCGCGGGGACTTCGCCGCCGAGCGCGACCGGCTGCTGGAGGGGTTCGTGGACGACCCGGGCGGCTCCGCCGCCCGCGCGGCCCGCGACGCCATCGACGCCTGCGGCCCCGGCGTCCTGGAGGCCGACTACGCCGCGTGCCGCAGCGTCGACCTGCGCGGCCGCCTCGGCGCGGTGCGGGTGCCGGTGCTGGTGGTCGCGGGCGGCGACGACCCGCTGACGCCGCCGTGGATGTCGGAGGAGCTCGCCCGGGAGCTGCCCCACGCCCACATGGTGGTGATCCCCGGCGCGCGGCACCTGCCCATGGCCGACGTCCCCGCGACCCTCTCGGGCCTGATCGCCGCCTATCTCGCGCGGCTCGAGCTGACCCTGATGGACGCATGAGCGGCCCCGTCGCCCTGATCGTGAACCCGGCGGCCACCAAGGCCTCCCGTGAGCTGCGCGCGCAGGTCGTGCGCGCGCTGGCCCCGCACGGCCTGGAGTGGTCGCTGGTGACGGAGGCCCCCGGCGACGCCGGGCGGCTCGCCGTGCGGGCCGCCGGGGAGGGCGCCGCCGTGGTGGTGACCGTCGGGGGCGACGGGACGGTGGCCGACGTCGCCGGCGCGCTGGCCGGCGGGCCGGTCGCCCTGGCGCCCCTGCCGGGGGGAAACGCGAACGTGTTCGCCCGCGCGATCGGCTGGCCGTCGTCGGCCTCCCGCGCCATCCCGGTGCTCGCCCGGGCGCTGGACCGCCCCGTGGTGCGCGAGGCGTCGCTGGGCCTGCTCCACGCCGACGGCGAGCCGCACGTGTTCGCCATCAACTGCGGCGTGGGCCTGGATGCCGCGACCGTCGAGTGGATCGAGGCGCGCCCCCGCACCAAGCGGCGCCTGCGCCAGGCGGGCTTCGCGCTGGGAGCCGCGATCGCCGCCGCCCGCAGCCATCGCGTCCCGCGGCTCGGGGTGGAGGTGAACGGCGCCGCCGGCCCCGAGGCGATCGCGGTGCTCGTCGCCTGCGGGACCCCGTACACCTACCTGGGCCGCCGGCCGCTCGACCTGGCCCCCGGCGCCGCGTTCGACGGCCGCCTGGCCTGGGTGGCGCTCACGCGGGCCCGGCCCCACGAGCTCGGGGGGCTGGCCGTCCGGGCCCTGCGGGGCCGCGAGCTGCCCCTGGACGGACCGGCCCTCGTCGGTGGGCGGGCCCCGGTGGGCCTGGTGATCCGCTCGCCCGAGCCCGCCCCCGTGCAGGCCGACGGGGAGCCGCTGGGCCGCCACCGCGAGGTGCGCGTGACCCCCGGGCCGGTGCTGCGGGTGATCGACCCCCGGTGACGGCCCCGGGCGGCGGTCCCGCCGGGGGACGGCGGGCCGCCCCACGGCTCAACTCGCACCGGCGCCGGACGATCTGATCCAGGCGGGACAGGATGTCCCGCCAGTTCGCCACCGCCGAGCAAGGAGGCTCGCCTATGACCCAGGGACCCGATCCCCGGGCCGCACTGCGGGGGTTCATGGCCCTCGTCCTGGACATGGTCCGTGTGGATCCGGATCGCCGGCCGAGCGCCGAGATGCAGCGCTGGCACCGCGAGCTGGCCGCGACCGTGGGCGTGCTCCCCGAGCACCCCAACACCAACCGCGAGCTGCTCGACGGCGCGCTGCGCCTGTCGCGGATCCTCGAGGGCGGGGACGCCCCGTCCGAGGCCGCCACGACGGCCGCCGCGCGCGCGCTCGGCTGACGAACGCGGCGGGCCCCGCACCCCGGGGCCCGCTACCGTTCGCCCCATGAGCCTCGCCGGACGCCGCTACGCCGTCCTCGTCGCCGAGGGCGTCGAGGACCTGGAGTTCTGGGTCACCGTCATGCGCATCCAGGAGGAGGGCGCCACGGTGGTCGCCGTCGGGTCGGACACCGACCCCCACCGGGGCAAGAACGGCCTGGTCGTCCAGGCCGAGGCGACCGCCGACGCCGTCGGCGCCGAGACGATCGACGGCCTGGTGATCCCCGGAGGGTGGGCGCCCGACAAGATGCGCCGGGACCCCGCCATCCTGCGGCTGGTGCGGGGCGTCCATGCGCGCGGCCTGCCGATCGGGATCATCTGCCACGGCGGGAGCGTGGCGATCTCCGCCGGCATCGTCGGGGCCCGGGCGACCGGCTCGCTCGGCATCAGGGACGACCTGGTGAACGCGGGCGCCGAATGGGTCGACGAGCCCGCCTTCCGCGACGGCAACCTGGTGTGGGGTCGCGTGGTGGCCGACATCCCGGACTTCTGCCGCGAGCTGGTCGCGCTCCTCCGGGAGCGCGCCGCGGCCTAGGCGGTCGGGCCGCCCCCGTTGGCGGTCGCCTCGGTGCCGCGCCCCGCGGCCATGGCGGTGGGGTCGCCGGCCGCCACCTCGCGGTACGCGCCGATGCGCCGGTAGCGCTCACGTCGCAGTCGCTTGCGCTCCGCGGGCGACAGGGCGCCCAGGTCCCGCAGGGCCCGCGACAGGTAGTTGCCGAGCAGGCGCGCCGCCTCGTCGTGATCGCGATGGGCGCCGCCGCCGGGCTCCGGCACCACCACGTCGGCGATGCCCCAGCGGTAGCAGTTGGCCGCCGTCGGCTGGAACGCCGACGCCGCGTCCCTCGCGCGGGCCGCGTCGCGCCACAGGATGGCGGCGCCGCCCTCGGGGGAGATGACCGAGTAGGTCGAGTTCTCCAGCATCATCACGCGGTCGGCCACCCCCAGCGCCAGCGCCCCGCCGGATGAGCCCTCGCCGATGACGACGGCGATCGACGGCACGCGCAGCCGCAGCATCGTCTGCATGCTGCGGGCGATCGCGCCGCCCTGGCCGCGCTCCTCGGCCGACGCGCCCGGGTACGCGCCGGGCGTGTCGATGAGCGTGATCACCGGGATGTTGAGCTTGTCGGCCAGCGCCATGACCCGCATGCCCTTGCGGTAGCCCTCCGGGCCGGGCATGCCGAAGTTGCGGTAGGTGCGGTCGTTGGTGTCGCGGCCCTTCTGCTGGCCGATGATCGCGACCGGCCCGAACGCCCCGCGACCGATGCCCGCCACGATCGCCGCGTCGTCGCCGTAGAAGCGGTCGCCGTGGAGCTCCTCCCACTCCGGGAGCAGCCGGCCGACGTAGTCGAGCGGGTAGGGCCGGTCCTGGTGGCGGGCGAGCTGGACCGTCTCCCAGATGGCCGAGGCGCTCTCGTGGCCGCTCTGGCCCCCCAGGCGCGTGGCGAGGCGCCGCACGAAGCGGCCGCCGCGACGGCCGGCGACGCTCATCGATCCGGCTCCTCGTCGTCGGCCTTCGTCACCTTCTTCACGATGCGCCGCGCCTGGTCGGGGAGGCTCCGGGCGGCCGCCCCGACGCGCTCGGCGTTCTGCTGCGCCCACGTCACCGCCGGCGGCGGGTCGAGGCCGCTCGGGCGCTCCACGATGGCGAGCACCTTTCCGATCCGCGCCGCCAGCTCCCGGCGGTCGACCACGTCGTCCACCTGCCCGTTGGTGAGCTGCGTCTCGGCACGCCCGAACTCGGGGGGCAGCTTCTCGCGCGTGGTCTGCTCGATCACGCGCGGGCCCGAGAAGGAGATGAGCGCCCCCGGCTCGGCGTAGGTGATGTCGCCGATCGAGGCGAACGACGCCCAGACGCCCCCGGTGGTGGGGTGCACCAGCACGACGATGACGGGGAGCTCGGCGTCCTGCATCAGCTCGAACGCCACGATCGTCTTGGCCATCTGCATCAGGGCGATCACGCCCTCCTGCATCCGGGCGCCGCCCGACGCGGTGACGCACACCAGCGGCAGGCCCCGCTCCACGCAGCGGTCGGCGGCGCGGGCGAGCTTCTCGCCCACCACCGACCCCATGCTCCCGCCGAGGAAGCTGAAGTCCATGATCGCGGCGATGCAGCGGTGGTCCCGGATGTCGATCTCGGCGCAGACGAGCGCCTCGGTGCCGCCGGCGGCCTCCGCGCGCTCGACGCGGTCGGGGTAGGGCTGGAGGTCGACAAACTGGAGGGGGTCGCTGGCCCGCAGCTCCGGCCACAGCTCCTGCCACGGCGAGCCCTCCGACAACTGGTCGAGCCGCTCGCGCGCCCCCACCGCGAAGTGGTGGCCGCACGACAGGCACACGCCCATGTTCAGGCGCAGCTCGTCCGCGCGCCAGTGGCTCTGACACTTGGGGCAGGACCGCTGGTCGGCCGGCAGCTTGCGCGGGGCGGGCGCGTCGGGCCGCTTGCGCAGCAGCTTGTCGACCGAGACGGTGATGGGGTGCTTGGACACTGGGCCGCCGATTATGTCAGGGGGTCGGCGGCGCGGCCGAGACCGCGTCCGCGAGCCACCGCTCCACGCTCTGCTTGTAGGCCGGCACCAGCACCGCCGGGGTCCGGTGGTCGACCACCAGGCGCTCGGCGTCGTCGGGGTCGTGGCCGCGCAGCCGCAGGATCGCGTAGGCCACCATCGCGGACCGCCGGCGGCCCTGCTGGCAGTGCACCAGCACCCCCGCCGCCGGGTCGTCCTCCAGCACGCGGGCGCCGAACTCGGCCGCGGGCGCCCACGCCGCCGACGGCTGGGCGCGCCCGTGGTCCCACATCGGCGCGGCCATCACGTGGTCGGCGCCGAACACCTGGCGCTCGGCCCACAGGTCGTTGGAGATCCGCGTCTGGAGGGCGGCGCGGCAGTTGATGACGTGGGTGACGCCGAGCTCGGGGAGCCGCGACACGGCGTCCCCCACCGGCATCGCGCCCACCGCCACCCGCTCGCCGGCGAGCCAGTGGAAGCCCTCCAGCCCGCGACGCGGGCCGTAGATCCGCGTCGCCGCCCGGTTCAGGCGGGCACGCCACCCCGGGAGGCGCCCCGGCGGGGACCCCGCGGGGGTCGCTACCGGTCCCCCATGCGGCCGAGCACCAGGATCGCGTTGTGCCCGCCGAACCCGAAGGCGTTGGACACCGCCACCCGGATGTCGGCGTCGCGCGCGACGTTGGCCACGTGGTCGACGCCGGCGCAGTCCGGGTCGAGGTCGTCGAGGTTGATCGTCGGGGGGATGCGCCCCTCCTTCACCGCCAGCGCCGTCAGGGCGCCCTCCACGCCGCCGGCGGCGCCGAGGCAGTGGCCGTGCATCGACTTGGTCGACGACACGGCGGTCCGGGCGGCCACGTCCTCGCCGAGCGCCAGCTTCAGCGCCCGCACCTCGCTGGGGTCGCCCACCGGGGTGGAGGTGGCGTGGGCGTTCACGTAGTCGATCTCCTCGGGCGCGACCCCGGCCTCGCGCAGGGCCATCGCGACGGCGGCCGCCGGGGCCCCGCCGCTCGGATCGGGCTCGGTGAGGTGGTGGGCGTCGCCGGTCAGGCCGTAGCCCAGGACCTCGCAGATCGGCTCCGCACCCCGGGCCTCGGCGTGCTCGAGGGCCTCGAGCACCAGCACGGCGCCCGCCTCGCCCATCACGAAGCCGTCGCGGCCGCGGTCGAACGGGCGGCTGGCGCCCTCCGGGTCGTCGTTGCGCGTCGAGAGGGCCCGCATCGCGTTGAAGGCGCCGATGCCCACCCGCGTGACGCTGGCCTCGGCCCCGCCCGCGAGCATCGCGTCGGCCCGGCCGGCGCGGATCATCTCGGTGGCGTCGCCCAGCGCGTGGTTCCCCGACGCGCAGGCGGTGGAGATGGTGGACAGCGGCCCCTGGAGCCCCAGCTCCATCGACACCTGCGCGGCGGCCATGTTGGCGATCACCATCGGGATGAAGAGGGGCGACAGGCGGTCCGGGCCCTTCTCCTCGACGCTCATCACCTGCTGGACGAACGTGTCCAGGCCGCCGATGCCGCTGCCGACGAGCGCGCCGATGCGCGGCGCCAGCGACGCGTCGATGGTCAGCCCGGCGTCCTCCAGCGCCATCCGGCCCGACGCGACCGCCAGCTGGGCGAAGCGGTCCATGCGCCGGGCGACGCGCCGGTCCATGAAGTCGGAGGGGTCGAACCCCTTCACCTCGCACGCGATGGTGGTGCGGGTGTCGAGGGGCTCGAACGAGGCGATGGTCGCGGCGCCGCTGCGACCCGCGAGCGCCGCCTCCCAGTTCTCCTGCCGCCCGATCCCCAGTGACGTCACCAGCCCGATGCCGGTGATCACGACGCGGCGGCGGCCGGTCACGACATCGCCAGGCCGCCGTCGACCGACAGCACGGCCCCGGTCACGAAGGCGGCCGCGGGCGAGCAGAGGAACGCGACGGCGTTCGCCACGTCCTCGGGGTCGCCGAGGCGGCCGAGCGGCGTCTGGGCCAGCAGGGCGTCGCGGTGCGCGTCGGCCAGCGCCGCGGTCATGTCGGTCGCGATGTAGCCGGGCGCCACGGCGTTGACGCGCACCCCACGGGCCCCGGCCTCGCGCGCGAGGGCCCGCACCATCCCGATCATCCCGGCCTTCGCGGCGGCGTAGTTCGCCTGGCCGGGGTTGCCGATGAGTCCCACGATCGACGACACCGCCACGATGGAGCCGGCGCGGCGGCGCAGCATGCCGCGCAGCGCGGGGCGGGCCGTGTAGAACGCCCCCGAGAGGTCGGTGTCGATGACGGCCGACCAGTCCTCGTCGCTCATCCGCACGGCGAGTCCGTCGCGCGTGATGCCGGCGTTCAGCACGAGCGCGTCGAGCGGCCCGAGCGCCTCCTCGGCCGCCTCCACCATCGCGGCGGCCTGGGCCTGGTCGGCCACGTCCGCCCGGTGCAGGGACGCGGCGCGGCCCGCCGCCTCGACGTCCGCCGCGGTGGCGGCCGCCCCGTCGGCGTCGGACGCGTAGCCCACGGCCACGTCGAAGCCGTCCCGGGCCAGCGCGCGGGCGCAGGCCGCGCCGATCCCCCGGCTGGCGCCGGTGACGAGCGCGACCGGCATCAGGCGGCCGCCAGCGCGGCGATGTCGGCGGGCTCGCCCACCTGGCCCACGGCCGTGCCGCGCTGGACGCGGCGCACCAGCCCGGACAGCACCTTGCCCGGCCCGACCTCGACGAAGCGCTCGGCGCCCATGTCGAGCGCGGCCTGCACGCCGTCGCCGAACCGCACGGGCGCCGTCACCTGGGCGATCAGGATCCCGCGCAGCCGCGCGGGCGGCTCGACCGCGGCGGTGGTGGTGGAGAGGAACGGTGGGTCGGGGTCGACGGGCTCCCATGCGTCGAGCGCGGGCCGCAGCCGCTCCGCCGCCGAGGCCACCAGCGGCGAGTGGAACGCGCCGTCGACCTCCAGGCGCGTCGCGCGCCCGCCGCGCTCGCCGGCGAGCGCGACCAGCCGGTCGATCGCGGCTGCCGTCCCGGACACGACCACCTGGCCGGGGCAGTTGAAGTTGGCGGGCCACGCGTCGCCGGCCTCCACGGCCAGGTCGCGCACGTCGTCGTCGCCGAGGCCGATGACGGCGGCCATCGCGCCGGGCGTCGCGGCACCCGCGGCGCGCATCGCCGCGCCGCGCTCCGCGACGATGCGCAGCGCCTCCGCGAACCCCATGGCGCCGGCCGCGACCAGCGCCGAGTACTCGCCCAGCGAATGGCCGATCACGAGGCCCGGGGCGAGCCCGGCCTCCTCCCGGGCCACCCGGAACGCCGCAGTCGACGCCGCCACGAGGGCCGGCTGGCACACGTCGGTCTGCGTGAGCCGCTCGGCGGGGCCCGCGAAGCAGACCTCGGAGAGCGCGTAGCCGAGGACGTCGTCGGCCTCCTCGAAGGTGCGGCGGGCGGTGGGGAAGGCGTCGGCGAGGGCGCTGCCCATCCCGACGACCTGGGATCCCTGACCGGGGAACATGGCGACGATCATTCGGGCTCCGGATCGACGAGGGCGAAGGTGAGCTCGGCGGTGCAGGCGGTGACGCCGTCGACGCTCGCGGTACCCGTCCCCTGGCCCAGCGGACCGCGGCGGCGGGTGAGGGTGGTCTCCAGCAGCAGGTCCTCCCCGGGTCGCACGACGCGGCGGAAGCGCGCCTGTCCGATCCCGCCGAACAGGGCGAGCTTGCCGGCGCTGGCGGGATCGGCGAGGGCAGCGAGCGCGCCGGTCTGGGCGAGCGCCTCCACGATGATGACCCCCGGCAGGATCGGGTTGCCGGGAAAGTGGCCGGCGAAGAACGCGGCCTCGGGGTCGACGCGCCACCGCGCCCGCGCGGACTCGCCGGGCACGAGATCGAGGATCTCGTCCACGAAGAGGAACGGCGGGCGGTGCGGAAGGAGCTCCGTCGGGGCCGGGAGGTCGGGCACGATCCGCGGAAGCGTAGCCCAACCGGCGGTCGCTGGTACCCTCGGTCGCGAGGCCCGGCACCGGGCCGCCACCGACGAGCCCGAGAGGGGTGACGCCCGCATGGCCGCTGCCTATGTGGTGATCGTCCTACTGATTGTCGTGCTGATCTTCCTGTTCTCGGCGGTGAAGGTGGCGCGCGAGTACGAGCGGGGCGTGGTGTTCCGCCTCGGTCGCCTGCTCGGCATCAAGGGGCCCGGGCTCTTCATCCTGATCCCGTTCGTGGACAAGGCCGTGAAGGTCGACCTGCGCACGATCACGCTGAACGTGCCCCCGCAGGAGGTCATCACCCGCGACAACGTCACCGTGAAGGTCAACGCCGTCGCCTACTTCCGCGTGATCGACGCGTCGAAGGCGATCGTGCAGGTCGAGAACTACCTGGTCGCGACGTCCCAGATCAGCCAGACGACCCTCCGCAGCGTGCTCGGCCAGGTGGACCTGGACCAGCTGCTGTCGGAGCGCGACCAGATCAACGAGCGGCTGCAGGTGATCATCGACGAGCAGACCCACCCGTGGGGCGTGAAGGTCTCGGTGGTCGAGGTGAAGGACGTCGAGCTGCCGACCACCATGCAGCGGGCCATCGCGCGCCAGGCCGAGGCCGAGCGGGAGCGGCGCGCGAAGATCATCGCCGCCGACGGTGAGTACCAGGCGTCGGAGAAGCTGGCGCAGGCGGCGGCCGTCATCGGCGCGCAGCCGGCGGCGCTGCAGCTGCGCTACCTGCAGACCATGAACGAGATCGGCAGCAACGAGCGCACCACCACGCTCATCCTGCCGTTCCCGGTCGAGCTGATCGAGATGATGCAGGTGGGCCGCGGCCCCGCCGGGGGCGTCGGCGGCGGCAACGGCGGCCCGCCGTCCACGTCGTCGGCCGGGTAGCCGGGGAGCCGAGGGGGGAGCACCGGGCATGCGCGCGATCTGGAACGGCTTCGTCTCGTTCGGGCTGGTGACCATCCCCGTCTCGGTGGGGCTGGCGCAGCAGCGCAGCGACGTGAGCTTCCGGACGCTGGCGCGCGAGACGGGGCAGCCGGTGAAGCAGAAGCGCTGGGACCCGGTGAACGACCGCGAGGTCACCTCCGACGAGACCGTGAAGGGCTGGGAGGTCTCGAAGGGCCGCTACCTGCCGGTGGAGGACCACGAGCTGGAGCAGTTCGCCGCCCGCCAGGAGAAGACGATCCGCATCCTCCAGTTCGTCGACGCCGCCGAGGTGGACCCCGTCTTCTTCGAGCGCGCGTACTGGCTGGAGCCCCAGGAGCGGGCGGAGCGGCCGTACAAGCTGCTGATGACGGCGATGGAGCAGAAGGGCCGTGCGGCCATCGGGCGCTTCGTGCTCTCCACCAAGGAGCACCTGGTGCTGCTGCGCGCCTCCGAGGGGATGCTGACGCTGGAGACGCTCTACTACCCCGAGGACATCCGCCTGAAGGACCGGGGCGAGATCAGCGGGCGGCTCGCCGACGTCGACGTGTCCGAGGCGGAGCTGGGGATGGCCGAGCAGCTGGTCGAGGGCCTCGCCCGGCCGTTCGAGCCGGAGGCCTACCCCAACGAGACCCGCAAGGCGCTGCTCGACTTCCTGAACGCCAAGGCGGAGGGCGCCGAGATCGCCGAGCCGGAGGAGGCCCCGGAGCCCGCGCCGGTCATCGACCTGATGGCGGCGCTGAAGGCCAGCCTCGCCGCGGCGGGTGGCGGCGGGGACGCGGCGCCCGCGGCGGCGGAGGCCCGCGCGAAGGACGAGCAGCTCGACCTGGAGGAGAGCCGCCTGCGCGGCGTCGCGGGCGGCGGAGCGGGCGACGGAGCCGCCAAGAAGCCCGCCCGCAAACGCTCCACGACGAAGAAGACGGCCACGAAGGCGACGTCCGGTGGCCCGGCCAAGAAGACCGCCGCCTCCCGCCGCAAGGCCTCCTAGGCCGCAGCCCCCGGCGGACGGGCGCGGAGCCGCCGGGTCATCCGCTCGAGGCCGGCCTCGAGCTCGCGCACCCAGCTGCGGATGGCGAGCGCGCCGACGAGCGCCTCGCGGCCCGCCGGGTCGGTCCCCGCCGCGGCCACGCAGCGCGCCACCGGGTCGTCGTCGGGCACGGGGCCCGGGGCGTCCGGGGGCGGGCGGCCCTCCCGCAGCGCGTCCGCGGCCGCCTCGTACCCTGCCGTGACGGCCTCGACGCGCTCGCCGAGCAGCGCCGCCAGGCGCGGGCATCCGGCCGATGCCAGGGGGTGGGGCGGCAGGGTGGCCACCCACCACGCCGAGTACCAGAGCTCCGCGGTGTCGGCCAGGAGCCCCGGCCACGTCCCGTCGCCGGCCACGCCGGGCGAGCGCTCGGCCAGGGCGACGGCCAGGTCGTCCTCCACCCGACGGGCGGCGACCAGCGTCGCGTGGGCCTGCCCGGACCCCGGGCCCGGCCCGGTGCCCAGCACGTGGGCGCCCTCGGCGCGCACGGTGGCCGCGGCGCGCTCCACCAGGACGGCGAACGCCGCGGGCAGCTGCCCCGCGGGCCCCCGCGGCCAGGCCGCGATCCCGATGAGCACGCCGACGCACGCGCCCACCACGACGTCCTCGACGCGCACCAGCGCGAGCGTCCACGTCGCGGGCGACAGCAGGCCGAACAGCACCACCACCAGCACGGTGAACCCCGCCTGGCCGGCGACCACCCCGTGCGTCCGCAGCGCGTAGACGGCGGCCCAGATCACCAGCACCAGCAGCACGGCGTAGAGGTGGGATTCGCGCTCGGCCCCGAAGACCACGATGAGCGCCACCACGAACCCCACGGCCGTGCCCATCAGCACCTGGCGCGCGGTGAGGCCGGTGGACGACGACGCGCTACGCATCACGGTCAGCGTCGCCAGCACCACCCAGAAGCCGTGGCTGAGGGAGAAGACGTGCACCAGGGTGAGCGCCGCCGCCAGCGCCACGGCCACGCGGGCGGCGTTGCGGAAGTGGACCGAGCGCGGCGTCAGGTTCCCGCGCAGGCGCCGCAGCGCGACGTCCAGCGGCCGGTCGGCCAGCAGGGGCGTGATCGCCGGATCGGGGGCCGAGGGCATCCGGCCGGACGCGACGTGGGCGTCGAGCGCGGCGCGGCTGGCGGCATGGGCCACCTCGCCCGCGATGGCCAGGCGCTCGGCCTCGCGGGCGAAGACCGCCGGGTCGCGGTCGCCGTCCGCGGCCAGGCGGGCGCGGGTGGCGGGCAGCAACTCGCGGACCTCGCGGCGCAGCGCCACGGGGTCGGCGACGGGCGCGCCGCCGCCGAGCACGACCGCGGCGGCGTCGAGGGACCGCACCGACAGGTCGATGAGCGGCGCGGCCGCCGGGGGAGGCGGGTCGGGCCGGAGCGCGCCGCGCCCGATCCGCTCGAGCAGGCGGTCGAGGTCGGCGACGAGGCGCAGGCCCGCCCGGTACGCGACCGTCGGCTCGGCGGGGCGCGGGCCGGGGCCCGCCAGGCGGGCCCGCACGGCGCGGACCTCCTCCCGGGCCGCCGCGAGCTCCGGCGTGGCGCGGCCGGCGGGGCGGGCGGGGCAGTCGCGCAGCGCCGCCGCCGCGCGCCCGAGCGACGCGCCGAGATCGCGCTCGCGCCGCTCGGGCCACATCAGGGCAGTGGCCGCGGCGGCGAGCGCACCCCCGGCGACCGTCCCCGCGAGCCGCCATCCGAGCGCGTCCTCGGGCACCGGCATCCCCGTCGACAGGACGACGAACAGGATGACGGTATTGGCGCCGGCCACGGCGTACCCGCCGAGCACCTGCGCGTAGGCCACGGCGAAGGCGACGACGGCCACCACGATCGGCGACCCCCACGGGCTCTCGGAGGTGAGCGTCCCGACGGTCACCAGCACGAGCGCGACCGCGACCGTCACCCCGATCGCCGCGAGGCGGGCCGGCATCGGACCCCCGTAATCCGCGTAGGCCAGCAGGGCCAGCGCCGTGAACGACGCGAACACCGCGAACTGCGGCTCGTCCAGGACGTACCGCCCGAGGGTGAAGCCCGCCGCGACCGCCGCCGCGGCGCGGAGCCCGGCCCGGAAGGCGGCGCGGTCCACCGGCTAGTCCGCCGCCGGCCCCTCGCGCGGGATCCCGGCGACCCGGTACGCGTCGGCCTCGTCGAGCGTCTCGCGCTCCAGCAGGGCGCGCGCCAGCGCCTCCAGGCGCTCCCGGTTCTCGCCCAGGATCCGCAGCGCGTCGTCATAGCAGCCGTCGACGATGCGACGGACCTCCTCGTCGACCAGCTGCTGCGTGTGCGGCGACACGCCGCCGCCGCCGATCCCCGGGAACAGCATCGGCTCGTCGTTCGGGCCGGGGACCACCGTGACCGGCCCGATCGCGTCGGACATCCCCCAGCGCCCCACCATGCGCTTCGCGATGTTCGTGACCTGCTCCAGGTCGGATTCGGCGCCGGTGGTGATGTCGCCGTAGATGATCTCCTCGGCCGCCCGGCCCCCGAGCGCGCCGGTGATGCGGCCGCGCAGGTACTCGGCGCCGTAGCCGTAGCGGTCGGCGTCGGGGGCCTGGAACGTCACGCCGAGCGCGCGGCCGCGCGGGACGATCGAGACCTTCCGCACCGGGTCGGCGCCCGGCATGAGCATGCCGAGCAGTGCGTGGCCGCTCTCGTGGTACGCCGTCCGCTCGCGCTCCTGCGGCGACAGCATGATCTTGCGCGCCGCCCCCAGCACGATCTTCTCGAGCGCGTCGGTGAAGTCCTGGTTCTGCACGCGCTCGTGGTCGCGGCGGGCGGCGGTGAGGGCGGCCTCGTTGATGAGGTTCTTCAGATCCGCCCCGACCATCCCCGGCGTCGACTGCGCGAGACCCTCGATGCTGACGTCGTCGGCGAGCGGCACGCCCCGGAGGTGCACCGTCAGGATCGCGGCGCGCCCGTCCCGGTCCGGGGGGTTGACCACGACGCGGCGGTCGAACCGCCCGGGCCGCAGGAGGGCCTGGTCGAGGATCTCCGGGCGGTTCGTCGCGGCCAGCACGATGACGCCCTCGGACCCGCTGAAGCCGTCCATCTCGGTGAGGATCTGGTTGAGGGTCTGCTCGCGCTCGTCGTTGCCGCCGAGCGACGCGGAGCCGCCCCGGGCGCGGCCGATGGCGTCCAGTTCGTCGATGAAGATGATCGCGGGGGCGGTCTCCTTCGCCTGCCGGAAGAGATCGCGCACGCGGCTGGCGCCGACGCCGACGATCATCTCCACGAACTCCGAGGCGGACAGCGAGAAGAAGGGCACGTTCGCCTCGCCGGCGACCGCCCGCGCCAGGAGCGTCTTGCCGGTGCCGGGCGGACCGGACAGCAGCACGCCGCGCGGGATCGCCCCGCCGAGGCGGCGGTAGCGGTCGGGGTTGCGCAGGAAGTCGACGATCTCGACGAGCTCGTCCTCGGCCTCGTCGATGCCCGCGACGTCCGCGAATGTCACCCGCTGGGCGGTGGCGTCGTAGCGTTTCGCCCGGGAGCGCCCGAGGCCGCTGATCGCCCCTCCCGCGCCGCCGGCCGCCCGGCGCATCAGGAGGACGAACAGCAGCACCAGCAGGATGACGGGGCCGAACGAGAGCAGGATGGTGGCCAGGAGCGAGCGCCCCTCGTCGATCGGCTCGGCGTTGACGACCACGTCCTGGTCGATGAGGAGCTGCAGGAGCTGGTCGTCGGCGAACGCCGGCCGCTGGGTCTCGAAGGCGGAGTTCGTGTGATCCGACCCCGCGGGGTAGGTCACCGCCGTCTTGAACTCGCCCTGGATCGTGTCGCCGCGGGAGGTGACCTCGCGCACGTTGCCGGCCGTGACCTGGTCGCGGAACTGGGTGTACGGAACGTCCAGGCGGGACGTGCCGGACGGGATCAGCGAGACGATGAACCAGTTCAGCGCCAGCAGGCCGAGCAGGATCCACCAGAACCGGGAGCCGCCCGGCATGCGGGGCATGCGCCCGCGCCCCTCCGGGGGCTGGGGCCTCGGGGCGCCCTCCACCCTCCACTCGGGGCCGCGGTCGGCCGGCGGGGTCTCCGCCGGCGGCCGCCGACGCGACGACGGAGCGGGCGGGCCCTCGGCCACCCGCTAGCCGGCGGGTGCGTCGGAGTCGGCCGGGGCCGCCGTGCCCGGAGCGGCCGAGAAGCCGTCCTCCGGCTCGTCGAGCCCGCCGACCGTCGCCTCCTCGGTGATCTCCTCGCTCGGCTCCACCACGGAGGCGACGCCGCAGACCTGATCGTCGTCGGCCATGTTCATCACGCGCACGCCCTCGGTCGACCGGCCCATGCTGCGCACGTCGTCGACCCGGATCCGGATGACCTGTCCCATGATCGAGATCAGCAGCAGCTGCTGGCCCTCGCGGACGGGGCGGGCGGTGATGAGCTCGCCCTTGCGGTCGCTCACCTTGATGGTGCGGACCCCCTTCGTCGGGCGGCCCTTGCGGGGGTAGTCGCCCATCGGGGTGCGCTTGCCGTAGCCGTTCCCGGTCACGACGAGCAGGTCCTCGTCGTCGCGGGCGACGCAGATGGTGAGCACCCGGTCGCCCTCGTCGAGGTTCATCGCCTTCACGCCGCGCGTGTCGCGGCCCATCGGGCGCGCCTGACCCTCGTGGAAGCGCGCCGCCTGGCCGCGCGCCGACACCACCAGCAGGTCCTCGTCGCCGTCGGTCACCTGGACGCCCACCAGCTCGTCGCCCTCGTCGAGCCTGATCGCGGCGAGGCCGCGCTCGCGCAGCACGGTGTCGTAGGCGCGCAGCTCGCTCTTCTTGACCATGCCCTCGCGGGTCGCCAGGACCAGGTACTTCCCCTCGCCGTAGTCGCGGGTCGCGAAGACCGCCCGCACCTCCTCGCCCGGCAGGAGCGCCAGGACGTTGGCCAGGTGGCGACCGCGCGAGTCGCGGGAGCCCTGCGGCAGCTCGTGCACCTTCTGCCGGTAGACCTTGCCGGTGTTGCTGAAGAAGAGCAGGTAGTGGTGGGTCGAGGCGATGAACAGGTGCTCGATGTAGTCGTCGTCCTTGAGGCGCACCCCGCGCAGGCCCTTCCCGCCGCGGCCCTGGGCCCGGTAGGTCGAGACCGGCAGCCGCTTGACGTAGCCGCCGTTGGAGATGGAGATGACCATCTCCTCCTCGGCGATCAGGTCCTCGAGGTCGATGTCGCCCTCGCCGGGAACGATCTCGGTGCGCCGCTCGTCGGCGTAGCGGCCGCGGATCTCGAGCAGCTCCTCGCGGATGAGCGCGTAGACGCGGCGCTCGTCGCCCAGGATCGCGCGCAGCTCGGCGATCCGCTGCTGGAGCTCGTCGTACTCCGCCTGGATCTTCCCCGCCTCGAGCTGGGTGAGGCGCTGGAGGCGCAGGTCGAGGATGGCGCGCGCCTGGATCTCGGTGAGGTCGAAGCGCGACATCAGGCCGAGGCGCGCCTCCTCGGGGTCGGCCGCGGCGCGGATGAGCGCGATGACCGCGTCGATGTCGCCGAGGGCCTTGAGGAGCCCCTCCAGGATGTGGGCGCGGGCCTCGGCGCGCTGGAGCCGGTACCGCGAGCGCCGGGTCACCACCTCCTTCTGGTGCGCGAGGTAGTGCCGGATCATGTCCTTCAGGCCGAGCGTGCGCGGCACCCCGTCGACCAGCGCGATCGCGTTGACCCCGAACGTCGACTGCACCGACGTGTGCTTGTAGAGCTTGTTCAGCACCACGACCGGCACGGCGTCGCGGCGCAGCTCGATGACCACCCGGACGCCGTCGCGACCCGACTCGTCGCGCAGGTCGGCGATCTCGGGGATGACCTTGTCGTTGGCCAGGTCGGCCATCTTGCGGATGAGCTCCGCCTTGTTGACCTGGTAGGGCAGCTCGGTGAACACGATGGCGTTGCGGCCGTGCTTCAGCGGCTCGTTGTGCGCGCGGCCGCGCACGACCACCCGGCCGCGGCCGGTGGTGTAGGCGTCGACGACGCCGGCGCGGCCGACGATGATGCCGCCGGTCGGGAAGTCGGGCGCCTTGATGTGCCGCATCAGGCCGTCGACCTCGATCTGCGGATCGTCGATGGTCGCCACGACCGCGTCGATGACCTCCCCGGCGTTGTGCGGCGGGATGTTGGTGGCCATGCCCACGGCGATGCCGGACGAGCCGTTGATGAGGAGGTTCGGCACCCGCGCCGGCAGCACCACCGGCTCGGTGCGGCGGTCGTCGTAGGTCGGCGCGTCGTCGACGGTGTCCTCGTCGATGTCGCGCAGCATCTCGGTGGCGATGCGGGCGAGCCGGGCCTCCGTGTACCGCATGGCCGCCGCGGCGAACTCGCTCGAGCCGAAGTTCCCCTGGCCGTCGACCAGCGGGTAGCGGGACGCGAAGTCCTGCGCCAGCCGGACGAGCGTGTCGTAGATCGCCGAGTCGCCGTGGGGGTGGAACTCGCCCATGACCCGGCCGACGATGTTCGCGCTCTTGACGTAGGCGCGGTCGGGCTGGAGGCCCATGTCGTGCATCGCGAACAGCACCCGGCGGTGCACGGGCTTGAGCCCGTCGCGCACATCGGGCAGCGCGCGGCCCACGATCACGCTCATCGCGTAGTCGAGGTACGACGAGCTCATCTCCCGCTCGAGCTCGCGCGGCTCGATGCGGCCGTGGCGGTCGATGGCCACCCGCGCTCCTTACCTAGACGTCAAGGTTCGCGACGCTTCTGGCGTTGTCCTCGATGAATGCCCGGCGTGGCTCCACCTTGTCGCCCATCAGCTTCGCGAACAGCTCGCCGACGGCGGCCTCGTCCTCCATCATCACGCGCTGGAGGATGCGCCGCTCCGGGTCCATGGTCGTCTCCCAGAGCTGCTCGCTGTTCATCTCGCCGAGCCCCTTGAAGCGGCTCAGCTGCACGCCCTCGCGACACAGCTCGAGGACCGCGGTCCGCAGGGCCTCGTAGGTCGCCGGCGTGCGCGAGCGCGCGCCCCGCGCGAGGCGGAACGGGGGCTCGCCCACCTGCTCGCGCAGCTTCGCGCGGGCGCCGCGCAGGCCGCGCAGCTCGCGGCTCCCGAAGATCGCGAGGGGGATCGTGACGGTGCGGGCCTCGCCGGTGCTGGCCAGCACGGAGCGCGCGATCATGGCCTGCGCCGCCTCGTCCACGCCCTCGACGGACAGCGTCGCGCGGTCGCTCGACGCCGCGTCGATCGCCGCCCCCAGGGCCTCGATGTCCGCGGGCTCCGCCTCGACCAGGCCGTGCTCCTGGAGGAACTCGATCGTCTCGGTCCCGTGGGTGGCCCGCAGGTTGCCGGCCCAGGCCTCGTGCTCCTTGAGCGCCCGCTGGAAGCGCTGGTAGCGGGCCTTGGTGAGGCCGTTGGAGCGGCCGGAGCCGTCCTCGAGCGTCAGGTCGCCGAGGTTGCGCTCGAGCAGCCAGTCCTCCAGCTCGAGCTCCTTCTCGATGTACTGCTCCTGGTTGCCCTGTTTCACCTTGTAGAGCGGCGGGCACGCGATGTAGACGAAGCCGCTCTCGATGAGCGGGCGCATGTGCCGGAACAGGAACGTCAGGATGAGCGTCCTGATGTGGGCGCCGTCCACGTCGGCGTCGGTCATGATGATGAGCTTGTGGTACCGGGCCTTCTCGAGGACGAAGTCCTCGTCGATGCCGGTGCCCATCGCCGTGATGATGGCCTGGATCTCCGTGTTGGAGAGCACCTTGTCGATGCGGGCCTTCTCCACGTTGATGATCTTGCCGCGCAGCGGCAGGATCGCCTGGAAGC
>DAISWG010000062.1:0-20534 GCA_036826475.1 Miltoncostaeaceae bacterium | reverse complement strand
GCCGCATCCTCGGCCCCTCCGGCAAGATGCCGAACCCCAAGAGCGGCACCGTCACGTTCGACGTCGGCAAGGCCGTCGGGGACGTGAAGGCCGGCAAGGTCGAGTACCGCACGGACCGCGCCGGGATCATCCACATCGGCATCGGCAAGCGCTCCTTCGAGGAGCAGCAGCTGCTCGAGAACTACCAGGCCGTGGTGGAGGAGATCGTCCGGGTCAAGCCGGCGGCGGCGAAGGGCCGGTACCTCAAGTCGATCACCCTCGCCCAGACCATGGGCCCGGGCGTCCCGGTCGACACCACCCGCACCTCGTCCTCCGACATGCAGGAGGAGCCCGCGGCGTAGCCGCGACCGTCCGCACGAACCGACCGTAGACCCACGGGGGCGGCCACGCGGCCGCCTCAAACCGCCTCGCGAGAGGCAGCCCGTGCGAGGCCGGCGACGAACGACGAGGGCCCCGACGGGTCCCCATCGCTCCCGCCCGTCCGCACGGCAGGAGCACGATGGAGGTGACCCACTGAACCGAGACGAGAAGGCCGCGGCGATCGCCGAGATCTCCGGCCGGCTGCGCGATGTCGACACGATCTTCGCGACGGACTTCCGCGGCCTCACGGTCAAGGAGCTCTCGGAGCTCCGCGACCGGCTGCGCGAGGCCGACACGGAGTACACCGTCGTCAAGAACACCCTGGCGCGGGGGGCGGCCGGCGAGACGGGCCGCGAGGCGCTGCTGCCCTCCCTCGACGGCCCGACCGGCCTGCTGTGGGTCAAGGGCGATCCCGCCGTGGCGGCGAAGGCGCTGGACACGTTCGCCCAGGCGCACGCCGAGGCGATGACGATCAAGGGCGGCCTCCTGGAGGGCGCCGACCTGCCCGCGGACGCCGTCGGGCGGCTCGCGAAACTGCCGTCGCGCGACCAGCTCCTGGCCCAGCTGGCCGGCGGCATCGCCGCTCCGCTGACGGGCCTCGCCGGCAGCCTCAACGCGCTGATCGGCGGCCTCGCCCGCTCGCTCGGCGCCGTTCAGGCCCAGCGCGCCGACGAGGCGCCTGCCGAGGCGGCCCCCGCGGCACCTGCCGAGGCGTCGTCCCAGGTGGCCCCCGAGGCGGCCCCGGAGGCACCTGCCGAGCCGTCGTCCGAGGCACCTGCCGAGGCGTCGTCCGAGGCACCTGCCGAGGCGGCCCCGGAGGCGGCCCCCGAGGAGCCGTCCGAGGCCTCCTGACCCACCCCCTTCCCTGAACGTCACGAACTTCACGAAACGAGAGGACTGAGATGGCGACGACCGAGGAGTGGATCGAGGAGCTCAAGAGCATTTCCGTGCTCGAGCTCTCGGAGCGGATCAAGGCGATCGAGGAGACGTTCGGCGTCTCGGCGGCGGCTCCGGTGGCCGTCGCGGCCGCCCCCGCCGCCGGCGGTGGCGACGGCGGCGCAGCCGCGGAGGAGCAGACCAGCTTCACCGTCAGCCTCGACGCGGCCGGCGACAAGAAGATCCAGGTCATCAAGGTGGTCCGCGCGGTCACCGGCCTGGGCCTGAAGGAGGCCAAGGAGCTGGTCGACAACGCCCCCAGCAACGTCAAGGAGGGCGTCGCGAAGGAGGAGGCCGACCAGGTCAAGGCCCAGCTCGAGGAGGCCGGCGGGGTCGTCTCCGTCAAGTAGGCGGACGACCGCGACCACCCGGGTGGACGACCCCAGCCCGGGTGGTCGGCGCGTCGGCGCCGTGGGAGAACCCTGCCCATGGATGACGATGTCGAGGCGAAGGCCGATCGCAGCGTCCTGATCGCCGGCCTCGGTCTCGTCGGTGGGCTCGCGGCGGTCGGGATGGTCATCAGCGCCCTCGCCGGCGGCAGCGGCCTCGGCGGACTGCTGCTCGGCGCCGGCCTCGGCGTGCTCGTGGCGGTCGGCGTCTTCGCGGGGTACGCGTTCAGCCGGATGTGAGGGCCGCCCGCGCGCGGCCGACCGGGCGCGGAGGATTCCCCGGGCGGGGTCTGATTCGCTGCCGCGCCGTGAGGAAACGCCGGGCAGCGCTGGCCGGCATCCTCGGTGCGTGCCTGTGGGCGCCCGCCGCGGGGGCCGCCGTGATCGGGCAGGGGGGCGTCCGCATGGGCGCCGACGCCATGTGGAGCCGCGGCGTCCTGGGCCAGGGGCAGACGGTCGCGGTGGTCGACCAGGGCTTCGCGGGTCTCGACCGGTCCATCGAGCTGGGGGAGCTCCCGCCCCGCGACCGCATGGAGGTCCGGCTCTTCGACCCGGGCGGCGCGGAGGGCGGGGTGACCGAGCTGGGCCTGCCCACCCAGCACGGGGTCCGGATGGCCGAGCTCATCCACGATCTCGCGCCCGACGCGCGGCTGGTGCTGGTCGGCTATCGCACCCAGGAGCAGTTCGCCCAGGCCGCCGCGTGGGTCGCGCAGCAGGGGATCCCGGTCGCGAGCCACTCCAACTCGTTCCTGACGCCGCCCTTCGACGGCACCGGCCCGGCCGCGCGGGCGGTCGACGCGGCCGCCGCCTCCGGCGTGCTGTGGGTCAACTCGGCGGGCAACTACGCGCAGCGTCACTGGCGCGGGACCGCCGGCGCCGGCGGCGCCGCGCTGGACATCGCGCCGGCCGCCGGCACCCCGCTGCTGCTGTCGCTGGCGTGGGGGTCGCCGCTCGCGCAGGGGACGGTGGCGATCGAGCGCGCCGACGGCGCCGGCGGGTGGCGGGAGGTGGCGCGCAGCGCCCCCGTCGGCCCGCTGAACGCGACGACCCCGGTGACGATGGCCGACGGCGGGACCTACCGGGTGGTGGTGACGCAGGTCTCCGGCCCGCCCCAGAGCTTCGATCTCTTCTCCGAGACCGTCGGCTTCGGGACCGCGGCCGTCCCGGTGGGCAGCATCCCCACCCCGGGCGACGCCCGCGGCGCCCTCACGGTGGGTGCGGTGAAGTGGACGGGTACCGCGATCGAGGCCTACTCGTCGCAGGGGCTCCCCGGCGCCGGCAAGCCCGACCTGGTTGGCCCCACGTACGTCACGTCCAACCCGGAGTGGCCGGGGACGGCGGGCACCTCGGCGGCGACGGCCCACGTCGCGGGCGCCGCGGTGCTGCTCCGCCAGCGGCGGCTCTCGCTGGGGCTGCCGGCGGGGCCGGCCGAGCTGCGCGGCGTCCTGGTGTCCGGCGCGCTCGACCTGGGCGACGAGGGCCCGGACCCCGTGTACGGGGCGGGGATGGCGCGGCTCGACACGGCGGCGCCGAGACTCGCGCTGCGCGTGGGGCCGGGGCCGCAACGCGTGGTGCGCGTACGCGCGATCGACGCCGGTACAGTCCGCCAGGTGCAGGTGACGCTCAACGGCCGTCGCCTCGGGACCTGGAGGCGGCCGGTCGCCGGCGTGCGCCTCCCCACGGGCGCCCGGGGCAGGCTCCAGGCAATCGCGGAGGACATGGCGGGTAACGTGGCCGTCCGCGCGCGCACGGTGGCCCGGGCCCGGTGAGGCGGCTCGCGGCCGCCGCGGCCGCCGCCGGCCTGGGCGCCGCGCTGGCCGCCGGCCACGCCGCCGCCGCGCCCGCCCCGGCGTCGCTCACGGTCGACGCCCGGCCCGGGAAGGCCGCCCAGGTCGCCCGGGGGCTCGAGCGGGGCGGGCTCCGCGTGCAGCGGCGCGACGGCCGCCGGTTCCAGGTGGTGGCGGCCCCGTCCCGCGCCACGGCGCTCGCGCGGCTGCCGGGGGTCGCGGGGGCGCGTGAGTCGACGTCCGCGTTCGGCGACGACGTGCAGATCAGCCAGGGCCTGGAGCGCCAGGGCGCCGACATCCTCGGCAAGGTGGCCGACGGCGGCGCGGGCCTCACCATCGCGGTGCTCGACCTGGGCTTCGGCCAGAACCTCGCGCGGCTGCAGGCGCTGGGGGAGATCCCGGCCACGGACCAGCTCGAGACGCTGTCGTTCGACGCGGCGAACGGCCTGGCCGGCCGCAACGCCTACGGCAACCGCACCAACCACGGCGAGATCGTCGCCCAGACGGTGTTCGACTACGCGCCGAAGGCCCGCTACCTCCTCGTCAACTACCACACGGAAGCCGACTTCATCGCCGCCACCGACGCGCTGATCGCGCGCCGGCCGGACATCGTCGTCCACTCGAACAGCTTCATCGAGGGGCCGTTCGACGGCACGGGTCCGACGGCGCAGGCGGTCGACCGGGCGGCGGCCGCCGGGATCCTGTGGTTCAACTCGGCGGGCAACTACGCGCTGCTGCACTGGAGCGGGACCTGGGCCGACGCCGACGCCGACGGCGACCTGGACTGGCCGAACGGCGACAACTGGACGTTCCCGAGGTCGCCGGGCCAGCCGATCACGTTCGCGCTGTCGTGGACGTCGCCCCCGGGCGGGCCGCCCACCGACCTGGACCTGTCGCTGGAGCAGCGGGAGGCGGACGGCAGCTGGACCCCCGTCGCGGCATCGGAGGACCGCCAGTCGGCGGGGCTGCCCACCGCCGAGCGCATCACCGGCTTCGCGCCGCAGGCCGCGGCGGAGTACCGCCTGCGGGTGGTGCGCGAGTCGGGTCCGCCGCCCGCCGGGGAGCTGACGCTGTTCTCCCGGGAAATCCCGCTCGCGGCGATCGGCGGGCTGCCGGAGAGCAGCATCCCGACGCCGGGCGACGCGGCGGGGGCCATCGCCATCGGCGCCGTCGACTGGCGCGGGAACGCGCGCAAGTCGTACTCGTCGCAGGGGCCGACGGACGACGGCCGGCTGAAGCCGGATCTCGTGGCGCCGACGGACACGCGGATCATGGGCCCCGCGGGGGTCCGCGCGGTCGGCGGGACATCGAACGCGGCACCCAACGCGGCGGGCGCCGCGGCCGTGGTGCTGGCGGCGGCCCGCCGGGCGGGGCAGTCCCCGACTGCGGGGGAGGTCCGCCAGACGCTCGACGCGATGGCGCTCGACCTGGGCGCCCCCGGCCCGGACACGCAGTTCGGCCTGGGGCGGATCCGGGTCACGACGACCCCGCCGAGGCTGGTGGCGCCGGCGCCCGCCGCCCTGGCGTCGGTGCGGGGGCGGGTGGCGGTGAGGTTCCGGGCGCTGTCGCGGACGAGGGTCTCGTCGTGGACGCTCGCGGTGGACGGCAGGCCGGTGCTGGGGCGCTCGCAGACGTACCCGCGCGGGATCACGCTCGACACGCGGCGCCTGCCGGACGGCTGGCACGCCCTGTCGGCGGTCGCGCGGGACTACCCGGGCAACGCGGGGCGGCTCGACTGGTCGGTGAAGGTGGACAACACGCGGCCGGTGCTGATCGTCCGGTCCGTGAAGGCCCAGCCCCTGCGCCCACGCCCGCGGCGGGCGGGGCCCGACCGGCGCCCGCGGACGGTGCGCCTGGTGGTCGCGCTGCAGGACCCCGGATCGTCGGGCCGGCTGCAGGCGACGATCACCGCGACCCGTCGCGGCGGACGGGCGGAGCGCCCCCGCGTGGTGGGGATCACCCCGGGCCAGCGGCGCACGGTGGTCGCGGCGAAGCTCGTCCGTGGGCGCTACACCCTGCGGATCGTCCTGGCGGACCGTGCCGGGAACTCCGTCACGAAGTCCAAGACGGTCCTCGTGAAGTGACGGTCAACGGTCTGGACGGGGGCGTGTCCATCGCGCAGAATGCCCTCGTCCCCGGCACGCCCGGGCGTACCTGACACCCCCTCGACCCGGGAGGATTCCGATGCCGCTGGAGCGTGAGGTGAAGAGCAAGCTGCGCGACCGCGTGTCGACGGCCAACAAGGCGAACGTCGACGAGGTCGCCGACGAGGTGAACGCCGCCCTCGCCACCCTCGACGCCGACGACAAGGACCACGCCCGACTCCAGGGCTGGCTCGAGGACCTGAGCACCGTCAAGGGCGGCGGCGTCCCCGGCAAGTTCTCCTGATCCCCGCGCCGCCCCCGGGCGGCGCCGAGCGAGCTCGCGAAGGCCCCCACTCGGGGGCCTTCGTCGTTCTGTGAGGCACAGCTCATAAATTGACACACGGCGGACGTATCACTCTGTTGCGGATTCGGTTCCATCGCAACCGTCGAGACATATCGCCAACTCTTGTAAAAAGGGCGTAAGTGTCAATCCCCCGAATGGGGGGGTTCAGGGCGAGTCCAGGCGGCAATAACCCTGTACTTGCAGCAGATTCGTGGTGCTGGCACCCGGTCGCACAATCACTCCAAATCAAGTGGGAGGAGTTGTGTGTCTGGGATCACGAATCCACTTCTGGGTTGCGGCACGCTGAGCGCCGGCGCCGGGATGTCACTCGGTCCGGCGGGGGACGTCCTCGGGCCGGCGGGTGAGGCAGTTGCCTGGGTGACCGTTGGGACCGCCGGCGTGTACCTGGGCACTGTGCTCCTTCTGGGTGCGTTCCTGTCGTTCAGAAGCGCAGCACGACGGCTCCGCCGGACCGGACCAGGAAGCGACCCGGCCATGGCAATGTTGGGAGGCAGTTCGTGAGTACGCTCGTCAGATCCGCGGTGCGCCCGAAGCATCTCGTCGCCGCCGGCCTCGCAGTGCTGCTGGCGCTGCTCGCCTTGGCCGGGTTCCGCGCGGACGACGCGCGGTCTGCGCCGGCGCCGGGACAGGCCAGGACGCTGGTTCTCTACGACACGACCGGCCAGTGGGGCTGGCTCGGTGAGCTGTACGCGATGAACGCCGCGAACCTCTCCGGGCACTTCGGCCGCGCCGTCACCAAGCCTGTCTCCACCTATGTCGCGGGCGACGTGGGGCGCTATGACGCCACCATCTACATCGGCTCCACCTATGACGAGCCGCTGCCGGCGTCGTTCCTCGACGATGTGAACACCTCGACCAAGCCCGTGATCTGGATGGCCAGCAACATCTGGCAGCTGACGGCCCGCGACGCCACGTTCGCGTCGCGCACCGGATGGACCTGGAAGGCCTACGACAACGGCCCCTTCACCGGGGTGACCTACAAGGGGACCCAGCTGGAGCGCAGCGTTCTGAACAACGCTCCGATCATGGACCTGGTCGTGTCGGACCCGGCGAAGGCCACCGTCCTCTCCACGGCCCAGAAGTCCGATGGCACCTCGATCCCCTGGGCCACCCGCTCGGGTTCGCTGACCTACATCGGCGAGATCCCGTTCTCCTATGTCGGTGAGAACGACCGCACCATGGTCCTGTCGGACCTGATGTTCGACGCCCTCGCCCCGACCACCGCGACCCGCCATCGGGCCCTGGTCCGCATCGAGGACGTCGGTCCCGACGCCGACCCCGCCCAGCTGAGGCGCATCGCCGACTACCTCGCGAGTCGCAAGGTGCCCTTCAGCGTCGCGACCTACCCGGTGTACCGCGACCCGCTCGGCGTCGAGAACGGCGGGCGCAACACCACCGTCACCCTGCAGCAGCGCCCGCAGGTCGTGTCGGCCCTGAAGTACATGCAGTCCAAGGGCGGCACCATCCTGATGCACGGCTATACGCACCAGTACTCCAACGTCCCCAACCCCTACGACGGCCAGAGCGGCAACGACTTCGAGTTCTTCCGCGCCCACGTGGACGCGCAGGACCGGGTCATCTACGACGGCCCCGTCGCCGAGGACTCGGTCGCCTGGGCCAAGAACCGGATGAACTCCTCGAAGACCGAGTTCCAGCGGGCTGGTCTGACCGTCCCGACGATCTTCGAGTTCCCGCACTACGCGGGCTCGGCCGCCGACTACCGCGCGGTCCGTGAGCTCGGCTTCGCCGGCCGGTACGAGCGTGGCCTGTACTTCGCCGGTCAGCTGAGCGGCGGCACGATCAACCACAGCCGGATGATCGGCCAGTTCTTCCCGTACGGCGTGACCGACATCAACGGCACGCGGGTGATCCCCGAGAACCTCGGCAACTACGAGCCGGAGGCCTACAACACCCACCCGGCACGCATGCCCGAGCAGATCATCGACACCGCCCGCCGCAACCTGGTGGTGCGCGACGGGTTCGCCAGCTTCTTCTACCACCCCTACCTGGCGGACGCCTGCCCCACCTCGGGCCCGAAGGTGCCCTGCATCAACGACCTGAAGACGATCGTCGAGGGCATCCAGGGGCTGGGCTACACCTTCGTCACCCCTGCCTCAGTGCTCAGCGAGCTCCCGGCGGCGGGCACCACGACCCAGACCGCCACCGCCCGCACGAGCCTGTTGCGGCCGGCCGGGGTCGGGCGGGTGCCGCAGCGGATGCTGGTGCCGACCGGGTTCGCAGAGTCCGAAGCGGAGGTCGGCACCAAGGCCCGGCGCTGCGCGACCGCTGCGGCTCGGAAGGCTGACCGCTCGGAGCGGGTCCGTACGATGACCCGCTGCATCAGGCGGACCCGATGACGGGCTGAGCCCCGAATCGAGTCGGGACGACAGGGCCCCGTCGGTGCTGGAGAGCATTCTCCGGCGCCGGCGGGGCCCTCGTTCGTCCTCGATACCGTCGTGATCGACCTCGCCGGCTGCCCGAGGATCAGGCACCGCTCGGGACGTCGACCGTGCGACGGGTCTTCGCCCATCCGTCGCGGCCCGTCACGAGTCGCGCGACCGCACGCCAGCCGGAGGCGAACCAAAGGTAACCGTAGAGGCTGTAGACGTGGCCGAGCCACAGCGCCCTCGGGTATCCGATCGTCGGTTCATGGCGCCGGTAGATCGAGGCGTAGAGCGGCGCGAGGCCGAACGCGAGGAGATACCAGCCCGCGATGACGGCCACCATGTCCGCCCCCTCCCGGTTCGGGAGGAGGGTGTCTGCGGAACCGGACAACACGGCCGCCATGAGGACGGCCGCCAACCCCGCGCACGCGATGGAGGTCACCAGGACGAGGACCGCGCCCTGCAGGGTGAGCGCCAAGTCGAACGCCGCCCGGGCGGTGAGCCGGTTGGAACGGATGATCGAGGGGACCAGCGTCATGCACTGGAGGTGCCCCTGGAACCACCGGGTACGTTGCCGCAAGAGGCGGTCGAGCTCGGTGACCGCCTGCTGGCGCACGTGGGTGGTCGGGCAGAAGGCGTTGCGCCAGCCCATCGTGAGGAGCCTGACCCCGAGGTCGAGATCCTCGGTCAGGCACGTCGTCCAGGGCTTGTCCCCGAGGCCCATGAGCGCGGAGAGCCGCGTGAACTGTCCGTTGCCGCCGAGCCCGGAGCTCCCGAGACGGTGGCGCGCGCGCTGGAAGATGTCCAGGTATGTCACGAACTCCATGTCCTGGAGGCGCGGCAAGAGCCCCTGGTCGGCGTTGTACATGCGCACGCCGATCTGGACCGCCCCGATGCGCGGGTCCGCGAACCACGGGAGAGTGTGATCGAGGACGTCGTGCTCGACGCGCCCGTCCGCGTCGAGCACGACCACCACGATCTCGTCCGGCGTGCGATCCCCGAACCGCCCGGAGAGCACTCCGTCGCGGAGCACCTGGTACGCGTGATTGAGCGCTTCGCCCTTCCCCTGCCGCGCATCGGGCGCCTCCCGGCGCAAGAGCCAGACCCGATCGCTGAGACGGTTTCGGACGATCTCGCTGGTGCGATCCGAGGAACCATCGTCGATGACGAGAACGGCCGAGTCGTCGCCCGGGATGGCCGCGAGCCGATCGAGGCTGGCGCCGATGACGAGTTCCTCGTCGAGGCAGGGCACGACGAAGACCGCGAACGGGCGACGGCCGTCACCCGGGGTGGGAGGGGTCGCCGGCTTCCGGGAGAGCGCCAGATACCCGAGGGCATAGGCGATCGTCAGGACGAACAGCAGGGTGACGATGAGGGTCAAGAAAGGCTCCGGCTCTTCATGGTCCGTCGCCTTCGTCTTCGGCAACCGACCGCGACGGATCAAGAAGATCGGCACCGCGCCTTCACCATCCGGCGTGTGTGCCCGCGCGCCCCAGGACACGACCGTCAGGGCGTCTAGTTGCGCCGACGGGTGCGACCGCCCGTTCGCATAGTGGCGGGAGCCCGGGGTGTCGTCGCGACCCTCCGAGCGTCGGGGACGGCCCCCGTTCGAACCGCGGATCCGCTGATCTGGGCGGTCCCGCACGATGCCTCCACTCATCAAGCGTTCGGAACGGAGTGTCGTGTCCCTGGTCTTGAACCCCCTCGCCGGCGCCGGTGCCCTCTCGGCCGGCACCGGAATGTCGCTCGGCCATGCCGATGCGGTCCTCGGTCCACTCGGGACGGTGATCAGCGACGTCACGCTCGCCGCGGTCGCGTCCTACTTCGTCATGGTCGCCGCGATCAGCCTCTCGGTCATCGGCCGTCGGGCGCGCTGGCGGCTCCGGGGCGCGGGACCGTACGAACTCTGTTCCGGAACGACACAGGAAGGTCGCTCGTGAGACTGCTCGAATGCTCTCCACGGCCGGGGCGAATCCTCGGCGCTCTCGTCGGCGCAGTGCTGCTGGCGCTGCTCGCCTTGGCCGGGTTCCGCGCGGACGACGCGCGGTCTGCGCCGGCGCCGGGACAGGCCAGGACGCTGGTTCTCTACGACACGACCGGCCAGTGGGGCTGGCTCGGTGAGCTGTACGCGATGAACGCCGCGAACCTCTCCGGGCACTTCGGCCGCGCCGTCACCAAGCCTGTCTCCACCTATGTCGCGGGCGACGTGGGGCGCTATGACGCCACCATCTACATCGGCTCCACCTATGACGAGCCGCTGCCGGCGTCGTTCCTCGACGATGTGAACACCTCGACCAAGCCCGTGATCTGGATGGCCAGCAACATCTGGCAGCTGACGGCCCGCGACGCCACGTTCGCGTCGCGCACCGGATGGACCTGGAAGGCCTACGACAACGGCCCCTTCACCGGGGTGACCTACAAGGGGACCCAGCTGGAGCGCAGCGTTCTGAACAACGCTCCGATCATGGACCTGGTCGTGTCGGACCCGGCGAAGGCCACCGTCCTCTCCACGGCCCAGAAGTCCGATGGCACCTCGATCCCCTGGGCCACCCGCTCGGGTTCGCTGACCTACATCGGCGAGATCCCGTTCTCCTATGTCGGTGAGAACGACCGCACCATGGTCCTGTCGGACCTGATGTTCGACGCCCTCGCCCCGACCACCGCGACCCGCCATCGGGCCCTGGTCCGCATCGAGGACGTCGGTCCCGACGCCGACCCCGCCCAGCTGAGGCGCATCGCCGACTACCTCGCGAGTCGCAAGGTGCCCTTCAGCGTCGCGACCTACCCGGTGTACCGCGACCCGCTCGGCGTCGAGAACGGCGGGCGCAACACCACCGTCACCCTGCAGCAGCGCCCGCAGGTCGTGTCGGCCCTGAAGTACATGCAGTCCAAGGGCGGCACCATCCTGATGCACGGCTATACGCACCAGTACTCCAACGTCCCCAACCCCTACGACGGCCAGAGCGGCAACGACTTCGAGTTCTTCCGCGCCCACGTGGACGCGCAGGACCGGGTCATCTACGACGGCCCCGTCGCCGAGGACTCGGTCGCCTGGGCCAAGAACCGGATGAACTCCTCGAAGACCGAGTTCCAGCGGGCTGGTCTGACCGTCCCGACGATCTTCGAGTTCCCGCACTACGCGGGCTCGGCCGCCGACTACCGCGCGGTCCGTGAGCTCGGCTTCGCCGGCCGGTACGAGCGTGGCCTGTACTTCGCCGGTCAGCTGAGCGGCGGCACGATCAACCACAGCCGGATGATCGGCCAGTTCTTCCCGTACGGCGTGACCGACATCAACGGCACGCGGGTGATCCCCGAGAACCTCGGCAACTACGAGCCGGAGGCCTACAACACCCACCCGGCACGCATGCCCGAGCAGATCATCGACACCGCCCGCCGCAACCTGGTGGTGCGCGACGGGTTCGCCAGCTTCTTCTACCACCCCTACCTGGCGGACGCCTGCCCCACCTCGGGCCCGAAGGTGCCCTGCATCAACGACCTGAAGACGATCGTCGAGGGCATCCAGGGGCTGGGCTACACCTTCGTCACCCCTGCCTCAGTGCTCAGCGAGCTCCCGGCGGCGGGCACCACGACCCAGACCGCCACCGCCCGCACGAGCCTGTTGCGGCCGGCCGGGGTCGGGCGGGTGCCGCAGCGGATGCTGGTGCCGACCGGGTTCGCAGAGTCCGAAGCGGAGGTCGGCACCAAGGCCCGGCGCTGCGTCAACGTCGCGAGCCGGCAGTCGGGTCGCATGGCCCGGGTCCGGGCCACCGCGGCCTGCCTCGCAGGTTCCCGGTAGGTGCGAACGGGCGCCCGGCGGCACTGCCGCCGGGCGCCGGTGCGCGCGAGAAGTCGAGCCCGTTGCGGATTCAAGGGCGGCGAGTCGCCGCCGAGAAAGATGGGGTCAGAGTTACGGCCTCGGCCATCGGGAGGGAGCGGGTATGAAGGCGAACAGGGTCACCGGGGACCTCGGCGGGCGGAGGGTCATGGTCGTGTTCGGCACCCGGCCGGAGGCGATCAAGCTGGCGCCGATCGTCCACTCCCTCGAAGCGTCAGGCGACTTCCGGCCGATGGTCACCGTCACGGCTCAGCACCGGGGCATGCTCGATCAGGTTCTCGAGCTGTTCCAGATCACCCCGGAACACGACCTCGACGTCCTCAGGGACCGCCAGACCCTCGCCGGGATCACGGTCCGCGCCATGGACGGTCTCAATCGGGTCATCGCCGCGGAACGGCCCGAGGCGGTCATCGTCCAAGGCGATACGACCACCACGTTCGTCGGCGCCCTCGCGGCGTTCTACAACAAGGTGCCTGTGGTGCACGTCGAAGCAGGTCTGAGGACCTTCGATCCGCTCTCGCCGTATCCGGAGGAGGTCAACCGGCGCCTCACGACGCAGCTGACTTCCCTTCACCTGGCGCCGACCGCGATCAGTCGGGACAACCTGCTGCGGGAGGGTGTTGCGCCGACCGCCGTCATCGTGACGGGGAACAGCGTCATCGATGCCCTCCTCTGGTCGGTCGGGCGCGACGACGTCACGGTGGGAGCGGCGGTCGCCGAGGTGGTCTCAGACCCCCGGCGGATGCTGTTGGTCACCGCACACAGGCGTGAGTCATGGGGCGAGCCGATGGCTTCGGTCGGGCGCGGCCTCCGCCGTCTCGCGACCGGCCGCCCCGACCTGCTGGTGGTGCTGCCCGCTCACGCCAACCCCGTCGTCCGCGAGACCATCCTCCCGCTCGTCGAGGACCTGCCGAACGTCGTCGTGATGGAGCCGCAGCCCTATGGTGAGTTCAGTCGCCTGCTCGACCGGAGCGACATCGTCCTCACGGACAGTGGCGGCGTGCAGGAGGAAGCGCCGAGCCTCGGCAAGCCTGTCCTCGTGATGCGTGACACCACCGAGAGGCCCGAGGCGGTCGAGGCCGGAACGGCGCGTCTCGTCGGAACCGATGAGGACGTCATCGTGAGGACCGTCAGTCGTCTCTTGGACGATCCGGCCGAGTACGCCGCCATGGCCAACGCCGTCAACCCGTACGGGGACGGTGAGGCGGCCCGACGCACCGTCGAGTCGCTGCGGCACTTCTTCGGCGTCGGGGAGAGCCCGGACGAGTTCGTTCCGGTCCCGGCCGTCGCGGGATCCTGAGGGGGGCGTCGTGCGGGCCGCAGCGCTCCCTGTCGCCGGCGCGGTCCTGATTCTCACCGCCGTTGCGGCACTCGCGATCGTTCGCGGTGGCGGGGACGAGGCGGCATCCGGAGCGCCTGCGAGCCGTCAGGCGGGCGTCACCGATCCGGGGTGGAGTTCCCACGCGTACGACGGCGCCGTGACCCTCCGCCACCTCGACCAGATCCAGGCGACCGGCGCCGGGTGGGTCGTCCTCGTACCGACCTGCTACCAGGCCCGTCCCCGCGAGAACCACATCGACTGCCGCTCGGATGAAACGGTCGACGACGCCGGGTTGCGTCGCGCCATCCGCGCCGCGCATGCGCGCGGGCTGCGTGTGATGCTCAAGCCCCACGTCGATCTCCCCGGCGACGCCGATCGAGCCACGATCCGGCCTTCCTCGCCACGCCGGTGGTTCGCCGACTACACCCGCATGATCACCCACTACGCGGAGCTCGCGCGGGACGAGGGCGTCGAGCAGTTGTCCGTTGGGACGGAACTGGCGGGCACCAGTCAGCGCGTCGATGACTGGCGACGTGTGATCGCCGCCGCCCGGAGCCGGTTCCCCGGTCTGATGACGTATGCAGCCAACTACGACGAGTTCGCCCAGATCGGCTTCTGGCGGGACCTCGACGCGATCGGCATCGACGCATACTGGCCCCTGGCATCGCGGCCGACGCGTTCCGTGGCGACGCTGGTTCGTGCGTGGCGGCCGATCCGAGAGCAACTCCGGCATCTCTCGGTGGAGATGGGGCGACCCGTCCTCTTCACCGAGGCCGGATACGTCAGCCAACGCGGCGCGACGACGGCTCCCTACAGCTGGACGATCAGTCGGCGGCGCGATGACGCCGAGCAGGCCGCGGCGTACGAGGCTCTGCTTCGCGTCTTCTGGGAGCAACCGTGGTTCCTGGGCGTGCACTGGTGGATGTGGGACGACCGCCCCGATTCCGGTGAGCCGCAGGGGATCGACTACACCCCCCACGGCAAGGCGGCCGAAGACGTGCTCCGGCAGTGGTGGGATCGGGGGGCGGCCCACCCGGGATGAGACCGTCGGGCTCTACCGCCCCCGGGGCTGGTGGAGCAGGCGCTGGAGCCGGCGGGTCTCGGCGAGGGCGTTGATGGGGCGCCGGTCCTGCGGCCCCGGGCGAGCGCGCATGATCCGCTCGTCGCGGCCCTCGCGGGCCTCCACCCACCGCTCGTACGCGGCGATCAGGTCGAGGAGGCCCTCCACCAGGGACACCCCGACCGGGTCGCCGGCGAATGGCTGGCCGTCGTGCACCAGGGTCCGCGCCGCCGGCCGGAACGCCAGGCCCCCCTCACCGGGCCGCGCCGCGGTGATGCCGGTGTCGCCGACCCGCACCGCCATGCCCCGCCACTCGCGCTTCAGCACCCCCGGCTCCACCGCGGGCCGGAACCCGAAGGCGCGCATGCGCCGCCGCTCCATCGGCGACGTCCACTGCCGGTGGGTCGCCTCCAGGAGGGCCTTCAGGCGCTCGTCGATGCCGTCGCCGGGGGCGCCGTCCGAATATGAGGGGAGAGGCGGCCCGGTCATCGCACCAGTATGACCCAGCCCGGCGGACGGCGGGCGCGACGTCCACCGCCGATGGTAAGCTCGCTGGCCTTGGCCGACGGGTCTCACTGACGACGGCCGCCGCGTCGTCACATGGTGTCACGGCTCCGCGCCTCATGGCGCGCGTCGTTGCACGCCCCGAGCCAGAAGTGGTATCGTCCGCCGTTACGCCCGCGCCCCACCCCACGCGCTGCGTCGTCAACCGCCCGCTCTCGTCAGGAGGCCTCGCGACTTGAGCACCAAGCCCGCTGCCCGCGTCCGCCACTCCTTCTCCAAGCAGGAGAAGGTTCGTGACGTCCCCAACCTCATCGACATCCAGCGCTCGTCCTTCGAGTGGTTCATCGAGAAGGGACTGCGCGAGACGATCGACGACATCTCGCCGATCGAGGACTTCACCGGCACCCTCGCGGTCCAGTTCGGCAAGTACACGCTGGGCGGCTGGGAGCCCGGCATGCCGTACGACCACATCCAGCCGAACGACTCCATCAAGGACTGCCGCGAGAAGGACATCACGTACGCGGCGCCCCTCACGATGGAGGTCGCGTTCATCAACCGGGAGACCGGTGAGATCCGCGAGCAGAAGGTCTTCATGGGCGACCTGCCCCTGATGACCGAGTGGGGCACCTACATCATCAACGGCACCGAGCGCGTCGTCGTGACGCAGCTCGTGCGCTCCCCCGGCGCGTACGTGATGGAGCCGAAGGACCGCGAGAAGCAGGTCTTCATCGCGAACCTGATGCCGTCGCGCGGCTCGTGGGTCGAGCTCGAGATCGACAAGAAGGGCCTCGTCAACGTCCGGATCGACCGCAAGCGCAAGCTTCCGGTCACCACGCTGCTGTTCGCGCTCGGCTACACGCGCGACGACATCGCCAACCTCTTCCGGCACCCCGACGACCCGGACCGGGTCAACCCGTTCATCCAGCTGACGCTGGACAAGGACGCCACCGAGGGGTCCCCCCAGACGGGCGACCGCACGAGCCTCGAGGACCTCGCGAAGACCGTCGAGGAGATCCACGCGCTCGCGCAGGGCCTGGACGACAAGGGCGCCGAGGAGCGCGCCGCGGTCGAGGCCGAGATCGAGAAGCTCGAGAAGAAGCTCGACGCCCGGTCGGGCGAGATCATGCAGCACGCCCTTATCGAGGTCTTCAAGAAGCAGCGTCCCGGCGAGCCGCCGACGGTGGACAACTCGCGCGCCCTCGTCCGTTCGCTGTTCTTCGACCCCAAGCGCTACGACCTGACCAAGGTCGGCCGCTACAAGCTGGACGCCCGCCTCGGCCTGAACCTGGGCTCCGAGGTGCGCACGCTCACCAACCCGCGGTTCACCGGCCGGATCTCCGGCATGACCGACGACCTGGTCGAGCTGATCCGCCGCCTGGTGGCCCTCCCGATCAAGATCGGGCTGCCCGAGGAGTCCAAGGACTTCGCCGCCGACGGCGCGACGATGCCGCGCGACGAGATCTCCGGCGACCTCGACGAGTACGAGCACTTCGGCAACCGGCGCCTGCGCACGGTCGGCGAGCTCATCCAGGAGGCCTTCCGCATCGGCCTCTACCGGATGGAGCGCGTCGTCCGCGAGCGCATGAGCACCGAGGACGTCGACACGATCACCCCGCAGACGATCATCAACATCCGCCCGGTGGTCGCGGCGCTGAAGGAGTTCTTCGGCTCGTCGCAGCTCTCGCAGTTCATGGACCAGACCAACTCGCTGTCGGGCCTCACGCACCGGCGCCGCCTGTCGGCGCTCGGCGCCGGCGGCCTCACGCGCGAGCGCGCCCCCATCGAGGTGCGCGACGTCCACCAGACCCACTACGGCCGCATGTGCCCGATCGAGACGCCGGAGGGCCCGAACATCGGCCTGATGGGCTCGCTCGGCTCGTACGCGACCATCAACGAGTTCGGCTTCATCCAGACGCCGTACCGCCGGGTCGTGAACGGCAAGATCACCGCGGACATCGACGAGCTGGACGCCACGCAGGAGGAGCACAAGGTCATCGCGCAGGCCAACGCCGAGCGCGACGCCAAGGGCGCCCTCATCGGTCCCGTGCTCTGCCGCAAGGGCGGCGAGCCGATCCTGGCCGACCCCACCGACGTCGAGTACATGGACGTGTCGCCCCAGCAGATCGTCTCGGTCGCGACGGCGCTCATCCCGTTCCTCGAGCACGACGACGCCAACCGGGCGCTGATGGGCGCGAACATGCAGCGCCAGGCCGTGCCGCTCATGATCACCGAGGCCCCGCTCGTGGGCACCGGCATCGAGAAGCGCGCCGCCGTGGACACCGGCGACGTGGTGATCAGCCGCACCGACGGCACCGTCGCCGCGGTCGACGCCGACCACGTCATCGTCGAGGACCCCGCCGGGGAGCTCGAGCACTACGAGCTGCACAAGTTCACGCGCTCCAACCAGGGCACGCTGATCCACCAGAAGCCCATCGTGCGCAAGGGGCAGACGATCGAGCAGGGCGAGCCCCTCGCCGACGGGTCGTCCACCGACCAGGGCGAGCTGGCGCTGGGCAGCAACATGCTCGTCGCCTTCATGTCCTGGGAGGGGTACAACTTCGAGGACGCGATCATCATCTCGGAGCGCCTCGTGAAGGACGACGTGCTGTCGTCCATCCACATCGAGGCCTACGAGATCGACGCCCGCACCACCAAGCTGGGCGCCGAGGAGATCACCCGCGACATCCCGAACCGCTCCGAGGAGTCCCTCAAGGACCTCGACGAGCGCGGCATCGTCCGCATCGGCGCCGAGGTGATGTCCGGCGACCTCCTGGTGGGCAAGGTCACGCCGAAGGGCGAGACCGAGCTGACCGCGGAGGAGAAGCTGATCCGCGCCATCTTCAAGGAGAAGGCCGGCGAGGTCCGCGACACCTCCCTCAAGGTCCCGCACGGCGAGGGCGGCAAGGTCATCGACGTGAAGGTCTTCGACCGCGAGAGCGGCGACGACCTGTCGCCGGGCGTCAACCAGCTGGTCCGCGTCTACGTCGCCAAGCGCCGCAAGATCGCGGAGGGCGACAAGCTCGCCGGCCGTCACGGCAACAAGGGCGTCATCTCCAAGATCGTCCCCGAGGAGGACATGCCGTTCCTCGAGGACGGGACGCCGATCGACATGATCCTCAACCCGCTGGGCGTGCCGTCGCGCATGAACATCGGGCAGATCCTCGAGACGCACCTCGGTTGGGCCGCTGCGCGCGGCTGGACCGACGGCGCCTACGACGGTGGCACGAACGGCAACGGCGGCACGCCGGAGCGCACCTTCGTCGCCACGCCCGTCTTCGACGGCGCGACGGTGGAGGACGTGGACCGGGTGCTGAAGGACTGGTCGGCGAGCCACGGCGACAACCCGATCCAGCTCGCCGTGGACGAAAACGACCGCCCGGGCCGCCAGGCCTCCGGCCGCATGAAGCTCTACAACGGCCGCACCGGCGAGCCGTACGAGGGCAAGGTCACCGTCGGCTACATGTACATGCTGAAGCTGCTCCACCTCGTCGACGACAAGATCCACGCGCGCTCGACCGGCCCGTACTCGCTCGTCACCCAGCAGCCGCTGGGCGGCAAGGCGCAGTTCGGCGGCCAGCGCTTCGGCGAGATGGAGGTGTGGGCCCTCGAGGCGTACGGGGCCGCCTACACCCTCCAGGAGATGCTGACCATCAAGAGCGACGACACGGTCGGACGCGTGAAGGCGTACGAGGCGATCGTGAAGGGCGAGAACATCCAGGAGCCGTCCATCCCGGAGAGCTTCAAGGTGCTGCTCAAGGAGATGCAGTCCCTCGGGCTCGACGTGAAGGTCCAGGGCGAGGCGGGCCCCGAGTTCTCGGCGCGCGAGGAGGACGACGACCTGCTGCGCGCCGCCGAGGAGCTCGGCATCGACCTCTCCGGGGGACTCGGTGCGGCACCCGACGGCGGTGCGGAGGGCGACGGCGAGACGGTCGAGGTGGCCGGCGCGGAGGCCGAGGTCGTGGCCTCCCCCGCCGACTCCGACTCCGGCTCCGCCGCCGCGAAGGACTAGCAGGGCCCGGCGGTCCGGCCCGTCATCCCGTCAGGGGATGGCGGACGGGGCACCGTGACGACCGACGGAGTCTCCGCCGGCCCGCCAGCGCGGGCCGGCACACGAGAAAGGCGCACCGCGAGTGATCGACATCAACAATTTCGACTCCATCACCATCGGTCTGGCCTCCTCCAAGCAGATCCGGCAGTGGAGCTCGGGCGAGGTGACCAAGCCCGAGACCATCAACTACCGGACGCTCAAGCCGGAGAAGGACGGGCTCTTCTGCGAGAAGATCTTCGGTCCGACCAAGGACTGGGAGTGCTACTGCGGCAAGTACAAGCGCGTCCGGTACAAGGGCATCATCTGCGAGCGCTGCGGCGTCGAGGTGACCCGGGCCAAGGTGCGCCGTGAGCGCATGGGCCACATCGACCTGGCCGCGCCGGTCAGCCACATCTGGTTCTTCAAGGGCGTCCCGAGCCGCATCGGCTACATGCTGGACATCGCCCCGAAGGAGCTGGAGAAGGTCCTCTACTTCGCCGCCTCGATCGTCACCGAGGTCGACGAGGAGGGCCGCGCCGGCGAGCTCGACCGCCTCCAGGACGAGGTCAACACGACCCTGGAGCAGTACGACCAGGACAAGGAGGAGCGCCTCCTCGAGCTGAACGAGCGCCTCGAGCGCCGCCTGGTCTGGCTGCGCGAGGGCGAGGCCAAGGGCCTCACCGACGAGGACGAGTACTGGGTCGACGACCTCCAGCGCGACCGCACCTCCGACGACCCGGAGGCGCGCCGCGAGCTGACCGACGCCGACCGCAAGCAGGCCGAGAACGACCTGCGCAAGGAGACGGACGTCGCGCTCAAGGACATCGAGCGCTACACGGAGGAGGCGAAGGAGCGGCTCACCCGCGCCTGGCTGACCTTCAAGGACCTGAAGCCGCGCCAGATCGAGTCGGACGAGCAGCTGTTCCGGGAGATGAAGGACCGGTTCGGCTCGCCGCACGGCTTCAGCGACCTGTTCAAGGGCGGCATGGGCGCCGCGGCGATCAAGGAGCTCCTCTCCCAGATCGACCTCGACGCCGAGACCGAGTCGCTGCGCGAGACCATCCAGACCAGCAAGGGCCAGCGCCAGGCGCGTGCCCTGAAGCGCCTGAAGGTCGCCTCCGCGTTCCGCCGCTCCAGCAACCGTCCGGAGTGGATGGTGCTCGAGGCGGTCCCGGTCATCCCGCCGGAGCTGCGGCCCATGGTCCAGCTCGACGGCGGCCGCTTCGCCACCAGCGACCTGAACGACCTGTACCGGCGCGTCATCAACCGCAACAACCGCCTGAAGCGGCTCCTCGACCTCGGCGCCCCCGAGATCATCGTGAACAACGAGAAGCGGATGCTGCAGGAGGCGGTCGACGCCCTGTTCGACAACGGGCGCCGCGGCCGCGCGGTCACCGGCCCGGGCAACCGGCCGCTGAAGTCGCTCTCCGACATGCTGAAGGGCAAGCAGGGCCGCTTCCGGCAGAACCTGCTCGGCAAGCGC
>DAISWG010000061.1:0-21406 GCA_036826475.1 Miltoncostaeaceae bacterium | reverse complement strand
GCCGCGCTACCCGTCGCTCAAGGGCATCATGGGCGCCAAGAAGAAGCCGCAGGAGACGAAGGCGCTCGCCGACATCGGCGTGGACGCCTCGGACGCCGGCGAGTCCGGCTCGCGCACCACCGTCCTGGGCCTCGGTGAGCCGCCGTCGCGCGGCGAGACGATCAAGATCGAGGACGAGGGCGACGCCGCCCAGAAGATCCTCGACTTCCTGGTGGAAAGGAAGCTGGTTTGAGCACCCTCGTCTTCCTGGAGCACCATGGCTCCGCCATCCAGAAGGGGGCCCTCGGGGTCCTCTCGAAGGCCGCCTCGCTCGACCCCGACACCGCGGGCGTGCTCATCGGCTCCGGCGTGCGCGAGCTGGCGGCCCAGGCCGGCCAGTACGGCGCCAAGACGGTCTACGTGGCCGACGACGCCGGCCTGGAGTCCCCGCTGCCCCAGCCGCGCGTCGACGTGCTCGCCGCGCTGGTCCGTGACAAGGGCTTCCAGAACGTCCTGTTCGGCGCCTCGGTCCTGGCGTCCGACATCGCCGGCGGCCTCTCAGCCCGGCTCGACGCCGGCCTCAACTGGGACATGAACGACCTCGAGGTCCGCGACGGCGCCCTGGTGGGTAAGCGGTCCGCCCTGGGCGACACCGTCCGCGCCGACGTCGGCTGGAGCGCCGAGCCCCGCCTCGGCCTGATCCGCGCCGGCTCCTTCGAGGCCACCGCCGGGGGCGGCGACGCCGCCGTGGAGGACGTGCCGGTGGCGCTCGAGGGCTTCTCCACGAAGGCCGAGCTGGTGGAGCACACGCAGGAGGAGTCGACCGGCCCCTCGATCGAGGACGCCGACATCCTGGTCACCGGAGGCCGCGGCCTCGGGGGCCCGGAGGGCTTCGGCCCGCTGGAGGAGCTCGCCGCCGCCCTAGGCGGCGCCGTCGCCTCCACCCGCGCCGTGGTCGACTCGGGCTGGTACCCCTACCCGACGCAGATCGGTCAGACGGGCAAGGTCGTGTCGCCGAAGGTGTACATCGGGTTCGGCGTGTCTGGCGCGATCCAGCACAAGGTCGGCATGCAGACCTCGCAGGTGATCATCGCGATCAACAAGGACGGCAACGCGCCGATCTTCGAGTTCAGCGACCTGGGCGTCGTGGGCGACCTCAACACCGTCGTGCCGCAGCTCACCGCGCTCGTGAAGGAGCGCAGGGGGGGCTGACCTCCGGCGGCACGGTCTCGCGCGATCCGGGTCACGTTCGGGCCCGGATCGCGCTTGTCCGCCGCGCTATGCTCGACGAGCGGGTCGCCGATCGGCGACCCTTCGTGCGAGGACGAAAGGCAGCAGCATCATGAAGACCGACATCCACCCCGAGTACGTCGTCGCGCACGTCCGCTGCACGTGCGGCAACGAGTTCGAGACGCGGTCCACCAAGCCCGAGATCAAGGTGGAGATCTGCAGCAACTGCCACCCGTTCTACACGGGCAAGCAGAAGCTCGTGGACTCCGGTGGCCGGGTGGAGCGCTTCCAGCGCAAGCTCGCCCGCAGCCAGCGCTCGAACTCCTAGGGCACCGGCGGTCCCGGGCCGCCCCGAGGGGCCCCACCCATGACGGACGTGGCCGCGAGGTCGCTCGTCGAGCAGATCCTGCGCACCCGCGACGAGCTGTCGGAGGCGCTGGCCGACCCCGGCCTGCCCTCCGACCGGGCGCGGTTCGCGGACGTGAACAAGCGCTGGTCCGACCTGACCGGCGCGTTCGCGCTGGCCGAGCGGTGGCGGGACGCGGAGGGCAGGGCGGACGAGGCGCGTGAGCTCCTCGCCGACGACGACGACCCCGACATGCGCGCGATCCTCGAGGAGGCCGAGGGGGAGCTCGACGACCTGGCCCCGCAGATCCGCGAGGCGATGATCGAGCCCGACCCCGACGACGACCGCGACACGCTCGTCGAGATCCGCGCCGCCGCGGGCGGCGAGGAGGCCGCACTCTTCGCGCGCGACCTCGTCGACGTCTACACGCGCTACGCCGAGTCGCGCGGGCTGAAGGTCGAGCTGATGTCGGCCGCCGAGGCCGACGCCGGCGGCCTGCGGGAGGCCACCATCGCCGTGAAGGGCCGGGGCGCGTTCGCCGTGTTCAAGCACGAGGCGGGCGTCCACCGGGTCCAGCGCGTCCCCGCCACCGAGAGCCAGGGCCGCATCCACACGTCCACCGCCACCGTGGCGGTGCTGCCGGAGGTCGAGGACGTGGACGTCACCATCGACCGCAACGACATCAAGCGCGACGTGTACCGCTCCAGCGGTCCCGGCGGCCAGAGCGTCAACACCACCGACTCCGCCGTGCGCCTCACCCACCTCCCCACCGGGATCGTGGTGTCGATGCAGGACGAGAAGAGCCAGCTCCAGAACTACGAGCGCGCCATGCGGGTGCTGCGCGCGCGCCTCTACGAGCGGGCGCGGGCCGAGCGCGAGGCCGAGATGTCGCAGGCCCGCAAGTCGAGCATCGGGTCGGGCGACCGCTCCGAGAAGGTGCGGACCTACAACTTCCCCCAGAACCGGGTCACCGACCACCGTGTCGGGGTCACCATCCCGCTCCGCGAGCAGGTGCTGGTGGGGAACCTCGCCGGCCTCACCGAGGCGCTGGCCGCCGAGGAGCGGCGCCGGCTGCTGGAGGAGCAGTCCCAGGCCGACGGCGACGGCCGGTGATGAACCCGGATCCCGCGCTCCTGCGCATCGAGTTCCTGGGGCTGACGGTCCGGCACGACGACGTGGACATGCCGCGCGAGGACCTGGCCGCCTTCTTCGCCGACGTCAGCGACCGCTACGGGCTCAGCCGCTTCGAGTACCACTCCGACGCGGGCGCCACCCTGTCGAGCCTCGACGGCTCGGAGTGCGTGCTGCGCCCCACCCACATCGCGTCGTGCGGGGTCACCGGCCTCGGCTACCTGGAGGGGGCCGAGCGGGTGATCGGCCTGGTCGGCGAGGCGGTCGACCGCTACGGCATCGGCGAGCTGTGGGTGGAGGACATCACCATCGTCGCGGTCTGGGACGTCGGCGACGAGGACGCCGCCCGCGCGCTGCTGGTCGACAACGTCCTGCAGATCGACGAGGACCGCCTGGACCTGCTCCAGGGCGACGAGGTGTCGCTGGGCCTGCGCATCTGGCGCCGTCGCGGCGAGCGGTCGCTGGAATGCGCGGTCGAGCCGATGCACTCCGAGCCCTCGAAGGTCTACCTCCGGCTCGTCGAGACGTCGCCGGAGGCGCTGCCCGACGTCGCGGCCCTGCGTGAGGCCGCCGATGCGGTGCACGAGTTCCTGCTCGGGCCGCTGGCCGCGTTCATGATGGCCCGCGCCCGCCGCTGACCGGGTCCGCCCCGCTCACCATCGCGGAGGTCCTGCGGCGCAGCCGGGACTTCCTCGCGGAGCGCGGGTCGGCCTCGCCGCGGCTCGACGCGGAGCTGCTGCTGGCCCACGCCCTGGGGGTCCAGCGGCTCGGCCTCTACACCGACTCGGAGCGGCCCCTCACCCCGCCGGAGCTGGCGCGCTGCCGCGAGCTGATCGCGCGGCGCGGCAGGCGCGAGCCGGTGGCGTACCTCACCGGCGAGCGGGCGTTCCGGCACCTGCGGCTCGCGGTGGGCCCGGGCGTGCTGGTGCCGCGCCCCGAGACCGAGACGCTCGTGGAGTGGGCGCTCGAGGTGCTGCCGCCGGGGGCGGCCGTGCTCGACTGGGGCACCGGCAGCGGCGCCATCGCGATCGCCCTGGCGACCGAGGGCGACGCGCTGCGCCTGACGGCGGTCGACCGCTCCCCGGAGGCGCTCGCGCTGGCCGAGGCCAACGTGGCCGCCACCGGAGCCGACGTGGAGCTCGTGCGGTCGGACGGGTTCGCCGGGCTCGCGGGGCGCGCCTTCGACGCGGTGGTCGCCAACCCGCCGTACCTGTCCGAGTCCGACCTGTCCGGCGCGCCCCCGGAGCTGGCCTTCGAGCCGCGCGAGGCGCTCGTGTCGGGCCCCACCGGCCTGGAGGCGATCACGGCGATCGTGCGCGACGCGCCCGCCCACCTCGTCCCGGGAGGGTGGCTGCTCATCGAGGTCGGCGCCGGGCAGGCGCCGGGCGTCATCGGCATGCTGCGCGACGCGGGCGCCACCGGGGCGTCCTCGCGCGACGACCTCGCCGGCATCGCCCGCGCGGTGGGGGGGAGGTTCGGGTGAAGGAGTGGGCCGTGATCGTGGACGAGGCGCTCGGCGGCGGGGCGATCGGGCTGCTGCCCACCGACACCGTCTACGGCCTCGCGGCGGCCCTCGACAGCGAGGACGGCATCGCCGCGCTGTATGCGCTGAAGGGGCGGCCGCGGTCGCAGCCCTGCCAGGTGCTCGTGTACCACCCGGCCCGGCTCGAGGAGGCGCTCGCCCCGCTCGACCCGCGCACCCGGGACGCCGCGCGCGCGCTGCTGCCGGGGCCGGCGACCTGCCTGGTGCCCGACCCGGCGGGGCGGTTCGCGGCCGCAGGCGGCGACGCGCCCGGCTCAGTCGGGGTGCGCGCGCCGCGGTTCGAGGGGCCGCTCACCGGGGTCGAGCTGTTCCTGGTGGCCACCAGCGCCAACGACCCCGGCGGCCCCGACCCGGCGCGGCTCGACCAGGTGCCGCGGCGGATCCGGGACGCCGTCGGCCTGGAGGTCGACGCGGGCGACCTCCCGGGGACCGCCTCGGCGGTGATCGACCTGCGCGAGGTGGCCGCCGGGGGCCCCGCGCGGCTGCTGCGCCCCGGTCCCGACCCGGAGGCCGTCGCGGCCGCGCTCGCCCCCCTCGGGATCGCGGTGGTCCATCCGGGGTAGGCGTGTACCCTCGGACCCGGAACCGTACGACAGCCGGGGGGCGGCGTGAGCTTCATCGATGACGAGAGCTACCTCTCGCAGGACATCTCCGAGGCCGACCCCGAGGTCGCCCGCCTGCTCGGCGCCGAGCTGGACCGCCAGAGCGAGACGCTGGAGATGATCGCCAGCGAGAACTTCACCAGCCACGCGGTGCTGCAGGCCGTGGGCTCGGTGCTCACCAACAAGTACGCGGAGGGCCTCCCCGGCAAGCGCTACTACGGCGGATGCGAGGTCGTCGACGAGGTGGAGCAGCTCGCCATCGACCGCGCCCGGCAGGTGTTCGGCGCCGACCACGCCAACGTCCAGCCCCATTCGGGCTCGACGGCCAACGAGGCGGCGTACACCGCCACGCTCGCCCCGGGCGACCGGGTGCTGGCGATGGCGCTGTCGCACGGCGGCCACCTGTCGCACGGCCTCAAGGTCAACTTCTCCGGGAAGCTCTACGAGTTCCACCACTACGGCGTGCGCCGCGAGGACGGGCGCATCGACATGGACCAGGTGCGCGACATGGCGCGCGAGGTCCGGCCGGCGCTGATCGTGGCCGGCGCCTCCGCGTATCCGCGGATCATCGACTTCGCGGCGTTCCGGGCGATCGCCGACGAGGTGGGCGCCCGGTTCATGGTCGACATGGCCCACATCGCCGGCCTCGTGGCCGCGGGGGTCCACCCGACGCCCATCGGCATCGCGGACGTCGTCACCACCACCACCCACAAGACGCTCGGCGGCCCGCGCGCCGGCATCGTGCTCTGCAACGAGGACCTGGCGGCGAAGGTCGACAAGGCCGTGTTCCCGGGTCTCCAGGGCGGCCCGCTCATGCACGTCATCGCCGGCAAGGCGGTCGCGCTCGGCCAGGCCCTGACGCCCGAGTTCCGGGCCCGCCAGGAGGCCGTCGTCGCCACCTGCGCCGCGCTGGCAGAGGAGCTGCTGGCGGGCGGCGTGGACCTGGTCAGCGGCGGCACCGACAACCACCTGGTGCTGGTCGACCTATCGGCCACCCCGCTCACCGGCCTGGAGGCCGAGGACCGCCTGCACGCCGCCGGCATCACGGTGAACAAGAACGGCGTCCCGTTCGACGAGCGGCCGCCCACCGTCACGTCCGGCCTGCGCATCGGCACCGCGGCCCTCACCACCCGCGGCCTGCGCGAGCCGGAGATGCGGGAGATCGGCCAGATCATCGTCGCCGCCCTGCGGCCCGAGGCGACGGCCGACGATCTGGAGGCCCTGCGGTCGCGCTCGCGGGCCATCGGCGACCGGTTCCCGCTGTACCCGCGCCTGCACGCCGGGACCGCCGTCTGAGATGAGCCGGGGGGGCGCCCGCCCCCCCGCGACGCCGGGGTCCGCACGCCGATCCGCCGGCGGCCCCATCCGCCGGAATCGCCGGGACCGGCGCCCCGTGTGATGGGGGTGTGAGGGAACGGCAATGTTCCCGGGGAACATCGTGGCGTCCCCACTCGGGGAACGTACCGTGGCCGCCGTGCCGGACGCCCCCCACGCCCACCGGGCGCCACGCGGCCACGCCGTCGTGCTGGCCGTCTCCGCCTGCCTCGCCGGGCTGGCCCTGGCCGCCGGGGCCCAGCCTGCCGCGGCGAAGGTCGAGATCGGGGTGTACCAGGACGACCCGGTCCGCGGGGTGCCCGCCCTGCGCGCCGCCGCCGGCCCCAAGTCGGCCCGCGTCATCAGCGTCTACGTGACGGGAGGGAAGACCGTCGATCCGCGGGTGGTCGCCCTCGCCCGGCGCACGAAGGCCCGGCTGATGGTGTCGTGGATGCCGGACGCCGGGAAGGACGGCGTCCGCCAGCCGAAGTACCGGCTGGTGCGCACCATCCGCGGCGCCCAGAACCGGGGTCTGGTGGCGCTCACGAAGCAGCTGCGCAACCTGCGCCCGGCGCCGATCCTGCGCCCCATGCCGGAGGCGAACACCACCTGGTACGCGTGGTCGGGGACGGTGAACCGCAACACGCCGGCGGCCTACGTGTCGGCGTGGAAGGCGGTGCGCGCGACCGTCCGCAAGGCCGGTGGCTCGCGCATCCTGTTCCTGTGGGCCCCCTACGCGCGCAGCGTCCCGGACACGCCGGGGAACGCGATCGCCGCCTACTTCCCCGGCGCCGCGCAGGTCGACCTGGTGGGGGCCAGCGCCTACAACTTCGGGAACGTCGGCGGCCTCGCCTGGACCGAGGCGGACGCCCTCTTCGAGGACGCCTACCGCCAGATCTCGGCGCTCACCGCCAAGCCCTTCTGGATCGCCGAGACCGGCTCCAGCGCCGCCGGCGGCAGCCGCGAGAAGTGGATCGGCCGCCTGCCGGGGCTCCAGTCGTCGATCCCGAACCTGGCCGGCGTGGTGTGGTTCGACGTCCGTGACGCGAACGGCGATTTCCGCATCTCCACCCGCTCGTCGAGCCGCACGGCGTTCGCGGCGTTCGCGCGGAGGGCGGGCCGGTGAGCCCGCGCGTGGCGCCGCCGCCCCGGCGCCGCCGCCCGCAGCGGCCCGCGCCCGGCGGCGCCCAGGCCGCCCTGACCACCGCGATGGTCGACCGGCTGATGTGGCGGACCGGCTTCGGTCCCACGGCCGAGGGGCGCGCGAAGCTGAAGGGCAGGTCGCTGCACGTGGCGGTCGACCGGCTGATGGCGGCGCCCCAGGGGCCGCCGGTGGGGCCCGCGCCCGTCCGCTCCGACGGTACGCCGCTGGCGCCGAAGGAGCGCGACATCGACCTGGTCCACGCCTGGTGCGACCGGATGCTGCGCACCCGCAACCCGCTCGTGGAGCGCCTCACGTTCTTCTGGCACCGCCACTTCGCGACGTCGCGCGAAGAGGTGTCGCCCCCGCAGCTGCTGACCACCCAGAACGAGCTGATGCGGCGCTACTCCGACTTCAACGCGTTCCCCACCGCGAACTTCCGGACGCTGACGTACGAGGTGGGCGAGGGGCCGGCGATGCTTCGGTACCTCACCGGCGAGGACAACACGAAGCGGGCGGTCAACGAGAACTACGGGCGCGAGCTGATGGAGCTGTTCACCCTCGGGGTGACCGACGCGGCCGGCAACCCGAACTACACCGAGGTGGACGTCCGCGAGGCGGCGCGCTCCGCCAGCGGCTGGCAGATCGAGGACGGCGACCCGGACGCCGCGAAGGCCGTCTTCAACCGCGCCCGGTGGGACGACGGCGGCAAGACGGTGCTCGGCAGGTCGGGCGCGTTCGACCACCGCCAGCTCGTGGACGTGGTGATCTCGCATCCGTCCCACGCGCCGTTCCTGGTGCGCAAGCTGTGGCACGAGTTCATCCCGACCGACCCGGACCCGGCGACGCTGCGCGACCTGGTGCGCGTGTACACGCAGTCGAGGTTCCGGCTGAAGCCGCTGGTGCGGCGCGTCCTGACCCACCCGGCGATGCTCGCCTCCATCAGGGAGCCGACGATGATCAAGCCGCCGGTGGTCTATGCGGTCGGGGTCATGAAGGCGCTCGGCCTCGGCATCGCCGACGACTCGCTCTACAACGCGCTGCGCGACATGGGTCAGATCCCGTACTTCCCGCCGACGGTCGCGGGGTGGGAGGGCGGCACCGCCTGGCTCAACACCAACGCGGCGCTCGCGCGCTTCGCGGCGGCCAATCGGTTCCTGACCCTGGCGTACGCGTCGCTGCCGGGGAAAGCGCCGGAGGACGTCCCGGGCGAGACCCCCGCCCAGGCGTTCGCGCGCGCCCACCAGGCGGTCGGGCAGCCGTGGCTGGCGAAGGGGAGCATCAGCGCGCTGCGGTACTACGCGGCGCACGCGCGCACCGTCTCCGCCAACGACCGGATCGCGCGTCAGCGCGTGCTCCGGGCGTTCATGCTCGGCGGCCCCGACGCGCAGGTGATGTGATGGACGAGCCGGTCATGGACCCGGGGGCGGCCGACGCGATCCGCTGCGCCGACTGCGCCCGCTCCGACAGCCTCGTCGAGGGCCTCGACCCGGTCGACGCGATGCCGCTCACCGCCGAGGCGATGGCCGGCTTCCCGGACGGCGTACCGCGGGCGCGGGGGCCCCGCGGTCTGGACCGGCGCCAGTTCCTGCGCACGGCCGCGCTGGGGATGGCGTCGGTCTACGCCGCGTCCCGCATCGACTGGACGCGGGCGTTCGAGGCCGCGGTGGCCGACGCGGCGAGCCCGTCGAACCAGCTGGTGATGATCTTCCTGAACGGCGGCAACGACGGCCTCAACACCATCGTCCCGATCGGTGAGCACGCGGCCTACACCACGGCGCGCCCGCAGCTCGCGCGCATCCAGGGGCCCTCCACGGCCACCGCCGTGGGCTCGACGGTGATGCCGGGCACGAACGGCCTGCACGCCTGGGCCAACCCCGGGGTCTCCGGGGTGGGCAACAACGGCGACACCAAGGGGTTCGACACGCTGTGGGGCGACGGCTCGGGCGGCGCCGGGTCCGACCTGGCGGTCTTCCCGGCGGCCGACTACACCCCGGCGAACCGATCCCACTTCGACAGCCGCGACTACTGGTTCGCGGGCGCGCTCCAGAAGATGTCCACCGGCTGGCTGGGGCGCTGGCTCGACCTCTACGGCTCGGCCGACAACCCGCTCCAGGCGGTGTCCCTCGACTCCAGCATCTCCAAGCAGATCCGTACCGCCAGGGCGCCGGTGAGCGCGGTGCGCGGCCTGAACGGCGTGGAGTTCCGCGTGGACGGCGTGTCCACCAACCTGGTGAACACGACCGAGCAGATGGCCCCGCTGGCGCTCGTGCCCACCGGCGCCGGCAACGCGGAACTGGCCCGCGCGCGGGACGTCTACGGGCGCACGGTGCAGGTGTCGCGCGCGCTGAGGCCGTTGGCGGGGGCGCCGGTGGGCGCCGGCTACCCCAACTCGAGCCTGTCCCAGAAGCTCCAGCTCGCCGCGACGCTCCTGTCCGCGAACCTCGGTACCCGCGTCGTCACGCTGGACTGGGGCTCGTTCGACACCCACGGCAACCAGATCCAGAGCCAGGACCCCCAGCTCTCGACGCTGTCCCGCGCCCTCGCGGCGTTCCGCGACGACCTGGCGGCGAGGGGCATCGAGGGGCGGGTGCTGACCGTGGTCTTCTCGGAGTTCGGGCGCCGCGTGGCGTCGAACGAGTCGGGCACCGACCACGGCGCGGGCGGGCTGATGATGGCGATGGGCTCCGGAGTGCGCGGGGGGATGCGCGGGGAGTTCCCCGGCCTCGCGAGCCTGGACCGGGGGGACCTGCGCGTGACCACCGACTTCCGGGCCGTGTATTCGTCGGTGATCGCCGAGTGGCTGGGCGGCGACCCGGGCGCGGTCATCCCGGGCGGGCCCTTCGCGCTGGGGAGCCCGCTCACCGGGTGACCGGCGCGGCCCGCCTCGCCGCGGTCCTGCTGCTGGCGGCCCTCGTCCTGGCCGCGAGCGCCGCCGCCGCGCCGCGGCTGCACCGCACCAAGCTGCCGCCCGCCCCGCCCCTGCCGACGTCCCTGAGCGTGGACGAGAGCGAGTGGAAGGTGGTCCCCAGCCAGCGCCTGGTCGCCGCCGGCCCCGTGACGCTGCGCGTCTACAACCGCGGCGAGGACGATCACGACCTGGCGGTCGTGGACGGCGCCGGAACCCGGCATTCCCTCCTGCTGGCCCCGGGGGCGACCGGCATCCTCCGTGTGACGCTGCCGCCGGGCGCCTGGAAGCTCTACTGCTCGCTCTTCGCGGGCACGCCCGACAGCCACGAGGACCAGGGCATGGCGGCCGTCATCCGCGCGAAGCGCCCCCCGCCGCGCTGAGATCCGATCGAACTCCGCGGTCGCGATCATTCGAACGACGGGCCGAATGAATTCCGCGGACGGCCGAATGAACACCGGGCGGCGGCGGGGGGTGCGTCCCGTCGTACGATCGGCGCACATCGGATCTCGCGGAGGGTGGGATGGACACGTACGTGGTGCTGCGGCGCGGCGGGTGGCGGACGCCGGACGATCTGGAGGTGGCGGCGGAGCGGTCCCGGGTGGCGGGGGAGGCGATGCCCGACGACGTCCGCTGGGTGCGCACGTACGTCGTCGCCGAGCCGGACGGCACGTTCGGCACCGTCTGCGTCTACGAGGCGACCGATCCCGACGCGCTCCGCGAGCACGCGGCGCGCGCGGGCCTGCCGGTGGACGAGGTCGTCCCCGTCGCGCAGACCCTGACCGCCGGCCCCGACCCCGCGGGCGTGGTCGGCCCGTAGCGGGCGCCGCGCCCGGCGCCGGGTAGGCTGCCCCGGTGCCCGCACGCGAGCCCCTCGCGCTGGACGGCCCCCTCGCGGGCAACCACCTGGCGATCCTGCGCGACCACACGACCGGGTCCCCGGCGTTCCGGCGCTCCGCCGAGGTCCTGACCACCCTCGTCCTGGCCGCGGCGCTCCAGGAGCTGGACACCCAGGAGCGCACCGTCCGGACCCCCCTCGCCGAGGCGGTGGAGCGCGTCCCCGCGCGGCGCATCACGGTGGTGCCCATCCTGCGCGCCGGCCTGGCGATGCTGTCGCCGGCGCTGTCGCTGCTGCCCGACGACACGCGCGTCGGCTTCCTCGGCATGGCCCGGGACGAGGAGACGCTCCGCCCCCGGGCCTACCTCGACAGCCTGCCTGCGGGGCTCGGCGGCGACGACGTGCTGGTGCTCGACCCGATGATCGCGACCGGCGGGTCGGCGCTCGCGGCCCTCGGCGCGCTCCGCGCCGCCGGGGCGCGCAGCATCCTGCTGACCGGGATCATCGCGGCGCCGGAGGGGCTCTCCCGCATCAGGGGATCCGATCCGATGGTGCCGATCACCGTCGCCACCATCGACGAGCGCCTCAACGGCCAGGGCTTCATCGTGCCCGGCCTCGGCGACGCGGGCGACCGCCTGTACGCGGAGTCCGCGCCCGGGTGAGCCCCGCGGCGGCGCTCGTGCCGTGCCTGGTGGCGTCGGCCCGTTCTGGCCGCGAAAACCCGGCGGGGCGAGGACGCAGTGTCATCCGCATGGCGGTTCCCATTCGGATGACCGAGGACGCTGCAGCCGCCATGGCTTGCAGCACGCCAGAACGGGGTGGGCGTCGCCTGGCGCGGCACTAGTGACGGGTGCCTCGTCCGGGCTCGGCCGCGCGTACGCCGAGAGCCTCGCCGCCCGAGGCCACCCGCTGCTCCTCGTCGCCCGCCGCGGCGACCGGCTCGCCGAGCTGGCGGGGTGGGTGGAGCGTGTCCACGGCGTGGAGGCGCGCGTGCTGGCGGCCGACCTCGCCACCGACCCCGGTCTCGCCGCCTGCCGCGACGCCATCGACGCCGGCCCTCCCCTCGGCCTGGCGATCCTCAACGCCGGCTTCGGCGACCACGGGCCCGTCCACGCCTCCGACCGCGAGCGCCTCGCGGCGATGGTGCGGCTCAACTGCGTGGCCGTCGTCGACCTGGCCGCCCACATCCTGCCCGGGATGGTGGCCCGCGGCGCGGGCGCCCTCGTGGTGATGAGCTCGGCCGCCGCGTGGCAGCCGGTCCCGTACATGGCGACATACGCCGCGACGAAGGCCTTCGAGCTGCACCTCACGGAGGCCATCGCCGCCGAGCTGCACGGCACGGGCGTGCGCGCACTGGCGGTGTGCCCGGGACCGACCCGCACCGAGTTCGGCCTCCATGCCGGGACGACCGGGACCCACTGGGCCATCCCGTTCGACGACGTGGACCTCGTCGTCCGCGCCACCTGGCGGGCGCTGGCCGGCGGGCGCCCGCGCGCCGCGACCGGCATGGTCGCCCGTGGCAGCATGCTGGCATCCCGCCTGCTCCCGCGCGGCCTCATCGTGCGCGGCGCCGCCCTCACCCACCGGTTGTCGGTGCGTTGAAGGGCTCCGAGGCCCGCACCTAGAATGCTTCCGGGCTGAGGCCCAACCTGTGACGACCACCCTGATCCCCATCATCTGCGCCGTCGTGGCGGCCGTCGTCGTGCTGGCCACGACGCCGCTCGCCTCGCGCCTGGCGCGGGCCGTGGGGGCGGTCGACGTCCCCTCCGGCCGTCGCATCCACAGCGAGCCCACCCCGCGGCTCGGCGGCCTGGCGATCCTCGCGGGCTTCCTGGTCCCGGTCCTCTACTACTTCCCCCAGGACGAGGCGGCCCGGGCGCTCATCACCGGCGCGGTGCTGATCGCGGCCCTCGGGGCGGTGGACGACATCTGGGGGCTCTCGCCGGCGGTGAAGCTGGTGGGGCAGGCGTCGTGCGCGGCGATCCCCGTCGCCGCGGGCCTCACGATCGACCACGTCACGCTCCCGTTCCTCGGCGTCGGCGACCTCGGTCCCGCGCAGTATCCGCTCACGGTGCTCTGGTTCGTGGCCCTGGTGAACATGATCAACTTCACCGACGGGATGGACGGGCTGGCGGCGGGCATCAGCGGCCTAGGGGCCACCACGTTCGCCATCCTCGCGGCGTCGCTCGGCCGCACCGACCCGGCCATCATGGCCGCGGCGCTCGCGGGCGCATGCGCGGCGTTCCTGGTGTTCAACTTCCACCCGGCGCGCGTGTTCATGGGCGACTCCGGGTCGATGCTGCTCGGCTTCGTCCTGGCGGGCGTCGCGATCAGCGGCGTCATGAAGACCACCGCCGCCGTCGCCGTCGTGGCGCCGCTCGTGATCCTGGCGATCCCGATCCTCGACACCTCCTTCGTGGTGCTGAAGCGCCTCAAGCACGGGCTGCCGGTCTACGGGGCCGACCGCAGCCACTTCCACCACCGCTTCTTCAACATCGGGTGGGGGCAGCGCAAGACGGTGCTGGCGCTCTACGCCTGGTGCGCCCTCATGGGCGCCGTCGCGGTGGCGCTCCGCTTCGTGTCGTACAAGAACGACGACGGCTCCATCGACCCGGTCGGCGCCATCGGCCTGTCGGTCGGCGCGGTCGTCGCGATCGCCGCGGCCGTCTACCTGGTCTACGTGCTCGAGATCCTCAAGTGGCGCAGCACCCCGGTCGTCACGCTGGTGCGCCAGCGCACCGCCGCGCGCCGGTCACGGGAGCTCGCCGGCCGCTGACCCGCGGTCCCGCCGCGTCTATACGACGGGCGGGACGATCACCAGCACCGGGTCGCCGACGGAGCCGCCGGTCGGCACGAGCGAGATCGACAGCGACCACGCGTCAGGATCGGCGACCACCCGGGCCAGCATCGCCGACCCCCCGGGGGCCGCGGCGAGCGACGCCACCATGTCGGCCGGGCCGCCGAGCGCCGTGGCGAGTCCCGCCGCGCCAAGCACGATCCGCATCGACACGGGGCCGGGGGCGGTGGGGGTGAACTCGAGGGCCGCCGAGCCGTCTCCGGCCACGGGGACGTCCAGCGCCACGCCCGGGCCGCGGACCTCCACCACCACGTCGAGCGCGTCCCATGCCTGCTCGGGGGACAGGCCGAGTGCCGCGGCCAAGCCCAGCGGGTCGGGGCCGAGCTGCAGCGTGACCTGGGCCGGCTCGCCCGCCACGAGCGGAGGGGTGACCAGGCCGCCCGGCGGGATGGGGAGCCCGGTGGTCTCCCGGCCCGCCGCCGCGACGAGTGCGCTCGCGCCCGCGGCAGGCAGGACGGGGGCGGCGGTACAGCCGGTGGTGGGCCGCTTCTTCGACGTCATGGACGGAAACGTGCGGCGGTACTCGGCCACGAAGTCGTCGATGCCGCCGCCCACCCGGTAGGCGCCGGGCCCGTTCGCCAGGACGACGCAGGCGCTGCCGCTCCGAGCCGCCGCCCACTGCGACGTCTGGTCGCCGGCGACCATCGCCACGTGCGCGTTGGTGCGCCCGGGGCCGCGGGCCGCCGCCTGTCGCGCCGCCTCGCTCGGCCACGTGAGCCAGTCGGCCCGCGACCAGCCGGTCGTCTTGAGCCACACGCCGCCCGCGCGTGAGGCGGCGGTGCGCAGACCCGCGGCCTCGGGGTCGGCCAGCAGCGGCCCCGCGTCGGCGGCGAAGTAGACGTGGACGCGGCGGGCCAGGACGCCTCCGCCGATGTACGGCGAGGCCTGCGACGAGAGCGTCCCGAACGCGGCGGCGAGCGCGTCGCCCTCGGTGCCCCGGAACGCGGGTCCGAGGTCCTCGATCACGGCGTAGTGCCCACCGGAGGCCGCGACGGCCTTCCGGAGCACGGCCGCCATCCCGCCGGCGCCGCGTCCGAGGAGGGCTGACGCGGGGACCGGCTCCACCTCCCGGCCGGCGCCCAGAACGGGCTCCGCGGTACGCATCTGCCACACGTTGTCGGCGGACGTCTGAAGACCCGCCGCGAGCGCGCGGCGCAGCGTCGGAGCGTCGTCGTCGAAGAGCGTCGAGCGCGCGGCGGCGGGCGCCGCGATCGCGAGGGTCGCGGCGATGGAGAGCGCGACCGCGGCAAAACGCGTATCCGTCCTGGGCATCGCCGTGATCCTTTCTCGGCCACGCCCGGTCGACAACTGGCCGAAAGAGCAGGGATCCATGGGGTTCGTCGGGTCCCGGTGCCGGTCGAAAACCGGCATTCGCCACGCGCGACCGGATCCCTGGAATGATGGGAGCGCCCTCATATGGAAGGTTCGGCGGGACGACTGTCACGGGGCCGCGCGATCCCGTTGAACGCGGTTCTCGGGCGTCGATATACTGCCCCGCGCTTCGTCGGTGCCGTGCTGCGCGCGAACCGGCTGTGTGCGCCAGTCCGAACCGACCGGAGGATCTCGATCCCGCCCAAGAGTTGCGCCCCGTGTCCGAGGGACGACCGATGACGACTGCCGCACCCGCGAACACGTCGTCGACCCCGCGTCCCGTCACGGCGATCGCTTCCGGCATCGGCATCATCGTCGCGGTGCTGTGCCTGCCCTTCGTCCTCCTGATGGGGGGACCGCTCAACGGGTGGGTGCTCGGCGTGGTGCTCTGGTCCGTGAACTGGTGGCTGCAGCTGCGCACCGCCAAGCTCATCGGCGACGCGAACCCCACGACGGCCGTCGGCCTGGTGGGCCTGTCGTTCATCGCGCGGGCCTGGCTGACCGCGATCATCCTGTTCATCGTCGCGCTCCGCTACGACGAGGCGATCGGCCTCACCGCCGGCGTGATCTTCCTGATCGCGTTCACGTGCGACCTGGGCGGCCGGACGGTGCTCTACGCCATCAACCAGCGCGAGAGGAGTGACACGCCCCGGTGAGCCTGCGGAACCTCTGGCGCGCATGGATTCCTGCGGCCCTCGGGCTGCTGCTGCTGGCACCCGCCCTGGCGACGGCGTCCTCGGAGGACTTCGACCCCTCCACCGAGTTCGCGACCGACCCCTACGTGAAGATCGAGCTCGGTCCGCTGGACCTCTCGATCAACAAGGCGGTCGTCTACCTGCTGCTGGCGAGCGCCATCTGCATCGGCGTCGGGATCTTCGTGATCCGCGGCGGCCTCAGGATGCGGCCGACGCGCGCCCAGAACGTGGTGGAGCTCATCTACGAGTTCGCCGAGCAGCAGATCGCGCGGCCCACGCTGAGCGAGAAGGTCTACTCGCGCTACTTCCCGTTCATCGCGACGCTGTTCATGTTCCTGCTCGTCAGCAACCTGATCAGCTTCATCCCGCTCCCCGTGTCCCACGAGAGCGGAACCTTCCCGTTCGGGATCCCCGACCTCTCGCTCTACGCCGCCACGGCGAACATCAACGTCACGCTGGCGCTGACCATCGTGGTCTTCCTGGCCTTCAACTACGAGGGCGTACGCGCCCACGGGGCGATCGGCTACCTCAAGACCCTGGTCCCGGACGCGCCGACCGCGATCAAGCCCTTCATCTTCGCCCTCGAGCTGCTGTCCCAGCTCCTGCGGCTCGTCAGCCTGTCGGTTCGGCTCTTCGCGAACCTCCTCGCCGGTCACCTGCTCATCATCATGTGCGCCGGCTTCATGGTCCTGCTCGGCAACTTCGCCGGGCTCATCGCCATCCCCGTCGGCGTGTTCTTCTACACGTTCGAGTGGGTGCTCATCGCCGGTCTGCAGGCGTTCATCTTCGCCATGCTCAGCGGCATCTACATCGGCTTCGCCGTGCAGTCGGATCACTAGTGGAAATGCAAGGAGGGTTCTTCCGTGGCACTTGACGGCAATGTTGAGGACGCAGCAAAGATCCTCGCCCTCGGTCTCGCCACCGGCTTCGGCGCCATCGGCCCCGGTGCCGGCGTCGGTTACCTGATGGGCAAGACCGTGGAGGCCGTGGCCCGCCAGCCCGAGCTCCGCGGCGAGATCATGTCGCTGATGTTCCTGGGTCTGGCCCTGACGGAGGCGATCGTGTTCTACGCCCTCCTCATGGGCTTCGTGGCCTTCTTCATCGGCTAGCGCGTGGTCGCGATGGGCACCCTGGCCACATTCGCCACCTATCTGGTCCCGCTCCAGGCGTCGTCCGACGACAGCAGCGGCGACAACCCGCTGCTCAAGGCCAGCCCGGGTCTCATGATCTGGACGCTGGTGATCTTCGGGATCACCCTGTTCATCCTCAAGCGCTACGTGTTCGGGCCGCTGGGCGCCGCGATCGAGAAGCGGCGCACCGACATCGCCACGAGCATCGAGGAGGCCGAGCGGAGCCGCGACGAGGCGACGCAGCTGCTCGACGACTACAAGGTCCGCCTCGCCGAGGCGCGCAAGGAGGCCGACCGCCTGCGCGAGCAGGGCCGCAAGGAGGGCGAGCGCCTGCAGGCCGAGATCGTCAGCGACGCCCAGGGCCAGCGCGAGCGGGTGCTGAGCGACGCCGAGCTGCAGATCCAGGCCCAGGCCCGGGCGGCGGCCAGCGGCATCCGCGACGACGTCGTGCAGCTCGCGCTGCTCGCCGCCGAGAAGGTGTCCCGCCGTTCGCTGTCGGACGCCGAGCACCGCCAGCTCATCGAGCAGGCCATCGACGAGGCAGATCTCTCGACGCTGGCCGGCAACGGGGCGAAGCCCGCCTCGTGAGCGTCGCCGCGACATACGCGGAGGCCCTCTTCGAGGCGGCGTCCGACGCCGGCACGGTCGACGCGGTCGCCGGCGAGATCGCCGGGTTCGCCGAGGCGGTCGAGGAGTCGGCGGACCTCCGCCAGTTCCTGGACAACCCGGAGATCGAGGCGCGCGTGAAGAAGGAGGCGGTCAAGGAGCTCAGCTCCTCCGCCACCCCGATCACCGCCAACTTCCTCCAGGTGCTCATCGACCGGGGCCGCATCACCGAGTTCCCGGAGATCGCCCGCGCGTTCGCCGAGCGGGTCGCGGCCGCCGAGGGGCGCCTCGAGGTCGAGGCCGTCACCGCCGTGCCGCTCCCCGACGACCTGCGCAGCCGGATCGTCGACGAGATCGCCCGCAAGACCGGCCGCAGCGTCGACCTGACCGAGTCGGTCGACCCCGAGATCGTCGGCGGCCTGGTGCTCCGCATCGGCGGCGCCGTGGTGGACGGCTCGGTCCGCCACCGCATCGAGGAGCTCCGCGCGGCCCTGTCCGCCGCGCCCGTCGACGCGGCGCTCGCCGCGGACGCGTCCTGACCCGAACGACCACGACCTGAGCAGAGAGGCCACCCGCAGATGAAGCTCCGTCCCGACGAGATCACGAAGGTCCTCCGGGGCCAGATCGAGCAGTACTCGGGCACCGTCGACGTCGAGGAGGTCGGCACCGTCCTCCAGGTCGGTGACGGCATCGCCCGCATCCACGGCCTCGAGTCGTGCGTCTCGCTGGAGATGCTCGAGCTGCCGCACGGGGTCACCGGGCTCGCGCTGAACCTCGAGGAGGACAACGTCGGCGTCGTGCTCCTCGGCGACGACACGCTCATCGTCGAGGGCGACCAGGTGCGCCGCACCGGCCGCGTCATCCAGGTGCCGGTGGGCGAGGCGCTCCTCGGCCGCGTGGTCGACCCGCTCGGCAACCCGCTCGACGACCGCGGCCCCATCGAGACCGAGCACTACCGCCCGGTCGAGTTCAAGGCGCCGGGCGTCGTGCAGCGCCAGCCGGTGAAGGAGCCGCTCCAGACCGGCATCAAGGCGATCGACGCGCTCATCCCGATCGGCCGTGGCCAGCGCGAGCTGATCATCGGCGACCGCCAGACCGGCAAGACGACGATCGCGGTGGACACGATCATCAACCAGGCCGGCCAGGACGTGCACTGCTTCTACGTCGCCATCGGCCAGAAGGCGTCCACCGTCGCCACGGTGGTGGAGCGTCTCCGCGCGGCCGGCGCGATGGAGTACACGACGGTCGTGGCCGCCACCGCGTCCCAGGCCGCGGCGCTGAAGTACCTCGCCCCCTACTCGGCCGCCGCGATGGGCGAGTACTTCCTCTACGGCGGCCAGCACGCCCTGTGCGTCTACGACGACCTCTCCAAGCAGGCGGACGCCTATCGCCAGATGTCCCTGCTGCTCCGGCGCCCGCCGGGCCGCGAGGCGTTCCCGGGCGACGTCTTCTACCTGCACAGCCGCCTGCTGGAGCGCGCCTGCAAGCTCTCCGACGAGCAGGGCGGCGGCTCGCTGACGGCGCTTCCCATCATCGAGACGCAGGCCGGCGACGTGTCGGCCTACATCCCGACGAACGTGATCTCGATCACCGACGGGCAGATCTTCCTGGAGTCCAAGCTGTTCTTCTCGGGTGTCCGGCCGGCCCTGAACGTCGGCATCTCGGTGTCCCGCGTGGGCGGCTCCGCCCAGATCCGCGCGATGCGGAAGGTGGCGGGCCGTCTGAAGCTGGAGCTCGCCCAGTACCGCGACCTCGAGGCGTTCGCCCAGTTCGGCTCCGAGCTCGACGCCCAGACCCAGCGCACGCTGGCCCGTGGCGCCCGGTTCGTCGCCACCCTCAACCAGCCGGCGTACGCGCCGTGGCCGGTCGAGGAGCAGGTGGCGGTCATCTCCGCCGCCAACACGGGCGTGCTGGACCGCATCGACGTGGCCCAGGTCCCCGAGGTCAACGAGCAGATCCGCCGCGAGTTGCGCGACCAGGCCCCCGACGTGCTCGCGAGCATCCGCGACACCAAGGACCTGTCCGACGAGGCCGCCGCGAGGATCGAGCAGGTCGCCAAGGGCGTGGCCGAGCAGTTCGCGCCGACCGAGGGGCCGACCGACCAGCCGGCCGCCGAGGCCGTGGAGGCCGAGGAGGCCGCCGGGACCGAGGCCGAGGAGACGGCGGGGGCCGCCGCGTAGCGTGGCGACCCAGCGCGACATCAAGCGGCGGATCGACTCGGTCCGCAACACACGGAAGATCACCCGCGCGATGGAGCTCGTGGCCTCCGCGAAGCTCCGCCGGGCCCAGGACCGCATCGAGTCGCTCCGCCCGTACGCGCAGGCGATGCGCCGTCTGATGGCCCAGGCCGCCCGCCAGAGCGGCGGCGCCAAGGGCCTCGCGCTGCTCGAGGAGCGCGCCGCCGAGGGCACCGCGATCGTCGTGGCCATCACGGGGGACCGCGGCCTCGCCGGCGCCTTCAACGTGAACATCGTGCGGCGGGCGATGAACGTCGCCGACGAGCTCCGCGCCGAGGGGTTCGACGAGGTCGTGTTCACGACGGTCGGCAAGAAGGGCGCCGGGACCCTCGCGTTCCGCGGCCTGGCGATCGACCGGGCGTACCAGGGCTTCTCCGTCGAGCCGACGTTCGCCGACGCGGAGCAGGTGAAGGAGCACCTCGTCGGCCGCTTCACCGACGGCGAGGTCAATCGCGTCGTCATCGTCTACAACGCGTTCAAGTCCGTCCTCGAGCAGACCGTCACCACCGAGCAGCTGCTGCCGGTGGAGCGGACGATCGTGATTGACGAGGACGAGGAGACCGACGAGGACCACGCGCCCACGCGCGGGCTCGCCCTGTTCGAGCCGGACCCGGAGGAGTTCCTCCGGCACCTGCTCCCCAACTATCTCGACACCACGATCTACCGCGCGCTGCTGGAGAGCGCCGCCGCGGAGCTCGCGGCCCGCCGCACCGCCATGCGCAACGCGACCGACAACGCCGGCGCGCTCATCGACCAGTACACGCTCGCCATGAACCGGGCCCGCCAGGCCGCGATCACCCAGGAGATCCTGGAGGTCGTGGCGGGCGCAGACGCCCTGACCTAGACCGCCCGAGGAGAGATCAGCCAGATGGCCACGACCGCCCAGAGCACCGGCACCATCCTCGAGATCAAGGGAGTGGTGATCGACGCCCGCTTCCCTGACGGGGATCTGCCGCGGATCTACAACGCGATCGAGATCGACCGCGGCGCGGACGCGACCCCCCTGATCGCCGAGGTCCAGCAGCACCTGGGCGACGACCGGGTCCGCGCGGTGGCGTTCGACACCACCGACGGCCTCGCCCGCGGCACGACGGTCCGCGACACCGGCGCGCCGATCTCGGTGCCCGTCGGCGAGCGGACGCTCGGCCGCATCTTCAACGTGCTCGGCGAGACGATCGACGAGGGCTCCGACGTGTCGGCCGGCGAGCGCTGGCCGATCCACCGCGACGCGCCGACGTTCGACCAGCTCAACCCGACCGAGGAGATCTACGAGACGGGCATCAAGGTCGTCGACCTGCTCGCGCCGTACGTGAAGGGCGGGAAGATCGGCCTGTTCGGCGGCGCCGGCGTGGGCAAGACGGTGCTCATCCAGGAGCTCATCCACAACATCGCCCAGGAGCACGGCGGTCTCTCCGTGTTCGCGGGCGTGGGCGAGCGCACCCGCGAGGGCAACGACCTCTGGCTGGAGATGAAGGAGA
>DAISWG010000060.1:0-22110 GCA_036826475.1 Miltoncostaeaceae bacterium | reverse complement strand
GCGCACGACTACCGCTACTTCCCGGAGCCCGACCTGGTGCCGGTGGTGCCCGACCCGGCGTGGGTGGAGGGGATCCGTGCGGCGCTGCCGGAGCTCCCCGCGGAGCGGCGCCGGCGCTGGGTCGACGAGCTGGGGCTGTCGTTCGAGGACGCCGAGGTGCTGGCCGAGACGCCCGAGCTGTCGGCGTGGTTCGAGGAGGTCGCCGCCCAGGCCGACCCGAAGGCCGCCGCCAACTGGATCCGCGGCGAGCTGCGGGCCCAGCTGCGCGAGCTGGGGCAGGAGCCGTGGGAGAGCAACGTCACGCCCGGGCACATGGCCGAGCTGCTCGGCCTGCTCGCCGACCGCACGGTCAACGTGCCGGCGGCGAAGGAGGTGCTGGCGGAGGTCATCGCCACCGGCGCCCGCCCCGCCGACGTGGTGGAGCGCAAGGGGCTCGGCCAGATCTCCGACGAGGGCGAGCTGATCGTCCTGGTCGAGCGGCTCCTGGCCGACAACCCCGACCAGGCCCAGCAGCTGCGCGACGGCAGGGACAAGGTCGTCGGCTTCTTCGTGGGACAGGCGATGAAGGCGACCGGCGGGAAGGCCGACCCCGCCCGGGTGGGCGAGCTCGTGCGGGAGCGGACCTCCTAGACGGGGGGCTCCGGCGGCAGCCGGAGCTGATACCCCACGCCGCGCACCGTGTGCAGCAGGCGCGGCTCGCCGCGCTCCTCAAGCTTGCGGCGCAGGTAGCCCACGTAGACGTCGACGGCCGCGGTGCCCGGGGGGTCGGGCTCGCCGCCCCACGCCTCGGCGACCAGCCGGGTGCGCGGCATCGCCACCTCCGGGTTGGCCATGAACAGCGCCAGCAGGTCGAACTCGCGGCGGGTGAGGGCCACGGGCCGGCCACTCCGCCGGACCTCGCGGGTCGCGTGGTCCAGGTTGAGGTCGGCGTACCGGGTGGTGGTGACCGAGGACAGGTCGCGCCGGCGGCGCAGCAGGGCCCGGACCCGGGCGATCAGCTCGGCGGTGCTGAACGGCTTCACCAGGTAGTCGTCGGCCCCCGCCTCCAGGCCGGCGATGCGGTCGGCCACGGCGTCGCGGCCGGTGACGATCAGGATCGGCACCCGGGCCCCGTCGTCGCGGAGGCGGCGGCACACCGCCAGGCCGTCCTCGTCCGGCAGGCGGGCCTCCATCAACAGCAGGTCCGGCGGGGCCGCCCGGAACGCGGCGAGGGCGCCCGAGGCGTCGGAGGCGGCCGCCACGTCGAACCCCTCGTACTCCAGGGCCCGGCTGAGCTCCGCCCGCACCCGCGGGTCGTCGTCCACCACGAGCAGGCGTCCCTCCATGGCACAAGCGTAGGCCACGCCGGCGGCGCGTCGTGGTGCCGGACCCGGGCGGGAGGGGACGGTCGGGTATGCTCCGCGCCCGTGAAGCACACCCTCTCCGTCCTGGTCGAGAACAAGCCGGGCGTCCTCTCGCGCGTCGCCGGACTGTTCACCCGGCGCGGCTACAACATCGACTCGCTGGCGGTGAGCCCGACCGAGGTCGAGGACCGCTCGCGCATGACGATCACCGTCGATGCCAGCCGCTTCCCCGTCGAGCAGATCACCAAGCAGCTCGACAAGCTCATCAACGTCATCAAGATCCGCGACCTCGACCCCGAGAACATGGTGTCCCGGGAGCTCGCGCTGATGAAGGTGCACGCCGACGCGCGCACGCGCAGCGAGGTCATCCAGCTCGTCGAGATCTTCGACGCCCGGATCATCGACGTGACCCCCGAGTCGCTCACCATCCAGGTGACCGGGGAGACCGAGGAGCTCCTGAACTTCGAGCAGCTCCTGCGGCCCTTCGGCCTCATCGAGCTGGTCAAGACCGGCGTCGTGGCCCTCGGCCGCGGCCGCTCGGTCACCTGATCCACCCGGGCGACCCCGCCCGACACGCCACCACACCGCACCCGGAGCCGCCCCGTGCCGATGTTCTACGACGACGACGCCGATCTCGAGCTGCTGAGCGGCAGGACCGTGGCCGTGATCGGCTACGGCAGCCAGGGCCACGCCCACGCCCTGAACCTGCGTGACTCGGGGGTGTCCGTGGTGGTGGGCCTGCGCCCCTCGTCCGCGTCGGTCGCGGAGGCCCGGGAGCAGGGGCTGGAGGTGCTGTCGCCCGCCGAGGCCGCCGCGAAGGGCGACCTGGTGATGATCCTGGCGCCCGACGAGCACCAGGCGAAGCTCTTCCGCGAGGAGATCGCCGGCGGGCTGCAGCCCGGCAACGCCCTGCTGTTCGCCCACGGCTTCGCCATCCACTTCGGCCAGGTGCCGCTGCCGGAGGGCGTCGACGTGCTGATGTGCGCCCCCAAGGGCCCCGGCCACCTGGTGCGCCGCACCTACACCGAGGGCGCCGGCACCCCGGGCCTCGTCGCCGTGGCCCAGGACGCCAGCGGCACGGCCATGGCCACCGCCCTGGCCTACGCGAAGGGCATCGGCTGCACCCGGGCGGGCGTCATCGAGACGACGTTCGCCGAGGAGACCGAGACCGACCTGTTCGGCGAGCAGGTGGTGCTCTGCGGCGGCCTCACCGAGCTGGTGCGCGCCGGGTTCGACACGCTCGTCGAGGCGGGCTACAACCCCGACCTGGCCTACTTCGAGTGCCTCCACGAGCTCAAGCTGATCGTGGACCTCATGTACGAGAAGGGCATCTCGGGGATGCGCTACTCCATCTCCAACACCGCCGAGTACGGGGACCTCACCCGCGGGCGCCGCATCATCACCGACGACACCCGGGCCGAGATGCGGCAGATCCTGTACGAGATCCAGAGCGGCCAGTTCGCGAAGGAGTTCCTGACCGAGAACCAGGTGGGCCGCCCGGTCTTCAACGCCCTCGAGCGGCGCGACGCCGAGCACAAGGTCGAGGAGGTCGGCAAGCGCCTCCGCGGCATGATGAGCTGGATCGACACGGAGTTCTGACGCTGACCACCTCACCCGCATCCACCCCGACGTCCGCCCCCGCGACCGTCGGCGCCCTGAAGCACACGCTCATGACCCCGGGGCCCACGGCCCTCCCGCCCAGCGTGGTGGAGGCTGGGGCGCGCCCGATCCTGTACTCGCGCTCCGCCGAGTTCATCGCGATCTGGGAGGACGTGGTCGAGCGCCTCGGCCGCGTGTTCCAGACCTCCGGCGAGGTCCTCGTCTACGGGGCGTCCGGGACGGGTGCGATGTCGTCCGCCGTCGCCAACCTGACGCGCCCGGGCGAGAAGATCCTGGTGGCGTCGTGCGGCAACTTCGGCAACCGCTTCGCGTCGATCGCGAAGGACGAGGGCGCCGACCCGGTGCACATCGAGGGGGAGTGGGGCCGGCCGATCGACCCCGAGGGCGTCGCCGCGGCGCTCGCCGAGCACCCCGAGATCGAGGTGGTGTTCGTCACCCAGAGCGAGACCTCGACGGGCGCCGTGTCCGACCTGCCCGCGCTGCGCGAGGCGGCCGGCGATCGGATCCTGGTGGCCGACGCGGTCTCGGGCCTCGGCGTGGTGGACCTGCCGATGGACGCGTGGGGGATCGACGTCGTGGTCTCCGGGTCCCAGAAGGGCCTGATGACCCCCCCGGGCCTCGCGTTCGTCGCCGCCGACGCGCGGGCGCTCGAGCGCTCCGCGGGCCTCGGCGCCGGCGGCTTCTACCTGGACTGGGAGCGCACCCGCAAGGGCGGCTCGCGCAGCCCCTTCACCCCGCCGGTCACGATCGTCTGCCAGCTGCAGGCGGCCCTGCGCCTCATCGAGGACGAGGGACTCCAGAACGTGTTCGCCCGGCACCGGGTGATCGGCCGCGCCACGCGCGCGGGCGTCCAGGGGATCGGGCTCGAGCTGCTGGGGCCGGAGAACCCGGAGGCGAACGTCGTCACCGCGTTCCGGATCCCCGAGGGCGTGGACGGCAAGGCCGTGCCGAAGCTGATGAAGGCGCGCTGGGGCGTGGAGATCGCCGGCGGCCAGGGCAAGCTGGCCGGCCAGATCGGCCGGATCGGCCACTGCGGCTACTACGACCACCGCGACGTCCTGACCGCGATCGGGGCGCTCGAGCACGTGATCCGCGAGCTGGGCCGGCCGGTCGAGCCGGGCGCCGGCGTCGCCGCCGCCCAGCGCGTCTTCGCCGAGACCGCGCCGGCCGCGGGCTGACGCGATGACCGCCGCCGCCTCCGGCACGCTCGCCCGTGCCGATCTGCGGGTGCTGGTGTGCGAGAAGATCGCCGACGCCGGCGTCGCGCACCTGTCCAGCCTGTTCACGGTGGACCTCGGCCTCGACTGGTCCAAGGAGGAGCTCTTCGAGCGCGTCGGCGCGTACGACGCGCTGGTGGTCCGCAGCGCCACCAAGGTCACCGCCGACCTCATCGCCAGGGCCGACCGCCTGAAGGTCGTGGGGCGCGCGGGCACCGGCGTCGACAACGTGGACGTCGAGGCCGCCACCCGGCGGGGCATCGTCGTCTGCAACGCCGCGGGCTCCAACGCCCTGTCGGCGGCGGAGCACGCGATCGCGCTGCTGCTGTCGCAGGCGCGGAACATCCCGCAGGCCCATTCCAGCCTGGTGCAGGGCCGGTGGGAGCGCTCGAAGTTCGGCGGCATCGAGGTGACCGGCAAGACGCTCGGCGTGCTCGGGTTCGGCCGGATCGGCCAGATGGTGGCCGAGCGCGCGAAGGGCCTCGGCATGAACGTGATCGCCTACGACCCGCTCGTGGCGGAGGGCCGGTACCGCGAGCTGGGCGTCGAGAAGGCCGACACGCCCGAGGACCTCTACGGGGCCAGCGACTTCATCACCCTCCACCTGGCGTCCACGCCCGAGACGCGGGGCTTCGTGGGCGCGGCGGCCTTCGCGGCAATGAAGCCCGGCGCCCGCCTGATCAACGCCGCCCGCGGCGACGTGGTCGACACCGACGCGCTGGTCGCGGCGCTCGAGTCCGGCACCCTCGGCGGTGCGGGGATCGACGTGTTCCCGGTGGAGCCGACCACCGAGAGCCCGCTGTTCGGGCTGCCGGGCGTGGTGGTGACGCCGCACCTGGGCGCGTCGACGGAGGAGGCGCAGGACCGCGCGGGCGTGGTGGTGGCCGAGCAGGTTGCCGCCGCGCTGACGGGCGGGGTGGTGACGTCGGCGGTGAACATCCCGTCGGTGGGCCCGGAGGCGCTGGCGGTGCTGGGGCCGTTCCTGCCGCTCGCCAAGCAGCTGGGGCAGCTCATCACCACCATCACCGGCGGCCCCTCGCCGCTGGAGATCTCCTACGAGGGCGACCTGGCGAACCTCGACACGCGGATGCTGACGTCCACGGTGCTCGCGGGGGTGCTGGGGGGCCGGGTGGAGGAGGCGGTGAACGTGGTGAACGCGGCCGGCCTGGCGGCGGAGCGCGGCATCGAGTGGTCGGAGATCGCGATCCCCCGGGCCCGCGACTACACGAACCGCCTGACGGTGCGCTCCGGGGACGTGAGCCTGAGCGGGACCACGGTCGGCACGACGTCGCGGCCGCGCCTCGTGTCGGCGTTCGGCGAGGACATCGACATCGAGCTGGCCCCGCACATCGGCCTGTTCCGCTACCTCGACATCCCGGGTCAGATCGGGCGCGTCGGGACGATCCTGGGTCTCGCGAACATCAACATCGCGTCGATGGCCGTGTCGCGGTCGCGCACCGAGGGCGGCGCCGTGATGGCCGTGACGGTCGACTCGCCGGTGTCGCCGGACGTCGCGAACGAGATCGCCGCGATCGACGGGTTCGACCGGGTGTGGTTCGTGGACCTGGACGTGACGTAGCCGGGGGTCGCGTGGACCTCCCGGAGTTCGCGCTGGAGCGCTGGTTCGCGCGCTTCGAGTTCGACGTCCGGTGGAACCTGTGCGCGTCCGACGCCGAGCCGGTGTCGCTGCGGGAGCTGCTGGCGCTCGCCGACGACGAGGGCCGGGCCCTGTGGGACGGCCTGGGGCTGGGGTACACCGAGTCGGCGGGGCATCCCCTGCTACGGGCGGAGATCGCGGGGATGTACGACGGCCTGGAGCCGGAGGACGTCCTGGTGTGCGCGGGGGCGGAGGAGGCGATCTTCGTCCTCTCCGGCGTCCTGGCGGGCCCGGGCGACCGCGCCGTGACCGTGGTCCCCGCCTACCAGTCCCTCCACGAGGTGGCGCGGGCGGCGGGCGCCGATGTGGCCGTCGTTCAATTGAACGTCGACGCCGGGTCCGAATGGACGTTGGACCTCGACCGCTTCCGGGCGGCGGTGACCCCGGCGACGCGCCTGGTGATGGTCAACGTCCCGAACAATCCGACGGGCTGGATGCCCGACGCCCCGGATTTCGCGGAGATGGCGCGGATCGCGGACGACGCGGGCGCCGTCCTCGTGGGCGACGAGGTGTACCGCCTGCTGGAGGCCGATCCCGCGGATCGCCTGCCGGCGGCGGCGGAGCTGTCGGAGCGGTCCGTGTCGGTGGGGGTGATGTCGAAGGCCTTCGGCCTCGCGGGCCTGCGGATCGGGTGGATCGCGACCCGCGACCGCACCCTCCTCGCGCGCGCTGCGGCGCGAAAGGACTGGACGACGATCTGCTCGTCGGCGCCGTCGGAGGTGCTGGCGATCATCGCCCTGCGGGCCCGGGAGTCCCTGCTGTCGCGGGCGCGGGCGATCGTCGCCGGCAACCGGGCGCTGGCCGAGGAGTTCGCGGCGGCCCACCCGGAGCATGTGGCGTGGGCGCCGCCCCGCGGCGGAACCACCGCCTTCCCCCGGCTGCTGCGCCACCCGGACGCCGAGGCCTTCGCCCTCGACCTCGCCCGCGACCATGACGCCCTGATCCTCCCGGGCTCCGCCTTCGGCGCCGACCGCGACCGTTTCCGCCTGGGCCTCGGCCGCCGCGACCTCGCCGCCGGCCTCGACCGCCTCTCCGCCGCCCTCACCGCCTGACGTCCCGAGTCCCACTTGGGGCTCACCTCCGTCCCCATTCGGACCCGGAGGCCCCCTGCGCCGGACGGGACCAACCCCGCCCAGGAGGACCAGGCCGGCTCGTCGCCGGGGCCGTCCCGGGATCGCTCGCCGAGCAGGCCGGCCGCGCCCACCTCACGCGACGCGGTTACGGAGGAACCGCATGCCGATCCAAGGTTCAGGGGCCGGCGGCCGACCTCGTGTCCCACTCGGGGCCGCCTCGATGTCCCACTCGGGGCCGCCTCGACGTCCCACTCGGGGGTCGATAAGCGTGTCGTGCCGTCCGGGTCCTCGATGAGACCCCGCGGTCTCAGGGAGCGCTCCTCCTTGTCGCTCGTGTCCCACTTGGGGCTCATCGGTAGTCCCGGTTTCGGCGTCGGCGTCGTCCGGGCCGACTGTGCGGCCGGTGGGATCCGCCCTGGAACCCGCCGGGAACACCCCGGGTCGTGGTCGGTTTCGCGTCCGTCCGTCCCACTTGGGGCTTTCCCGAAGTCCCGGTTGTGACACAGGGCGGCACGCCCTCGGTGCGGTGTCGTCGCGGTCGGGTGCTGTCCCGACAGTGGTGGCGGGGTGAGGATGTCGGTGATGCCGAAGAGCTTCTACAAGGGTGCGGCGCTGGGGTCGCGTCCACCGTGTGCGATCTGCATGGGACCGGGGGAGGGTGAGCGTCGCCAGCTCCTCCTTCCCGGTGGGGTCCAGGTGTGGTTGTGCGCTGCTCATCGGTCGGAGGTGTTCCAGCGGTCCCGGGCGGGCCGGGATTTCGCCTACTCCCTGAGGTGTGTCTGGGAGGCCGCCGGCTGCCTGACGGCCCGCAGGCGGCGGGCGCTCCAGGTCCACCGCCAGCGGCTTCTGCGGGGGGCGCGGGGGCCTGCGCCGCGGTCGCGGCCGGGTTCCTATGCGTGGCCGGGGCTTCGCCGGGAGGCGGAGGGGTTGTGGGCCCGGGGCGCCCCGCTTCGGGTGGTCATCGACCGGCTGCGTGCCCGTGTCGGCCGGGGTGAGGCCCGCCCGCCTTCCAGGACCACCATGTACCGCTGGTTCGGGGAATCCCGGTGGCTGGCGCACGCACGCGCCGGGCCATAGAGTCCCCGCCATGTCGCGGACGGTGCGGGACGTGATGGCGGACGTGAAGGTGACGCTGTCGCCCGGGGATTCCCTGCGCGACGTGGCGAAGGCGCTCGCCTCGGCGCGGACCGGTCTCGGGATCGTCGACATCGAGGGCGGCGGTGTCATCACCGAGCGCGACGTGCTGCGCGCGATCGCCGGCGGGACCGACCTGGACCGGGCGCCCGTGCGGGATCACATGACGGTGCACCCCGTCGCCGTCGCCCCGGGCACGCCCCTCGACGAGGCCTGCGACCTCATGATCGCCCGCGGCGTGCGCCACCTGCTGGTGAGCGACGGCGACACGCTCGTCGGGGTGCTGAACATGCGGGACGTCGTGGGCGTCCTCTCCGGCGTGGCGACCCTCGGGTCGGTCCCGCCGGCGCGCGGCTCCTGACGCCCGGCTCCCCGACGCCCGGCCCCTAGGGGGAACCGCCCCCGCTCCGCGCGCGGCCGCCGTTGCGCCGCGCGTCGGCATCGCCCAGCTGATCCGGCCGCGGCCGGCCGACGCCGCCGTCCCGCGCCTCCGGATCCCCCGCGCGGAGGGCCCCCGGGATGCCCTTGACCAACTCCCAGGGGTTGCGCCGCAGGTTGAACCGCACGCCCACCGGAGGGTGGGGGCGCGCCGCCCCGCCGCGGGCGTCGTAGATCTCCCGGTACACCGCCTCGATCTGGGCGGCGATCGACGTCCACGCGTACCGCTCCTCGGTGATCGCCCGGCCCCGCCGGCCCCACTCCGCGCGCAACGCCGGGTCGTCCAGCAGCTCCCCGATGCCCGCCGCCAGGCTGCGCGGGTCATGGGGGGTGTGGAACCGTCCCGGCATCCCGTCGCGGATCACCTGGTTGAAGCCGATGTTGTCCGCGCACACCACGGGGGTGCCGCTCGCCAGGGCCTCCAGCAGCACCACCCCGAACGAGGCGATCGTGCAGGGCGCGGCGAACACGTCGGCCTCCCGGTACAGCCGCGGCCGCTCCTTGTCCTGCTCGCCCAGCCACTCGATGCGGTCGGCGATGCCGAGCTCATCCGCGAGCTGGTGACCCTCGTCCCAACCGGAGCCGTCGCCCACCACCTGCACCACGAACTCCCGGCCCTCGTCGGCCAGGATCCGCGCCGCATCCAGCAGCGTTCGGAGGTCGTTGCGGGGGTCGAGGCGGCCGACGAACAGGATCCGCGGCGGCCCCGGGGGCCGCTCCCCGGCGGGCAGGGGCCGGTACAGCTCGGTGTCCACGCCGTTCGGGATGATCTGGAACGGCTGGTCGCGGAAGTACGGCCGCAGGGCGGTGATGCACGCCTCCGACACCACGATCATCCGGTCGGTCCGGTGGACGGTGCTGCGCACGTAGGCGAACAGGTACCGGTACCCCGGATGGCCGCCCTCGAAATACGTGTGGAACGTCCCCACGTTCACCGGCCCCGTCGCGACGCGCAACGCCCACAGGCAGATGCTGGGATGCGCCATCCCCTGGGAGTGGACGACGTCCATCCCCTCCAGCGCCTTCGCCACCCGCGCCTTCAGCCCGATCCCCACGGCGCACCGTGCCACCGACCCGTTGCCGCGGATCGGCATCGAGATCCCCAGCCGCACCGTGCGGTAGCCGTGCTCGCGGAGGTTCTCCGCGTCGATCGCCCGCGCGCGACCGCGGAGCCTGAACGGCGCGTTGGCCGTGACCACCGTCACCTCGTGACCCATCCGGACGAGCTGGAGGCTCAGGTTGTGGACGTGCTCCGGCACGCCGCCCAGCACCGGATACGCGTACTCCGTGACCATCGCGATTCTCACCCTGGATCCGCCGCATCTCGCGGCGCGGATGCGCGAGATCGCATGCGCCATGCGGGATTCGGCGCGACCCGAGGGGGGGGCCTGCGGGTGCGACGCCGAATCCCGCCTGACGCGGCGCTCTCACGCCCCGCATCCACGATCTTCGCCGGATCCAGGGTCACGCCCGGCGGGGCCTCCAGTCCCAGGGCATGGGCAGGCCGCCGCTCAGGCGCCACGCCACCGCCAGCCCGATCAGCACGGTCGCCGCGCCGCCCACGCCGTCGAGCCACCAGTGGTTCGCCGTCGCCACCACGACGAACAGCATCCCCGCCGGCCACAGGAACGCCAGCCACCGCCACCGCGACCCCCGGTTGAGCCAGAAGAGCGTGAGGGCGAACAGGACCGAATAGCCGACGTGCATGGACGGCATGGCGGCGAACTCGTTCCGGAACGGCTGGAACCAGGACAGCGACCCGCCCAGCTCGAGCGACTCCTTCGTGGGGTCGGCCAGCCCCAGCCCGGACAGCCGCGGCGGGGCGAGGGGGTAGAGCCAGTAGCCGACCACCGCCAGGGCGTTGGTGATCCAGAACCAGTTCCGGAACATCGCGTAGTTGCCGCGCCGGCGGAACCACACCCAGAAGAACACGACCGCGAAGCCCGTCGTGTGGGCGAGCGTGTAGACCCAGGTCGTCGTGAACTCCAGGGGGCCGATGCCCTGCACCCAGTGGTGGATGTCGGGCTCCCAGAACGCCCCCAGGGCGCGCTCCGCGTCCACGACGTCGTGGGCGTGCCCGAGCACCCGCTCGAAGTCCTCGGTGGCCACGAGATCCCGCAGCCACTCGTACGCGGCCATCAGCACGAAGAAGAGCGCCAGCTCGACGCCGATCGGCCAACGGGCCGTCCAGGCGCGGGCAAACGGCGAAGGGGTAGCCGCGACGGTCACGGCGCGCGAGGCTAGCACGGCCGCCCGGGCGTCCCCGGCGCTTACGTCATGTGCCGGAAACGCCGATGCCCTTTGCTATCTTCGCCTCCGTCGGCCGCCCCTGCCCGCCCACCGGCGGCGCCCTCTCCAAAGGTCATCGCGCCCGCATGGGAATCCTTCTCCCGATCTACATCCTGGTCTTCATCGGGTTGATCTACCTCGTCGGTGTCCGCCCGCAGCAGAAGCGCCGCAAGGAGCTCGAGTCGATCATGTCCCGACTCCAGCCCGGCGACGAGGTCGTCACCGTCTCCGGCATCTACGGCACCATCACCGAGGTCGAGGACGGCGAGACCGTCCTGCTCGAGGTCGCCGAGGACCTCGACATCCGCGTCGCCAAGGGCTCCATCGCCCGAGTCCTGACCCCGCCTGCCGCGACCGCTGAGGCGTCCGCGACCGGCGAGGCCTAGGCCGCGACCCCCCTGTGAGGCGCCCGCTCCTCCTCATCGCGGTCATCGTCGGCCTGCTGGCCGCGTCGCTGGTCGCCATCGCGCTCCGCCCCGCCGTCCTCGGCCTGGACCTCCAGGGCGGCGTCGAGGTCGTCCTCGAGGGCCGCGCCACCGAGACCAGCCAGGTCACGCCGGAGGCGATCGACCGCTCCGTCGAGATCATCCGCAGCCGCGTCGACTCGTTCGGGGTCGCCGAGCCCGAGATCCAGACGCAGGGCAACGACCAGATCGTCGTCGCCCTGCCGGGCGCGGACAACCCGGAGCAGGTCGTCAACGACCTGATCCAGCCCGCCCAGCTCGTCTTCATCAACTTCGAGCGCAACGTCGTCGACTCGACGCCGTCGCGCACGCTGTGGGACGCGGTGCAGCTCGCCAAGAAGACGACGCCCGAGTCGTCGCGCGGCCTGCCGACGTACTACGCGTTCGACAAGGAGACGAAACAGCCGATCCCGGGGATCCCGCCGGCCAACACGCGGCAGGACCTGAAGGAGAGCTTCCCCAACGACACCATCCCGGACAACGTCACCGTCCAGGTCGTGCCGAAGGGGCTGTTCATCGCGGCCCAGGAGGACCAGCGCCTGCAGACCCGCGACGTGGGGACGCAGACCAGCTACCTCGTCTTCCAGAACGCCCCGGGCCTGACGGGCGCCGACATCACCGAGGCGCGGGCCACCATCCAGACCGGCGGGCTCGGGAGCCGCCAGCGGGTCGTGACGCTCCAGTTCACGGGCGAGGGGCGCCAGAAGTTCGCCGACATCACCCGGCAGCTCGCCCAGGACGGCGCGCTCCGGAACGAGCTGCAGCGCTTCACGATCATCCTGGACGGGACGATCGTCTCCAGCCCGACCGTCGACTACAACCAGTACCCCAACGGGATCGACGGGCGCAACGGCGCCGAGATCAACGGCGACTTCTCGCAGGGCGAGGCCGAGACCCTCGCCAAGCAGATCAACTCCGGCGCCCTGCCGATCGACCTCGAGGTCATCAGCCAGAAGCAGGTCTCGGCGACGCTGGGCAAGGAGTCGCTGCGCGAGGGCCTGATCGCCGGGATCGTGGGCCTCGCCCTGGTGATGCTGTTCCTGATCGTCTACTACCGCTTCCTGGGCCTCATCGCGGCCCTGGCGCTGCTGGTCTACGGCGTCTTCCTGTACGCGGTGGTGGTGCTGGTGCCCATCACGCTGACGCTGCCGGGCATCGCGGGCATCATCCTGACCATCGGCGTGGCGTCCGACGCCAACGTCGTCATCTTCGAACGCGTCAGAGAGGAGGCGCGGGCCGGCAAGACGCCCCGCGCCGCGGTCCTGGCGGGCTACAAGAAGGGCATCACGGCGATCATCGACGCCAACGTCGTGACGCTGGCGACCGCCCTCATCCTGTTCCTGTTCGCCACCGCGGGCGTCAAGGGCTTCGCGTTCACGCTGTTCGTCGGGACCCTGCTCTCGCTGTTCACCGCGGTCGTCGCGACGCGCGCGGCATTCAACGTGCTGGCCGAGACGCGCTTCCTGCGCGACGACCGCTACCTGGGGCTCCACCAGCGGGAGATCCGCTGGAAGATGGACTTCGTCGGCAAGTGGAAGCTGTGGCTGGCGATCTCGATCATCCCGATGATCATCGGGGCGTTCTGGATCGGGATCCACGGCCTCAACCTGGGCCTCGACTTCGAGAGCGGCACGCGGATCACCACCAGCTTCCAGAACCAGCCGTCGGAGCAGCAGGTCCGCGACCTGTTCGCCCAGCTCGGCTACTCGGACGCCAAGATCCAGAGCACCACCGAGCAGATCGACGGCAACGACGTCCAGGGCTTCCAGATGCAGACGGAGACCCTGCAGCCGCCCGAGCAGCGGGAGCTCAAGCGCGCCCTCGATCAGCAGTTCGGCGTGATCGAGGACACCTACCAGCTGGAGCTGGTGGGCCCGACGTTCGGCAAGCAGATCCTGCGCAACGCGATCTGGGCGATCCTGCTCAGCTTCGGGGTCATCGTCATCTACCTCAGCATCCGGTTCGAGTACAAGCTCGCGATCCCGGCGCTGCTCTCGGTGATCCACGACGTGTGGCTGTCGCTCTCCATCTACTCCTTCACCGGGAGGGAGGTGACGAGCGCGACGGTCGCGGCGCTGCTGACGATCCTCGGATACTCGCTCTACGACGTGGTGATCGTGTTCGACCGCATCCGCGAGAACGTCCCGATCATGCGGCGGTCGACATACCGCGAGGTCGTGAACGTGTCGGTGCACGAGACGCTGACGCGATCGCTCATCACCATGCTCACCACGCTCATCCCGCTGACGGTCCTCTACTTCTTCGGCGGGGACACGCTCAAGGACTTCGCGTTCGCGCTGCTCGTCGGGATCCTCTCCGGCGGTCTGTCGTCGATCGCGATCGCCGCGCCGCTCGCCGCCCTGTGGAAGGAGCGCGAACCGGAGAACAAGCGGCGCAGCTCCAAGATCGAGCGCCGCCGCGCCGCCGTGCTCAGCACCGACTCCGACGTGGTCGACAACGCGGCGCTCGCGCGCGCCGAGGCGGCTCTGGACGCCGAGCTCCGCGCCGAGGCGGGCCTCGACCGGCCCGACGACGACGAGGACGAGTACGACGAGCGCGACGAGTACGACGAGGAGTACGACGAGGACGAGGAGCCCGCGCAGCTCGAGGCCGGCGACGACGCGTCGCAGGCCGCCGAGCCGCCGGAGCCCGGGCCCGAGGTCGAGCCCGACGAAGAGCCCGGAGCCGGGGCCGAGGTGGAGGCCGATGGCGACGGGCAGCCGGTCGCGGTCGCGGACGGCGCCGACGGCGCCGACGGGGGCGTGGACGGCGACGCGCAGGAGGTCGGCGCCGCGGAGGAGAAGGAGCCCGGCAACGGGGACCGCAGGGCGCGACCGGACCCGACCCGCCAGCGACGGCACCGCCAGGTGCAGAGGAAACGACGCAGATGACGACGGTACGCGAGGGTCTCGAGCAGGCCGTGCTCCTGTCCATCGGGGCGGCATACCTCACGCGCGAGCGCGCGGAGGCCGCCGCCGCCGAGCTGGTCCGCAAGGGCCAGGCGACCGGGGAGGAGGGCGCCGCGGTCGTCGAGCGGCTGATGGCCCGGGTCCGGGGCGAGGGGAGCCCCGGCGCCGGTCTGGTCGGCCGCCTGGAGGGCGGGGTGCAGGGCGTGCTGCGGGAGTTCGGGGTGGTCACCAGGGCGGAGCTGGAGGACGTGCAGCTGCGCCTGATGGAGCTGGAGCACCGCCTGGGGCTGCTCGAGCGCGGCCCGGAGGACGGCACGACCGGTTAAAGGCCGGCCCCGGCCGCCCGATATCGAGTGGGACGGGTCCGCGCGGGCCCGTCGCGCGCCGTCCGGCGCAGGGTGGAACGGAGGCCCCCTCGTGCGTACGCGACTCGTCATCCCCGCGGCCATCCTGGTCGCCGCGGCCTACGTGAAGGGCCGCCAGGACGCGCAGCCCGCCGCCGCGGCCGACCGCCCCGACACGTCGTCGGAGCCCACGCACGAGAGCATTCTGCGGGCCGAGGCCGAGGCCGCCGACGCGTGGGAGATCGGTTTCGACCAGCCCGCCGAGGCCGACCTGGCCGCCGCCGAGGCCGCCGCCGCCGTCGCGGTCGCCCCCGTGGGTGCGCCGGACGCGCTGGAGGAGCCCGCCGCGGAGGTCGCGGACGAGCTGGCCGAGGAGCCGGACGCCGAGGCGGCCGAGGAGCCCACCGCGGCGATCCCCGAGGAGCCCCCCGTGGCCCCGGCGCCCGTCTGGGTGCCGGAGTTCGACGCAGAGGCGGTGCCGCGGACCGCGCCATCGGTGTTCGCCCCCCGGCCGCCGGCCTGGGAGCCCGACCCGGCGGCACTGTCGGAGTGGTTCGGCCCCCCCGCCGGGGCCGCCCCCCGGGTGGAGGCGTCCGGCCGCTTCGCGCTGGGCGGCGTCGCCGTCCAGGCGGGCCACATGGCGCTGTGCGGCGTGACGTTCCCGTCGCGGATCGCCGGCGAGGTGCAGGCCGGGCGCATCCGGCTCGTCCCGGAGGCCCTCGAGAACGTCTCCGCCGGCGGCGTGGTGGTGCTGGGCGACGCGGGGTTCGCCCCGGACGGCGACGGGTTCACGCTGCTGGTCGCCGCCACCGCCCCCGGGCCGTTCGCCGTGTCGGGGCGCTACGAGCTGATCGCCGGATCCGCCGGCTGAGCCGCCCCGCCGGCGCGGAGGGCTCAACCATCCGCCGCCGCGGCCGATAGCCACACCAGGCCGCGCCGCGGCCGTCAGCCCGATCGCGCCGTCGATGACGGCGCGCTGCCGTAACGCCAAGGAGGCCGCGGGACATGTCCCTGATGAACATCGCCATCATCGGTGGCGTCGTTCTGCTCGTGCTCATGCTGGTCAAGATGCGGCGCGACAAGGGTGCCGACTCGGCGCCGAAGTCCGCGAAGGCCCCGAAGGGCCGCGGCCGTGGCCGCCGCCGGGACCGCAAGGCCCCGCCGGCGCCGCCCGAGCCGATGCCGCTCGCCGCGGCCGCCGGGGCGGGATCCCCGGTCGACGAGGCGGACGCCCCGCGCTGGCCGGAGGAGCTCGGCGAGGACGAGTGGCCGCCCGCCCCGGCGCAGGAGCCCGTGGCCGCGTGGCCGCCGCCGGCCGACGAGCCGTTCGCCGACGGGCCGTTCGCCGAGGAGCCGTCCGCGGACGGACCGTTCGCCGACGAGCCCGGCGCCGACGCGCCGTTCGCCGATGACCCCTTCGCCTCCGACGAGCCCGCCGACGCGCCCGCGCCCAGCGGGGACGTGGCCGAGGAGCCCGTCCACGCGCCTGTCGCGGCCTGGACGGACGACGAGATCGTGACCGAGCCGGGCTGGCCGCTCCCGGGCGAGGTCGACGGCGGCTGGTCGGGCGCCGCCGAGCAGCCCCTCGCCGCGGCGGGCCCCGCCTGGGTGGAGCAGGCCGCGACCACCGAGCCGGCCGGGGACGTCGAGTGGATCGGCGCCGAGCCCGCCGCCGAGGAGGAGGAGATCCCGCAGTGGGCCCCGCCCGCCACGGAGGAGCAGCCGGAGTGGCAGCAGCCCGCCGGCGAGGTCGCCGGCGAGCCCGTCGGCGGCGAGGCCGCCGGTGAGGTGCCGGAGTGGGACGCCGCCCGGCAGGAGGTCCCGGAGTGGGAGGCGCCGACCGCCGACCACGCCGCCGAGGAGTACGCGGACGAGCCGGCCGCCTGGGAGCCCCAGGACGACATGCCCTCGTGGGCGCCGCTCGCCGAGGAGTCCGAGCAGCCGACCGGCGAGTTCGTCGCCCCGTCCGCCGAGGAGCCCGTCTTCGAGGAGCCCGTCTTCGACGCCCCCGTGGCGGAGGAGCCGGCGTACCAGGAGCCCGTCTTCGAGGAGCCGGCGTTCGAGGAGCCGGCGTTCGAGGAGCCGGCGTTCGAGGAGCCGGTCGCCCCGTCCGTCGCGGCGGTGGAGGAGGTCTCCGTCGAGCCGCGGTACGACGAGCCGGCGTACGAGCCGCCCGTGTTCGACGAGGCGTCCTTCGACCCGCCCGCGTCCGGGACGCCCGTCGAGGCGGAGCCGATCGCGCTCGTCGCCGAGGCGCAGGTGGCCGCCGAGGCCGCCCCGGCGACCGAGCAGGAGCCCGCCGGCGAGCCGGTCGCCTGGTGGGACGAGGAGGACCCGTCCGGGGTCTCCGCTGGTCCGCCCGCAGAGGCGTCGTCCGGCCGTTGGGCGCTCGGCGGGTTCGCGGCGCAGCCGGGCCAGCACGCGCTGGGGGGCGTCCAGTTCCGCGAGGAGCTGGCCGAGGCCCCCACCGGCTGGGCGCTGGCCCCGGCGACGGACGCCGGCCCCGGCACCCTGGTGCTCGTCATCGACGGCGCCATCAACAGCGACGGGGAGGGGGTCGAGGTCGTCACCGACCCCGGGTTCGCCCCCACGCGGCAGGGCTTCACCGTCCGGGTGGCCGCCACGGCCTCCGGCCCGTTCGCCGCGAGCGGGACCTTCCACGTCCTGTAGCCGCTGACATCGTGTCGCGCGTGGCGGCCGCCGCATCCGCGGCGGCTGCTACGTTCGGCCGATGGCACGGGGTGAGCGGCGTCAGAACCTTGCGCGGCTGGGGGAGATCGCCCAGGTCGCCGCGCGCCACGGATTCGGGTACGCGTTCGGGCGCAACGACGGACCCGCCGACGAGCTGAACGGCGCCTCGGGCCGCAACCGCGGCCGGCGTATGCGGGAGATGCTCGACGAGCTGGGCCCGACGTTCGTGAAGTTCGGCCAGCTGCTCTCCACCCGGCCCGACGTGGTGCCGCCCGACATCCTGGCCGAGCTGCGGGGCCTCCAGGACGACGCGCACCCCGAGCCGTTCGACCGCATCCGCGCGGTGGTGGAGGCCGAGCTGGGCCTCACCATCGAGCAGGTCTTCCTGGAGTTCGACGAGACGCCGATCGCGGCCGCCTCCATCGGCCAGGTGCACCTGGCGCGGCTCCCCGGGGGCCAGGAGGTGGTGGTCAAGGTCCAGCGGCCCGACGCGGAGCGCCAGCTCAACGCCGACATCGAGCTGCTGTACCAGGTGGCCCGGGTCGCGGCGGAGCGGGTGCGGCGGCTCCAGTTCATCGACCTGGTGGGGACGGTCGACGAGTTCGCCCGCACGGTCCGGCGGGAGCTCGACTACGGCATCGAGGCGCGCAACGCCGAGGTCTTCCGTCGCGACTTCGCCGGCGACGACCGGGTGGCGGTGCCGAAGATCTACTGGCGCTACAGCACGTCCCGGGTCCTCACGATGGAGCGCGTCGAGGGGACGGTGCTCGGGAGGCTGGACCTCGACTCGTGGTCGCCCGACGACCGCAAGCGGCTCGGCAACCGGATCACCGAGACGTGGATGCAGATGGTGTTCGTCCACGGGTTCTTCCACGCCGATCCCCACCCGGCCAACATCCTGGTGCGCGGCCCCGACCAGATCAGCCTGGTCGACTTCGGCATGACCGAGCAGCTCACCGAGCGCGACCGCGAGGCGGCGGTGCGGCTGCTGCTCGACATCCTCAACCAGGACGCCGAGCGCCTGCCGCGGCGCCTGCGGGCCCTGGGCGTGCGGTACCCACGGCAGATGGAGGAGGAGCTGAGCGACCGGCTCGCCGTGATCGTGCAGCGCTACTCGGTGGCGGCGATCGGCGAGATCGACGCCCGCGAGGTGCTGCGCGAGATCTTCCAGACGATCTACAGCCTCGACATCACGCTGCCGGCGCGGTGGGTGATGCTGGACAAGACGATCGCGACGCTGGCGGGCGTCGTGCTGGAGATCTACCCCGACCTCAACGTGTTCGAGGTGGCGCGGCCCTACGCGATCCGCACGGCGACGCAGCGGTACCGGCCCGACCGGATCGCCGACCGGGTCCGGGGGGACATGGGCCGCTACGCCGAGGCCTTCCTCGAGTACCCGTTCCAGATCTCCGAGCTGCTCGACGAGTTCAAGGACGGGGAGATCGAGATCACCGTCCGGCCCGAGGGGTTCAAGGAGGCGGTCGACAAGCTCCAGGCGAGCGCCAACCGGCTGGTGCTCGCGCTCGTCGCCTCCGCCCTCATCCTGGGGTCGGCGGTCATCGCCGTGTTCGCCCGCTCCACCGACGTCGCGGGGCTGGCGCTCATCGCGATCCCCGGCGCGATCATCTCGCTGGCGATCGTGGTCTGGCTCTGCGTCGGGATCTTCCGCTCGGGGCGCTGGTGAGCTGGCGCGCTCGGCGGGTCGCGTTCGCGGAGGTCGCGGCCCTCCAGGAGGCGTTGGAGATCCCGGAGCCGGTGGCGTGGGTGCTGGTGCGCCGCGGCCTGGGCGACCCGGCGGCCGCCCGCGAGTTCATGGCGTCCGACGGGCCGCTCGCGCCGGCCGAGGCGCTGCCCGGCATCGCCGAGGCGGCCGACCGCCTGGTCCGTGCGATCCGCCAGGGCGAGCGGATCGCGGTGCACGGCGACTACGACTGCGACGGCATCTGCTCCACCGCGATCCTGGTGCGGGCGCTGCGCGCGCGCGGCGCCGACGTGGTGCCGTTCCTCCCGAGCCGCTTCACCGAGGGGTACGGCGTGGCCGACGCGACGGTCGACCTGCTGGCGGAGCGCGGCGCGCGCGTGCTGGCGTGCGTCGACTGCGGCACCTCGGCGATCACGGCGCTCACGCGCGCGGTGGACCTGGGGATGGACCCGATCGTGCTCGATCACCACCTGGCGGGCGGGCACCGGCCCCCGGGGATCCTGGCCAACCCGGCGCTCGGGCGCCCGGCGGACGATCTGCCCGCCGCCGCGGGCGTGGTCCACATGGTGGTGCGGGCGCTGGCCGACCGCCTCGACGGCGGCACCCTCCAGCTCGACGCCGACGAGGGCATCGACCTGGTGGCGCTCGCGACGGTCGCCGACGCCGTCCCGCTCGTGGGCGACAACCGGCGGCGCGTCGCCCAGGGCCTGAAGGTGATGCGCGAGGCGCCCCGGCCGGGCGTCGCCGCCCTGTGCGCGGCGGCCGACCTGGAGCCGCGCCTCGTCTCGGCCCGCGCGCTCGGGTTCACGCTGGCGCCGGCGATCAACGCCGCCGGGCGGCTCGCCCACCCGGAGCGGGCGCTGGAGCTGCTGCTGGCCGACGATCGCGAGACGGCCGACCCGATCGGCGCTGAGCTGTGGGACCTGAACGCCGAGCGCCGCGAGGTGGAGCGCGAGATCACCGAGCAGGCGATCGCGCAGTTCGAGGCCGAGCCGGACGAGATCCGGGGGGCGGGGATCGTGGTCGCCGCCGGGGACGGGTGGCACGAGGGCGTCGTGGGGATCGTCGCGTCGCGGCTGGTCGAGCGGTTCGAGCGGCCCGCCATCGTCCTGTCGCGTCAGGGCGACTCGGCGAAGGGGTCGGGCCGGAGCCTGGCCGGCGTCGACCTGCACGGGCTCGTGGGCGCGGCGTCCGCGACGCTCACGCGCTGGGGTGGCCACCCGGGGGCCGTGGGCCTGGAGCTGCCGGCGGAGCGGATCGCCCGGTTCCGCGACGACCTGATGCAGGCCGCGGAGGGCGCACGCGCCGCGATCGCCCGCGCCCGCGTGCGGACGGTCGACGCGGTGGTGGGGGCGCGTGACCTGACGCTCGGCACGGCGGAGGCGCTGGAGGCCCTGGCGCCGTTCGGCCGCGGCAACCCGCCGGTGCGTCTGGTGCTCCCGGGCGCCGAGCTGGAGTCGCCGACCCGGGTGGGGCAGGGGAGGCACCTGCAGGTGCGGCTGCGGTCCGGCGGGGTGAACGCCCGGGCGATCGGGTTCCGGATGGGCGAGAAGGCGGAGGGCATCGCGCTCGACGAGCGCCACGACGCGCTCATCTCGCTGGAGATCGAGCGCTGGCAGGGCGTGGTGGGGCCCCGGGTGGCGGTGGACGCGCTCCAGGCCATCCCCGCCCGTGACGTCCTGCCGGGCGGCTGCGCGCAGGCGTGCGAGCTCCTCGCCGGTGAAGCCGAGCATGCGGCGTGCGCCGACCGCGTGGGTGGCGCGGGCCTGCGGCCGCTGGTGCTCGACGGCGACGGGGAGCACGGCCTGGCCGGGCCGCCGCCCCCGGTCGCGGCGGAGCCGCCGGCGGGGGTTCGCGACCGGCGCGGGGAGGCGGCGTCGCTGGCGGTGCTCGCGTCGCTGGCGGGAGCCGACCGCGGCGTTGTCGCCGTGGTCGCCGACGTCGCGCGCAGACGGGCGGCGCTGGAGACGGCCCTGGAGCCTGGGCGCCTGGGCCTGGAGGTCGCGGTGCTGGCGGGCGGGCGGTGCGACCCGGGGGCGATGGCGGCCCGGATCGCGCTTGCGCGCGGGGTGCCGGCGCTGCTGATGGTCGACTACGCGCGGCTGGCCGAGGTGGAGCCGCCGGAGGGCATGCACCTGGTGCTGGTGGACCCGCCGGCGTCGGCCGACGATGCGGCGTGGGCGGCGGCCCGCGCGGCGGGGCGCTGGCTGCACCTCACGTGGGGGGAGCCGGAGACGGATCTGGCGCTGGCGGTGGCGGAGGAGGAGTGGGAGCTCCGCCCGGCGGCCGCGGCGATCTGGACGGGGCTGCGCGACGGCGTCCACCGCCCGTGGGGGCCGGAGCTGGAGCGGGTGCTCCTGGGGGACGGCGCGGCGATCCGCGGCCCGCGCGCCGCGGCACGCGCGCTGCGCGTGCTCGCCGAGGTGGGCCTGGTTGACGTGGACCCGGACGGCGTCCGCGCCGCCGCCGACCCCGCCCGCCGGGACCTGACCGGCTCCGCGCTCTACCGCGCGTGCCGGGAGCGGCTCACCGAGGCCCGCGCCCACCTCGCCCGCTCGCGGACGCTCGACCTCGTCGCCCGCGCCGAGGTCCCCGAGGGGGTCCTGGCGGGCTGACCCCGGCGTCGCGGGCGGAGGCCGGCTCTGCCTCGATCCCACTTGCGGCGGACGGTGGCGGGGGCCTCACCCTCGATGACGGGGTCGGGCACCCCGGACGAACGGCGGGCCGCGCCCGGTCCCGGTCCGGCCGGGGGGCCAGGGGTCTCCGGCCGGGAACAGCGGTACAGTCATCACATGTCGAAGGACCTCGCCGACCTGGATCTGGGGCTCGCGCCCGCCGTTCCGGAGCTCGACGACCTCATCGCGGAGGTCGCCGCGCACCACCCGGACGTCGACCGCGACCTGATCCGCCGCGCCTACGCGTACGCCGACGAGGCGCACCGCAGCCAGTTGCGCGACAGCGGCGAGCCCTTCATCACGCACCCCCTCGGCTGCGCGCGGATCTGCGCCGGCCTCGGGCTGGACGGCACCGCCGTCGTCGCCGCGCTGCTGCACGACACCGTCGAGGACACGGGTGCAACGCTCGAGGACATCGAGGCGGCGTTCGGCAGCGAGGTCGCGGCGCTCGTCGACGGGGTCACCAAGCTCTCCAAGATCCACTTCGAGAGCAAGGAGGCCCACCAGGCCGAGAACTACCGCAAGCTGATCGTCTCGATGTCGAGCGACATCCG